>DKDI01000042.1 GCA_002449305.1 Treponema sp. UBA6852
TTATAACTCGAAATTCGACCTATTACTTTAGTTTTTATAAGCTTAATGATTAGAGCAGCAGTGTTTTTGCTATTGTTGTGCAATTCCGCGCAAGTCGTCAATCTTTTTGTATCCGTGGGATTGCATAAATTTTTTTAGCCCTTCGATGATTTCTATCATTGTCTTTGGATTTGAAAAAGTTGCCGTTCCGACTTGAACTGCAGCTGCTCCTGCCATTATAAATTCAACTGCGTCTTGCCATTTTGAAATTCCGCCCAAGCCGATTACAGGAATTTGCTGTTCCTTTGGAAGTGAATTTATTGCTTTTACAACGTCATAGACCATGCGGAGCGCAATTGGTTTTACGGCAGGTCCGCAAAGTCCGGCTTTTATGTTGTCAAACACTGGGCGTCCACTTTCAATATCAATTGCCACTGCTTGAATTGTGTTTATTAGACTTAATGCGTTTGCTCCGGCTTTTATGCAGGCAAGTGCTACAGAAACTAAATCCGGTGCGTTCGGAGATAGTTTTACAATCAAAGGCTTTGATGTTGCTTTTCTAACTGCGCTGACACAAGTAAAAGCTGCTTCTGGAGCTATTCCCCATGCCATTCCGCCTGCCTTTACATTTGGACAGCTTATGTTCAGTTCAATTGCCGGAACTGAAGTTTTCTCTAAAAGTTCTGCGCCTTTTACGTAGGAATCAAGGTCGTGGCCTGCGAGGTTTGCAATTGAAACCGTGTCCAGCTTTAGCATTTCCGGAAGCTCGTTTTGAATAAAATGCGGAACTCCAGGATTTTCAAGTCCTATTGAATTTATGTCGCCAGATGAAACTTCGATAACACGCTCACCGGAATTTCCTTTCTTTGGATCTAGTGTAAGACCTTTTGAACTTATTCCGCCTAACTTTGAAACATTGAAAAATCCGCGGTAGTTTTGTCCAAAGCCGAATGTTCCGCTTGCTGCGATTACTGGATTTTTAAATTTTATTCCTGCAATTTCAACAGTTAAGTTTGGCTCTATGTCTTGCGGCAATGGATTTTTCTTTGCACAAACTGGTTTTTCAAATTCGAGGATTTCAGCGTTAAAAACAGGGCCGTCCTTGCATACCCTGCGGTTTCCTTCTTTTGTGTGTACTGTGCATCCAAGGCAAGCTCCGGCTCCGCAAAGCATCTTTTTTTCTATGCTTAAAAAGCATTTTACGCCTGCTTCTTTTGCAATTTTTTGTATATAGGCTAGCATTGGTGCAGGACCGCAGGCATATATTGCGCTGTACCCTTCGTTTTTTATGGTGTCAGATGTCAGTGCGGCTGTTACCATTCCGTGGATTCCGACAGAACCGTCATCGGTTGTTATTACAAGTTTTTCCGGGTCTACATTTTCCAAGCCATAAGAGCCACTTTTAAAGCTTGCGTAGAAGTCATAGCTTTTTGGTGAAAGCGATGAAGCAAAATTTGCAACCGGAGCAACTCCAATTCCGCCTCCGCAAATACAAAGTTTTCCTTCTGCTTTTTCAAAACTGTTACCTAAGGGGCCAGACAGTTCTACTAAGTCGTTTTTAAAAAGGTGGCAAAGCTCAACTGTACCTTCACCTTTTTGCAAGATTAAAAACTGTACCCTTAAAATGGTATCAGATTTTCGTTCGGCATGATAAACACTTATTGGGCGGCCAAACTGAACATTGCTTCTTGCGCTTTTTATAAGATAAAACTGGCCTGGCAAAGGTGAAACTTGGGTTTTTCGTTCAAGTTCAAGTTCTGTTTCTAAAAGAAACACATTGCTGTGAATTTGTTTGCATTCTGTAACTTTTGCATTTCCTGAAAAAAGAAGTCCGTTTCCGTCTTTGTCAATTTCTGGTTTATCCATAAAAACCCCTTGTTAATGACCGTTAGTTTTGTGTTTATTAGTATTACCGAATGTTAGTTAATTCATTCTTTGAAGTTATAGCGGCTTTTGCGGCGGCTTCTACTATGTCATCAAATGAAAGAAGTTTTCCGTCTTGCTGTTTTTTTATGCAAGTTGAATCTTTTTTCCAAGCACATAGAATTCCGCGGGAAGAATTTACTGTTCCGCCTGCATTTTTTAAAAGGGATGCGCAAATGCTTGCGGCTCCACCTTGTGCGCCGTATCCTGGAATTAAAAAGAAAATATCTTTATAGGTTTTTCTAAGATAATTTGCATCACTTTCTTCTGTGCATCCTACAACTGCTCCAACAGGGCTGCAGGTTTGCTCCGAAAAAGTTTCCTTCATCTGATTGCTGAGACGTTCCAGTTCTTTTCCGACTTCATCGAGCACACGGCCGCCCGATTTCAATTCTTTTTGTTCAATATCTATCATTCCCGGGTTGCTTGTTCTAAGCAGAACGAAAATTCCTTTTCCTTTGGAAGCGCAGAATTCTGTAAAAGGCTTTAATGTGTCGAATCCCATGTAAGGATTTATTGTGATTATATCTGATTCAAAATCGCCTGAAAAATGGGCTTTTGCATACGCGCTTGCTGTGGCTGCAATGTCTCCTCTTTTTATATCGGAAATGCAGATTAGCCCGGAGTCTTTTACAGCTTTTAAAGTCTCGGCATAAACTTTAAGTCCTTCAATTCCCATTGCCTCGTAGTAAGCAATCTGGACTTTAAAGCAGCAGGCGCTTTTGTCTTCTGTGATTTTCTTTATTAAAAGTTTATTGTATTCAAGAACAGCTTGCGCCGGAGAAAATTTTTCAACTAAATTCTGTGGAATATAAGACGGATCTGTGTCTAGTCCAACGCAAAGAGGTCCGTTTTTTGCGGCTAGCTCTTGTAAAATTTGCATATTGTGTTTCATGCGCTGATTATACCATGAGCTAGTTTTAAAAGTCTATTGCTGCGTAAAGATGAAAAGAGATTCCCCAGTCAAGCTGGGGAATGACAGAAAATATACAACTTACCCGATAATGACAGATAAAGTAAAGATGCATTATCCGGCTTGACTGAATATTTTTTTAATAGTTAGTTTCTGAAGCTATGAATTGGAGCTGGGATTCTTCCGCCGCGGTTTATAAAGTCTGCGCAGCCGAATTTGTTTACATCGATTACAGGACAGCCTCCCAAAAGTCCTCCGAATTCAACCCATTCACCGGCTTTTTTCCCTGGAGCTGGAATAAGGCGCACTGCGGTTGTTTTATTGTTTACCATTCCAATTGCCATTTCATCTGCCATGATTCCGCTGATTGTTGTTGCAGGCGTGTCGCCTGGGATCGCAATCATGTCAAGTCCTACAGAGCAAACACAAGTCATTGCTTCAAGTTTTTCAAGAGTAATGGAATGCTGCTTTACGGCGTTAATCATGCCTTCGTCTTCGCTTACAGGAATAAATGCGCCGCTTAATCCTCCTACGTTTGTTGAAGCCATTACACCGCCTTTTTTTACCATGTCGGTAAGCATTGCAAGAGCTGCTGTTGTTCCCGGCGCGCCTGCTCCTTCAAGTCCGATTTCTTCAAGAATGCGGGCAACACTGTCTCCAACTTCCGGTGTAGGAGCAAGGGAAAGGTCTAGGATTCCGAAATTTACACCAAGGCGTTTGGCGGCTTCTGTTCCGACCATTTGTCCCATGCGTGTAATTTTAAATGCCATTTTTTTGATTCCGTCTGCAAGTTCGTTTATTGGGCGGCCTTTGTATTCGCGGGCGGCTGCAAGAATAACTCCAGGTCCTGAAACACCAACGTTGATTACAGCGTCTCCTTCTCCAGGTCCGTGAAATGCTCCTGCCATAAACGGATTGTCTTCCGGCGCATTTGTAAAGACTACAAGCTTTGCGCAGCCATTGATTTCACAGTTGCGGGAGACTTCGGCAGTCTTCTTTATTGTTTCTCCCATGAGCTTTACGGCATCCATGTTGATTCCGTTTTTTGTTGTTCCCACGTTTACGCTTGAACAGACAAAATTTGTTGTTGCAAGAGCTTCTGGAATTGAATCAATTAAAATTCTATCTGCCGATGTGATTCCTTTTTGAACAAGCGCGCTGAATCCACCAATGAAATTTACGCCGAGTTCCTTTGCGCATTTGTCCAGCGTGCGGCAGTATTCAACGTAGGATTTTTCTCCGCTTGCTCCAGCGATCAGTGCGATTGGAGTTACAGAAATTCTTTTGTTGATGATTGGAACTCCGAATTCTTTTTCTATGTCCTGGCCTACACGCACAAGGTTTCCGGCATAGCGCATTATTTTGTCATAGATTTTTTGATTTGCTTTTTTTGCATCTGAATCCGCGCAGTCTAAAAGAGATATTCCCATTGTTATGCATCTTACGTCGAGTTTTTGGCGCATAAACATATTTACTGTTTCTTCGATTTCTATAGGTGAAAAAATCATAAATCCCTCAAAGTTCTAAGTTGAACTTTATTTTACTTTATTGTGTGGATTGTTGCAATTGATAGGGCGAAGGCGGATTTTGGGTTTTAATGAGAGATTCCCGCGTCGGAGCATGAAAATGACACAAGGGCAAACACTGGAATGGCAGAAAATTTATTTTCAAAAAAAATCATAAAAATTCCTCAAAGTACTTGACAATTCCTGGGGGGGGGTATACTTGGAGAACCAAATAAAAGCGATTCTGCATTACAGAGTTCTTGTTTGGCAAATTCAATTTATAAGGAGTGAACTTATGAGAAAGTTTGCTAAAATTTCAGCTGTATTGGCAGCTATGGTTCTTGCGCTTGCATTTGTAGGCTGCAAGTCTGATGATGATGACGATGATGATGTGTCTAGCTCAACATTGGGTATTAGCGGAACAGAAAAAGCGTACTGGATTTCTGTAGAAGAAGAAAAAGATGGTTTTACTAAATACGCTAAAACCTACATCGAATTTACTAGCGACACAACTGGGAAAACATACAAATATTTTGACCAGGATGATGTTGATAAAGGGAAGGCTTCTTCTGTTGGATATTTCGTAGAAACTGAAGCTACTTTTACAAGTAGCGGAAATACATTGACTTTAACTGGTTTTACTGTATATGAATATAAAAATGGTAAATGGGATTCTGAAAAGTTTGAAGCTGAAGGCTGGTCAGAAACTTACACAATTTCTGGCTCAGAATTGACTGACACATTTAAGGATGAAAAAGAAACCGAAACAACTAAGTATATAAAAGTTACTGAAAAGCCAACAGAACCATATAAAGAGTAGTTTCTTAACATATTCAAGTTAAAAAGAATGCTCCAGGTAAAATATCTGGAGCATTTTTGTTTTTATAGAAGATTCCCGTATCAAGTACGGGAATGACACAAGGTCTAGGACACGGGAATGATGCAAGGTCTGGAAATGGCAGTTAAGATTTTGCCTATTTGTCATTACCCTGCTAGAGCGGATAATCTTGCGTTTTATTTTTTAATTTCTTCAAGCGCGGTGTCGGCAGCGATTTTTCCGTAGATGCAAATATCTGCTACTGCGTTTCCTCCAAGACGGTTTGCGCCGTGGATTCCGCCTGTAACTTCACCAGCCGCATAAAGTCCTGGAACTGGATTTTTGTCTGTGTCCAAAACTTGCGCCTTTGTGTTTATTGTGATTCCGCCCATTGTATGATGAACAGCAGGCCCTACTTCAACAGCATAGAACGGAGCTTTTGTAAGCGGCCGCGGCATTTCTGAAGCTTTCCTGCCAAGCGGGTCATTTCCTGATTTTTGAATCTGCGCATAATCTGCCATTGTCTTTTCAAATTCATCCGCTGGAATTTCAAGTTTTTCTGCAAGCTCTTTTGCGGTTTCGCCTTGGGTAATAAGGGCATTCTTTATATAAGTTTCAATTGCCTTTAAAGATTCACGAACATCCTGGTCAAATACAAGAAATGCAGTTTTTCCTTTTTGCGCAAGAATGGCCTTTGACATTACATCGCGGGTTGCCATTTCTGTGCAGAATCTTTTTCCGTCGCGGTTTACAAGAATTGCTCCGTTTCCGCGGACAGCTTCTGTTATCATTGTGCCGTTTCCCGGAACAACTGTCGGGTGAGTTTGAATTTCTTCCATCTGAGTAAGACCGGCATTGAATTTTTTTATCCAGCTGAATGCGTCTCCAGTTGCGCCTTTATGGTTTGTAGTTCCAAATCCTTCAAGTTCAGGTTTGTAGGAAACGACCATCTGCGGATTTGCGCCGAATCCTCCTGTTGCAACTATCACGGCTTTTGCGCTGATTGTGTATTCATTGCTTCCTGCAAAAACTTTTACGCCGGCTGCTTTTCCGTCTTTTTCGATTATGTCAAGAACTTTGTTTGAATAGCGGATTTCTGCTCCAGCGTTCAATGCGGCTTTTTCAAGAGCAGGAATCAAATTTGAGCCAACAGCAGCTCCTCCTTGCGGCCGGTGAGTGCGTTTGTTTGTTGAGCCTGCCATTTTTCCAACATCAGTCAAATCTGCACCAATTGAAATAAGCCAGTCTACAGTTTCCGCAGATTTTTCAGTCATGTTGCGTACAAGCTCTGGATTGTTCTTGTAGTGTCCGCCTTTCATTGTGTCTTCAAAAAACTGCTCGTTTGTGTCTTGAATTCCAAGTTTCTTTTGAATTGAAGTTTCACTTGCGTTAAGTCCGCCTGTCGCAGAAATTGTGTTTCCGCCTGCGTTTCCCATTTTTTCAAGGACAATTACTTTTGCGCCTTTGCTTGCAGCTTCTGTTGCCGCAGAAAGTCCAGCTCCGCCAGCTCCGATTATAACAATGTCGCAGGAAGTGTCCTTGTATTCTGCTTGCTCTGATTTTTTTCCGTGGGCTGAATTTATTGCGTTTTCCAAAGCCGCTAAAGTTGCCTTGGAAGTTATCGTTGCGCCTGAAACTGTATCGATTCCGGCTGCTTTTCCTGTGGAAGCGAATTTTTCAAGAATTGACTTTATTGCGGGTTTTGCAAAGTCTGTTTCTTCTTCTTTCAGGATTTCTGTTGAAGTGATTTTTCCGTCTTTTACAGAAAATGCGATTTCAATTGCGCCGTTTCTTCCGTCCGCTTTGCCAGAAAATGTTCCGTCTGGCAGAGCTTTTGGCTTTGAACAGGCTGCCATTACAGCTATTGAAATTCCTGACGCAACTATAAAAATTGCCGCTGCCAGTGAATTCCGTAGATTCTTGTGTTTCATATATTCCTCCGAAAAATTTTTTGCCGGTTAAAATATACATTAAAAACACAAGTTAGTGTAGGCTAATATTAAAATTCTTCGTCTTCAAGCTGAACGCAGTTTGGATTGTTGCGGCACCAGTTTTCCGAGTATGAAGCTTTTTTGCAGAATATTTTTACAGAAGTTCCGAATGCGCTGTTTTCAATAAAATCTACTGATTCTGGAATTATAACTTTTGTTTCGCTTCCGCAGTTTACAAAAGATTCTTCTCCGATGCTTATAACGCCTTCCCTGATTCTTACAGATTCCATGTCTGTTCCAAAAAAGGCTCTTCTTCCGATTCCTTTTATTCCTTTAGGAGTCGCCACATTTTTTTTGCTTCCGCTGTAAAATAAAAGCATACTGTTAAATGTGTTGAACATCATTCCGTCTTCGTATTTGTAGTTTTTGTTGATTGGAAGATATTTTTCGCTGTTTGGAAATGCTGATTTTGCGCATGAAATCAAGTTGTCTGGAAGAACAAGGTTTTTTATTCCGGTGCAGTTTGCGAATGCTTTTTCATTTATGGAAGTAATGTTTTCATGCAAGACGATTGACTGAAGCCCTGTGCAGTCTTCGAAAGTTCCTTCTTCAATTGTAGTGATGTTTGACGGAATGTCCACGGACTCAAGGGATGCGCAGTTGTAAAATGCACGTTTTCCGATTGCCATTAAATTTGGAGGAAGCACAACCGACTTTAAATTTACACAGTCAGCAAAAGCGTTTTCTCCGATTACAAGGACGCTTTCTGGAATTTTTATAGAAGAAACCATGCGGTGGTTGTGAAAAGTTGTTCCTGTTATTTCTGTTGTTCCCTCTGGAATTTCAACATCGATTAAAGGCAAATCCATTTTTAGCTCCGATAAAAATTAGTTGTACTAATATTATCATTCTTAGCATTTGATGTCTAATGTTTTTTTATCTTTGTGCGCAACGTTTGAACTTTATTCAGATTATTTATATAGTAGAGATATGAAAGAAACTTTGCATTTTGTAAAAGCCAGCACAAGATATAAGAGAGAGCATAAAAGCGACTATGGAAAGGAACGCATAGAAATTCTATACGAGGACAAGGATATTGTTGTTATAAACAAAGCTTCTGGGCTTCTTTCTGTTCCTTATCCGGGAAGCAAATCTCGCACTGCGATTGAGCTTCTGGAAAAAATTATGCGTAAAAAAGGAACTTTTTCTGAAAGTCACCGGCCTTTTGTTGTGCATCGTTTGGACAGAGACACAAGCGGAGTTATGATGTTTGCCTTGAATGAAAGGGTACAGAAAAAAATAATGTCCACTTGGAAAACTATGGTTACAGATAGGCTTTACAGGGCTGTTGCGGAAAATCCTAGAAGAAATCATCCTGAATTGCCGGACTTTGGCCTTATAGATGAACCGCTTGCAAAAAATGCGTGCCATCAAGGCTATGTTCCAAAAAAACTTGATGACAAGGCTGAAACTTGCGAGGCACGCACAAATTTCAGTGTTGTGTTACGGGGCAGAACCCATACGCTTTTTGAGCTTTCTTTGGATACAGGCAAGAAAAATCAGATAAGGGCGCATTTGGCTTCAAGGCATTATCCGCTTGCCGGAGACGAAAATTATAGGGCCAGAACTGACCCCTTTCATAGGCTTGCTCTTCATGCAAGAACATTGGCGTTTATTCATCCTGTTACGGGAGAAAAAATGAGCTTTGAAATTCCAGAGCCAGAAGAATGGGAGCAGTACGTTAAAAAAGGCGATTTGCATCCTCAAATTCCAGTTTGGGCTAACGAACGTAAGGAGCGAATTCAGTATAATGCGCAGATTGAAAATATAAAAACTCCCGACCATTCGTTACGTCGCCAAGCTAGAAAAATGGATTTTATTGCGCGCGGAAAATCAGGAATTAAATAAAAACTAACGATAGTTTATTGTTATACTGATTTATTAGAAAAAACTATAGCTGGCTATAAAGAAAATCTTCTTGTAGCACAACTTGAATTTCACTATTATTTTATTATGCAGATTAAACTTAACAATTTGAAAAAAACATATTCAGGTCCAAACGGAAAAATTGCCGCTGTAAATGGAATTTCACTGGATATTCCAGAAAATACAATTTTTGGAATAATCGGAAAAAGCGGAGCTGGAAAAAGCAGTCTTGTGCGTTTGATAAGCCTTCTTGAAAAGCCGGACAAAGGTGAAATTTTTTATGACAACGACAGAGTTGATAACCTTGGAAAACGCGAGCTTATTTTGCGCCGCAGAAAGATTGGCATGATTTTTCAGAATTTTAATCTGTTCAGTTCAAGGACTGCTGAAAAAAATGTTGCTTATCCTCTTGAAATTTGCGGAACTCCAAAAGAAGTTATAAAGCCGCGTGTTCAGGAAATGCTAAAGCTTGTTGGACTTGAAGACAGAGCCGCTTCTCCTATAAGCACACTTTCCGGCGGACAAAAACAGAGAATTGCGATTGCCCGTGCGCTTGCAACTCAGCCTGATATTCTTTTTTGCGATGAAGCTACGAGCGCTCTTGATCCGCAGACAACAACTTCAATTTTGAATTTAATCCGCGACATTCAAAAGAAAATGAATTTGACAGTTGTAATGATTACTCATCAGATGGAAGTTGTGCGCGATGCTTGTGAGCAGGTTGCGGTTGTTGATTCTGGAAAAATTGTGGAGCAGGGAAGCGTAAAGGAAATTTTCAGCTGTCCTAAGTCAGAAGTTACAAAAGAATTTATGAGAGGAATTTCTTCGAATTCAAAAGATGAAATTGTGCGCTGGTCTGATGAAGGCGGGCAGTTTGAGCTTCATTTTATTGGAGAAAAAACCGGAGAGCCTGTTTTGAGCCGCATGGCAAAGCTGTTCGATGTGGAATTCAATATCAGGGCAGGTGGAATTCAGCGTATAAAGAATGAAGACATTGGAGCTTTGTTTGTTGATTTTTCCGGCAAAAAAACTGAAATAAAAAAGGCTCTTGATTTTTTAAGGGAGCAGGGCATTCTTGTTGAAGACATTTCTGGAGGAAAAAAATGAGTCAGATTTTTGCTTTAGTTGGACAGTCGTCTTTGCAGACTTTGGAAATGGTTTTCTTTTCTACATTATTTTCTCTTGTGCTTGGTTTTCCTGTGGGCGTTTTGCTTTACATTACAAATCCGACTGGAATTTCTCCGCGTCCAATTTTGAATCAGATTTTAAGCCGGATTGTAAACGTCTTGCGTTCTTTTCCGTTTATCATTTTGATGATTGTGCTTTTTCCGCTTTCACGTCTTATGCTGGGAACAAGTATTGGAACAGAAGCTACGATTATTCCGCTTAGCATTGCCGCTGCTCCTTTTGTTGCTCGTGTAATAGAAACTGCTTTAAGCGAAGTTGATTCTGGAATGATTCAGGCTGCAAGAGCAATGGGCTCAACAAACTGGCAGATTATTTATAAAGTTGTTATTCCGGAAGCTTTTCCGTCTGTGATTTCAGGAATAACGCTTACAATTATAAACTTGATTGGATATTCTGCGATGGCTGGAACAATTGGCGGTGGCGGACTTGGAGACTTGGCAATTCGATACGGTTACCAAAGATTTCGCACTGATGTAATGATTGCGGCTGTTGTTGTTATTCTTGTGCTTGTTGAGCTGATTCAGTTTATTGGAACTGTTCTTGTAAATAAAATGCTTAGCAAACGCTAGACTGTTTTTCCGCCCCAGCGAACTGAATTCTGCTTTTCATAGCTGATTGCTTTGTCAAAGTCAGCTTTTGGATCGCAGTTTTTTTCTATCTGAAGAGCGGCCGCATGAAGCCTGTTTATGCATTGGCTTTTGTCATTGTAGCCGAGCTTTGATTTTTCTATTGCGTCTCCTAGAACTCTTATGCTTTCATCGTAAATTCTAAGCGGAACAGGAAATGGATGTCCGTCTTTTCCGCCGTGGGCAAAACTGAATCTTGCCGGATCTTTGAATCTGCTTGGAGTTCCATTTATTACTTCGCTGATTAAAGTCAAGGATTGCAATGTTCTAGGACCAAGCCCCGGAGTTAAAAGAAGACTTTCAAAATTTTTTGCAGGACTTTCATAGGCGGTTGCAAGAACTGCGCCAAGCCTTTTTAAGTCCACATCTTTTTCTGTAACATTATGATGAGAAGGAAGTGTTATGCTCCTTTCATTTTGAATTTGGATTTCAGTTTTGTCTTCAAAAAGCTCTTGCTGAATTTTTTGTGGAAGTCCAAGTTCTTGCACGGATTTTATTTCGGCGATTATTTTTTCAGGCTTTTCTTTTGAAAGTGCAAGAATTGAATTTCTTGTGCTGGCTGCAGAAGAATCCGTGAGATTTAAAATCAGGCCTTTGTTTTCTCCTGTAATTCCTGAATGCGGCTCTTCAATAAATGAATTTAAATTTTGCGAGCACCAATGGTAGCGGCGTGCTGTTTTGGTTTGAGTGTTCATTCCTTGCTGAACAATTGCCCAGTCGCCTTGGTCGCTTAAAATAAAATTGTGCTGATAAAGCTGAAATCCGTCTTGAACTGCGGCCCCGTCTACTTTTGCTGAAAGCCTGCTTGCGTTTACAAGAGAAGTTCCGTCTAAACCTGTCGCTTCGCTTAAATATAAAAGTTCTTGCGGTGTTCTGCGCGAATATTTTCCTCTTCCGCCGCAAACGCAAAGTCCGAATTCTCTAGCCCGCGGATTTATTCCACGCTTCAAGGCGTACATTACGCTTGTTGTTATTCCGGAAGAATGCCAGTCCATTCCCAGAACTGCTCCAAATGACTGAAACCATAAAGGATCGCTTAGCCTGCGCAAAACCTCTTTTTTTCCATATTGAATTAAAAGCGATTCTACAATCAAAGTTCCAAGGTCGCGCATTCTGTCTGCAAGCCATTTGGGAACTGTTCCAACATGAAGCGGCAAGTCAGCGTGTCCTGTTCTCTTTATCATTTTAGTCCAAAACTCCCATTGAATCCAAGATAAGTGAAGCTGCGACAGTTGATGCTGTTTCAGTCCGTAGAATTCTTTTTCCCATGCTTAAAAGCTCAAAGCCGTTTTGCTTAAAAAGCTGACGTTCGGAATTTGTCCAGCCGCGCTCGCTTCCAATTGCGGCTACTGCTTTTTGCGGTTTTTCTTTTAATGCGCATGAAAGGCTTTGTGAAGGCTCAATGTTGTCAAGCGCAAAAAGTTTTCCTTCAAGGTCAATTTGTTCAAGGCAGTTTTCTAGCGTTTGGTGAATAAAAAGTTTAGGGATTTGAGTAGAGCCTGCTTGAACACTTCCGTCCAAAAGAAATTTTTTTGCTTCGCCTTTTGTTGCAATATCTGATTTTAAATACGATTTTTCACCAAGCTCTGTTCCTGTAAGATGAACTTCCTGCACTCCCAAAGAAGCCATGTCGCGCAAAAGTCTCTTGAGCTGAATCGGCCGGGGAAATCCAATAATCATTTTAAGAGGATAAAGTTTTTTTCCGTCGGATTCTGGTGTGAAGTCAAAATAAATTTTTCCGCCTTTGAATGTTTTTTTTCCGTCGGAAGATTTTTTTTCTTCAACAGAAATTTTTTTTATTATGGCAGTTCCGGCCTGACCTCCTATGATTCCTGCTGAAAAGCTTTCACCTTCTTTTTTATGCAGAATTTTCAGAATGTGCTGGGCGCGCTCATCTTGAATGTCAAGCGGATTTAAAATTTCTTCCGGGGAAAAAAGGCAGATGTTCATTTTAAATGAATTTTCTAAGCTCCTGATGCTGAATCATTTTTGTTTTTACGGCGATTATGTAACTTCCGAACATTGCGGTAAGAGCGTCGATTCCGGCTGCATAGGCGCAGATAACGGGAACTGCATTTTTTAAAAGAAGATAGCCGGATTCAAATCCACGTCCGTACAAAAGGCACATCGAAGTTATTGCGGCAAACGGTCCGCCCAAAGGAATTTCTGCCAAAGCAAATGAAAGCAAGAAAGAAACTCCTGCAATCCACAAAACGTCTAGCACTGGAATTCCAAGGCTTGAGTAAGAGCGCAAAATAAGAACAAAGCCAGCTGCCTGGACTAAAGCTGCTCCTCCGCGTCCAAAAATAGAAAAAAGCGGAAACGAAAATGCGTTGATTCTTCTTTTTATTCCGAGGCTTTCTTTTCCGTGGCGAAGATTTAATGCAAGCGCAAGGTTTGTGTCTCCGCTGAAAAATGCGACCAAAAAAGGACAAATGGAAGCATACAAGACCCTGTAAGGATGCATTTCATGGCAAAGAAATCTTAATATTAGCGGATAGATAATAAAGGCTACGATGAGTAAATCAGCAGTGAGCATTATTATAAGTCCGTTGTAAACTCCGCTGCTTATTGCCGAAATAAAATCTATTGTCCAGCGGCACATTACGGCAATCATTCCGACTGCGAAAATTTCAATGAAAAAACTCAATACAATGTAAAATACTTTGCTAAGGGAATCAAAAAGTCCGACTGCGGCTTTTGAAGCGTTTTTATCACTGGCGGCTCCAGCTCCTGCAAGTCCTGCAAAGATAAAGCAAGGCAAAAGATATGCGCCGTCCATCAAAGATTCAAACCCGGAAAAAGGAAAAAGTTTGGTTATCAAAGTCTGCCATGCAAATGAAGAAACTTCGGAAGCTTTTTCAGTTGTGATTGGAATGCGCGGAAGTTTTATTGCAAGCGCGGAAACAAGTCCTAAAAGCATAAGCGCGAATGATGATGAAAATATTACGCCGAAAGTCCAGGCTGAAGCTTTTGTTAAAAGTTTTTCATCCCGAAGCTTAAAAAATGAAATTGAAACAGAAAAAAACAAAACTGGAAGAAGCGCGTATCTTCCAAAGCGGACTGCAATTTCCACAATAAAATCAAGAGCCGCTTGTCCCTGAACTGTTGAAGGTGAAAAAACAAGGGCGGAAATTAAACCGATTGCAATGCCAATTAAATATTTAAGCCAAATTCTCATAGCAACGGATTATAGCAAGGCTCAAGGAAAAATACAATTAAGCAAAGTTTCCGCAGGATTATTGAAGCAGCATCTGGTCGTTTTGAAGCGAATGCTTTTTTATGGCGCGGAATTTTTCAATTATTGAATCCATTGTAAGTTTTTGCTTTTCTTCTTTTCCTATGTCCATTATAATTTCGCCTGAATCCATCATCAAAAGCCGAGAACCATAGTCAAGAGCGTGCTGCATATTGTGAGTTACCATCATAACTGTGAGATTGTATTCCTTTGCAAATTTCCGTGTAAGCTCCATTACAATCGCAGCGTTTGAAGGGTCAAGGGCGGCCGTGTGTTCGTCAAGCAAAAGAAGAGATGGCTTTGACATTACAGCCATAAGAAGTGTTAGAGCTTGTCTTTGTCCGCCTGAAAAAAGCTCAACATTGTCGCCGAGCCGGTTTTCAAGACCCATGTTCAGCTTAGAAAGCTCTTCTCTAAAAAAACTGCGTGTTTTATTGTTCAGGCTGATTTTTAGTCCTTTGAATCCTTTTTTTGATGCAATGATCATGTTGTCTTCAAGCGACATTTTTCCGGCTGTTCCTAAAAGCGGATTTTGAAAAATTCGTCCGATGTATTTTGCGCGTTTGTATTCTTTGTCTTTTGTTATGTCCTTTATTCCGTTTTCTGTTTCAAGAAAAATCGAGCCTTCAGTTGGTGAATATGTTCCGGAAATAACATTGTACAAAGTTGATTTTCCGGCTCCGTTGCTTCCGATTACAGTTATAAAGTCGCCTTTATTAATTGAAAGATTTATGTTTTTAAGCGCGGTGTTTTCGTCTGGAGTATTTTTGTTAAATGTAATTCCAATGTTTTTTAGCTCAATCATTTTGAAGCTCCGTTTTTAGACGATTTGAATTTTTCTTTTAAATTTGTGCGGGAAATAATAAGGCAGATTATAATTAAAATTCCTGTTGCAAGTTTTAAGTCGTTCGGCGTTATGTGGATTTTGTATCCGTAGCTGCGGGCAAGCATCATAAGCGCTCTGTAAATAAAAGAGCCTGCTATTACACGGAATGTCTGCACTGAAATTTTATTTGAGCGGATTGCAAATTCTCCGAGCATTAAAGAAGCAAGCCCTGAAACTACAATTCCAGTTCCCATTCCAACGTCAGCAAAGCCATTGTACATTGCCGCAAAAGCTCCTGCCAAAGCTGCAAGCCCGTTTCCAAAGCAAATTCCAATTCCTCTTAAAATGCTTGGATTTATTCCCTGCGAAACTATAAGCTGCGGATTTGCTCCGAGCGCGCCCATTGTGAGTCCAAGGTCAGTATGATAAAAAAGATCGAGAAGAGCCTTTAGTGCAAAAACAAAAATAATCAGAAAAACAACAATTCCCCACTGCGGATCAACTGAAGGAAAATATTCGTACATTGAATCAGAAATCTTTGAAAACAATGTCGGAATCTTTAAAAAAGAAACATTCGCTTTGTTTGACATAATTCTAAGATTCACGGAATAAAGCATTGTCATTGTTAGAATTCCTGCGAGCAAATCTGGAATTTTTAGTTTTGTGTAAACCGCGCTTGTTATAAGGCCTGCTGCAAGTCCTGAGCAAAATGAAATAAAAATCGATGCCGCCGGATTTATGCCTTTTAAAAGACAAGCTGCAAGAACGCAAGCTCCCAAAGGAAAAGAGCCATCAACTGTCATGTCGCAGAAATTCAAGATTCTGAATGTTGAAAAAACACCCAGAACCATGATTCCGTAAATAAGTCCTTCAATTATTATTGATGAAATCATAAGCTTTTATTTTTCTGAAAGTTTTCCGTTTTGATATATGAAGTTTGCCGAATCAATATATTTTTGGTCTATTGAAATTCCGCAGTTTTTGGCTGAATCCAAATCAATCAGAAAATCTGAATCAGAAGGATCTGTCATAAATCTTACAGGAAGGCTTGCAGGTTTTGCTCCGTTAAGAATTTTCACAACCATTTCGCCAGTCGCGCGGCCTGCTTTATAATAGTTGAATCCGCTTGCCATAAAAATTCCGCCTTCTTTTGCTGCTGTAACGTCTCCTGAAAAAATCGGCTTTTTTGCTTTTCCAAAAACATTTACAAGGCTTGCAATTGCACTGAAAACTGTGTTGTCTGTGGAAAGATAAATTCCGTCCACTCTGCTTACAATTGCTTGTGCAGCTTGTTTTACTTCATCTGATTTTGTAATGCTTTGAGTTACAAGATTTATTCCTGCTTCTTTGCATCCTTTTTCCACAAGTGAAAGCGCGCTTGCAGAATTGTCTTCGTTGCTTGTGTAAATATATCCAAGAGTTTTTATTTTGGCGACTTCCTTAAAAAGCTTTATGTGCTGCTCTGTCGGAATCGCATCGCTCATTCCAGTTACATTGCGCTGACCATGTTCTACAGTTGAGACAAGTCCGGCTCCAACTGGATCTGTAACTGTTCCAAAGACAACTGGCGTAGTTTTTATTGCTGTGGCAAGCGCGACCGCTACTGGTGTTGCTATTCCAACCGCGACGTTCACTTTTTCCGCTTTAAACTGATTTGCAATTTGGGCTGCGGTTCCAACATCTCCGTTTGCGTTTTGCAAGTCGTAATCCGCATCGATTCCAGCGTCTTTTATTGCATCAATTACGCCACGCTCAATGTCGTCCAAGGCAACGTGCTGAACAATTTTTGCAATTCCTATTTTAACTTTTTTTGCTGGCTTGGCATAAACTGAAAATGCAGAAAAAAGGGCTGCAATAAAAATAAGTTTTTTCATATTGTTTCTCCTATAAAAAGTCAATGAGGAAATTTCAATTTCCGATTTGGCTTTTTTGAGCATATTCGCAATGAAATGAGAATATGCAGTTGATAAGGAAGTTTGCAACGCAAACTTGTGAATAAAAACTTTGACGCTATTTCAGACGAAGTTTTTATTGCACTCTCCTAATGTAAGAATGAATTTTTGTTTGCTTTGAAAAAGTTTCAGCATCTTTATGTTACTACTAAAAGAAACGTTTGTAAATAGATTTATTCAAAAAAAAACTGCCCGACAAAGTTTAACCTTTAGCCGGGCAATGACATGAAATTTCAAGTATGAAAATGATAGTCAATCAGAATTTATTTTTTACTTAGTGTTTTGTACTCATCGAATTCTGCAAGCATTTCTGCATCTTTGTTTTTATCAAGAAGGCTTACTACAACAGAAACGAAAAGGCAGATTATAAAGCCAGGAAGAATTTCATAGATGTTGAAAATTCCGCCGGACATATTGTGCCAAAGGACAACCGTGATTCCGCCTGCAACAAGTCCTGCTATTGCGCCTTTATTTGTCATTCCGCGCCAGAACAACGCAAGCAGAACAAGCGGTCCGAATGTTGCGCCGAATCCAGCCCAGGCATAGCTTACAAGTCCGAAGATTGAGCTTTCTGGATTCAAGGAAAGGAAAAATGCAACTGCCGCTATTGCAAAAACCGTTATGCGTCCGACATTCAGCACAGATTTTTCATCCGCATCTTTTTTTATAATTCCTTTGAAGAAATCTCGGCTTACTGCGCTTGCTGCTGAAAGAAGCTGGCTGTCTGCTGTGCTCATTGAAGCTGCAAGAATTGCGCAAAGGAAAATTCCTGCTATAAATGCCGGATACATTTTAAGCATTGTTTCGCTGAAAACTGTTTCGGCTGCGGCTCCAGAAAGAAGCTTTGGCATAAGATATGCAGTTCCAAGCGTTCCGATTATAAAAGTTCCGATGTATGAAATTATCATCCAGACTGTTCCGATTCTGCGGGCTTTTGTAAGTTCTTCTTCTGAACGGATTCCCATAAAGCGTACAATTATGTGAGGCATTCCAAAATATCCAAGTCCCCAGGCAAGAGCTGAAACAATGGAACTTGCGCTGTAGTTTTTGTTTGCTGTGAATTTTGCAAGCATTTCCGCGCCGAATTCTCCGTTCATGGCTTTTTCACTGAAATCCGCTGCTTTTGCAAATGCTTCTGCCGGTCCTCCGAGCGCAAAAACTGCAATCAGTGAAGAAACAACAAACGCCACAAAAATCAAAAGTCCCTGTATAAAATCTGTTGTGCAGACCGCAAAGTATCCGCCCATAATCGTATATGAAAGGATTACGACAAGTCCGATTACAAGCCCTGCATGATAAGGAAGATTGAATACAGAATTGAAAAGTTTTGCGCAGGCTACAAATCCTGAAGCTGTGTAAATAGTAAAGAAAAGAACAATGAAAATAACAGAAACAAGTGAAAGAAGGTGAGTCTTGTCTTTAAAGCGATTTGTAAAAAATTCTGGAATCGTTATGGAATCTCCAAAAGCTATTGTGCAGCGGCGAAGCGGTTTTGCAACAAAAAGCCAGTTCAAGTAAGTTCCTGCAATAAGTCCAATTGCAGTCCAGAATGTTTCCTTGATTCCTCCAAGATAGCAAAGTCCGGGAAGTCCCATTAAAAGCCATGCTGAAGAGTCAGAGGCTTCTGCGCTTAATGCCGTAACCCAAGGCCCGAGTTTTCTTCCGCCCAAAAAGAAGTCAGAAGAACTGTTGTTTTTCTTTGCGTTCCTAAGTCCAATGTAAACCATAAAGCCAAGGTACAATGCAAAGGCTATGATTTTTGCAATCATTTGTGATGTCATAAGTGCTCCAAATTTAAATATATGCAATTTTAGTGCATAAATATGATGTTTTCAACAGGAAGATTCGCCGGCATTGCAACGCTTTTGTTATAAGGTCGAATGTCGAGTTTTAATAAAACAGCTACTAAACAATTATTCCTATGCTAACAAGGCTGTAATTGCCGTGCTTGACACGGCAATCTTGCTAAAAAAAGAGCAAGAGATTATCGGGTCAAGCCCGATAATGACACTAAAATTTAAAACTCGAAATTGAGCCTTTTATTTTATGCGATAAAAAACACGCTAAATTCTAAAAACGTTTCCATGAAAATATAATAAAACGCCATGGAAAATAAAATGAAATTCATTCAAATAAAAGTTTTGAAAAAAAAATTGACAATATTTTTATAATGTGTATACTGAAATTATGGAAACGTTTCCACGTTCCATGCTATGTATTTCATTGTTTTGGATTTTTTTAGGAGGAAAAAATGAAAAAATTTATTAAAGTTGCAGCAGCTGTTGCTATGGCGGCATCTTCTGCTTTTATGCTTGCTTCATGCGGTGGAAAAAAACAGCTTACAGTTCGCTACTTGAACTTTAAGCCGGAAGTTGCAGGTGTTTACCAGGAACTTGCAGACGAGTATGAGAAAGAAACTGGTGTAAAAGTTGTTGTTGAGACAGCGGCCAACAATTCCTATGAACAAACTCTTATGTCAAAAATGTCAACAA
This sequence comes from Treponema sp. UBA6852, assembly GCA_002449305.1. GTDB lineage: Bacteria > Spirochaetota > Spirochaetia > Treponematales > Treponemataceae > Treponema_D. The sequence continues at coordinate 19,317 of DKDI01000042.1, forward strand.
AAGAAGCTCCAACTCTTTTCCAGATTAACGGACCACGCGGATACGCAAACTGGAAATCATATTGCGCAGATCTTTCAAACACAGAAATCTACAAGCATCTTTCAGACAAATCTTTGGCTGTAACTTCTGGAAAAGGTGTTTACGGTGTTCCTTATGTTGTAGAAGGCTACGGAATCATTTACAACAAGGCTATCACAGACAAATACTTTGCTCTTTCAAACAAGGCAGTTCCATATTCAAGCATGGAAGAAGTAAACAACTTTGCAAAACTCAAGGCTGTTGCTGACGATATGCAGAAGAACGCAAAAGTTCTTGGAATTGACGGTGTTTTTGCTTCTACATCATTGAAAGCCGGCGAAGACTGGAGATGGCAGACTCACCTTGCAAACCTTCCAGTTTACTATGAATTCAAGAACAACAACATTGATCTTGCTTCTGATGCAACAAAGAAAATCAAGTTCCAGTACGGAAAAGAATTCCAGAACATTCTTGACCTTTACTTGAACGATTCTACTGTTGACCGCAAGGCTGTTGGAACAAAAACAGTTACAGATTCTATGTCTGAATTTGCTCTTGAAAAATGCGCAATGGTTCAGAACGGAAACTGGGCTTGGGGACAGGTTGCCGGTGTTTCAGGAAACAAAGTTCTTCCAGAAAATGTAAAATATCTTCCAATCTACACAGGTGTTGAAGGCGAAGAATCACAGGGCTTGTGCATTGGAACAGAAAACTTCTATTGTATCAACGCAAAAGCTTCAGCAGAAGAGCAGAAAGCTACAGCAGATTTCGTTTACTGGCTCTATTCAAGCGACTTTGGAAAGGACTATGTAACAAACAAACTCGGATTCATTGCTCCGTTTGACACATTCTCTGACAGCGAACGCCCAACAGACCCACTTGCAGTTGAAATCAGCAAATGGATGAGCAAGCCTGGAATTACATCTGTTGCATGGAACTTCACATTGTTCCCTTCACAGACATTCAAAGACAACTTCGGAGCTTCTTTGCTTAGATATGCACAGGGCTCAAAGAGCTGGGACGATGTTGCAGCTGATGTTGTTTCTACATGGGAAAAAGAATCTAATATGTAGAATTTTCGCGGACTCTGAAAAAGATTCCGCGTGTCTTTCACAGTCCTTCATTAGTTAAAAATATATTTGTTCCTGCGGTGGAGCTTATCATGCAATTGGTTTTGCCGCAGGAATGCCTTTCAATTCTTCAGAGGTGAAAAATGAAAAAACCATTGGCGGGGTATTTCCCTATATTTCTTTTGCCAACTTTGCTGGCATTTGCAATGTTTTTCGTGATTCCTTTTTTAATGGGAATCGGACTTTCTTTCACGGACTTTCCTACTGTTACAGATGCTACTTGGGTTGGCTTTGCGAACTATGTCAAGGCTTTTACCGCAGACAATGAATTTATTCACGCCTTGGGATTTACTTCATTATTCACTGTTGTTTCAATTGTAACTGTAAATGTTTTTGCATTCAGTCTTGCGGTTCTTCTTACAAGGGAACTTAAGGGAGTTGCGATTTTCCGCTCGATTTTCTTTATGCCGAACTTAATTGGCGGAATCGTTTTGGGATATATTTGGAATCTTCTTATAAACGGTGTTCTTTCGAATTTTGGAATGGACATAACTTTTAAGACACAGTTTGGTTTTTGGGGACTTGTAATTCTTACAAACTGGCAGCTTATCGGATACATGATGGTAATTTATATTGCCGGACTTCAGAATATTCCGAATGATTTGATTGAGGCCGCCCAGATTGACGGAGCTTCTCCAATGACTGTTCTTTTTAAGATAAAAATTCCTATGGTAATGCCTTCAATTACAATTTGTACATTCCTTACGCTTACAAACACTTTCAAAATGTTTGACCAGAACTTGGCATTGACAGCTGGCGCTCCAGAAAAAACAACGGAGATGCTCGCTTTGAATATATATAACGCTTTCTACGGACGCAATATGCACTGGCACGGAGTAGGACAGGCTAAGGCTGTTGTTTTCTTTATCATCGTTGCGGCTATTGCATTTATTCAGCTTAAACTTACAAACCAGAAGGAGGTTGAACAATGACACTTTCAAAGCAGAAGACCTGCAGCAATACAATAGCTTTTGTTTTTCTTTGCTTGCTTTCGGCTATATTTTTAATTCCGATTTTGCTTGTTTTGCTCAACTCCTTTAAGTCTCGCCTTTATATTTCAAGTTCGCCGTTTGCAATGCCGAACTCAGAGACTTTTGTTGGTTTTGAAAATTACCTGAACGGGCTTTCGTCTTCGGGATTCTTTATTTCGTTTGTCCGTTCTGTGTGGGTTTCAATTGCTTCTGTCCTTGTGATTATTGTCTGCACGTCGATGGCTTCCTGGTTCATTGTCCGTGTAAAAAATAAATTCACAAAGGCAATTTATTTCCTGTTTGCATTCAGCATGATTGTTCCGTTCCAGATGGTTATGTACACAATGACTTTCGTTGTAAACAGAATCAGCTTTGACAACGTTTTTGGAATTGTCTTCGTTTACCTTGGATTTGGAGCCGGACTTTCTGTGTTTATGTTTACAGGATTTGTAAAGGCTGTTCCGCTTGAAATTGAGGAAGCTGCTGAAATTGACGGCTGTAATCCTCTTCAGACATTCTTCCTTGTTGTTTTCCCGATTCTAAAGCCTACTATTATTACGGTTTCAATTTTGAATTCGATGTGGGTTTGGAACGACTATTTGCTTCCTTATCTTATTTTAGGAACTGACCACAAAACTGTTCCTGTTGCCATTCAAATTGCAATGCAGGGAGCTTACGGCGCAACTGACTACGGCGGATTCATGGCGATGCTTGTTCTTGCGATTATTCCGATTGTAATTTTCTACATTGCTTCGCAGAAATACATTATAAAAGGCGTAATTTCCGGGGCGGTAAAAGGCTAAGGACACATTCAATCTTAAGGGCGGATTTTCCGCTCTTTTGCCGTATTGTTTGTTTTAAGGTAAAACAGTTTATTTAAAAAATGCAGGAAGGTTTTATATGACAATCAAGGATATTGCTAGAGAATGTGGCTGCGCCGTTGGAACTGTTTCGCGCGTTTTAAATAATCAGGCTTATGTAAGCGATGAAATGCGCAAAAAAGTTCTGGAAGTTGTAAACAAGCATGATTTTGTTCTTAACAAAAATGCAAAGGAGCTTAAATCCCGCGGAAGCAAGACAATTGTGATTATTGTAAAAGGAACAAACAATATGCTTTTTTACAATATCCTTGAGCTTATGCAAAAGCGGATTGAAAAACTTCCATATAATGCAAGCGTTGTTATTCTTGATGAATATGACAATAAGATTGTCGGTGAATACAGCAACGAAGCCCAGTGCGCCTTGAACATTTACTATGAAAAAAAACCGCTTGGCTTTGTCTTTTTAGGCGGAAACCCAGAACGGTTCAGCGAGGACTTTAAAAAAATAAAAGTTCCTTGCATTCTTATTACGACCAAGCCAAAAAGAGAAGGGTTTGAAAATCTTTCAAGTGTAAGCACAGACGAATTTCAGGCTTCGCTTTATGTTGCCCGGTATTTTGTAAAGCACGGACACACAAAAATCGGAGTAATTGGCGGCGACTTTGAAAGTTCTGAAACTTCTAAAAACCGCTACGACGGATTTATTGAAGGCCTTGAACTTGCCGGACTTGATTTTGACTTTGAAAAATCTTACGTTACAACACGCTACAGTTTTGAAGGCGGAGCTTCTGCGGCGGAAGAGCTTATAAAAAAGTTTCCTGACTTAACTGCGGTTTTTTGTATGTCCGATGTTATGGCGATTGGCGCGTGCAGAAAACTTAAGCAGCTTGGCTATTCAATTCCCGAAGATATTTCTATAATTGGATTTGACGGACTTTCCATTGCGGATTTTTATTGTCCTAGAATTACAACTATAAAGCAGTCGAACGAAGATCTGGCTATACAAGGTCTTAAAACTTTTATAGACTGCGTTGAAAAGAAAGCTCCGGCAGTTCATAAGATTATTCCTTTTGAATTTGTCGAAGGCGAAACAGTGAAATCAATTGTAAATAAATAACTTCAATATTTACGAGGAAATATATGTTGAACAAACGTGCTTGCGGTGTGCTGATGCACATTTCATCTTTGCCTGGAAAAACAGGAATTGGAACAATGGGCAAAAATGCCTATGACTTTGTTGATTACTTAAAAAGCGCAGACCAAAAGTACTGGCAGATTCTTCCGGTTTGCCCTACAAGCTATGGAGATTCACCTTACCAAAGCTTTTCTACTTTTGCCGGAAATCCTTATTTTATTGATTTTGATTTTTTGGCGGAACAGGGATTTTTGCAGAAATCCGACTATGAAAATGTAAACTGGGGCGGCAATGAGCGCTATGTGGACTACGGAACGCTTTACATTGAGCGGCATAAAGTTTTTTCAATAATTCAGAAAAATTTCAATAAAAATATTCCATCTGACTTTGATTCTTTCTGCGCTGAAAATGCGTTTTGGCTTGAAGACTATTCCCTTTTTATGGCGATAAAAGATGCTCACGGCGGAATTGCATTTGATTTTTGGGAAGAAGACATTCGATGCAGAAAGCCAGATGCTCTTGATTCTTGGAAAAAGAAATCCGCAGAACGTATGCAATATTATAAAATGCTTCAGTATTTCTTTTTTAAGCAGTGGTATGCCCTTAAAAAATATGCGAATGAAAAAGGAATAAAGATTATAGGCGACATTCCGATTTATGTTGCGGCGGACAGTTCCGATGTCTGGTCAAATCCAAGCCAGTTTATGCTTGACGAAAACTACAAACCGGTTGAAGTTGCAGGCTGTCCTCCAGATGGATTTTCTGCGGATGGTCAGCTTTGGGGAAATCCTGTATACAACTGGGAATACATGAAGCAGACTGATTATGCCTGGTGGAAAAAGCGTCTTGAAAAAAGCATGGCGATTTATGATGTTATCAGAATTGACCATTTCCGCGGATTCGATTCTTTCTATTGTATTCCTTATGGCTCTACAAATGCAAAAGTTGGCGTTTGGCGTCAGGGACCTGGAATGGATTTGTTCAATTCGCTTAAAAAGCAATTTGGCGAAATGCCTGTTATTGCTGAAGACCTCGGATTTCTTACAGACAGCGTAAAGCAGCTTTTAAAGGATTCAGGGTTCCCTGGAATGAAAGTTCTTCAGTTTGCATTTGATTCGCGCGAAACAAGCGACTATATTCCTTACCGCTACACACAGAACTGCGTTGTTTACACAGGAACTCACGACAACGACACAATTCTTGGCTGGACAGAAACAGCTTCTAAAAAAGACGTGGAAAATGCCAAGGAGTATCTTCGTGTAAAAGAAAACCGTGAAGTTGTAAAAGAAATGATGATTGCGGCAATGTCGAGCGTTGCAAATACTTGCATTCTTACTATGCAGGATTTGATTGGACTTGGCAAAGAAGCCCGCATGAATATTCCGTCAACAGTTGGAAACAACTGGAAATGGCGCGCAACAAAAGAGCAGTTTTCAGAAGATGCCAAGAATTTCCTTGCGCATTTTACACATCTATACGGAAGAGCTTAGCTTGGTAAAATGTAGATATTCCCTGTGCAGAACTTAAATTTTGCATGGGGATTTTTTTACACATAATGTCAAAATTTTATTAAGCATTTATATAAATTTTATTAAATTTATATTTCAGACCTTTCTAATTTGCAAAAAGCGGATTATAATCTATTTCGAGTGTCAAATCAGCTTATATTTCATAGGAGTTTTTATGAAAAAACTGATTTTTTCTCTTTTGGTGGCATCGGCTTTGTTTGTTTCGTTTGCTTTTGGAAAATCTGTAAAAAATGAAGAAACAGAAGAGCCTGAAAAAACTTCAAATCTTATAAAAAACGGAGATTTCAGCAAAGGAAAAAAATTTTGGGATATGTTTCTTTCAAATGGAAGCGCGGATCAGCTTGTAACCGAAAACGGAGAAATGGAAATCCGCATAAAAAATCCCGGACCTTATGAATATGCAATTCAGCCGTATTTCGATGGATTTTTTTTGTACAAAGGCGGCGTTTACAAATATTCTTTTGATGTGCATTCTTCTATAGAAAGAACTTTTGAATGGCGGCTTCAGGTGAACGGAAGAGATTACCACGCTTATGTTGGCGGCTGGGATTCCGTGGGAAAAGAAACCAAGCATATTGAAGCTACATTTACAATGCGCGAGCCTACAGATTTTTCTCCGCGGCTTGTTTTGAACGTTGGCATGGGAAAAGGCTGCCCGGAAGACATGAAGGGACATTCAATTTTCTTTGACAACTTTAACCTTGAGCTTGTTGACGCTTCTGGAATTACAGAAATTGTTACTTCAACAACGACTTCAAATGTAAACTTGAACCAGCTTGGATATTTGCCTTCCGCAAAAAAAATTGCTGTAGTCCGCTCAAAGAAGAGCGCGAAAATTTCTGGAGCTTTTGAAGTTGTAGATACAAAAACTGAAAATGTTGTTTTTTCCGGCAAACTGAAAAATGCAAAGTTCAACGGAGCTTCTGGTGAGCAAACCGCGATTGCGGATTTTTCAAAGCTTTCCGCAGAAGGAACTTACAAAATTAAAGCTGGAAAATACGGCGAGTCATTTGAGTTCAAAATTGCAACTAATATTTATGATGGAATTTTAAAAAGCGCGGTAAGATTTTTTTATCTGCAAAGATGCGGAACAAAAGTTCAGGATGCGGATTTTGGACATCCGGAATGCCACACAACGTGCGCAGTTGTATACGGCAATGTTGAAACTTCCTACGATGTAAACGGCGGTTGGCACGATGCCGGCGACTACGGACGCTATGTTGTTCCTGCTGCAAAAGCTGCCTGCGACTTGATGCTTGCCTACGACCATAATAAAAATGCATTTGCTTCTGAAAACATTCTTGATGAAATAAAGTACGAGCTTGACTGGATGCTTAAGATGCAAATTCCAGAAACCGGAGCTGTGTTCCACAAAGTTTCTTGCAGGGAATTTCCCGGAGAAGTTATGCCTCAGGACGAAAAAGACAGGCTCGTTTTGTGTCCTGTTTCAACTGCCGCTACTGCCGATTTTGCTGCTGCAATGGCAATGGCTTCAAGAATTTTTAAAGATTATGAAGAAAGCGCAAAATATTCTTCAGCTGCAAAAAAAGCTTGGGAATATCTTGAAAAAACTCCTTTTGATGGAAAAGGCTTTACAAATCCGATTTTGTTTACAACTGGAGCTTACAATGATTCGCAGGATGCAGACGAAAGATTCTGGGCGCTTGCAGAACTCTACAAAACTTTTGGGGACGAAAAATATCTTGAGCTTTTAAAGGCTTATAATCCAGTTGAAATTGGACAGGATCTTGGCTGGCAGCAGGTTGGCCTTTATGGACTTTACGAATATCTTTCAAGCGACGCTCCAAAGGATTCATTTTATCAAAAAGCGCAAAAAGCGTTTCTTTCAAAGGCAAATGAAAAACTCAAGAATGTTGCTATGGACTCTTATGATGTTTCGCTTTCGATGTATGAATATGTCTGGGGAAGCAACATGGGTGTTGCAAACAACGGAATGCTTTTCTTGCTTGCGGACAAAATTTCACCAAATAAAAAATACAAGGAAGCAGCAAAATGCCAGATTGACTATTTGCTTGGAAAAAACACAACCTCATACTGTTTTGTGACTGGTTTTGGAACGCTTTCGCCGATTCTTCCGCATCACAGGCCTTCGCAAGTTGCCAAAAAGCCTATGCCGGGGATGCTTGTGGGCGGTCCTGACTCAAAGCTTGAAGACCCTTTTGCGCGTGCAAATCTTTCTGACGCTCCTTATGCCGCCTGCTACATAGACAGCGTGCAAAGCTATTCTTGCAACGAAGTTACAATTTACTGGAATTCTCCGTTTGTATATTTGATTTCAGGTTGTATGGACTAAAAGAATTCAAAAAATATCTGCTGTGTTCAATGCGCGGCAGTTTTCCACGGAAAAGATTCTGCTATGAAAAAGTTCTTAAAAAAATTTTATATAGTTCTTCTCGCAGTTTCGTTTGTGGCTGCAACAGTTGGATTTTTTGTATTTGCCACAGCAAAAGAATATATTACCGAAAATGATATTTCTCCGGATATTCAGTTTTCAATAGGGAAACGCCAGTTAAAAGGCGATGCTTGGACAACTTATGTTCCTTACATTGCTTCTGCTCATCCGGGAAAAGGAACTCTTACTGGCAGAATCTACACTGGAGTTGTAAAAAATCTTAACAAGCGCGCGATAAAAGAATGGAATGTGGAAGTAAACATAACGCAGCCTTGTTATTTGAACAATGCTTGGAATGGTTTTGTTGAAATTTACAAAAGCCGTGCAGAAAAAAAACCGTCGCAGCCTTTGATAGATTTAAAAAAAGCAGAGGAATCCGACTTTTCAGTTCGTATAATAAAAAACTTAAATAATATTCTTATTCCGCTTGATCCTGGAAGTAAAATTGTTTTTTATCCTAGCATAGAAAAATATATTCCTGGCAGAGTGCAGGACGTGAACAGCATTTCCATGGGCTTTGTTTTCTACACAGAAGACACAGACAACTTGATGAAATTTAAATCTTGGAAAGTAAACTACAAGTTTGAAAATGATTTGTTTTACCGTCCGTTTTTCTATGCCTTTATGCTTTTTTACATAATGTGGCTTTGCCTTGTAATTTCCAGAATCAGGCTTCATGCTATAAATCTTGCGAAGGAAAGAGACCGCGAGCACGATAGGCTTACGCTTGAGCAGGTAATAAAGGCTTTTACAAAATTTATCGATGCCAAGGACATTTATACAGGCGGACATTCAGAGCGCGTTGCAAAATATTCGTATTTGCTTGCAAAGGAAATGGGCAAGTCTAGCGATGAGTGCCTTAATGCCTATTACTGCGGACTTTTCCATGACTGCGGAAAAATTGCTATTCCTGACGAAATTATAAGAAAGCCTGAAAAACTTACCGATGCTGAATACAAGCTTATGCAGAGCCACACAACAACTGGCTATAACCTGCTAAAAGAACTTACATTGATTCCAGATGCTTGCCTTGCCGCCCTTTATCACCATGAGCGGATTGACGGCACTGGTTATCCGAAAGGTCTCAAAGGAAATGAAATTCCTGAAATTGTGCGCATTATTTCTGTTGCTGATGTTTTTGACTGCATGAGCCAAGACCGTTGTTATAGAAAAGCTTTTCCACTGGAAAAAATTATCGAGGATTTTAAAATGAACAGCGGCAAGCAGTTTGATCCTGAAGTTGTAAAAGCTTTCCTAAGTCTTGCAGAAAAAGGCGCGTTCAAAGTCTGAATCCATTTGTACAACTTCAAGGTTGTTGTAAAAAAAAGTGTGAAACATTAAAATATTTTTCTGCAAACTTTTTATAAAAAAATCAATACGGATTCATTCCGTGGCAAAAAGGAATATCTTATGGAAAATTCTAAACGAACTGTAACTTGCGGCGAGCTTACAAAGGCTGACGTTGGCAAGAAAGTTGTATTGAACGGCTGGGTCAGCCGCACGCGCGACTTGGGCGGACTTGTTTTTATCCGTCTTCGCGACCGCTATGGAATCACACAGGTGATGGTCGGCGACAATGCTTCGGACGAGGTTAAAAAAATTGCCGCTTCATTAAAGTCAGAATATTGTATCGCTGTGGAAGGAATTGTTGCGGCCCGCGCGGAAAAAGACGTGAACAAGGACATGGCGACCGGCGAGATTGAAGTTGAGGCGAGCGACATCGAAATCTTCACAACATCGCAGGAACTACCTTTTTCTATTGAGGAAGTTCGCCAGAAGGACGGAACAGTTGTTCTTCCGAACGAGGATTTGCGCCTAAAATACCGCTACCTTGACCTTCGCCGCGAGCCTATGCAGCACAACATTATTCTGCGCTCAGCGGTAACTTTTGCCACACGCGAATTTTTGACTTCAAAGGGTTTTTTGGAAATCGAAACCCCTACTTTTATTAAATCAACTCCGGAAGGCGCGCGCGACTACCTTGTTCCGAGCCGTGTTCACCCGGGAAAATTCTATTCCTTGCCGCAGTCGCCACAGCTTTACAAGCAGCTTCTGATGGTTTCGGGCTTTGACAAGTATTTCCAGATTGCGCGCTGCTACCGCGACGAGGATGCCCGCGGAGACCGCCAGCCGGAATTCACCCAGATTGATATGGAAATGTCATTCACAAACCGCGAGGAAGTTCTTGAGACAACCGAAGAGCTTATGCGCCATATTTTCCAGAAAACCTTGAACTACGAACTTCCAGTTCATTTTGACAGAATCAGCTGGGACGACGCTTTTGACCTTTACGGAAGCGACAAGCCGGACTTGCGTTTTGACATGAAGATGCAGGACGCGGCATTTATGGCAGATTTGAGCGACTTTAACGCATTCAAGGCAGGAGCCGCAAACGCAGACAAGAACATTGAGCGCCACAAGAGAAGCGGACTCAAAGTTCTTGTTGTAAAGAACGCGGCGGACAAATATTCAAGAAAGCACATTGAAGCTTTGGAAGCGGTCGCAAAAATCAACCACGCGAAAGGTCTTGCCTGGATGAAGGTTGACGTAGAAGGAAAATTTGAAGGCGGAATCTCTAAGTTCTTTGCCGGAAAAGAAGCGGAAATCTGCTCAAAACTCGGAGCAGAAAAGAACGACCTTCTTCTGTTTGTAAGCGATGAAAAATGGCAGACAGCGTGCGTTGCGCTCGGAGCAGTGCGCAAGCAGCTCGGAAAAGACTTGAACCTTTACAACCCGAAAGACGAATTCCACTTTGCCTGGATTATAGACTTCCCATACTTTGCTTGGAACGAGGAAGAAAACAAGTGGGAAACAGAGCACCATATGTTTACTCTTCCGCAGAAAAAATACTGGGACACTTTGGAAAGCGACCCGGGAGCTGTAAAAGGCGACCTTTACGACCTTGTCCTGAACGGCTACGAGCTTGCTTCAGGCTCAATGCGTATCAACGACCCGGCATTGCAGGAGCGCATTTTTGAAATCGTAGGCTACAGCCGCGAGCGCGCGGAAAAAGCGTTCGGCTTCTTGGTGCAGGCATTCAAGTTCGGCGCGCCGCCGCACGGAGGAATCGCACCGGGACTTGACCGCCTTATAATGCTCATGTGCCACGAGGAAAGCATCCACGAGGTAATCGCCTTCCCGAAGAACAATCTGGCGGCTTCTCCTATGGACGAGTGTCCAAGCGCAGTTGACCAAAGCCAATTGGACGACTTGCATCTAAAATGTACTGAGGTTGAGAAATAATATGCGCGAGTTTTCCGCAGGGAAAACTCGGTAAGCAAGACGCAAAGCGGATTGCGCTAAGAGCTACATATTCAGTGTGTCGAAAAAGAAATAGGTGGCATTGGTCTTTGTTGGCGATGAAAATTTCAATGTCAGTTTTTTTTAATCTGTTTATGCTTCATGCTTTTGTGAGGCATGGGCGGATTTTTTTATTCTTCAAACCAGTTTTCAATTATCAGATTTGAAACTTGCTTTATGTCTTTAAAATCTCTTGTGTTCCTTGTTACTAAAATCAGGTTGTTGGATATGGCAGTTGAAGCAATCAGTAAATCCATTTTTGTTGGCAGTTTTCCTTTTTGTTTTAGTCTGGAAAACATATCTGAATAAACGCTGGCGGCAAAATCATCAAAAGGAAGAATAGCAAAAAATTTCCGGATTTGATTTATGGCATAATCAAAAAGATAATCCTTTCTTTTGCCTTCTGGAAGTGATTTTATGCCAGACAATATTTCTGCCCAGACAACTGAAGAAATGCACGAATGTTCAATGTTTGCTAAAATTTTATTTACAACATTTTTGTTCGGCATGGGTTTTGAAGGTTCTGAAATTATATTCGTGTCCAACAGATATATCGGTTTCATGCTTGCCTCAAAGTTATTCAAAATCTTCTGGATGTCTTATGAACGGATCTGTATCTTTTTTTCTTGCAAAGATTGAATCAATTTCTTCATTTGTAATTTGAGGTTCAGAAAGTTTTTCAGAATAGAATTTTTTTCGCCAGTTTTTTAATGAAGTCATAAACAGTTGTTTCTTGTCTAAGGCATTGGAAGTTTCTTGATTGTTGATAACGGCTACAGTTTTTCCGTGCCTTGTAACTTGGATGCTTTCGCCTTTTTCTTCAACAAGGTGAAGGTAATATGGTAATTTGTTTTTTGCGATACCAACTGATATTGAAATCATAAAACCTCCGGTAAAAACTAAAGCAAAAATTGATTTTTTCAAGACCTTTAATAGAATAATATTATTTAGCTAAAATGTCAAATTTGTGGCTAAAATCTTGATTGATTGTAGTTTTATAATTTTTCAATAATTTGTTTTGAATTATATTCCACTTTTATTTTTCATTTTCACCTTTCAAATTTTGCAGCTTACATTCTTGTTTTTGCAAGTCGCTTAAAATCATCTTTTTTATTTTTTTGTTAGCCTGTAAAGTTCTGCAAAAAGCTGGAGGTTGAAAATGATTTTAGAGGCTGTGCTTTTGGGGCTTTCAACAGGAACTTACTGCGTAATGTACTGCGGTCCTGTGCTGATTCCGTTTTTATTCGGGACAGAAAAAATTTCTTGCAGGCGGAATACGGGATTGATTGGATTATTTTTGGCTTCAAGGCTTGCGATGTATTTTGTTCTTGGAGTTGCTTTAAGTGTGGCAGGTCTTCTTGCAAGTGAATTTTTTGATCCGTATTTTGCAAGGCGTCTTTCTGTATGCGCTTACATTTTTTGTGGGACCGCGTTGCTTTTAAATTCATTCGGCGCAAAGTTTCCCTGGAAAAAAGATGGCTGCAAATGTGCTGGCTTAAAAAAACTGGGAAACGATTATGTAACTGCGGTTTTTGCGGGGCTTGCAGTAGGGCTTCATATTTGCGCTCCTTTGTGGACTGCCATTGCCCGTTCTGTCTTTTTGACCGGCATGAAAGGAATTTTTTATCTTGTTTTCTTTTATACTGGGACACTTCCGTTTTTTCTTCCGCTTCTTGGAATTCCGTTTGTTCAGAAAATATTTCCTGTGATGAAAAGAATTTCACGGATTGCGCAACTTTTAATCGGATTTTATTTCCTTATTTTTGAAGGCTTGATAAAACTGTTTTTTTAGTTTTTTTTACAGAGGGTAAAATGATTGTTCCAGTTATTCTTTGCGGCTTGATGTCGATTGTAATTTTATTTTTTGTCATTGCCAACAATGGATTTTCCGCAGTATCTATTTTTTACGGTTTGTTTCTTATGTTTCTTTACGGAGGAATGACATTCGCAGAAAATAAAAAGAAAGGAAGCGGAACTGTATACCGCAGAATTTTTTTGACAACTTACGCGGTGTTTTTTTGCATTGGATTTATTGCGAATCTTTTTGCAGAAAGGGGAAGCATGGCAATTACCAACGAGGCTCTTGCAACCTGCGAGCTTCCGTTTTGCCACATTGTAATTCCGCAGGGACTTTTGTCTTATCTTGCAACGCAAACTGTAATTTTTCCGGCAAGAGTTTCAGGGCATTTTGCTTCAATTGCGAGTATGCTTGCAATCTGGCTTGTGTTTACGCTTGTTCTTGGACGCGGCTGGTGTGCCTGGGTTTGTTTTTACGGCGGCTGGGATGAAGGTTTTTCTCACGTCGCAAAAAAAAGGCGGATTAATCTTTTGGCGCATAACAAGGAAATCCGAGAGTTTCAGTTTGGCTTTTTGTTCTTTTTAGCTCTTGCCTGCTTTGGAACTATGTCGGCTCTTTATTGCGACTGGTTCTGCCCATATAAAATTGTAACGGAATTTTTTCCTATGACGACAATTCCTGGACTTATTGCTGGCATTATTTTTATAGGACTTTTTTTGGGACTTGTTGTTGTGCTTCCGATTTTGACTAAGCGCAGAACACAGTGCAGTTTGCTTTGTCCGTTTGGCGCATTTGCTTCTTTGACCGACAAATTAAGTCCGTTTAAAATGCGCATTGACAGTGCAAAATGCAAAGGCTGCATGAAATGTGCGCAGGTCTGTCCGTTTGGAGCAATCGATGTTGCAACAATTCAGCAGAAAAAAGCTTCGCCGGAAATTACTTGTGCAAAATGCGGAGAATGCATTGCAGTTTGTCCTGAAAAAGCAATTTCTTATCAATTTAGATTTAATAAAGCCTGCTGTTCCCCTGAGCCAAAAACAAAATTTGCAAAAGGAATTCAAAAATTCTTTGAGCCTGAAAATTTGTTCAGGTTTGCGGCCTTTACGTTCGGTGCGATTATGTCCCAAACTTTTACAATTAATTCAATCGAAATAATTTTGAAATTTTTTGCGCATTAAACATCAGCTTATTAAATTGGAGATTTAAATGAAAAAACTTGTTTATTACTTTATGACTTTTTTGTGTGCTTTTATGTGTTTCGCCGGCATTTCATTGTTTTTTATAAATGAAGATTCTGTTCAAAATTTTATGGTAAAATCGCTGAAGCTGAAAAATTCTCCTTGGCTTAACGGCGGAAAAATTGTTGCGGATTTTTTTGATGAAGTTTGTGATGACAACGGAAGCGGAAAATTAAATTATCCGCATTATGAGCAGTTTGAAAAAGGCTCGCTGGACTTGATTCGCTACACTGTGCACAAGCCTGTTTATGAAGCTGTTTGGCAGCAGCATCCGGAATACTGGCAGCTTGACCTTGAGTTTAAGTGCGGAATTCCAGATGTGCGAAACATTATGGTTTACATTGGCGCAGAAAATATGAGCGGCGGTTCAACAGAACCTTTGTTTGCAGATGCAGAAAATGTAAAGTTTGATATTTTTCATCCATGGAATTTTGCAGTATGGGTAAACAAGGAAAATGGAACTGTCTATAATTCAAGGCGCGACTTTATCTGCGAAACTGAAAACTATTTTATAAGTAACGGCAAAGAAGTTTTTGTAAGAATTCCGCTTGCACAAAAAGAACTTCAGAAATTTTATACTTCAAAAATTACTTGGCACTATGTTGTTGCTGGAGGATTTTCTGAGTGGGACAAAGGCGGGTTTTTGCCTTCAGATTCTGATGAAAAAATTTATGATTTGCTAGACGGATATTCTTTGAAAATTCCGCAGAGCCAGCAGCTTTCTTCCAGAACACTTTTTCCAGTTGAAGTAAAAATGAAAGATGAATCTTCTTTGCAAGACACAACATTTGAAAATGCAGTCAAGAAACGCTACAAGGAATTTCAGGAGCAAAAAATAATTCCGCTTGATGAAACAAAAGATGAGCCTGTTTCATTTTCTGAAAAACTTGAATATGCAATTTGTCTTTTTGAGCATGGGGAATATAAAAAAGCTGAAAAACTTTTTTCAGAACTTGTGGATGAAAACGAAAATTCTGCGCTTGCAAATGCGTACTATGGTTCGTGCCTTGCAATCCGCGGTGGAAATTCAAATGTGTTTGCGGCAATGAAACTTGTAAAGCAGTCTTTCGTTTATCTGGACAAAGCTGTTTCTCTTTGCGCCGGAAGTGATGACGAAATGGAAGTTCTTTTAAACCGTGCCAATGTCGCTTCTTCAGTTCCAGAAAGTGTATTTAAAAAATCCGCAGTGGCTGGAGCTGACTTTGAGCGCATTGCAGAGCTTTATAAATCTTGCGCGGATTTTGACAAAGATTCAGATGAAAAGAAAACAACGCTTGCATATTACTATGTTTGCGCCGCGGAAAATTTCAGGAAGGCAGGACGTGAAACAGACGCCAAGCGAAATGCCTGGTATGCAGAAAAAATTTTTCAAAAGCAGTAGAATACAGAAAATGAAAATTACGATTTTAGACAATGATTCAGGAAGTGAGGACGAAATAATTGTAAAGTGCTCAAACTTGAGTCCTGAAATAATCCGGCTTTTGAATTCTTTTAAAAGCGGAAAAGACAAACTTGCGATTTTTAAAGATTCGCAGATTGTCGTTATTGAACCAAAGGAAATTTTTTATTTTGAATCCGTGGACAACAATGTTTTTGCGTACACAAAAGAAAATGTATACGAGTCAAAGAGCAAGCTTTATCAGCTGGAAGAAGAGCTTCTTTCCAAGGATTTTATTAGAGTGAACAAAGCTGTTGTCCTGAACATAAATAAAATTGCAAAGCTTGTTCCTGCGTTCGGCGGAAGATTTGAAGCTGTCTTGAAAAACGGCTACAAAGTTATAATTTCAAGAATGTATGTTCCATTGCTAAAAGAAAAACTTGGAATGTAAGCGGAGGTTAAAAATGAATTCAGTTGCAAGAATTGTAAATATGTTTTGTGTTATTTCAACAGGAATTTTTCTTTGCTCTGGAATATACTGCTATGCTTGCTGTGGCGCAGATGTTGAGCTGCATTTGTCATACATCTTTGGAGTTTTTTTGATTGCCTTTATTTCTTCTGTTTTATACATTCCGTTTTTAAAGGAAGATGAGTTTTCAAAAGGAAAACTTATTGCCTTGCGGATTTTATATTTTTTGATTATAAACATTTTAGTTCTAGTTGTTGGTTATAAACTTGATTGGTTCATATTCGGAAATATTAAAATGCTTGTGGGAATGGAATTGGCAGTTGTTGCAGTTTTTTCTATTGTATTTCTTGTTGAATATTTAAGAAGTCTGCAGGAAGCAAAAAAAATGAACCTGCAGATTGCTAACCGTCAAAAGGAATAACTTTATTTACAGATGTTTATATTTTTTTCCATTTTCAATGCTAGCCTAATACCCGAAATTTTTTCCGCAGTTGTATGTTCCCATTGCCGCAACATAAGAAATTTCGTTTGTTTCTATGACTTGTCCGTAAACGTCTGTTAGGCGGAATTTCTTTTTCCCAGAAATTAAGTTTTGCCCGTCAACTTTGTACCAGTTGTTTTGCGAAGAGAGTCGTGTCATCTGTTTGTACGCAGAACCGTTAATGCTGATTTCAACTTTTTGCAGCGGATAGCGCATATTGTAAAATCTTCCGGCAAGCCAATTTTCATTGATTCCGTCTTTTGCCTGAAAGAAAATATTTGACTTTGTTGGGTATGGAGTTGTTTTGAATGTAACGTCAATGACCCCTAGGCTTTCATCCGCAAGTTTTGTGAATGCGTCTTTTGCAAGGTCAAAGAAATATGAACTTTTGCTTGTCCAGTTGCTGTTTAATGAAGAAGGGCAGAGGTCAGTTATAAGAGCATGAATTGTTGTTCCATTGTAAGTTATTTCAAGGGCAGTTCCCGGCGGAAGCTCTGCAAGTTTTGGTTCAGAAACTGCGCATTTATAAAATCCGTTTTCAATCTGCGGAACATAATATGCCACAGAAGCCGCATCGTACCCTTCATAAAAAGTGACAGTTCCTGTTGTTGGTTCTGTATATTTTCCTGTAAATGAAGATTCTTTTGAGCTATTGTCATCTTTGTCATCTGAAAAAATTCCGTCTAAACCTGAGCAGCTACAAAGCCCCCCCCATAAGGCGGCAATGCAAACAATGGCTTTGAATAAAGAAAATAATTTAAAATGTTTCATGCAAAGATTATAAAAGCACTGTTTAACTTTTTCAACAAAATTTATTGAAGTGCCTTTTGAATTCTTTGCATTGCTTCTTCAAGAGTTTTTCGAGGGCAGGCGGCATTTATCCTCTGGAATCCGTTTCCCGATGTTCCGAAAATTTTTCCGCTGTCAAGCCAAAGTTTTGCTTTGTTGATAATCACGTCTTCAAGTTCCTGCGCATTAAGTCCAGTTCCACGGAAGTCAAGCCAAGCAAGATAAGTTCCTTCGTGGTGAATCATTTTTACGCTGGAAAGATTTTTCTGCGTGAACTCTTCAATAAAATCAATATTTGCCTTTATGTACTTTTTTACAGAAGTGAACCATTCAATTCCGTTTTGATACGCTGCTTGGCAAGCTTTTATTCCGAACACGCTCAGCTGGCTTATTCCTGCAGCGTCAACTTGTCTTTTAAATTTTTTTCTAAGCCCAGGATTTGAAATAAAAATATTTGAAATAAGCGTTCCTGCAAGATTGAAGGTTTTGCTTGGCGAAGTACAAGTTACAGTTATATTTGCAAGCTCTTCATTTAACGAAGCAAACACGTTGTGCTGCCCTTCAAAAATAAAGTCGTTATGAATTTCGTCGCTTACAACAATGACTTTGTGACGCAGACAAATTTTCCCAAGGTGCAAAAGTTCTTCCTTGTTCCAGACTCTTCCCACAGGATTATGCGGACTACACAAAAAAAACAGCTTTACGTTGTTCTGAATAATTTTATTTTCAAAGTCAGCAAAGTCAATGTGGTAGCGATTGTCGTCGCCTAAAACAAGATCGCTGCTTACAACTTTTCTTTCGTTGTCGCGGATTACTTCCATAAACGGATAGTAAACCGGCAGTTGCAAAATAACGGAATCATTTTTTTGTGTAAAGGCTTTTACCGTCATTGCAAGTGCGAACACAACGCCCGGAGTTTTTATAAGCCACTTTTCCTGAACTTTCCAGTTGTGCTGATTTTTCATCCAGCTAGAAACTGCGTTAAAGTATTCACCTTGAGTTTCTGTATATCCAAAAATTCCATGCTCGCAGACTTTTTTAAGTTCATCGGTTACATAGCTTGAAGTTTTAAAGTCCATGTCGGCAACCCAAAGCGGAAGCACATCTTCTGGAAGTCCGCGCCGAACTGCAAAATCGTATTTTAAGCAGTCTGTATTTTTTCTGTCTACGATTGTGTCAAAGTCAAGATTCCGTTCCATAAAATTCTATTCCTCTTTTTGCGCCTGTGAAAATACCCGCTCAAATTCTTTTATAAGATCATCGCAGTTTTCAATTCCAACAGAAAGCCTCAATGTTGCGTTTGTGATTCCGTTTTTTATTCTAAGTTCTTCAGGGACATCAGCGTGCGTCTGGGTTGTAGGGTAAGTTATTAAAGTTTCAACGCCACCAAGACTTTCAGCATAACGGATAAGCGAAACTTTTTCCAGAATCGAAAGCGCGAGTTTTTGCGACTTTACTTGGAATGTAATCATTGCGCCGAATCCTCTTGCCTGCCTTTTCATTATTTTGTGTCCCGGATGCTCTGAAAAACCAGGATAAATTACGCGGTTAACAAGCGGATTTTCTTTTAGCCAGTTTGCAATTTTAAATGCGTTTTCCTGCGCGCGTTCCATTCTTACAGCCAATGTTTTTATTCCACGCAAAATGAGCCAGCAGTCAAATGGCGCAAGTCCAGCTCCTGTTGTTTTTATAAGAAATCTAAGTTTTTCCTGAATTTCAGTTTTATTTGTAACAATAAATCCTGCGAGCGTATCGTTATGCCCGCCAAGATATTTTGTTCCGCTGTGAACTACGATGTCTGCGCCAAGGTTAAGCGGATTTTGAAAATACGGCGAAAGAAATGTATTGTCCACAATCAAAAGAAGTCCGTGCTTTTTTGCAATTTTAGAAAGAAGCGAAATATCAGAAACGTTCATCATCGGATTTGTGGGAGTTTCCACGTAAAGCGCCTTTGTACTTTTTGTGATTAAATTTTCAATTCCATTTTCGTCAGAAACTTTGCTGAATTCTGTGCGGATAAATTTTATTCCGTTTTTTGCTGAAACGTTGTCGAACAGCCTTATGCTTCCGCCGTAAAGATCGGAATCCACAATCAGATTGTCGCCTGGAGAAAAAAGTTCCATCAAAAGACTTATTGCAGCCATTCCGCTTGAAAGCGCAAACGCATCGATTCCGTTTTCAAGTGAAGCAACAATTTTTTCAAGCTGCTCACGAGTTGGATTTTGCAACCGCGAATAATCAAAGCCTGTGCTTTTTCCGGCTCCCGGATGCGCGTAAGTTGCTGTCTGATAAATCGGGAAGCTTACCGCGCCGTAGTGATTTTTACAGTTGTCCTCGTCTTCCAAGTGAATGCATTTTGTTTCTATTGATAACGCCATTTTTTCCGCCTAATTTTTTTATTGTCTAAATTTCGAATCTAATGTCATTGTCATAGTTGATACGACAATCTTGAATGGATTTCCCGATTCTCCTGGGGGGGAATGACATTTAAATTATATATTCAATTGGCTTTAACACACGCTGAAGAAATTTCTTTGTGCGCTCTTCTTTTGGATGCTGAAAAATCTGTGCGCTTGTGCCTTTTTCTACAACAACTCCGCCGTCCATAAAAACTACTTGAGTCGCCACGTCTTCTGCAAAACTCATTTCGTGCGTAACAACAATCATTGTAGTTCCTTCCTTTGCAAGTTTTTTTATAACGCCAAGAACTTCTCCAACAAGCTCCGGGTCAAGCGCGGATGTAGGCTCGTCAAAAAGCACAACATCAGGATTCGCCGCAATAGCACGCGCAATTCCAACACGCTGCTGCTGCCCTCCAGAAAGCTGCGACGGATAAAAATCCTTGCGTTCCAAAAGTCCGACTTTTAAAAGAGCTTCTTCCGCAGTTTTTTTTGCATCTTCCTTTGGAATTTTTCTTGCGGTAACAAGACCTTCCATTACATTTTCAAGCGCAGTTTTGTTAGTAAAAAGATTGTAGTTTTGAAAAACAAAACCGGTTTTCCTCCTCACTTGAAGAACAGTTTTTTTATGCGGATGAGAAAGGCTTGTATGTATTTCATCAAATTCCATTTCGCCTTCGTCCGCAGTTTCAAGAAAATCAAGGCAGCGCAGGAATGTTGTTTTTCCAGAGCCGGAAGGTCCAAGAATTACAACAACGTCTCCTTTTTCAACTGTCAAGTCAACGCCTTTTAATATTTCATTTTCACCAAAAGACTTGTGCACATTTTTTACTTTCAGCATTTTTCACCTTCCAATTTTAACGTGGGTCTTCCTGTTCTATAAACTGAAACTTTCTTTTCTGCCAGCCTGAAAATTTGCTGAACTATAGAACACACAATTATGTAAATTACAAAAATATCAAGATAGGACTCAATATAGTTGTAGCCGTAAGAAGCTTCAATTCTTGCAACTGCTGTAATGTCTTTTACAGTCATCATAAATGCAAGCGAAGTATTTTTTATAAGATTTACGGTGGCATTGCAGATATTTGGGAGCGCGCTTTCCAGTGCCTGTGGAATTATAATTCTTCTGTAGGTTTGATAGCTTGTAAGTCCGCAAGTAATTCCGGCTTCAAACTGGCCTTTGCTTACAGTGAGCAGGGCTGAACGGAATACTTCAGAAAGAATCGCCGTGTTGTTCAATGAAAATACAATGTAAGCGTAGACAATCGGATTTATTTTGAACACATCTATTGAGCTTCCGGCATTTTTAAAAACTGAATTTAAAAGCGACGGAATTATTGAATACACAACAAGAATCTGAAGAACAATCGGAGTTCCTCTTATAAATGAAACAAAAAATGCGCAAAGTTGCGAAAGAACTTTTAATTTGTGTATTCTGCAAAGCGCAATCAAAAATCCAATCGCAATTCCACCTGCAAAAGCCACGGCGGTTATTTTTAAAGTAACAGGAAGAGCTTTAAAAGAAAGCCAGAATGTTCTAAAGAAAAATTCCACGTCAAACATAAGTTCTCCCAGTTAAAAAGTTTTTCTTCCGCGTGAAAAATATTTTTCCAGCTTGCCGAAAATCTGCTCAATAGAAATTGTGAGCGTCCAGTAAATGAGCGCAAGAGCTGTATAAGTTTCCACAGCATAAGCTCCAAAATTCATGCTTATAAAGAGATTTCCTTTTCCCATTACGTCCACAAGTCCGATTGTATATGCAAGCGAGCCTTCCTTTAAAAGAGCAATCAAACTGTTTCCAAGATTCGGAAGCGACACTGCAAATGCCTGCGGAAAAATTATCCGCCAAAAGCTTTGGAACTCTGTAAGCCCGGAAGTTAATGCAGCTTCTCTTTGGCCTTTTGGGACGCTTAGATAGCTTGCTCTCATTATTTCCGCCGCGCTTGCTGAAAACAAAAGTCCCAGCGCAAGAATAACAAAAAATGATTTTGCCCAGCTGTTTATGTCAACTTTGAATATTGCCCAAAACAAATTTGGAAGCCCATAAAAAACTACAAACAGCATTACAATAGAAGGCGTGCATCTGAATGCGTTTATTATAAAGGAAGAAATTTTCCTTGGTGCATTGCGTGAAGAAAGCATTCCTTTTGCAAGAAAAAATCCTATAAAAAGCCCAGTCAAAATTGTTCCTGCGATAATCCTAAAAGTTACCAAAAGATAAGGCAAAAGAACTGGAATAAGCTCAAGAATTTTTTCAGGATAAAATGGTCTGTCCATGGTTTTACGGTGCTCCCAAAGTTAACGTTTTTATTCTACAGAGGAAAAAATGTCCTCGCCAAAATACTTCTGTGAAAGTTTTTCGAGCGTGCCGTTTTCCTTGAGCGTTTTTATTGCTTCGTCATAAGCGTTTGCAAGAGCCTGATTTTTTCTATTGAAAAGCGGCCAGGTTGGAATCGCCTTGTATGGAACATAAGAAAGCTTGTCTTTGTATTTTGCGTAAGGCGCGCCTTCTTTTTCAATGTTGTTCTGGAACGAAAGCTTTATGTCTACCCGGGCATCGTATCTGCCTTCAACAACCCAAACATATCCGTCTGCCGCTTCGAACTGATCGCCTGCCACAAGTTTTACCTTTGCATTTGGATTTTGCTTGTTGTATTCATCGATAATGTTGTACTGCGCATTCGAAGGTCCGATTGGAACAAGTTTTCCTGAAAACTTTGCAAACGATTTCATGTCTGTTATTTTATCCGCTGTGTCTTTTCTGATTACAATTCCAATGATGCTGGCTCCAATTGGAGTCTGCGGAAAAATATATTTTTTCTTTCGCTCTTCTGTAATCCAAACGCCTTTTGTTCCAACATCATATTTTCCCTGAAGAACTCCAATCAAAAGGTCATCGTCGGAAGTCGGAAAATATTCAAATTCGTACTGCGGAAGAAGCTTGTCAACTTCTTTTAGAACAGCAACTTCAAATCCGTCAGATTCACCTTTGTCGTTTACAAAATCATAAGGAACATAATAGTTTGTGTGAGCCACGCGGATTTTCTGAATTTTTCCGCCCGATTTTTTGGGTTTTGCAGAAAGCGGAATAATCGCTGCCAATGCAATAAAAGCTAAAATTGTTTTTTTCATAATTCACCTCGTTTATTTTTTCTGTCATTGCCGCACTTGTTCCAGCAATGACAATTTGAATTGTATATTTTTTACTCTGCGGCTTCTCGAATCCACTCAAGATGCTGCAAATCTGTGTTGCGCGGAATTGTGCAGTCCGCTCCAAGAATTATTCCAGTGCGTCCAGAATCTTTTAAAATCTGTTTTGTTTCAGCTTGAATTTTTTCTTTTGTTCCGCTAAAAAGAATTCCGTCTGTTGTGTTTGCGAATCCGCCGATTATTGTTTTTCCGCCGAAAATTTTTTTTGCTTCTGCAAGCGAAACTCCTTCAACAACAGAAGCAAAGTTTACAGCGTTTGCAGGATAATTTTTGAACAGCGAAAGATTGTTTCTTGCTCCCTCGTAGCCGCAAACGTGCAAAATATTTATTCCGCCTGCGCCAATTGCGGCATTCAGCACAGAAAGTTCCGACGGAGAAATTATTTCCGCATACAAATCAGGTCCTACAAAAGCGTCTTGAATTGTCTGCACGCTAAGGTAAATTCCGTCCGCCTTGCCTTCGCTTATTACGGCTTCTGCAACTGCCTGTGTGTTTTTTGCAATTACGCTCAGCGCATAAAGAACTGCGTATTTGTCTTCTTTTATGAACTGCGCAAGTTTTTTGTCTGCGCCTTCAACGCTCCATTTAAATGCTGTTGCCGGAGCAAAAATGTTGTAAAAAGTAAGAACTTCATTTCCGAACGAAGAAGTAAGCTCCTTTACAAGCGAAACTTGCTCTGTTATCCAGCTGTCGTCTTTGGAAACTGAGTTTAATTCATAAAGTTCTTTTGCGGATTTTACATTGCTCAAAAACTTTGCTGTCTTTGGTTCAAAAAAATATCCGTCGCTCATAAGTTTTACAAAGTCCGGCTTGAATTCCTGAACGAATTTTTTGTGCCCGTCCAAGTTTTCCTTTCTCATCTCTGGATTTTCTGAAACAGGAAGCATTTCGTTTTTTGTATAATGAAACCAAAATCCCACAGGAACACGCTCTGTTGGTTTATTGTTCAGTGCGTCAAGCACAAGTTGCTTTTTGTTTGGCATATTTTCCTCCAATCCTCTGTAAGTAAGAGTGAATTTTTCCGCGCGATGAAGAAACAATACAGATTATTTCCTATTGGTTCAATAGGTTTATTTATACTGTTTTTTTATATTGAGCTATAGAAGAAACCTATAACTGATTAATGTTAATTAACTTGAAAATTCGACTAATGTCATTATCTGGTTAGACCCGATAATCGGCAAAATATAGAACTTTTTGATAGTACTTCGTTATGGAAATTAATAATGGTGAAGTATTTTTACTTTAAAATATGGATTTTAACCAAAAACTAAAGTATATTGAAACAATGTTTTTGCCAGTTTGCAGAAAAGACCTTGAAGAACGGGGAATAGACCAGCTTGATTTTGTTTTTGTTTCCGGGGACGCTTATGTTGACCATCCGTCTTTTGCAGCGGCTCTTTTGGGGCGGCTTTTGGAATCCCGCGGATACACTGTAGGAATTTTGTGCCAGCCTGACTGGAAATCTGCGGAAAGTTTTAAAGTTCTTGGACAGCCTCGTCTTGCGTTTCTTGTAACATCGGGCGCAATGGACAGCATGGTTTCAAATTATACTGCGAATAATAAGCCGCGCTCGGAAGATTCTTATTCTCACGGCAGCGAGAAAGGTCATCGTCCGGACAGAGCTGTAATTCAGTATGTGGCAAAAATCCGCGAAGCATATAAAGGCGCAAATGTTATTATCGGTGGAATAGAAGCAAGCCTGCGCCGCACAGCCCACTATGACTACTGGTCAAACACAGTAAAGCATTCTGTTCTTTTAGATTCAAAAGCCGACCTTCTTATTTACGGAATGGGCGAAAAAGCTCTTCTTGAAATTGCATCTCAGCTTAGCAAAGGAATTCCTGCGCGGAAAATTCGCGGCGTAAGAGGAACTTGCTGGTTCACTGGCAAAAAAGATGAAGTTCCATCTGATGCTGTAGTTCTTCCTTCATTTGAAGATGTAAGCAAAAACACTAAAGAAAGCAAAGAAAAATTTGCCCTGTCTTATAAAATTCAAGAGGAAAACACAGATGCAATAAACGGAAGCGTTCTTGCAGAGCCTTCTGAAAGCCGTTTTGTCATTCAGGAAAAAGCCTCATTTCCTCTTTCACAGGCTGAATTTGATTCGATTTATGAGCTTCCTTTTGAACGTAAGTGGCATCCGATGTATGATGTGGCTGCTTCAAATGGCAAAAAAGGAATTCCTGCTCTTTCCGAAGTAAAATTCAGTCTTACAAGCTGCCGCGGATGTTTTGGAGCTTGCAGTTTTTGCGCAATAACTTTTCATCAGGGGCGGCGCATTCAGTCCAGAAGCCACGAAAGCCTTTTGTCCGAAGCTAAAAAAATGACGCAAGACTCAGACTTTAAAGGATATATTCATGATGTTGGCGGGCCTACTGCGAATTTTAGAAGTGATGCCTGCGAGTTTCAAAAGAAAAACGGAGCGTGCAAAAACCGTGATTGCCTTGGAGTTTCTCCGTGCCCGAATGTGAAAGCCGACCACAAAGATTACATAGAGCTTTTAAAAAAACTTCGTTCACTTCCAAATGTAAAAAAAGTTTTTATAAGAAGCGGAATAAGGTTTGACTATCTTATGCTTGATAAAGACAAAACATTCTTGTACGAGCTTTGCAAGCACCATGTTTCCGGGCAGCTTAAAGTTGCTCCCGAACACGTTAGCGACAAAGTCCTTGCCCTTATGAGAAAAAGCACGCACGCTGTCTATGAAAAATTTTCTGCAGAATATGCAAAGGCGAACAAAGAGCTTGGGCTTAAACAATATTTAGTTCCATATTATATTGCGGGGCATCCTGGAGCCGGAATTCCAGAAGCAATTGAAACAGCTCTTTATTTAAAGAAAACAGGTTTTGTTCCAGACCAAGTACAGGATTTTTATCCAACTCCGGGAAGCCTTGCCACTTGCATGTATTACACAGGTCTTAATCCGCATGAAAAAAATTCAGACGGAAAATTTAAAGAAGTCTATGTTGCCCGCGGCGGACACGAACGAAGGCTTCAGCGCGCTTTGCTTCAGTTTAACAAAAAAGAAAATGCCCAGCTTGTAAAAGAAGCATTGATTCAGACGGGAAGAGCGGATTTAATAAGAATTTTATTATAAAATTCCGCTTAAAAATGCAAAAATTCAGTTGTTTTTGTGAAAAAAATTTCCGTGGGGGGGGGGGCAACTGTTGTAAAAATAATTTTTGTGGGATATAATTTAGCCATGTATAACCAAATATAGATTGCAAATTTGCATTGCAAAATTGCATATCGGCTGCCGTTTTCATTTAGGATTTATTTAAATCGTAAAAACGGCTTAAAAAGCTTAATCATAAAGCGAGACTTTAATTGGCTTTTTATGGAGGCAGTGTTATGGCAAAAAAAAGATCTTTTTCTATTCTGATGGGCATTGCGTCTTTTCTTCTTTTGAGCAGTGTTTTTTCCCTTTGTTTCTTTCTATATAAAAACCGTTTGTCTTCTGCGCTTGTAAATACCAAGCTAAAAAATCCAAGGGCGAATGTACTATTTGTAAGCTCAATGCCAAACTCTTATGTCGTTGAGCTTCAGAAAAAAGGAATAAGAAATGTTTTCCTAAAGAACAATGTAAATGTTGATATTGAATATTTTGAGCCTGATGATTTCTATGATAAAAAGCTTCCTGAATTTTTAAAGGAACGCATTAAGTTTTTGCAACAAGACACAAAATATAATGCCGTTCTTGTAAGCGGAAATAATGCGTGCAATTTTGTTGAGCGCAATAGCGACACTCTTTTTTCAGGAATTCCTATTGTGTTCTTTTGCATAGAAAGCAATATTAGAGCAGAACGTCTTTACGAAAAAAAGAATTTCTGGGGAATTGCCACAACAAGGTTTTTGGCGGACACAATTTCAGTTGCAAGAAAACTTTTTCCTTCTGCGGAACATTATGTTGCCATTTACGACAAAACCGACGCTGGCTATGAAAACTACAATGTTTTTATAAACGCCGGTGAAAAAATTCCTGATGTAGAGCTTTCAGGAATAGACACTTCTGAACTTACAAAAGAACAAATTGGACAAAAACTTTCTGCGCTGGATGACAAGACTGTTGTGTTTTATCTGGGAGCTTCGCAAGATGTCAATGGCAAAAAGTATTCCATGGAAGAGCAGTCGGACTTTATTGTAAAGAACACATCCGCGCCTGTATTCAGCCACAATGCGAACGGCGTAGGATTCGGCTTTCTTGGCGGAAAAATGGTTGACTACGAAAAAGCCGGTGCTCTTGCCGCAAAAATGGCTCTTGATATTATTGACGGTGAAAAATATGTTCCGTTTCAAAGAATAAAAGACGGAAAATTTATTTTTGACTACAAGGCAATCGAAGAGCACAAGTTAAAGCCTTCCGCATTTCCGCTGAATTCAGTATTTGTAAATATTCAGGATCAAATGCAAAAAAACAGCCACGGAATTTTGTTTGGAATAATCGGAATTGTAGTTTCACTTCTTATTTTTATTGCTGTTTCTTTGGTTTTGATAATCACGGAAGTAAGAAATTCCCATGAGCTTCGTTGTTCAAACTTAAAAATGGAATATATGCTTGGACACGATTCGCTTACAGATTTGCCGAACAGATTCAAGGCTCAGGCTGTGTTCAATGACATTCAGGAATCCGGAAAAAAGTTTTCTCTTATACTCTTTGACATTGACGACTTTAAAAATATAAACGACTTTTATTCCCATGCTTGTGGCGACATTGTTTTAAAGACAATTTCTTCAAGGCTCAAGGCTTATTCTGCCGGAAAAGATATTTTTGTTTCGCGGTTCGGCGGAGATGAATTCCTTGTTCTTTATCTTGAAAAGCAGCTGAATGAGGATTCCATTGAAATTCAAGAGCTTAGAACTGTTTTTGAAAGCCCGATAAAATATGAAGAAAACAATATCCATATTCAGTCTAGTTTTGGAATTGTAAATTCCAATGACGATGAAATGGAAAACATGATTCAAAATGCGGACATTGCGCTTTACCGTGCAAAAAATTCAGGCAAGAACAAGACTGTTTTCTTTAACGAGAAAATGCGCGACCGAATATTTGAAAACAACCGCATTTCAAGAATCCTTGACGATGCTATTGCAAACGACGGAATTTGGGTTGCGTATCAGCCGCAGATTGATGTTGAAACTGGAGAAATCCACGGATACGAAGCGCTTATGAGACTAAAGAACAGCAAAGTTTCGCCGGCGCAGTTTATTCCGATTGCAGAAGAAACCGGGCAGATTATAAAAATTGACAGAATCCTTACAGAAAAAGTTGTAAGGCAGATGGCGGAATGGCGCGAGCACGGAATTCCTTTGTACAAGGTTTCTATAAATTATTCTTACAGCCAGGTTTCGGACGTTCATTATGTTGATTTCCTTGAAGAGCTTTTAAAGCGTTATAATATTCCGCCGGAACTTATCTGCATTGAAATTACAGAAAGCCTCTTTATTTCAAACAAGGAAGCGGTTTCCAAACTTTTGAATGAATTTGTAAAGCGCGGAATTTCTCTTGCCTTGGACGACTTTGGAACTGGATACTCTTCTCTTAGCTATCTTACGTTCCTGCCGATTAATGTTGTGAAAATCGACAAATCGCTTGTGGACAATTATCTTTCCAATGAAAAAGGCGACTTTATAAAGAACATTGTGCGTCTTGTTCATTCGCTTGCAATGAAGCTTACTGTTGAAGGCGTTGAGCATCAGTGGCAGAATGAAAAGCTTAAGACTTTCCATTGCGACTATATTCAGGGCTACTATTATTCAAAGCCGATTTCCGGGGCAGAAATAGAAGACTTTAACAGAAAATTCCGCAGCATTGGATAATAAATTTATTGCTGTCATTATCCGGCTTGACTTGATAATCAAAATTACAATTGTTCAGAAATATCGCAGTATCAAGCCCGATAATGACCTTAATGTTTAATTTTATAATTTGTACAAACTCTGTCATTGCCGCACTTGATGCGGCAATCAATAATTCAATCTTGTAGTTTGCATGGATTCATTTTATAATGGGTCTATGCAAAATGCAGTTTTGATTTTTAATGCCCGGCTTGTTGATGCTAATACCGATAAAAAAAAATCCGCAGTTCTTTTAGCTTGCGGAAAAATTAAATCATTTCCAGACAAAGATTCTCTAAAAAAACTTTTAAATGACGACTCAATTTTTAAACTTGATGCCAAAGGACTTTGCGTTTTGCCTTCATTCATTGATATGCACTCGCATTTTAGAGATCCTGGTCTTACTCAAAAAGAAGACATTGAAACTGGTTCTTGTGCGGCCGCAGCTGGTGGTTTTTCCACTTGTGTTCTTATGCCGAATACAAATCCTGTTGTTTCAAGTCCAGTGCAGGCAGAGCTTAATAATAAAAAGGCTTTTGAATTTGGAAAATGCAGGACAATTCAGGCTGTTTCAATTACCAAAGATTTTGACGGAAAAACTATAAGCCACCTTGAATCTCTTGATCAAAAAAAAGTTCCGGTTATAAGCGAAGACGGAAAGGAAGTTTGCAACAGTTTTGTTATGCTTGAAGCGATGAAAATTGCCGCTAAAAAGAAAATTGTTGTTTCGTGCCATTGCGAAGATCCTTTTTTGGCAGAAAACGCGCGTCCGTTTAGAAAAGCAGCATTGGAAGTTCTTTCAAAAGAAAATGTTTCGCCTGCTGAAAAAAAAGATGCTGCAAATAATTTAAGAAAAGCCGATTCGCTTTTGGCTTGTGCTGAAGATACTGCGACTTTTAGAAACCTTAGGCTTGCAAAAGATGCCGGCTGCCATATTCATCTTTGCCACGTGAGCACTGCCGCTTGTGTAGAGGCTGCAAAAAAAGCGCGTCAAGAAGGAGTTGACGTAACTTTTGAAATTACGCCGCATCATATTTTTATGAACGGAGAAAAAGCTCCAGGCATTTTTAATATTGTAAATCCGCCGCTACGCTCAGAAAACGACAGGCTCGCTTTGATTAAGGCCTTAAAAGACGGAACTGCGGACTGCATTGCAACCGACCATGCGCCGCACACTGCTTTGGACAAAAAAAACGGCAGTCCTGGATTCAGCGGACTTGAAACTGCATTTTCCGCCTGCCATACAATGCTTGTAAAAGAACACGGCATGAGTTTAAAAAAACTTTCAGAGCTTATGAGCGCAAACCCAGCAAAAATTCTTGGCTTAAAAAACGAAGGACTTTTAAAGGAAGGATTTGCAGCTAATCTTGTTCTTGTTGACTTGGAAAAGCAATGGACTGTGCGCGGTCAGAAATTTGCAAGCAAAGGAAAATTTACGCCGCTTGAAGGAAAAAAACTTTTGGGCTTTATAAAGGCGACATTCTTTAACGGCAACATTGTTTTTTCATCATTGTAACAGTTATTTTTTTTTGGTAAAATCAGCGCATGGTAATTTCTTCTATAGATTTAAAAGGCGGCCATGTTGTTCAGCTGAAAAACGGAAAAGATCTTGTTCTTCAGCGTGATGATGCCGACTCATTGATTTCAGAATTCAATAAATATGGCGAAGTTGCAGTTATAGATTTGGATGCGGCTTTGGGAAATATTGACGAAAAAGGGAACACAGCGAACACTGAGCTTTTAAAGTCTCTTTTGCGCAAGGGAAATGTTCGTGTTGGCGGCGGAATCAGAACTGTAAAAAAAGCACGCGAGCTTGTTTCGCTTGGAGCTGAAAAAATTATAATTGGCTCTGCGGCTTGGAATCTTGATAGAAAAAACGGCGGATCAATTCTTAATACACAGTTCCTTGACGAGCTTGCATCTTCAATTGGAAAACAGCGCATTATAATTTCAGTAGACGCAATTAATGGAAAAATCGCAGTAAAAGGCTGGACAGAAACCGCAGACATTTCTTTGATTGAAGGCGCGCGAGAAGCTGAAAAATACGCCTCCGAGCTTTTGTTTACTTGCGTGGAAAAAGAAGGCTGTATGCAGGGAACGGATATGGAGATGGTAAAGCAGCTCCGTGATTCTGTAAAATGCCGTGTTGTTGCGGCTGGAGGAGTAAATTCCCTTGAGCAGATTGTTCAGCTTGAAAAACTTCATTGCGATGTTCAGCTTGGAATGGCATTGTATACTGGAGCTGTAAATCTTAAGGAAAGCTTTATAAATTGCATTGACTGGGAAAAGACAAACGGAATGGTTCCGGTTATTGCCCAAAGTCCTGCTGGCGAAGTTCTAATGATGGGCTATTCAAATAAAGAAGCCTTGGAAAAAACTTTTGAGCTTGGAAAACTTACTTTCTTTAGCCGCACAAGAAATACTCTTTGGACAAAAGGTGAAACTTCCGGCCATTGTCTTGAGCTTGTAAAACTTCGTGCTGACTGCGACAGGGACACAATTCTTGCGACTGTTATTCCGCATGGAGGAGTTTGCCACACAGGAAGCTTTAATTGTTTTTCTAGCGAGGCTGATGAAAAAAGCAGCATGGAGCGTCTTTACGGAACAATTGCAGAACGTTTTGCAAATCCGCGTCCGGGAAGCTATACTGCGACTTTAAATGACAAGCGTGTCCGCGAAAAAATCCTAGAAGAAGCAGAAGAACTTACAGAGGCTGAAGGAAAAGACGAAGTAATCTGGGAAGCCGCCGACTTGCTTTATTTTGCGAGCGTCCTTATGTACAAGGAAGGCGTAACTTGGCAGGATGTTTACAACGAGCTTGACAGAAGACATAAAAAATAATTTTGGAGTTTAATATGAAAGAACTTGAATTGAAATATGGCTGCAATCCGAATCAAAAGCCGGCTAGAGTTTACATGGAAAACGGAGAGCTTCCTGTAACTGTTGTAAATGGAAAGCCTGGCTATATAAATTTGCTTGACGCGCTTAATGGCTGGCAGCTTGTAAAGGAATTAAAAGAAGCAACCGGCCTTCCTGCTGCAACATCTTTTAAGCATGTTTCTCCTGCCGGAGCTGCGGTTGGTCGCCCTTTGAGCAGCACACTTAAGCAGATTTATTACACTGATGATGTTGAGCTTACTCCTTTGGCGTGTGCTTATGCAAGAGCTCGCGGTGCAGACAGAATGTCTTCTTTTGGAGACTTTATTGCTCTTAGCGACAAATGCGACAAGGCAACTGCTCTTTTAATAAAGAAAGAAGTTTCCGACGGAATAATTGCTCCGGGCTATGATGATGATGCTCTTGAAATTCTAAAGGCAAAGAAAAAAGGCGGATATTGCGTTCTTCAAATTGATGAAAACTATGTTCCTTCCGAAATAGAAAAGAAGCAAGTGTTTGGCGTAACTTTTGAACAGGGACACAATTTTATAAAACTTGATGATAATTGCTTAAAAAATATTGTAACAAAAAACAAGGCTCTCACAAAAGAAGAACGCGACAACCTTTTGATTTCCCTGATTATCTTAAAATACACCCAGTCCAACAGCGTCTGCTATGTAAAGGATGGCCAGGCAATTGGAATTGGAGCCGGGCAGCAGAGCCGCATTCACTGCACACGTCTTGCAGGCGACAAGGCAGACAAATGGTGGCTTAGACAGAGTCCGCAGGTTTTAAATTTAAAATTCAAAGCAGACATAAAAAGAGCAGATCGCGACAACACAATCGATGTTTATACAAGCGATGATTATGATGATGTTCTTGCTGAAGGAACATGGCAGAATTTCTTTGCGGAAAAGCCAGCAGTGTTTACACGTGAAGAGCGCAAGGCTTGGATTGCAAAAAATACAGATGTCGCAGTGGGCAGCGATGCATTCTTCCCATTTGGAGACAACATTGAGCGTGCGCACAGAAGCGGAGTAAAAGTTATAGCTCAGCCGGGCGGCTCAATCCGCGATGATAATGTTATTGAAACTTGCGACAAATACAACATGGTTATGGCGTTTACAGGAATCAGACTTTTCCATCACTAATGCTTTTTTTGTCATTTTCGTGGCGGGGCGAGTGTCATTGCCCAGTTTGACTGGGTAATCTCTTGCTAAATCTATTTTTAGGTTTAATATTGAGTTTTGACAATGAAAGTAAAATAACTTTTTTACAGGAATTCAGTATTCAACCTTTCAATTTTCCAGAATATCTACAAGATGGGAGCCTGCGCCTAAAAGTTCGGGGCGTTCAGCGTTGCAAATCTGATATTCAATGAATTTTTTAAAAGTTTCTTCTGTCATTGCGTTCAGTTGTTTGCGCATAAAGTCTGCAGGTCCGTCCGGAGAAAATATTTTTATCCTCTTTAATTCGCTTAGTTTGTTCAGCCGGTCAATATCTTCTAGGCGCACATAGTCGTAAAGTTCATTTTCTTTTGGAATTATGTGAAAGTCGTTAGAAATATTTTTGCTTTTTATAAGATCAGTAATTCTATTTTGCGCAAAGCAATATGAAAGAATGCTGTATTCGTTTAAAAGATACGCGGCAAAAATTGTTCCGCCTTTTTTTGTTATTCTGCGCGCTTCTTTTAAAGCTGTAAGTTTTTCTTTTTCTTTATGAAGATGATAAAGAGGACCAAAAACAATTGTCGCATCAAAAGTTTCATCTGGCAAAAAACTAAGGTCAAGAGCGTTTCCCGGCCAGCATTTTACGCGCTCGTGCTTGGACTCAAGTATTTCAAGATTATGTTTTACAAGCTCAACCGCCGTAACATCAAAGCCTTCTTTTGCAAGGGCAACTGAATACCTTCCTGTTCCGGCTCCAATGTCCGCAATCTTAAAAAGCCGTTTGTCTTGCGTAGGAAGAAAATCATGGATGTATTTCATTGCGACGGCGAATTCAACTTTGCCGTGCCGCGTTAAAAGCCTGTTTTCTTCCTTGTGCTTATTGTAATGTTTTTCTATTTCTGTCATTTTTTTTGTTAAGCATTGCAAGAATAAAAATCATAAGAATTCCGCCTGCAATCATCATAAGACAGAAAATTTGTCCTGTGCTAAGATTTAAAAGCGAAGTGTTTGTGTAGATTGCAGCGTCTTTTGTTGCAGAAATTCTGTAGCCAATGTCTGCGTCAGGCTCGCGGAAATATTCTATAAAAAATCTTACAAAGCCGTAGCCAACCGTGTAGCACGCTGTAAGAAATCCGTCGAACGGTTTTTTCTTTCTTAGGCACCAAATAAGAAGAAAAAGCAAAAGTCCTTCAAAAAGAGCTTCGTAAAGCTGGCTTGGATGCCGCGGAAGATTTACAAGCTTTGCGCCGCCAAGAGACATTCCTATTGAAGAAGCAAATTCTTTTACCCAGTCTAAGCTTGAAGAAAAAGTTTCTGCGCGTGGAAAGACAATTCCCCAAGGAGCTTTTGTTATTCTGCCGTAAAGTTCTCCATTCATAAAGTTTCCGACTCGTCCAAAAGTGTAGCCAAGCGGAATTGCAACTGCCATTGCATCAATCCATTTGAGCGCAGGCTTTTTGTGTTTTTTGCACCAGATTAGCATTCCCACAAGTCCGCCGAGGAATCCGCCGTGATAGGACATTCCCGCAAGACCTGTGAATCTTTTTGTTACTGTGTCGAACGGCCAGAAAATTAGCCAAGGCTTTTTCCAGTAAAGCCCGGAAGTATCATACACAAGCGTTGAAAAAATCCGCGCGCCTGCCAAAAGAAAAATAATTCCGAATGCAATAAAGCTGAAAATATCATCTTCCGTAGTTTTTGAATCTGGCGTGTCCAATGCGCCTTCACGCTGAATTTTCCGCAGAATATAAAAAGCTGTTCCAAATGCGATTATGTACATAAGACCGTACCAGCGCACAAGTCCCAAAAGCGGAACTCCGGGAAAAAGCTCCGGATGAATCCAAGACGGATATTTTATATATAAAAGAGAATTTAGCATTTTGTCTTACACCTTGAAGCCTTTTGCCGCTGCTTCCAGAAGTTTTTTCTTTAATAGATTGTTTTCGTTTTTTAACCTTGTAAGCTCGTATTGCTGCTGCTTTAAAGTTTCTGCAAGTTCCCCGGCAGTAAGCGCGCCAGTTCCTGCAAGCTCTTCTATGTAAGCCATTTTTTGCCCAAAGTCGTCATTGGCTTCTTCTGTGGCAATTTCAAATGAAGTGTCTGAAGCCTGGGTTATGTCATAGCTGTCGTCAAACTTTAAAGTTTCGGACTGAATTATTTTTTCTGCAATTCTGTAGATTGCCTGGCCTATAATTGACTGCGGCTTGTAAGCAATGACTGGCAGTCTTGAAGAAAGAGCCTTGTCCTGCAAAGTGTCGCGGTAGATTACGCCAAGATGATCCAAGTCCAAGTCCAAATACTGCTGGCATGAACGGCGGATTCTTTGCGCTCTGTCTGCGTCTTTTGGGTCATCTATCATATTAAGCACGAGCCGCGGATGAAATTCATTTATACGCTTTTTGAACAATGCAGTTCCTTCCGGGTCTTCTTTTTCAAGAATTTCAACAAGCTTTGGAATATAAAGCCTCTGGAGCGAAAGCGAATCTTTTTTTAGCGACTCAAGATATTTGTAGCCTGCGCTTCCTTTCTTAAAAGTATTGTACATCATGCGGAACATTACATTCTTAAGAAAAAGATAGCCGTTCAATGTGGCGGTAACAGTCGGAGCTGTAACAACAATTCCCTGCGGAGAAAGAAGAAACATATCAAGAATTGTAAGATGGGTTCCTGCTCCCAAGTCCAAAATCAGATAGTCGAATTTAGATTCCTGTTTATTGAAGCTTTTTATAAGCTCGTTTTTCTGGCTGACTTTTAGTGAAGTAAGCCCAGGAATTTCAGAATCGCCTGCAATAAAACTTACATTGTCGTAGTCTGTTGGGCAAATTATGTCTTCAAACTTGCTTTCGCCTGTAAGGAATGTGCCGACTCCTGCCTTTGGGTTAGGATGGCCTATTACAAGATGAAGGTTTGAAGCTCCCAAATCCAAATCAATGAGAAGAACTTTTTTGCCTGCCTGTCCTAGGGCAATTGCAAGGTTTGCGCTTAAAAGGCTTTTTCCAACGCCGCCTTTGCCGCTTGCTACTGGAATAATCTGCATAATGCAATTGTATCATAGAATACTTTGATTTTAAAGACAGAGTTTAAAAAATAGACCTGGTAAATCTTGTTGCGCAGTCTGCTTACTATTTTCTTGCGTAACTTTTTTAGAAATGTTAAATTTCAATCAGTGAGAGATGAATCATTTATGGAAGAATATATGAAAAAGATTGTTTTTTTTGTCTGCCTAGTTTTTAGTTTTGCTTGTTTTGCTCAGGCTCCTGATTTTAACCTTGATGCTGAAAATGCGTTTGTCCTTGATGCCAATTCTATAGCTGGAAAAGCAAGAGAAGATGTAAAGCTTATAAACGAAACAGACGAGCAGCTTGGCTTTGAAGTTTACTATTATGACAATAAAAATAATTCCTGGCAGTTTTACGGAAGAGCATTCTTAAAGGGTTTTTACGATTCAGAAGATGTTGATTCCCGCATGGAAGACCGCATTGCTCAAATACAGTATTTTGCTGTAGTTCCTAAAAATAACAAAGTTTACAACTACCGTGCGCAAAAAATTGACAATGACCTTTGCATTTTTGTAATGCCGGATTCCGAATTTGATTTTGAAAAGGAGCTTGAATCTGCCTTTGTAATTGATTCAGACAATATAAAAGGAAGATTTTATGACGAAATAGAATTTGTAAATCTTACTGATGATTATGGAATTTCATTTGTTGTCTATGCTTCAGATTATAAAGATAAAGGCTGGAAAAAAGCCGGCGGTGTTACTCTGCAAGAATATAATGATTCAGAAGACTTGGAATCTCCTATTGAAAAAACACTTCGTAATTTTAGATACTTTGCAATTGTCTCAAAAAACGGAAAAGACTACAATTTTGAAGCAAGAAAACAAAAAGGCGACCTTGTTATATTTGTAAGAAATTAGCGCATTCATTTCTGCCACTAAAATAGAAGAACGCATTTAAAAACTTGACAGATATTTATAGCGTATGTAGTATGTAAATATGATTTATGAATGGGACAATAAAAAGAATGAATATAACAAGAAAAATCATGATGGAATCAGTTTTGAATTTGCTGTCCGTGTTTTTCTTGATGAAAAACGTATTGAAAAATACGACAGTAGCCATTCAACAGATACAGAAGATCGTTGGAATGTAATCGGAATGGTTGACGACATTCTTTTTGTTGTGTACACGGAACGCAATGACAGGACTCGTATTATTTCTGCTAGAAAAGCGACAAAGGAGGAAACAGATGAATACTATGACGACTATGACCTTAGATGAGTTGAAAAAACTTCCGCCACTTACAGAGGCTGAAAAAGCGATTATAAGAAATGCTCGTGCGACACCTGCTGAAGATTGCCCTGCGATGACAAAAGAAGAATTAAAGGAATTTCAGCCGTGGTATAAAAAAATAAAAAAAACAGTTACTATAAATCTTGATTCGGGGGCGATTTCTTATTTCAAGGAGCTTGCGGAAGAGACAGGTATTTCTTACCAGAATCTTATAAACCTTTATCTTGTTCAGTGCGCAAAAGAAAAGAAGCGTCCTGTTTTTGCATAATGTTAAATAATTTTATTGTACGGCGAAAATGAAAAATGAAATAATAACGGTCTTGAATGAATATAATTCTCTTGGAATAAATCAGCAACTTGATTACGATAAGTTTTATTTATATTCGATAATTACACATTCAACAGCGATTGAAGGCTCTACGATTACGGAAATTGAAAATCAGGTTTTGTTTGACAACGGAATTTCTTGTTCAAAGCCTATTTCAGAGCAGCTTATGAATCTTGACCTAAAAAAAGCGTATGAGCAGAGCTTTGATTTTGCAAAAAAACACGAAAAAATAACAGTTGGTTTTCTTTGTTCTCTTTCTGAAACTTTAATGAAAAATACAGGCTCCTCTTATAATACAGTTGCAGGTTCTTTTTCTTCTGCAAAAGGAGAATTAAGGCTTTTGAATGTAAGTGCTGGGCGCGGCGGAAAATCTTATCTTGCTTGGCAAAAAGTTCCTGACAAGCTTCAAGAATTCTGCGGCTGGCTCAATGAAGAACTTGAAGAAACTTATTCAGATGACATTGAAAACGCATATAAATTAAGTTTTGAATCTCATTTTAGGCTTGCTTCAATTCATCCTTGGGCAGACGGAAACGGAAGAATGAGCCGTTTGCTTATGAATATGGTTCAATATGAAAAAAATCTTGTTCCATCGATTGTAAAAAAAGAAAGACGTGCTGAATATATAAAGGCAATTTCCGAAAGCCAAGACGCCGAAGATTCTGCAAGCTTCATTGACTTTATGTTTAATCAGCATATTCAAAATCTAAAGCAGCAAATTGAAGAATACAAAAGAAGTTTATGAAGCATATAACGCTTTCGTTTGATGACGGACCTAATGCAAATGTTATGTCAGATATGCTGGATGTTCTTGAATTTAATAGGATTCCTGCGTCATTTTTTTTAGTCGGAAACAAAATCAATGAAGAGTCTGCAAAAGTTGTAAGGCGCGCATTTAAAATGGGATGCGACATTCAAAATCATTCGTTTACGCATTCCGATATGTCAAAAATGAGCATTGCCATGATTCAGGACGAATATGAAAAAACTGAATCCCTTATAGAAAAGTGCATCGGCAAAAGAAGTGAATTTTTCCGTCCGCCTTATATCAGTGTAAGCGTCAATATGTACAAAGCTATAAAAGTTCCCTTTATTGGCGGAAAAGGCTATGAGGACTGGCTTCCTGAAATTACTGCTGAACAAAGAACTGAGCGTATTTTAAAATCTGCGGAAGATGGGCAGATTGTGCTTCTTCACGTAATGGAAGAAAATTATGCTACAGTTCAGGCTGTTAAGTCCGCCATTCCAGTTTTAAAATCCCGCGGCTATGAATTTGTAAACCTGATAGAACTTTTTAGGATAAAGAATATAAATCCTTGTATTCCATTGCATATTTGGACAACAGTAAAATAGAATAGATTTTGCTTTGTTTTTCCACACTGATTAGAAAAAACTAACGATTTTTTTTATTTATTGCGTTTTCAACAGAAAATTCAATAAATTTTTGCCAAAAAGTTGTTTTTTGAAATTTATTCATTATAATGTAAGACAGGTTCTTGAAAAGTTGGTTATAACAGAGATTCCCACATCAAGTGTGGGAATGACAGGAAAATTCAAGTACGACAATGACAGAGAGATGAAACAACTGCGGGAATGACATGAAAATGTTGGGAAAGTTGTCATTTTCGGGCTTGCCCCTACGATGTTTCTGACAGAAACTCGGGTGATAATCCGATGGCAAGATTGATAACTGAGTTTGGTATGCAAACATCGCAGTCTCAAGCACGGTAATGACAGCCTTGTTAGCATAGGAATAACTGTTTAATAGCTGTTTTTATAAAAACTCGGCATTCGACCTATAAGTATGTAATTATTATGCTCAAAAGACATACTTTAATTTCATTGCAAAGGATAAAGTTTTCCTTTCAAAGTTTTTCAATCCACAGTTGGTTTATAAATTAGAATTTCAGGCTAATTAATTATGCAATTGAAAACTTAAGAGCGATATTGTAATATAATTGATGATTGATTTGCAATGTTTTCAATGTTCTGTCCAGCATCCATTCTCAACATTAACATGAGCATCTGAAAGTTCAATGTTTTTTAATGCATTTTCAATTACGGTTTTTATATAGTTAAAAAATGGGAAATAATATGAGCAGTTCAAAAAATAAACCTTTTTTGTTTAGAATATTTTTTTCAATACTTTGGATTTTCTGTGGATTAGTTGGTCTGGTTTTTGCCTGGATGCTTTTTTGCGGACTGGACCGGACTTCTACTGTAAATGCGCTTCCTAATAATTATTCAGTTTATATAAGAACAGATTCTTTTTATGATGCCGTTGAACCTTTAGTTGATTTAAAGGCTATGGATGTTGTTCTTGCTGAGCCTAGTTTTTCTAATGCCCGACAGATTTTTTATTCAATCCGCGAATCAGACTTGCGTAAAAATGCTTTTGTAAAATTAGCTTTTTCCCGTAGGATTGATGTCGCTATGTATGACGGAAGCAATTTTGTTGCAATTGTTGATATGGGTTTTCTTTCTGGAATTTCACGTCTAGCTCCGCTTTTTGCTAAATTTCATCCGGTAGAAAATCTTTATTATATTAATGAATCAGGCCATTCTTATTTTGAATATAAAAAAGGCGAAAAGTCATACTATGCAAAAATCCATAAAAACCTTGTGATTGTTTCTGAAAGCCCAGTTTACTTTGAAAAGGCTATTTCGTTAAAAAATACAGCCGATTACAGCGGCGATGAATTAAAAATCATGAAGAATCGCCTTGCTCAGCCTTTTAGAATTGTTGCAAATGGACGGAATCTTTTAAAACTGATTGGAAAGAAAAATCCATATATTAATTTTGTTGCAGATTCTCTTTCAGAAAATGAGCTAAGCAAAATTGAATTTGGTATTTCTGATGAAAATATTAATGTTGAAATAAAGCTTCCTTTTGAAAAAAGCAGCGAAAAATCAAATGCAGTTCTTGACTTGATTGAACGCAAATCTGATATTCCTGAACTTTTGCCAAAGCTTCCTGGAGCAGTTCAGTATTATACTTTGATTAACCTTGGAAAACTTTCTGAAATAAAAGATGTGGCTTTTGAAGTTCTGGATGAAGGAAATATAAATATAAAAAGAAAGTGGAATGATGCAAATGCCCTTTCAAAAACTTTTTTCAAAGATTCTTTGGAAAATATTCTTTTTTCATGGACTTCTGATGAATATGCTGTCCTTGGCCTTGAAGGAAAATCAAATCCTGTTTTTGTTCTTAAAATTGAGGATGAAGAAAAGCGGCAGAAAGTTTTTGATATACTAATTTCTTCTATTATATTGCGGTCAGATACTAGCCTTCTTTTGGATGGAGTCCGTTTGCCGCGTATTGAATTTCCTAACTTTGTTGTTTCTTTGCTGAATGCTATGAATATTACTCTTCCCAAACCTTATTATATGGTAAAGGATAATTTTATTTATTTTTCACAATCACCTGAAAATCTTGCTTCCATAAATGCCGCTCTCAAAAATGGGGTGAGGCTTGATAAAGATGATACATGGAGAAAGGTGAATGGAAATTCAATTTCTCCTGCTTCTGTAAGTCTGTACTACAACCTTGAGCAAAGTGTTCCATTTTTTGTAAAAGGAAACTCGCTGTTTAATAAAATTCTTCAGCTTTACAATATTGGAAAACTTGATATTTCTACAAAAGACAATGTTATTTCTGCTCGCCTGAATTCAATTTACAGCGAAAAAAGGCAAACTCAGTCTGTTCAAGGGTTTCCTATTCAGCTTAAAGGTAATTCCGTTCCTGTTCTTTACAAATCTGAGAATCCAAAAAATCGTCTTATTTACTGGTACCAGAATCCTGGATTGATTAAGACATTTAATGCTGCAAGCCTTGAAGTTGCTGAAAAAGAAATAGCAGGTCTTGAGTATCTAGTGCCTGCTTCCAAAGTTACTTTTAAGAAGAACGGAGGAGAATTCTGGGCTGTAACAAAAGATGGTCTCGTTTATCTTTTAAATCAAAGCCTTGATGAAGTAGAAAGTTTCCCAATTATGACGGGAATAAGACCAGGCTGTCGTCCTGTGGTTTTTGAGGATTTGCTAGTAATTGTTGGCGATGATGATTTGCTTCACTTTGTTAAATCTGATGGCCAGACTTTTGAATACGCTTTTGAAGATTCATATCAGATAAAAAATGCACCTGCTGTTTACGGTGATAAAATTGCTATTTATAAAAAAGGCTTTGCAGGTTCAGTCAATCTGCTTACTATAAAAGCAAAGAATCCTTTGGAGATTTCTCTTTTGGAAATTCCTGTTGATGGAATTGGTTTTGGCTCACCTTGTATTTTTGAAAATAATAATCAGACTTTTGTTGCTTTTGTTTCTCAGGCCGGAGAACTTTATGTTTGGGATTCAAATGGTGTGCTTGCCAATGCTCTTCCGCTTAATCTCGAAGATATCTTCTATCAAAATGTAAAATATGTAAATGATTCATTGATTGCAGTTTCTGAAAATGGAACAATTTATAAAGTCATGCTGGATGGCTCTGTAACAAAAATCAAGCTGCCAAGTCTTTCTGCAAAATCAGGTTACATTACAGTTTGCGACTATAACAGCGATAAAAAAGATGAAATCTTTATTTGCGGCGATTCAAATGCGATTTATGGTTTTACATCAGACCTTGAATTCTTAAATGCATTCCCAGTTACAGGTTACGGTATTCCGTTCTTTATGGATTTAAACGGCGACAAAAAAACCGACATTCTTTCACTTTCAATTGACAATAAATTAAACGCTTGGAAAATTAACTAATTGGAGAATTTAAATGAAGAAAATCCTTGTACTTTTATCTGCTTTTGGCTTTCTTTTTTCTTCTTGTGTAACTACTTTGCAGCAGGATGTGTTTCAGACAACTAATCTAAACAAAGAACTGATGGAAGAAATTTCTGTTTACGAAGACAGGTTTATTCTTATTGATGCAAATTATCTTATGACTGGAAAATTTGATCAGAATCAGTTGGACAGTTTTCATCAGGATGTATATGCCCAGCTTTCTAAAAGCCATGTTGAGCCAATAATAGAAGCTCACATTACATCCATTGACGGAATACTTTATCTTATGGAAGGAAAAAAATCTAAGGCGGCTGAATGTTACCGGGATTCAAAAGCGATTAAGGGCGGCGATGATTATGTTCTTCTTCTTGGCTCAAAACTTGAAAAAAATATTGACACCTCAATTCAGAAAATAGACGAAATACTTTCTTTTGACCCAAACAATTCAATCCTTCTTTTGGAAAAAGGAAAACTTTTATATTCAAAAAAACAGTACGACAAATCAATAGCTTTTATTGATGAAGCGTTTATTGAATTTGATAATCAGGGCCGCAGTAATTATCGGGCTGTATACAAAAACTTTCGTGATAAGGTATGGATTCTTTACAATTCCGGAATTGATGTGGAAAACAGTTCGGTTCTTTCTTCTGAACAAAATCTAGCCTCTAAGCTGACTAAAGAAACAATGGTTCAGCTGGCTTATGAAAAAACTGGTTTGCTGAATGATTTTACAACTGGAACAAAGCTTTCTGCTTCCCGTCTTACAGAAAAAGTTGCGGAAGCAGGCATGTTTAACCCTGCAACAGATCCAACAGATGAGCAGGGGCTTTCTGCTGAAATTTTAAATTCCGAAGCTATTAAAAGAATTACTTGCGCAAGATTTTTGTGGAATCTTTATGTTATGAACCGAGGGAATCCAAAGCTTGCTGTGAAATATTCAAACCGGTATAAAAAAAATCCGGCGGCTAAATCTCCAGTTGCTGATGTGGAAATCAGTAACCCTGATTTTGATGCTGTTCTTGGACTTGTAGAAAATGAAATTATGAATCTTCCAGACGGAAAGAATTTTTTTCCAGACACAGAAGTCGTTGTCCTTGACTATCTTTCTTATTTGAAAAACGTAAAATGAATTATTGGAGAAAATCTATGAAATTTGCCAAGGTTTATAAAATTCTAATTGCTTCAGCAATCTGTTTGTTTTCTGTTTCTGCATTTTCCTGCCGTAAAAAGAGCAGTGCAGT
Source organism: Treponema sp. UBA6852 (assembly GCA_002449305.1). Classification (GTDB taxonomy): domain Bacteria; phylum Spirochaetota; class Spirochaetia; order Treponematales; family Treponemataceae; genus Treponema_D. The sequence goes on from DKDI01000042.1 coordinate 62,917, forward strand.
TTCTGTAAATTATAGTGTTTACAACCCATCCACACGCCTTGATGAAAATGGGCAGCCGGATACTCTTTGTGTGAATTTTGATGGTTCTGTTTCAAAACTGACCGAAGCTGGTTCTGAGCCTTCATCTCAGATTACTATTACACCGCAAATTGCAGGTAAATGGGTTTGGGTTAATGATTCCCAATTACGATTTATACCGCATGAAAATTGGCTTCTGGGAACGCGATACAAGGTTTCTATGCCGTCAGCAATTTTCTCTGAGGATGTTAATGTAAAATCAGACTTTAGTTTTAAAACTGAAAATTTTGTTGTAAGCCTTGAAGATGCCGAATTCTATATTAATCCAGAAAACCCAAAGGAAAAGCGGGTAACAGCAACAATTTATGCTTCTCATCCAATGGTAAAAGAGTCAGTTGCCGGTTGTGTAACTATGAGCCTTGATTATTATGATGCTAATGGAAAATCAATTAAGGTTGAAAACGTTCCTTTTAAACTTAGTTATAATAAATCTGCTTCAGAAGCATATCTTGTTTCTGATCTTCTTCCAATTCCTCCGTATACGTCTGCTCTTAAAGTAAAAATGGGCAAAGGAATTGAAGCGCAGGTTGGTGGAAAATCTTCGGATGAGGAAACAAAAACTGTATCTGTTCCAGGAATGAGTGACTTTGTAAAAATCGAGTCAGTTGATACTTCTCTTGTAAAAAATCAAAATCAGAATTATGACCAAATGCTTGTTATTGAAACAAAAGGTTCTGTTGCTGTTGACGAGCTTGCTTCTTGCATAAGTGTTTTTGAACTTCCAAAAGATCGTCCTGAAATGGAAGGTTGGGATGTAGCAGAAGATGCCTTTTGGTCTACTAATTATGTTACTGATAAAATTCTTAAGATTTCTAAAAAAATTGAACTTTCACCTGTTCCAACAGCAGAGCCTGCTGCAGACTTAAACAGTTTTGGTTATAAAGCAACTCCAGGCCGTTATCTTTATGTAAAAATAGAAGGCGGCATAAACTTTTTTGGCGGATATAAGCTTCGTTTTTATAACGAAACTAATTCTTATGAAACAATAATAAAAGTTCCTGAATATCCAAAGGAGCTTTCGATTATGTCAGAAGGTACAATTCTTTCTCTTTCCGGCAGTCGCAAAATGGCTTTGTATTCCCGAGGAATTAAGAAAGTTTATTACCGTCTTTCCCGCATTATGCCAAAAGATGTAAATCATCTTGTTTCAATGTCCAATGGAGATATGAAGAATTTCCACTTTGAACATTATTCTTTTAACGAAAACAATATTGCAGAATCAGAAACTTCTAGTTATTGGATTCCGGATTATTCAATTTCTGAAATTTCTTATTTCTCTTATGATTTTTCTGATAAACTTCGCGCAAATGCTTCAAAGAATCTGAAGAATGGCCTTTTCCTTTTTCAGGTTGCAGAAAATGAAAATAGTCTTGGCCGAGATTCCTACTATTCAGGAAAATCAGACAAGCGCTTGATTCTTGTTACTGACCTAGGTTTTATTATTAAGAAAAATACTGACGGAACGCGAGATGTATTTGTTCAGTCGATTTCTAATGGAAATCCTGTTTCTTATGCTACTGTAAAAGTTGTAGGTCTGAATGGAAATGTTGTTGCCGCAACAACAACTGATTCAAGCGGCCATGCAAAACTTCCTGCAATTTCAAATTATTCCGGTGAGCATCGTCCTACTGCTTATGTTGTAGAAACGGCAAACGACCTTTCTTTTATGCCATATTCAGAAAACGGAAGAAGCTTGGATTATTCAAACTACGATGTTGGCGGTGAGTACGGAGCTTCCCAGCCTGACAGAATTACTGCCTATATGTTCAGTGACCGCGGAATGTACCGTCCGGGAGAAACGGCCCATATTGCTTTGATTGCCAAAGCAGGTAACTGGAATATTGATTTGCGTGGAACTCCTATTGAGGCAGAAGTTACCGACTCAAATGGTTCTGTAGTATTTAATAAAAAACTTCAGCTTTCTTCCGCCGGATTTGAAGAAATCGATTTTCCTACACAGGATTATTCTCCAACTGGAAATTACACTGTAAATCTTTATCTTTTAAAAGAATATAAAAACCGAGTAGAACGTGAATACCTTGCTTCTGAAACTATTAAGCTAGAAGAATTTCTTCCTGATACTCTGTCTATTTCTGCTGGCTTTGATCCATTGCCGGAAAATGGCTGGATTAATCCTAGTCAACTTAAAGGTACTGTTTCTCTTAAAAACCTTTTTGGAACTCCTGCTGCCGGAAATGACATTAAAGGCCAGATGTTCCTTACCCCTGGATTCCCTGTTTTATACAGGTATTCTGATTACTACTTTGCAGATCCTTTCTACAAGGGAAAATCTTTTGATGAATTCCTTGGAACAAAACAAACTGACGATGCAGGAAAAGCTGAATTTGACTTGAACTTGTCTAAGTTTGAAAAGGCAACTTATAGACTTCAGTTTTATGCAGAAGGATATGAAAAGGGCAGCGGAAGAAGTGTTTCCAGCCAGGCTTCCCTTTATGTTTCGCCTTTAAAATATTTGATTGGTTATAAAGCAGACGGTTCTTTGGGCTACATTAATTCAAATTCTGTACGTAATCTTTCATTTATTGCAATTGACCAGAAGCTTAACAAGATTGATCTTGAAGGTGTAACTCTTAAAATAGAAGAAATACGCTATATTTCAACTCTTGTAAAACAGTCGAACGGGCTTTATAAATATCAGTCGGTAAAAAAATCTTATCCTGTAAATGAAAAGCAGATTTCAATCAGTAAAAATGGCACTGATTTTATTGTTCCTTCTGATGCTGCCGGTGAATTTAAACTTACTCTTGCAGATAAAGATGGATTAATTTTCAATACGATTAATTACACAATCGTTGGTGATAAAAATGTTTCCCGTAGTCTTACTAGAACTGCAGAGCTGGAACTTAAGCTTCAGTCAGGGGATTTAAATCCTGGTTCAACTGCGGAAATCTTCATTAAGGCCCCTTATGCAGGAACTGGTCTTATTACTATTGAACGGGACCACGTATATACCTACAAGTGGTTCAAGACAAATGAGCTTTCTTCTGTTCAGCATATTCGTATTCCAGAAGAGCTTGAAGGAAACGGATATATTAACGTAATGTTTACTAGGGATTCTGCGTCTAATGAAATTTTTATGAGTCCTTTCTGTTATGGCGCAATTCCATTCTCTGTTGGCAGGGGAAAACGCACAAACAATATTACTCTTAAAGTTCCGGATGAAATTAAATCTGGCTCCGACCTTACAATCAGCTATTCTTCTTCTGATTCTGGAAAGATTGCAATTTTTGCAATTGATGAAGGAATTCTTCAGGTGGCAAAATATTCTACACCAAATCCGCTCGCTTATTTCTTTAAGAAACGGGCTCTTGAAGTAAGGACTTCCCAGATTTTGGATTTGATTTTGCCAGAATACAATGTTCTAAAAACTCTTTCTGCAACTGGTGGTGGTGCAGAAATGGAAATGCTTGCAAAGAACCTCAATCCGTTTAAGCGGCGCCAGAATGCTTCTGTTGCATACTGGTCTGGAATTATTGAAACAGGTCCTGAAAGCCGCAGTGTAAAATATCATGTTCCGGATTACTTTAACGGAAGCCTTAGAGTTATGGCGGTTTCTGTTTCCAAGGATAAAATTGGTGTGGCTCATGTTTCTACAATTGCAAGAAATCCTATTATTATTGTGCCTAATGCTCCGCTTGCTGCAGCTCCTGGCGATGAATTTGATGTTTCTGTAACTGTAACAAATAATCATAAGGGCAGCGGAAAGAATAATATTCTTCTTAAGGCTATTCCAGCTTCTAATCTAGAAATCATTGGAGAGTCTTCTGCGGCTCTTTCAATTGAAGAAGGAAAAGATGCAGTTGCTGAATTTAAGGTTAAGGCAAAGAATGTTATTGGTGCTTCTGAACTCAAGTTTACTGCAACTGACGCGAGTGAATCCTGCACAATTTCTTCTACTTTGAGTGTTCGCCCTTCTATGCCATATCAGGTTTGGATTAGTGCGGGTTCTACTAAAAAAACATCTGCAGAAGTAGATGTAAATCATAGGCTTTATGAAGAATTTGCAACTCGTGATGCGGCGGTTTCAAATGTGCCAACTACATTCCTGGATGGCCTGAAATTCTTCCTTGAAAAATACCCTTACGGCTGTGCAGAGCAGATAACAAGCAAGGCGTATCCATATTTATATGAAGACTTTGTAAAAGCTGGCGGTAAAACTCATGCTGATGCTGAAAAAATAGTCTCTGACACTATTGGCATTATTCAGTCTCGCATGAAGTCTGACGGAAACATTGGTTACTGGACGAGCAAGAGCCCTGTAAATCCATTTATTACACTATACTGTGCAGAATTCTTAACTGATGCTCAGAACAATGGTTTCTATGTTCCTGTGAATATGATGAACCAAGTTTTAAGTGCAGTAAAAGGCATTGCCGAAAAGAACGATGACTCGTCAAGTGGAATATACCATCGTTCTTATGCAATCTACATTCTTACAAAAAACAGCATTGTAACAACTTCTTATATTGAGAAATTGGAAGAAGACATGAACCGTAAGAATTTCTCTGCAACGGACTACGAAGGCCTTTACCTTGCTGCTTCTTACTCAATGTTAAAGCAGGATAAAAAAGCTAATGCTATTCTTCAGAAAGTAAAAAACAAAAAGACATTTGACTCTTCATGGATTTTCCAGAATGGACTTCATTATATTTCGACTTACATAGACATCATTGCTTCTTACTTTCCGTCAAGAATCAGTGATATTAAGGCAAATGAGGTTGAAGAGCTTTGCAACTATCTGGATTATTCTTACTACAGTACAAGTTCAGCGGCTGCCGCAGTCCGTGCCTTTGAAAGTTACGCTTATACAGACAAGTCGGAAGTTTACAAGGCCCTGGCAGTTACCGGAGAAGAACAGACTGAGCTTGAGTTAAAAGGCGATGCTGTTCTTAAGGGAAGCTTTTCTGATAAGACTGAAAAAATAAAGTTCACTTCTGACAAATCAATGCCAATGTTCTATGGAACAATTCAGGCTGGTTTTGAAAAAGAAATCCCTTCAAAGGAAATCAAAGAAGGCCTTGAAGTTTCCCGTGAGTATCTGTCAGAAAATGGAAGCAAGGCTTCTTCTTTTAAGGTTGGAGATACTGTAACTGTTAAGATTTCGTTCCGCTCAACAAAGGGAGTTATTGCAAATGTTGCTCTTGTTGCTATGTCTCCGGCGGGCCTTGAAACCCAGATTCAGTCTATACGTAATTCAGAAAACGGCTCTTGGACTCCTGATTATGTTGATATTCGGGAAGACAGGGTTGTAATTTACGGTACTGTAACAGACAAAGTAAATACCTTTGCTTATAAGGCAAAGGCCGTAAATTCCGGAACTTTTGTTGTTCCTCCTATGTTTGCAGAAAATATGTATAACAAAAAGATTAGGGCTCTTAGTTCGTCTCCTGCAATGAAAATTGAAAAGGCAAGGTAATTTCTGAATGAAATTCACTAGAAAACTGATTCCTACGGGAATTGGTTTGCTTTTTCTCGTTTTAGCAGTCTCTTTTGCTTTTAATATATTTTATGAAAAACGCAAGGGAGATGTGCTTAAAAACTTAGAGTTTTCAAGATCTTATTCTGACTGCAAAGGCCATCTGCTTCAGGTTTTTCTTACCTCTGATGAGCAGTATAGGATTTTCCGTCCTTTAAGTGATTTTTCTCCCCAGTTCATTGAATTGATTCTTATGCAGGAAGACCGCTATTTTTTCAGCCACCACGGAGTTAATTTTGCGGCTGTTTTTAAGGCCGGCTGGGAAACCTACATTAAAAAGTCTCGTCGCATGGGTGCTTCTACAATTACCATGCAGGTGGCAAAACTAAACTATCACATTTATACAAAAAGCATTTCGGGCAAACTCAGACAAATTCAAAAGGCCTTGTATCTTGAAATGTGTTTTAGTAAAGCACAGATTCTTGAAGCCTATCTGAACATGGTTCCCTGCGGCGGAAACATTGAAGGCTTTGAAACTGCGGCTTGGTATTATTTTAATAAAAGCATAAAAGACTTGAATTTTTCTGAAAATGTGATGCTTTGCGTGCTTCCACAAAACCCTATAAAGCGCGCTCCAGAACCAACAAGGACGCCTTCAGAACTTATTCAGGCACGAAAAATTCTTTTCTCATCATGGCTAGAAAAACATCCGGAAGATTCTGACAAGGAAATTTTTATGGACATGCAGCTTTCAGTTGTCTGCAAATTTCCCAATGAAGCCCGTCATTTTACAGAAATGCTGAATGTTACGGATGGTGTAAAAAAAACTCTTTCAAAAAGAACATTACGGACAACTTTGAATTTGGAGCTGCAGCATAAATGCGAAGAAATTTTCAACGCATACATAAACCAGAACAAACATTTTGGAGTTAAAAACGGCGCAGTCCTATTGCTAGACTGGAAGTCCATGGATTTGCTGGCAAATATAGGTTCTGCGGATTACTACAATAATTCAATCGATGGACAAGTAAATATTACTACTTCAAAGCGTTCTCCGGGTTCAACTTTAAAGCCTTTTATTTATGCCTTGGCTTTGGAAAAGGGATTGATTCACTTTAGGACAATGCTAAAAGACACACCTCAGACTTTTAATGAATATACTCCGGATAATTATGGAAGCATTTTTAAGGGACCGGTTCAGGCTTGGTTTGCTCTTTCGGACAGCCGTAATATTCCGGCAATTACACTGAACAGGGAGTTAAAAGACTACGGGCTTTATGAATTTATGAAGGATTCCGGTGTAAAAGAAATAAAAGAAAAGGAACATTACGGCCTTTCAATAGTTCTTGGAAGCTGTGAAGTTTCTATGCTGGAACTGGTTAAAATGTATGCAATTCTGGCAAACAACGGAATTATGCATGAAATTAATTTCTTTCCTGTCCCTAAACTGGCGCCGGGTAAAAGGCTTCTTACAAGGGAAAGCGCTTTTATTGTCCGTAAAATGCTTAAGGATAATACACCTCCGTATCAGAACAAACCTAAAGATATTCAGGATATTCCTGTTGCTTATAAAACTGGAACTTCAATTGGATTTAAGGATTGCTGGAGCGTTGGAATTTTTGACCGTTATATTTGTGCTGTCTGGATTGGAAATGCAGACGGAGAAGGAAACAATGCCTTTATTGGAAGACTTATGGCGGCACCTTTGCTTTTTAATATTGCCTATTCAGTTTTGTCAGACTTACCGGCAAAAGAAAGACTTTCCAGGGAAATGAATCCGGATGGCTGCACACAGGTTGAAGTATGTTCTGTTAGCGGCGGACTTCCTGGCCCGTATTGTCCTGATAAGGAGTTGGCATGGTTCATTCCAGGTGTTTCTCCTATTGAAAAATGCAGGATTCACCGCAAAATAAATATTGATAAAAGAACCGGTTACCGCACAGATGAAGTGCCTGAGGAAAAGCCTTATGTTGAATCAGTTGTTCGGGAATTCTGGCCCAGCGATTTGCAACATCTTTTTGAGCAGGCTGGACTTCCTAGAATGGTTCCTCCTGAATATCCGCCGGAAGAATATAAAATGGACTTTAAGAAACTGGGGTTCCCGCCGGAAATTATTTCTCCAATGAGCGGAACTGATTATGTTTTTCGCTTTAAGGACCAGTCCAAAAATAAAATTATGCTGTGTGCTTCTGCGGATGCGGATACTTCTGAACTGATGTGGTTTATGGGTACAGAATTTATAGGCAGGTCAAAACCGGGGCAAAGCATTGAATGGGCACCTAATCCCGGAAATTATAAAATTTCAGTAACAGATCAGAAAGGCCGTTCAGATGTGGTATATGTTTCTATTGTAGGAACTGGAGAATAAAAATTTGTGCTATAATCACATCTTTAGCATGAAAGATGACAAATTGCTATAATGGATGCTGCTTATACTCCTAAGAACATCACTGTTGTGTCTTATAGAAATGGTTCATGAATTCCTTTAGAAATACATGCACCATTTCTAAGGGAATTCGTGTATCATTTCTAAATAGCCTGAAATTTGAGTTTTTAAATCAACTGTGGGCAGAAAAAAACTGTTAAAAACTTAGGCTGTCGCTGAGCATGTAAGCTGCAATGCTTTTCGCCTTGTGGCTCAGGCAGGGGATGTCTAATAAGTTCTAAATGTCATTGTCGTACTTGATACGACAATCTCTAAATGATTGCAATATATGCATTTAGATTTTCGGATCAAGCCCGAAAATGACAGAAAAGATACTTTTGGGACATCCCCTATTTTCCTAAGGTAAATAAGCTATTTGCCGATGGAAAATAACGTATTTACTCAAGGTAAATTCTCAATAAATTTCTGCCAAAAAGTTGTTTTTTGGAATTTATTCAGTATAATGTAAAATAGATTACTGTTAAGAAGAAAAATTAGATTATCGGGTCAAGCCCGATAATGACAAGAAGGAATCAAGTGCGGGAATGACAGAAAAATCTAAGCTTGATAATGGCATGAAAATGTAAAACTGCCATTGTCTGGCTTGGCTCGGTAGTCCCGTGACTTTGTCATTGTCGGACGAGATCCGACAATCTTTAAATGTATACATTTTGACTGGAGGTCTTTTATGAAGAAATTTATTGTTCCGGCTTTATTTGCGTTTTTATTTGTAGCTGCGTCCTGCATGAACATGAGTGGCGGCTCTGAAAAGGGCGGCTCAATCCGTGTTGCCTTGCCGGGCGGACGCTACGTTTACGATAAAAACAATGCCGACAAGTTCGTTGTGCGTGTAATTGGCGAAAGTGAGACTATAGAAAAAGACGCGGCGTTGGGGGGGGTAATAGAGTTCACGGAGCTTGAAGCCGGAGAATATACAGTTGTGGCAGAGGCTCGGGATTCTGCGAACAATGATGAGCTTATCGCATCTGGAAGCAAAGATATAAAAGTTGAAGCTGATAAAACTACAGAATGCCCTTTTACCCTTATAATTTCCAACTGCTTTGTTGCCGAGGACGGAAGCATAGTCATAAATAAAACCAAGCTTGAAAAAACAGCCCTTGCAACTGTAACTGATACCGCCACAACAATCACAGGAAGCGGAAGCGACGGTGTTTTTGTTGACGGACGCACGGTAACTTTAAGCCCTTACAGCATAGGCAAGTACGAAGTAACCCAGGAGCTTTTTGAAGCCGTAATGGGAGAAAATCCAAGTACTAATACAACTGATAATCTTGCTGCAGGTGAAACTCAAGAACTGCGCCCTGTTGAAACTATAAGCTGGTATCATGCGGTTGTGTTTTGCAACAGGCTTTCTATATTAATGGGGCTTGAGCCTTGCTATACAATTATCCAGGAGAACGGTGATGAAGTTCCCTATGGGTCTATTGCTCTAAGTGCTATTACCCAAGATTGTTCAGGTTGGCAGAGTGTTTCTTGTGATTTTAATAAAAACGGCTACCGTCTGCCTACAGAAGCGGAATGGGAATTTGCAGCCCGTGGTGGAAACCAAAGTGCTGCTGACTGGAATTATACTTATGCTGGAAGTAATACTAATACTGAAGTTGCTTGGTTTAATTCTAGACATGAAGTTGGAAAGTTAACACCTAACAGGCTTGGGCTTTATGATATGAGCGGAAATTTATGGGAATTGTGCTGGGACGTATACGTTTATTCAATACAAGCCGACACACCTGCTGCAGATCCGTCATCAACTTCTTCTGATACTCGCGTGGGGCGTGGCTATGGTAGTCTTTCTGTTTTTGCCAGAAGTAGCTTTACTCCGTCTAATAAAACTGACAAATTTGGTTTCCGGATTGCCCGCACTGTAAAATAAATACGCCGAGATTCCCGCATCAAGTGCGGGAATGGCAGAAAAATTCTAGCTAAATAATGACATAAATACCCTTAATTTCGAGTTTTATAATTTAATGTCATTATCGGGCTTGACCCGATAATCTAATGAAAATTTCCAACAGATTCCCGTGTCGTATAGCACGGGAATGATATTTAAATTACTGTTCTTATCAAAACTCGACATTTGGGCTAAATAGCCTGAAATTCGAGTTTTCATGCTAACTGGGGCCTGAAAAAGTTAGCATAGTAATTCAGGTTCCGGTTAAGCATGTAGGCAACAATGCTGTAGAAGAAATGCCTGAACATTCCGGCAGTGCATCTTGCCTTATGATATTCAAGGCTGAAATTATTTTTCAGGGCTCACCAGTCGGATTCAATGATGCTCCGGCGCTTAATATGATAACATTCAAACCTGCTCATAAGCCTGTTCATGTTCTTTCTTGGCGCCGCCTCAAACCTTATGCCCTTGTCCTCCATGCGCCTCAGAACTTCTTTCCTCTGCAGATAGCCGGCATCGGCAAAGACCGTCCCCTCAACACATTCGCAGAGCTTTTCCGCAATCCTGCAGTCGGCGACATTCGCATG
>DKDI01000044.1:0-57031 GCA_002449305.1 Treponema sp. UBA6852
AGTCTCTATTGTACCCCCCCCCGGGATTTGTCAAGTACTTTTATAAATTTTTGTTAATTTTTTTCTGCTTATTCATTGGCATTAAACAAAACTTTTTTCCTAAACATCCGCTTTATTTTTTCCGAAAATCAGAACAAGGGAATCTTTTTATTCAGAGGGTGCAATATGAAGTCTATTGGAATAAAACTCGCAGACGGAACTTTCTATCCGCTTTTGGAAGAAGGAAATCCAGAAAAGAAAACTATTGACCTAACGACGGTCATGGACAACCAAACAAAAGTTCAGGTTGACGTATATAGAACAGAAACTGGAACGCTCGAAGGCGCAGAATATGTGGACACACTTGAAATTACAAATTTGAATCCGCATCAAAACGGAGAGCCGACTTTGTGCCTTGCAATCGACGTGGACAAAAACAACGAGCTTTCCGCAGAAATCCGTGACCTTGAAACTGGAAAGAAAAGCGAAATCCAAGTTACCCTCGCATCCCGCACTCATTCAGAGGCAAACCAGATAGAAAAAATTTCCCAGGAAGAAGATGCGCCAGTTACAATTTCTGACAGCGATCTTGCAAATGCCGGACTTGCAGATTTTGTTGCAGAGCAGGCAAAAAAAACAAATGACGACGACTTTCACTTTGACGACCTGAATAATTCTGAGCCGCAAACTTCACCAGAATCTTCTGCGGACGAAGAAATTTTTGGCAAGGACAGTTTGGACCTTCCAGAGTTTCCTTCAGATGCAAATGAAGAAATTTCTGCGGATTCATTTCTTGATGAAGAGGACGACAAAACTTTTGTGCCGGACAACACAAAGCTTCATCCTGAAATTGAGGAAATAGAAAATTTCGACACAGAAGTTTTTGAAGAGCCGGACACAAGCATTCAAGAAGAATTCACAGACGAGCCAATTGAAGCAGAAGAACAAGAAATTCCAGAGCAGGAAATTTCAGAAGCTCCTTCAGAAGACAATGTGATTGACGTTGACCACACGGAAGTTGAACTTCCAGATGACCAGACAGAAATAAACGACCTTCCGGATTTTGACAGCACAGAATCAGTTGAAGATGAAGAACCGAAAGAAAATGAAACTCAACTTTCAGAAGAAAGCAATGAGCTGCCTGATTTTGATGACACAGAATTTTCACTTCCAGATTTTGAGGATGAAAAAACAGAAGAGTCTCTTTCCGATGAGGATTTTTCTCTTCCGCCGGAATTTGACGATGAGTCAGAACTTCCGCAAGAAAACGAAGAGCAGCCAAAAGATCCAACGTTTCAGCCAAACACAAATATGTTCAGCAATCTTTATGACAAAGAAACAATGCAAGGCTCGTCATCTTCATATAGCGAGGAAGACGAAATAAAAAGGAAAACAAAAGCGCCTGTAATAATCTGCGTGGTCTGCGCAATAATTTGCGTGATTGCGGCACTACTTGTGCTTTTTGTAATTCCATCCAAGCTGAATATTTTTGGAAAGCACACTGAAAAAATTTCAGAACAGGAACAAGTAACAAATCTTCCTTCTGAAGAAATTAATCAGCAAACAGAAATTGCAGAGCTTCCGCCTGAACCAGAGCCAATTCCTGCGAAAGAAGATGAAATTGTAATTGCAGAAATTCCAGAAGCTGTTGTGCCAGAACCGCCAGAACCGGCTCCAGAACCAATTGAAGACATTCGCTACAAAATTGTCTGGGGAGACACTTTGTGGGACATTTCAAATGCCTACTATAAAACTCCTTGGAAATACAAGCGAATTGCAAATTATAACGGCATAAAAAATCCTGACCACATTATTTCCGGGCATTGGATTCTTATTCCGGCGGAGTAATTTTTTGGCATTTAGTTTTTTATATTATTGATGAAAAAAGTACGTGTATTTATTTCCTGCCTGATTGTCTTGGTGAGCTTTACAGGATTTGGATGCGCACAAAATAATTCTCTGCAAAAAAAATATGGACAAGATTCCGCATATTTTATGGCGCTTCTTTCTCTTGAAAACGGAAACCAGCGTCAGGCGGAACATCTTTTAAAGCAAGCTGAAAAAAAAGCGTCTCCATTAATTGCAAGACGTTCAATGGAAAAACTTTCGCAGCTTGGAAATGTTCAGGAACGCATAAACAGAAGCTACAGTTTGTACAAAAAATTTCCAGATGAAGAGACAAAACTTGCAGCCGCAAAAGAATTTTTTGAAAACAAGGAATATGCAAGAGTAATCCGCTTTACAGAAAAAATCGATTTAAAAAATTGCCTGAATGAAACCGCGTACTACAGGCTTTCTTCAATGCATAAAAAAAGCGACTCAAGATTCAGCAAGGAATTTTTTGAATGGTGCGTATCAAGAACATTTACAGATTTGCATTACAAGCTTTTTTGCGAAACATTCAAATCCGAAGAAACGGAAGAATCAAAAGTTATCCAGCTGCGTGCCGATGTCTTTACAAAAAATTATGTCGCCGCATATTCAAATGCAAAATCACTTCTTGAAAATAAAAAATTTCTTTTTCCGCAAATTTTAAGCGATGCAGGAAAATCATTTTTATACGGCTCAAACAGTTTTTTTTCAAATGCGATTTATCTTGATTCCATAAAAAACAGTTTGCCTGACGATTGCAAATTCTACGCAGACTTTTATTCAGGGCGGCTTTATGACAAAGCAGATGCCTACAAAACAAGAGCTTTAAACAGATTTGTTCTTGCAATGCAAGAGTCTTTGTCGGACGCAAATTTTGACAATGCGCTTTGGTATTATTTAAATTGCCTTTTAAGAATTTCAGTTCCAAAAACAATCGATGCGATTTCTCAATACAAAGATGAATGGAAAACCCCATCTTACTTTGATGATTTTTTTGAGACACTTTCTGTGAGGCTTCTTTCGCTTCATGCTTGGAATGATTTTTTTAAAACTGCAGATCTAATTTATGGAAAAGCAAGCCCGGAAATTTCTGCAAAGTATTCATATATTTCTGCCCGGCTCATTCAGGAAAATTTTATCAAGCCTTCAAAAGAAAAATCAGAAGAAGAACATAGGCTTTTTTCGCAGGCACTTCAAAGCGGAAGCGATTTATACTACAGATTTCTTGCAATAGAAAAATTGGAGTTGGACAAAACAAAAGCAGAAGAAATTATTTTTTCAGTAGGAAACAAAAAAGAAATTCAGCCGGACATTCAAGCTGAAAAACTTTTGCTTGGATATGCAGACTTCGGACTTAAAGAATTTATTTATCCTGAATACCAAAAACTTCAAGATAAAATCGGAATCGAATGCGCAGAAAAAATTGCAGAATTTCTAAGTCAGTGCGGAAAAGGACAAGAAAGCATCCGAATTGCTTCCAGACGATTATTTTCAAAAGATCAGCCTTTTCAAAAAAAACTTCTGGAACTTTCATTTCCGCAGTATTTTAAAGAGAGCGTTCAAAAATCTTGTCAGGATTTTTCGCAGCCGGAATATCTTCTTTACGGATTAATCAGAAGCGAAAGTTTTTTTAATCCAAATGCAAAAAGCAACGCCGGCGCAAAAGGACTTACTCAGCTTATGGAAGGAACCGCCGCAGACGTTGCACGAAAACTTAAAGTAGCGCAATTTGATTTAACAGACAGCGAGACAAATATAAGATTCGGCTCATTTTATCTTGAAGAACTCAGGCGCAGGCTTGACGGCTCTTCCATACTTGCAACTTTTTCTTACAACGGCGGAATTTCAAGAGTGCGTTCCTGGGTAAAAAGCGCGAACCTTGAATTCGGAACTTCAAATTTGCCAAAGGATTTATTTTTAGAAGCGATTCCATTTTCTGAAACAAGAGAATACGGACGCAAAGTTGTTTCCGCGGCGGCGATGTACGGCTATCTTTATTACGGACTAAGCACATCGCAAGTTGTTGAAGAAATTATGAAATGAAACTAGAATACATTGCGCTTTAAAAAGCTCTAAAAATATTTTTATTCTTTTTAATTTTATAAACGGAGACAAAATTATGACTGACCCGTTTGCACAAGTTCTGCCTCAGGCATTTCATTTTTCACATTTGCAAGGAACGCAGTTTGTTCTTTTGCTCGGAATCATCATGTTTTTTGGCGCGCTCGGCGGACGCATTTTTCAAAAGCTGAAAATTCCGCAAGTCGTAGGATATATTGTAATCGGAATTTTAATCGGCTCTTCTGGCTTTCAAATTTTGCGTCTTGAAACAATAATCGCATTGAATCCCGTAAATACAATCGCGCTTTCTCTAATAGGATTTTTAATCGGTGCGGAGTTAAAAATCGATGTAATAAAAAAATACGGCAAACAGTTCATTGGAATTTTAATCGGCGAATCTGTAACTCCATTTTTTGTAGTTGGAATTTTCGTCACGTTGGTCGCATACATTTTTATGAAAGATTTCAAGACCGCTGTTTCTTTCGGACTGATTCTTGGTGCAATATGCGCCGCTACAGCTCCAGCCGCAACAACTGATGTTTTAAAGGAATACAGAACGCGCGGACCTTTAACTACAACGACTCTTGGAATTGTTGCAATGGATGACGCAGTCGCACTGATTTTGTACGCAGTCGCATCTACGGTTGTTTCGCCCTTGCTTGGCGGACAAGGACAATCGTTTGGAATGCAGATGCTGAATATTGCAAAAGATATTTTTGGTTCTATCATAGCCGGAAGCATTTTTGGCGCGCTTGTAACTTTTGTTGTAAAAAACCTTATGAAAGATGAAGGCAGAGTTCTTTCATTCGGGCTTGGAGGACTTTTTCTTTCCACAGGAATCTGCATAATTTTAGGGCTTGACAATATTCTTGCTGCAATGTCCTTGGGATTTTTTATGGTAAATTTCGCACCTGCAAAAACACGCCCGATATTCAGCCTAGTTGAAAAATTCACGCCTCCGATTTACGTCTTATTTTTTGTGCTTGTGGGCGCAAAACTGAATATTTGGGTTGTTACGCCGGTCTTGGGAATTCTTGCAATTGTCTATGTTGCAGGAAGAACTTTAGGAAAATCAATAGGCGCACGTCTTGGTGCAAAGATAACAAAAGCTCCTCAGACAGTCCACGATTTTTTGCCATGGTGTCTTCTAAGCCAAGCCGGAGTTGCAATCGGACTCAGTATTGCAGCAAGCAACGATTTTGAAAATTCAATTGGTCCGTCCGTAATATTGATAATCACGGCGACAACTTTTATCGTACAGCTAATTGGTCCAGTCTGTGTAAAACATGGAGTTACAAAAGCCGGCGAAGTTGGTCTTGCCATAACAGAAGACGACATTTTAAAATCCTCAAAAGTAAAAGATGTTACTTGGGGAAGTGAAAAAATATGTTGCGCCGACAGCCATGCAATTGTCAGTGAAACAGAAAAAATTTGCCATATTCTTAAAAATTTTGAAACTCACCACAATCAGTCATTTGCAGTCGCTTCAAGTGAAACTGGAAAACTTTCAGGTATAATCACGCTTGAGCATTTAAAAGAAACTCTAATGATTGGAGAATTTGCAGACACGCTTCTTGCCATTGATATTATGGATAAGCCGATTTGCACTTGCAGCCCTGAAGATTCACTTCCTGATGTCTATAAAAAATTCAGCGACGCAGACACAGAATCAATGCCAATTGTAGACAACGATGGAAAGCCTCTTGGCATTATGGAAAAATTCGCCGCTGATCATTATCTTCACACAAGAATTCTTGAAATAAACCGCAAGCTCGAAAACATGGCATAAGCAAAAAAAACGAATCATTGCATAAATCTGCCAAATTTTGTATCTTTAGAAAAATAAAATTTTAGAGGTAGAAATGGCAGACGAAGCTCTCATTGCAAAAGTAAAAGAAACTTTGGAAGCATTCCGCCCGCAACTTAATGCAGACGGTGGCGACATGGAATTTATAAATATCGATGATGAAAATAAAGTTCATCTAAAACTCACTGGAGCCTGCGGATCATGTCCAATGGCAACAATGACTCTTAAAATGGGAATTGAACGCTACTTAAAAGAAACCTGCCCCGAAATTTCCGAAGTTGTACAGGACTAAGCAATGACAGTTGAAAATGACAAATATGTTTCTATCCATTATGTATTGAAAAATGATGAAGGAGCAGTCCTAGATTCTTCCACTGAAAAAACTTTGGATTATGTTCACGGACGCGGATACCTTCTGCCTAAGCTAGAAGAGCAGTTAACAGGAAAAAATCCCGGAGATAAATTCAGCGTAGTTCTTGAACCAAAAGACGGCTACGGAGAATACAGGAAAGAACTTGTTACAGATGTTGACCGTTCAAATTTTGAAGACGGAGTTCCTATAGAAGTTGGAATGGCTTTTCAGGCAATGACTGCTTCCGGACCGCAGATTGTGCATGTTACAAAAATCAGTGATGACAAAATAACAGTTGACGCAAACCACGAGCTTGCTGGAACACGGCTTCATTTTGAAGTTGAAATTGCAGACGTGCGCAACGCAACAGAAGAAGAACTGAATCCACCATCTTGCGGTTGCGGCGGAAATTGCGGTGGCGGCTGTGGAGGCGAATGTTCTGACGGAGGATGTGGCGGCTGCGATGGAAACTGCGGCTGCGAAAATTAAAATTTAGCAGAAACAGTTTCGATTATTTTTGCAGCGTTCGCTTCTTTTGAAGAGCCGGACATATCAATAACAACATCAGCTAGCTGTTCGTAAATAAGTTCACGTTCAATAAAAAAGTCATGGAAAATTTTTTTTGCATCGACTATTGAACGTGGATTTTTTTTTGCTATAAAAGCAGGAACATTTAAAAGCATTCCGTCTTGAGCAACAGAAATTTCCCTTAAAACACGAAAACTAGCAATTCTTTCTGGAGTCTTTAAAAAAACAAAAGTTCCTATTTTTTTTAAAATATCGAGAGCTTTTTTATTTGTGCAAATTCCACCGCCAGTCGCTATAACTGCATTTTTTTTAGCGGAAGAATTTATTTTTTCCTGCAAAAGCAAGCAAGCTTTTTGTTCAGCTTCCTGAAAACCTTCATTTCCAAGTTCTGTATAAATTTGCCTAGGAGTTTTTCCTGTCATTTCAAAAATCACATCGTCTGTGTCAAAAAATGGCACTGAGAGTTTTTTGCTTATTATGCGACCTTGAGTTGATTTTCCGCAATGCTTAATGCCCATTAAAATTATGCTCAATTTTTATCCCCGGTAAATTAAAAAAATTGCTGGGACTTTGTTTATAGGCGGCTCATTTGTTTTTTTCCATTCAGCAACAGAAAGCGTCCTGATAAATTCCTGCTCAGTTGTAAGACCGGCGGCGACACAAACCCGGGTTTCATTCCGGCAAGAATTTAAAATGGATTCCAGCATCTTTAAATTTCTATACGGAGCCTCTATAAAAAGCTGAGTCTGTTTTTCATTCCAAGCGCGGTTTTCAAGCTGCCTTATTTTTGCAGCACGTTCATTCGGCTTAACAGGAAGATAGCCGTTAAAAGCAAAACTCTGTCCATTCAGTCCGCTTGCCATTACAGCCATAATCATCGAAGACGGACCGGAAAGCGGAACAACTTTCAAGCCTTTTTTCTGCGCAATTTCAACAACAGTAGCTCCCGGATCGGCAACAGCAGGACATCCAGCCTCTGAAATAATTCCCATCGGCAGTTTTCTCTTTAAAAGCGGATCAAGATAATTTGAAATTTTTGCAAGGTCTGAATGCTCGTTTAGTTCAAGAAATTCCAGCGAATCAATATCAATAGATGAATCACTAAGCTTTAAAAAACGGATTGCAGAACGCCGGTTTTCAACAATGAAATTTTTTATTCCGAGGATAATTTTTCTGTTATATTCAGGAAGAACTTTTTGGTATTCAGTTTCACCCAAAGTTACAGGAATAAGATAAAGTGCAGGCTCAATTTTTTCCATTGCAAATCACCGTGTAAAAATTGAAATAAAACTTGCGCCGCCAATAAAAGTTCCAATGCTGCTTCCAATTGAAGACAAAAAGAAAACAAGCAGAACGCGAAGAATTCTATTTTTATAAAAGCCTTTTAAACTCGAAGCATCAGCCTGCAAATTTTCCATGTCTTCAACCGCCGGCTTTTTTACAAGAGCCTGAACAATTCCAGAAACAAATCCAATTCCAATAAACGGACAAAGCGAAGTAAACGGCGCTCCAACAGCAGAAGCTAAAATTGCAAGAATGTGTCCGCCTGCAACAGCAGCTCCAATAGCCGCAAGAATTCCATTCCACAAAACCCAGCTTCCAATCAAATCCGCGCCTTTTTCAATTCCGCCTACAATAAAGCCAGCAGCAATAAGTCCCAAAATCAAAATCGGAATTATCCAAGAAGCAACTTTTGCTCCAGCTGATTT
This sequence comes from Treponema sp. UBA6852, assembly GCA_002449305.1. Lineage (GTDB taxonomy): Bacteria > Spirochaetota > Spirochaetia > Treponematales > Treponemataceae > Treponema_D. The sequence continues at coordinate 8,309 of DKDI01000044.1, forward strand.
TTCTGGAACTTTCTCAATTGCACTTACATCAGGAATTTCTTTTCCAGCCGCAATTTTTTCAAGATGAGAAGAAACTCCAGGCAAATGTCCTGCTCCTAAAACCGCAAGAATATTTTTTTGGGGACAAGACCAAATTTTTGAAGCAAGATAAAAATCACGTTCGTCAATCAGAACTTCTTTTACAGCCGGAAGATAAGACGAAAGTTCCTGCATCATTGTATCCATTTCGCTGGACTGCTTTAAATTTTCAATTTCAGTTTCTGAAACTTCTTCCTTGGAAAAAGCAGTGGCAATAAGCAGAGAAAGCAGTTTGCATTTTCCCATAAAAGAATTTTTTGCCCAGGCACGGCGCAACGTAACTGTTACAGGACGGTCAACCATTATTTGCGGAATTCCAAGCTCCTTAGCTTTTTTGATTGCGGCCGCCATTTCGTCTCCGGGCTTTATTCCAGCGTCTTCTCCCATTCGTTTCTGATAAGCTGAAAGGACAATGTTTGCAAGCAAAAGAAATCCTTGTTTTTTCTTGAGAATTTCAATTATGTCCATTTTTTTCCAGGACTCTTTATCCTCCATGTTTTTCAAGCGGTTTTCGTCAAGCTCAATTGCAACAGAATCCGGCTTCTGCTCTTCAATAGCTTTTTCAACTTCTGAAATACTAGCTTTTGAAACGTGCGCTGTGCCAATGAGAATAAATTTTCTTCCATTAAGCTCAAGAATTTTTTGTGTTGACTTGTTTTCTTCCATAAAAAATTATTTTAAAGGAACTTTTCCTTTTGTTCTCCATTCTGCCAAACGAAATTCAAAAAACATTGGGCTGTTCATGCTGACAACCTTTGCATAATATTCATTGGCAAGTTCTGTTCCACCAAACATATCATAAAAAAGCGCAAGATAATAGTACATTTTTCCCTGCAAATTTCTATTCGTCATTGCTGAAATTCTCTGCGGCAAAGGACGCTCTCCAGCCCTATCATGGAAAACCCGGAGCATAGAATATTCAATCGAATTTCTGTCCATTTTTCTAAGAACCTGATTGCTGAAATTTTTTGCTTCAGTTCCGTTGCCTTCTTTGTAATAGCAGTAAGTAATCATTAGCGGATAAGAAATATTATTCTTGTTGGAATCATAGCACTTCATAAAAGCTTCGCGCGCAGTTGTCCAATTTTCTTCGTGAAGGGCAAGAATTCCAAGGCTTTCGTAAGCGTAGTAATAATTTGGATTCAACTCAATGACTTTTTTGTAGTCTGCCATTGCCTTTGCAAAAATATCCTGCTCATCATAAAGCCCCGCTCTGTATGCGTAAGCTAAAAAATAATCCGGTTCAATTTCGATTGCCTTTGTCCAGGCAGCTTCAGCATTTTTATAGTGCCCAAGATAACGCTCGTACATTCCGTAATCCATGTTGCATTCATAGTTTTCAGAATCTGTATCGAGAGCCTGCTTTGCATAATCAGAAGCGATTTTATATTCATTTGCAGCGTATGCAAGTTTTCCTAAATACAAAAAAGCCTGAGTGTTTTTCGGGTCAATCTCAAGAATTTTTTTGAAAGTTTTTTCAGCTTCATCATCATTTTCAAGATAATAGTCGCATTGTCCAGCACCGCGCAAAGCATCAATATTTTCAGGCTCGCGGACTAAAGCTCTTTTATAATAAATTTTTGCCTGCTTGTAGTTTTTCTTTAAAAACATATCTTCGCCAAGCTCCACATTTGCGGCGGAATTCAGCTTGTCTTTTGCCAAAAGCGAATTGACTTGTTTTGCACGCTCGGCATTGTCGCCTTTCATTTTTGCAATTGCAACCGCAAGAGACGCAACATCATCATTCTGTGGATCACGTTGTGAAAGTTCATTGCAAAGAGCCTGAGCCTCATCAAGATTTTCCGCGCTCACATTTATCGCAGCCTTTAAAAAAAGCAAATCAAAATCATCCGCATATTTCGCCGGAAGCTTGGTTTCATAAAGGGAAAGAGCCGCTTCTGGTCCGTCTTTGTTCAAAACCGACTGCAAATCTTCCATAAAATCAGTTTTTGAATATTCAGCTTTTTTCTTTGTTTCTGATTTTTTTTCAGTTTCAGCAGCTTGAGCCGGCTCTACAGGTTTTTCAGTTGAAGCGCAAGAAGAAAGCCCCATGCTCAAAATAACAGCAACTGCCACAACAAGAACAACCGCAGCCAAAAGCTCCGTCAATGTAGTTTTTACCGAACTTTTCATAATTCCTCATATTCCAGAATGCTTATTGCCTTTTACACTTTTTAAATATAAAATAGCAAAGTTATGCGTAAACATCCTGTAAGAAAGTTTTTTGGACTTACACTCCTTTATTCAGCTATTATTGTCGGCATTTTTGTTATTCAATTTAAGTCCAACTCTGTATTTTCCAAATCTTTGGGAGACTTGAATTTTTCAATTTCCCAGATTCAAACAGAAAACAACGGGACAAGTTTAAAAAATCAAATAAAAGTATCTTTTAAAGGCATCACATTTTCAGCAGACGACAAAAATCCGGTGACTGCAAAAGATTCTAACGGAAACTTAAGGCCTCTTTTCCTTGAATCCTATGAAGAGCTGGCTGATTCCGTGGAATTTTCGTTTAACGGAGGCGCGCACATAATGTTCCGCCAAATTCAGGATGAAGAAAATTCAGCTGCGCTTTCGATTCTTGCAGTTCCGCCTGAAAACTGCACGGAAATTTTCCTTCCATATAAAATTGCGCAAACTTACAGCACAGAAAATGTTTCGCCGACAAACATTCTTGTTACTTCAAAAGACGGAATTTTCAGTTTTACCTCCCACGGATTCAGCGCGGAAAAAATTGCATTTACAAAAAAAGATTCCGCGGCGCAATATTCGCATTACAATCCTACAAAAAAATTCACATTTGATCTTGTTGCCGACCTTAAAGGAACCAACGACAGCGAAATCAAGGAGCTTACAACAAAAATCCGCTACAGCCTTGTTGAAAAAATTCAGTCTGCATTGGCGCAGGCAAAAATCGACTCGCTTTCGGAAATAGACATAACGGCTTATGTTGCGGAACTTGCTTCACAAGGAAAATACAATCAGGCAATCGATTCAATTCCAGACTCGTTCAAAAAGGGAAACAAACGCACTTACATTTCTTCTCCGTATTTTGACAATCTCGTTTCAATGAGCAGAAGCCTTTCAGTTCAAACTGAAAAATATGCGTCTCTTGTGCAGTCGAATTCGGCGGAAGTTTTTACAGTCGAAGGAATTTCCGATTATATTTTGCGCGAAAAAAAATCTCTAGCAATAAAAAATCTCATAGAAACTGTTTCAAAGGCAAGCGAATTTTCTCCGTTTCAGGCAGCCGGAATTATAAGTGTCTATGCAAACCTCAAAAACAAAGACTCCGCGCTCGTTCAGCCGCTTGAAGCCGTACTAGAAAACTGCGTAAATTCAATTCAGGAAAACTGCAAAATTGAAAATGGAATTATAAAAATTCAAAAAGATGCAGAAAATTCAATGGATATTTATGAAACGGTCTTTACTGGAGACGCTTTGCAAAAACTTGGAAACTTGCAGAAAAACAAAGTTCTGGTTCAAGCCGGAAATTTAATGATTTATTCAAGCCTTTCTGGAGCAGACGCAAGCATAAGGACAATCGCAAATATTTATCCTATTATAGTAAAAAATAATTATTTTTATCCGCACACAGAAATTCTTGGCTGGTACGGAAACACTTGTGTTTGGGCATGGACTTGCGCGAAATCGATTTTTTACACGCAGGAACCGGCAAACACAGCAAATATTTTTATAGACTTCCCGTTGTCGCTAACGCATTACATTATGCTGAATGGAATTCCTAATTTCCACGGAAAAATTGAAATCCAAAGCCAAATGTTCAGAACTGACCCGCGTTTTGAAACTTACAATTCATCTGGCTATGTTTACCAGAATTCTTCACGCTCGCTATTTATAAAATCGCGCCATAAGTCAAAAATGGAACTTATAAGGCTTTTCTATGATGTCCCAAGAACTTTTGAGACAACCGCAGATTTGTCAAAAGTTCCACAGCTGCCAAAACCGCCAGCACCAGAGCCTAAAAAAGCAGAGCCACAAGCACAAAATCCAGTTTCCGCAGAAGAAAATCCACCGGAACTTTCAAATTCTGAAAGCAACGCGGCGAATTTAATTTCCGAAGAACAGTAAAAATTCTTTGCCAATCTAAATCCTCGAAACTGAAGCGAAAAAAAATAAATTTTTTCACTATTTTTTGTCATTTTAAAGAAATATGTGCTATAATTACCCAAAATGCCGTTATATCAACTTTTTGAAAAAAAGCAGCAGGAGCAATTGTGAACAAACGTGATTTCCCTAAAATCCATTTTTATGATCAGGATTTTGTAGATATTTATGATAAAACTTGGAACTGGCTTTCTGAATATTGGATTAACACAGAAACAGGCGAACAAGACAGCGAAGGGCTTTTTGTTTATCCTGTAAATGGAAAATATATATTAGATCAGCTTGAAACAATTTTTTCATCGTTTTTCCTCGTTTACTCAAATAGAAATTATCCGGCAAGTAAAAACATAGATTATTTTTACGCGCGCCAAGAAGAAAACGGAGCAATCAGATGGAAATATGACGCGGCTACAAACAGTCCCATTATTGACAAAAAAAATCCAGAGGGAATAGGACTTCCGCTTTTTGCCTGGGCTGAATTCAATTTGTATCACAAAAGCGCAAACAAACGCCGCATAAAAGAAGTAATGCCGGTACTGCAAAAATACATGGAATGGATTGACAGAACTTTCAAACAGCCAAACGGACTTTATTCAGTTCCTCACGAATGTTCAACAATGTTCAATTCTCCGCGGAAAGGCGCATTTTATCCGGTCGACTTCAACAGCTGCATGGCAATCAATATGGCGCACATGTCAGCTCTTGGCGATATTCTGAATGACAAGGACTTGAGCTTTCAGTATAAAAAAATGTATTTCAGCCTAAAAACCAGAATAAACAGCCTTATGTGGGATGTAGAAAGCGGTTTTTACTACGATTTGGACAAAAATGAACAGCGTCTTTCGCAAAAAACTATAGCCGGATTCTGGCCTTTGCTTGCGGAACTTCCTAATGCGGACAGAGCGGACACTCTTATTGCGCATTTGAACAATCCAAAGACATTCGGCACAGACCATCCATTTCCTACTTTAAGCGCAGATAGTCCTGATTTTAAAGAAAACGGAGAAGGATTCAAAGGCTCTGTTTTGGCTCCATTCAATTTTATGGTTATAAAGGGCCTTGAAAAATACCAGCGTTACGCATTTGCACGCGAATGTTCAATCCGGCATTTGTATTATATTCTCGAAGCATTAAGTCCAGCGGATTCAAAGCGGAAAGGCGACTTGTACGAAGCATATCTTCCATGCCAAGAAGGTCCTGCAACCTGCCGAAGCGAAAAAGATTTTCCACGCAAACGTTTTTTGCATTTTACCGGACTTTCAACAGTTGCTCTCATGATTGAAAACGTAATCGGACTGAACATAAGCCTTCCTAGAAAAACTGTAGACTGGATTATTCCAAATCTTGAAATCATGGGAATTGAAAAGCTTTCATTAAAACGAAACCTTATCACAATTCTCAGCAACAAAAGCAAACGCGGCTGGGAAATTCAGATGGAAAGCGAAAAACTTTACTATTTTACAATCAATATTTTGGATCAAAAGAAAAAAACGCTTCCTATTCCAAGCGGAAAATGTTCGATGCTTATCGACAAACTGTAACATATTCCGCTCTGAATGTTTTTAGAGCTAAAAATGCAAAATAGTTTTTAGAAAACGCTGAATTTAACATTAAATTAACACAAATCAAAGCGTTTCTGAAAATTAATGGAATAAGGTAATTTTTAAATGAACACACCTCAAGCTGTAATTGAGATTGGCTCAACAGGAATAAGGCTTCTTGTTGCAGAACCAGTTGAAGTCCAATCGCAAAAAAAATTTAACATTCTCGACCGAAGCGATCAGCCTGTAAATTTGGGACGCGATGTTTTTACCACACGCTCAATAAGCCGCGAAACTCTTTTAATATGCCTTCATATTCTTGAACGTTACGCAGAGCAACTGGCAGCCTGGGGAATCAGCCGGGAAGAAACAATTGTAATTGCCACAAGCGCAGTCCGCGAGGCAGAAAACAGAGATCCATTTGTTGACCGAATAAAAGTAAAAACAGGCTTTATTATCCACGTAATCGACGGAATTGAAGAAAACAGGCTCATGTACCTTGCCGTAAGCGAATGCATAAAAGAAGGAAGCGTTGCAATACGGCAAAACGACTCTATTTTCCTAGACATTTCCGGCGGCGCAACAGAAATGATGCTCATGGAAAAAGGCAGAATAATCGGAGCGCACAGCATGAGGCTTGGAACTGTAATCATTGAACAGATGATTCATTCCATGATGGGAAACCTTGACGATGCCCGAAGATTCATTTCAGAATTTATACGTAATACAAAAAACACGCTGAACGCAGAAATAAATTTGGACAAAATCCAGCAGTTTATTGTTCTGGGCAACGACATGAAAATTGTTTCACTTTTTGTCGGAAAGCCAATTTCACCTTTTTTGTGGGAAGTTGAGCGCGGAGCATTTGAAAATTTCGTGGATGAAGTTCAGCATTACACGCCTGAAGAATGCATTGCAAAATTCAAAATGAGCTACAATGAAGCTCAGACATTTCAAATTTCTTTGGTTGCCTACAAACTTTTCATTCAGCTTACAAATGTAACAAAATTTATTGTTCCAGATACTTCAATCCGCGAAGGAATTCTTTTAAGCCGGAATCAACTTTCCAATCCTGAAATTCAAAACGACTTTACTCAGCAAATTTTAGCAGGCGCAAGGGCGATTTTGAAAAAATATCAGGGCGACGAAAACCACGCTGAATATGTTCGCAAAACCAGCCTTGAAATTTATGATGCGCTCCAAAAGGAACTTGGCTTTGATTCCCATGTCCGTGTGCTTCTTGAAATAAGCGCGATTCTTCACGATGTTGGAATGTTTATCAGGGCAGAAGATCACAATATCCACGGAAAATACATTGTAAACAATAGTGAAATTTTCGGACTGAACCGCGACGACAAATCCATTGTTGCGCAGATAATAAGTTTTCACCGCGGAAGCAAAATGCCGCAGGAAGACGAGGAGTTCAGGCTTTTATCCAGAAGCAGAAGAATGACCGTTTTAAAGCTAAGCGCAATTCTCCGTGTAGCAGACGCTTTGGACAGAACGCATAAACAGCATTTGTACAACTTCAACATTTCTTTTGCAAAAGACAGCATAACATTCAGAACAAAAGGACATAACAATCTTTCCTTGGAAAAACTTGCCGTTTCAGAAAAAGGCGACTTGTTTGAAAATATTTTTGGCTACAAAATAGTATTGGTATAGCTTATGGCAAAAACAAAATTTTTTAACAGAGAATTAAGCTGGATTGAATTCAACGCAAGAGTTCTAAATGAGTCATTAAGAAAAGAAGTTCCGCTTTTGGAGCGCCTTCGATTTCTTGCAATAACAGAAAGCAACTTTGACGAATTTTTTCAAGTAAGAGTCGCAAGTATAAAACGCCGCCTTCAAAATTCCCAAGGAAAAAATTTTGCTGACTCAAGCGGACTGACTGATTCCGCTGTGCTCAAAAAAATTTCAGAAAAAACACGCGCGCTTATAAAACTGCAATATTCAACGCTTATGAACGATGTCTTGCCGTCTCTTGCAAATGAAGGCTTTGTTTACGTTCCTTCAAAAAACTACACGCAGGCGCAGGAAGCATTTGCAGAAAATCTTTTCAAGCATGAAATTTTTCCGCTTTTAACGCCATTAAGAACTGACACAGATGTTTTTCCTCACGTAGGCGCGCTTTGCCTGACCGCGGCATTTCTTCTTGAGCCAATGGAAGGCGTAAGAAAAATCAAAAATGCGCTTTCAACTTCGCAGGAATCAGATATTGTTGCGCTGGTTCAAATTCCATCTGCAATCAACAGAATTGTGTGGCTTCCGTCTTCAGGAGGAACAAAGCAGTTCGCGCTTATTGACGACATAATCCGGCTTTACGGAACAAAACTTTTTCCGGGCTACAAAGTTCAGGAAACAATGCTGTTTAAAATAGCACGAGATGCGGATTTTGCAGTAAATGAAGATTCCGGAGAACATTTTATTCAGGCAATGGAAGAAGTTCTTGAAAAACGTCAGTCTTCATTCGCAGTAAGAATGACTTACGATTTTGCAAGTGAAAAGCTTCTAAAATTTTTAAAGCAACAGCTTAAGCTTTCAAATGAAGATGTTTACGAAGCCTGCGGAATTCTTGATCCTTCATCTTTGGACGATCTTTTTAATATTGAAGGTGCGGAAAAATACATTTATCCTGAATGGGAGCATTTCTTTCCAAATTCGCTTCCAGAAGAAGGAACTTACTGGAACGTTTTCAGGCAGCAGGATATTCTTTTAAATGTTCCTTACGAAAGCTATGATCCGGTTGTAAATTTTATACATCAAGCGGCGCACGACGAGCAGGTTCTTGCAATAAAAATGACTTTGTACAGAACAGGAAGCAATAGCCCGATTGTAAAAGCGTTAAAAGAAGCGGCTCAAAACGGAAAGCAAGTTACAGTTTTTGTTGAACTTAAAGCCCGTTTTGATGAAAAACGGAACATTTCCTGGGCAGAAGAACTTGAAAAAGCAGGTGCGATTGTTGTCTACGGAATTGTAAATTTAAAAGTCCATGCAAAAATATGTCTTGTTGTAAGACGTGAAAGCGACGGAATCCGACGTTATGCGCACATAGGAACAGGAAACTACAACCCAAAAACTGCAAAGCTTTATCAAGACTTGTCAGTTTTTACAACAAACCACGAGCTTGTAAACGATGCAACTTTATTCTTTAATGTAATCTCTGGATACAGCGCGCTTCAGACAATGCATCATCTTTACATGGCGCCTGTAACTTTAAAAAGTCGTCTTCTTGAGCTTATCGAACGGGAAATTCAGCAAAGTACAAAAGAAACTCCAGGGCATATTGTTGCAAAAATGAACAGCCTTTGCCATCCGCAGATAATTGAAGCGCTTTATAAAGCAAGCAATGCAGGCGTAAAAATAGAGCTTAACATCCGCGGAATCTGCACATTAGTTCCCGGTGTAAAAGGCATGAGTGAAAACATAAAAGTTGTAAGCATTGTGGACAGATACCTTGAGCATTCAAGAATTTTTTATTTCCAAAACGGCGGCTCTGAAGAAATCTATTTAAGCAGTGCAGACTGGATGGAAAGAAACCTTGACAAGCGTATTGAACTCATGTTCCCTATTTCTGACAAAAAAGTATTCAAAACAGTCAAAGAAATTTTGTTTTTGTATTTCCAAGACAACACGCACAGCCACATTTTGCAAAAAACAGGACTTTGGAAACAACTTTCTCCAGAAAAAAATGAGCAGGCAGTCCGAGTTCAGGAAGTCCTTTATAAAAAATATAAGAAAAAAGCTGATATAAAAAAGAATACGCCACGTGCAGAATTTATTGTACGTCGCAAATAAAACTGTCATTCCTGCACTTGATACGGAAATTTCTTGCTGTATGCAAACAAAAAAAACTGTCCAGATTTTTGGACAGTTTTTTCATTTTAAATAAACTTTTCTTTTTTATCTTTCGCGGAAAATAATACGACCGCGGTTCAAATCATAAGGCGAAAGCTCTACTTTTACACTGTCGCCAGGAACAATACGAATATAGTGCTTGCGCATTTTTCCACTAAGATGTCCCAAAATAATATGGCCATTTTTTAATTCAACACGGAACATTGTGTTAGGCAATGCTTCTTTTACAATTCCTTCAACTTCTATAGCCTCGTCTTTACTAGCCACAATTCCTCCAAAAAAATGTTTGCCTTTTTGACAAAATATTCGTATACTATTATGAACAAAACATTTAAGACTGTCAACATCAAACACTGAAATCAAAGACAGTTTTACAGGGGAAGGCTCAAATGAAAAAAGAATTTGTAGATAAACAGAAAAAAAAGTTAATCGCAGAAAGAAATGAAATCCTTGATTCACTGGCAGGACGCAATGAGCAGCTTACAAAGCTTGTTGACACATTGGAATCCGGCGATGATGTAGACATTGCATCTGACACAATTGATAGAACACTTCTTAACTCGCTTGGAGAAGCTGACCAGCGCAGGCTTACAATGATTGACAGGGCATTGGATAGAATCCGCCAGGAAACTTACGGACAGTGCTTGTCATGCGGAAAACAAATTCCAGAAGCTCGCCTTGAAGCTCTTCCGTATGCAGTTCTTTGCGTAGAATGCCAGGCAAAAGAAGAGCGCAAAAACCGCTAGCAAATTTCTTGAGTTTTTAAAGATCCGTCTTCATAGTACGAAAGTTCTGTGTAGCCGGATTTTTTTACGTATTCAATAGCCTCATCAAACCACCAGTCAATTCCAGAAGCAGAATGCGCATCAGAAGTTATCGTAACAGGAACATTTTTTTCTTTTAAAAGCGACAAAAAATATGGCGACGGATAAGGAAGTTGCATTCCGCTTCTTAAAATTCCGCCGGTATTCACTTCAACGCAAACTTCAGCCTTTGCAACAACTTTTGCAACTTCTTTAAGCTCGTTTTTATACCACTGCGAATTTTCGTCAAAAAGATTTCTTCCACCTAAATTTTGCTTTCTAATCAAGTCCGCATGACCTAAAAAAGTAAATGAAGATTTTTCAAGCATTTCGCGTTCTAAAGAAAAATATTCCTGAACAGCTTTTTTTACGTTTCCACCAAAACATTCTTTTATTTTTTCGCAAACTGAATCTTGATTTCCGTCAGCTTCAAAAAATCCTTTTTTTCCGAGAACAAAATGAACAGAGCCAATCAGAAAGTCAGGATTAAATTTTTCATAGTTCTTGAAATCCGGACTGCAAACTCCCGCAATATAGTCAGCCTCAAATCCTGCATAAATTTTTATTCTGCCGGAATATTTTTTCTTCAGACGCAAAATTTCTTTTATATATTCTTCGTGGGAATTGGACGGAATGTGCCAGTCGCTTGAAAACGGATACATTGAATGGCTTGAAAATCCCAAGATGCCTATTTTCTTTTCGATTGCGGATTCAACCATTTCTTCAGGCGTATTTTTTCCGTCGCAAAAAGTTGAATGCGTGTGAAAATTTGATTTTATCATAAAATATTCCGTTTTTTTTAGGAATTGGAATGCAAGATTTCTATAACTTTGCCCAAAACTACAGACGGTTTTTGTGGCTTAACAAGGTAGCTTCTTGCGCCCAAAGAAAGCGCCTGCATTACAACTTCTTTTGCTGCAGCCTTTGAATATACAATAACAGGAATCTGCAAGCCTTTCCGCTGAAAATTCTTAAGAACATTGATTCCGTCCATATCCGGCAAATACAAATCCATAATAACAGCGTCGTATTCTTTTTCAGTTGAAAGCGAATCAAAAAAAGCAGCGGCTGTTTCAAAAAGGTCAGTTTCACCGCTTACAGAAGAAAATGTATTTTGCAAAAGCTTGCGCACAACAATGTCATCGTCAATAACTGCAATGCGCATCATGCTTCCAAAATTTCCTTCGAGATTGCTTTTAGAATCAATAAATCCCAAAACAGATTCTTCTGCAGTCTTGTCAGAAGTCAAAACTTTATCACAAACAAATTCCTTGATATTATAATTTGAATCTTGGTCAACCATAAATCCAACAATAGATTCAATGTCACTGGAAACTTGAATTCCAAAATATTCAGGATGCCCTTTTACAAGCTCTTTTGTAAAAACATCATTTGTCAGAATTTTTATATATTTGTTCGGGATTCTTCCTTCCGCGGAAATATTGTCAATCAAAAGCTCAAGGTTCATGCCGTCAACAAAGCTAAGCTGAATATTTGTCAGCATCAGGATAACCTTGGGAACATTTATTTTGTAATGGTCAATAAGTTCCGCAAGCCTGTATTTTAGAAGCATGAGTTTTTCACGGTTAAGCCCAAACGCAACTTCAATAAAAATCAGACTTCCGTTCAAATGGACATCAAGAATGCAAGACGTTTTGTCCATTGAAAATTCAATCTGAAGAATTTTTCCCACAGCCTCAAAAAAGACATCAAACTTAACCGGCCTGGAAAAATATTTTACTACATTGTATTCAACAAGATTTGCAATTTTTGAGCGTTCAATTACAGGACCCGTAATTATTATGGGAATTTTGCGCGCATTTGGATCAACACTCTTTTTTTCCAAAAGGTGCATTACATCTTCTGAAAGTCCGTCTTCCGCCTCAATGATTATCAAATTAGGAAGCAGAGTTATCATTTTTGTATAGGCTTCTCTACTAGAAACTGACTCAAGCGAAATTTGCTCAGTTGAAAATTTGTCATGCAAAAAACCGCCGAATAAAGAAGAGCAGTCTATAAGAAGTACCGATTTCATAATATACATAATACTTCATAAATTGTATAATTTCAATTATAAACACAGTCTGAACCACTTGCACAAATGCAGTTCAACTCACGGAGGAAAAATGAAAAAAGCAGTAATTCTTTTGGCAAACGGATTTGAAGAAATAGAAGCTCTTTCACCGGCAGACTATCTTCGCAGGGCAGGGGCTGAAGTTATAATCGCAGCAACCGGAACTTCTTCCAGAAATGTTGAAGGCGCGCATAAAATTCTTGTAACTGCCGACATGACGCTGGACACATATTTTTCAACTGAAAAAGAACTGCCTGACGCAGTCGTTATTCCAGGCGGAATGCCCGGGGCAAAAAATATAAGCGAATGCGCAAAAGCAATGGAATTTATAAACCAAATGTTCAAGGCAAAAAAACTTGTGGCTGCAATTTGCGCTTCTCCAGCAGTCGTTCTTGGCAAAACTGAAATTCTCAACGGAAAAAACTGGACTTGCTACCCGGAAATGGAAAAAAGCCTCTCAAAAGAAATTCAAAAAAATCACAAAATTCAGCCGGTTGTTACAGATGAAAATTTAGTAACAGGAAGAGGTCCTGGAACTGCGGAACAATTTTCAATGGAAATTGTAAGAATTTTATTTGGCGAAGAAACAAAAGAAAAAATTATGGAATCCTCTGTCCAAAGAAAATGCTAGTCTAGTTTTCTCTTTTATGTGTTTGAAAAGTGCCGCTGTTAAGATTTCCACTTGAATTCAACTTGAACGAAAATCCATTGTACGTTGTAAGAAATTCTGTGCGGGTTTTAACATCGAGCATTTTGTAAAGCTCAACCATGCGGGCTTTTATAGTGCTTTCAGAAACACCATGAAGCAAGGCGATTTTGCTGTATTTTTTTCCTTCTAAAACAGAAGACAAAAATTCAATGTCGCGAGAAGAACATTCTGAGCTATCAAGAATTTTTATTCGCTTTACTGATTCCGCCTTTTTAAAAATCGGATAAAGAACTGCAAAAGCAACAAAGCCCATATAAACAGCCCCGGCAATATGCGCAAGCGAAAGTAAAAAAACAAGCGAGCCTGATCTAAAAAATTGTGTTGTCAAAGAAACCACAGGAAGAATCATAAAAACACAAGTCTTAATGCTTCTGTAACTTTTGAAAAAATTAGAAAAGTTCAAAAACAAAAACGAAAGTCCAAGGCACAAAACACCAAGAATATTTCCGTTATCAAAAAAATTTCCTATTCCGTAGCAATAAAAAAGAACTGAATAGCAGCGAAAATCTAAAGGGTCAAAACAAAGACGCAAAAAAAGAAGAAATGCAGAAATATTTATAGCGATTCTAATAAACTTTCTTATATCGTCAAGATTTTGTGAATCGTCAGTAAAAAACTGAAACAAACTTACAATCAGACAAAACGCTGTAATTGTAGCTCCAATCCGACCTAAAATTTCCCATAATTTTTTTTCGTCAAAATCCATTTTTGTTTCTGCGGATTCATTTTAAGTCCCTTGATTCCGCCAAGACTTTTGCAATCTCTCCTATATAAATTGTATGAAAATCATTTTTTCTATAATACTGATTACAAAATTTCTCTTCCACAAATTTAAATGGATCTAACTCCTGCGAATAAAGTTTTTGGCAAAACAAGACAAGCCGAGCCTGCTTTATCCAGGGAGTTCCATTCATATATTCAACATCGAGTTTCGTCGCGCGGAATTTATCTTCGTTGCGTCCTGAATGGCAGCCACAGTAATCAAGGGCAGTTTTGTATTTTTCAGGAAGAAAACTCAATGAAAAAGTATCTGTTTCGTCTATAATTTCCTTTGTATATCTTGAAGGACGAATGTAAACCGTCGCCACATTTTTGTTCCAAAGAACACCCAAACCGCCCCAGTTCGCTGTCATTGTATTCGGACGCCCTGTAATAATATTTCCGTCATCTGAAATTTTTTTTGTGCAAGCTGTAATAAGCATCTGGTCTTTTCCAATCAGCTTGAACGGATTATCTAAAATCGCCTCTGGCTTTATAACTTTCAACATAAATTTTCCACTCCTTTTAAAAAAATTCGACTTTCAGTTTTAAAATACGTTTGGGCAAGACACGCTTATTCTCAAGGACTTGACTCACCCGTTTTTACGGTTTGGATAAACCCATAAATAAAAAAAGCCGGTCTGAACTTATCAAACCGACTTCCACTCAAATTTGGAGATGACCGGACTTGAACCGGTTACCTCTTGCATGCCATGCAAGCGCTCTAGCCAGGTGAGCTACACCCCCTTAAATATTTTTAAATTTTACCAAAAAATAATAACAAGGTCAATACATCAAAAAAAGTTATTCCCAAAGGTTTTGCCTAGAATCTTTGGGAAACTTCCTTGTTAACAGCGAATTTCTAAACTGATCTGATGTCCTTTATTTCAGCGTTATTGGATTCAAGCAAAGATTTTAATTCCACTTCGGAAATATTTGAAACTTTTACAGTAACAGTTCTGTGCTTGGAATCGCTGGCATCAGAAGTTACAAGTGAAACAATGTTTCCATTTTTTTCCGCAATAGCCGCAGCAAGTTTTGCAAGTTCGCCAGGGATTTCATTGACAACTGCAACTGCTCGCACGCCAGGAGTTCTTGTGTTGAACATATCGATAAATGTCGCAAACAAATCGGATTCAGTTACAACACCAACAAGAAGATTTTCCTTTACAACTGGAAGACAACTGATTCCGTAGTCATTCATAAGACGGGCGGCTTCTTCAACAGTTTGGTTTGCTGTTGTTGTCTTTACAGATTTTACCATTGTTTTTTCAACTGAAAGCTTGCTTAGCAAATATCCAAGTTCAAACATATCAAGGCTTGTTGCCGCGCTAGGAGAAGCTTTCGCCAAATCAGTATTTGTAATAATTCCAACGAGTGCGCCGCTTCTGTCAACAACAGGAAGCTTTTTTATTTTGTTTCTGCTCATAGTTTCTTTTGCTTCAAGAACAGAAGCTTCTGGTTCGATTGTTATAGGATTTTCAGTCATAACATCTTTTACTAGCATAATCAGCCTCCTAAATATGCAGATTTTACTGCACTGTCTTTTATCAAGTCTTGAGCGTTTCCACTTTTTGAAATCACGCCTGTTTCAAGTATATATGCACGGTTGGCAATTGACAACGCTTTGTATGCATTCTGCTCAACCAAAAGAATTGTTGTTCCTGCCGAGCTGATTTTTTCAATTATGTTGAAAATTTCATCAACAAGGATTGGGGCAAGTCCCATGCTTGGCTCATCAAGCAAAAGAAGCGACGGTTTTGACATAAGCGCGCGGGCCATTGCAAGCATCTGCTGTTCACCGCCGGAAAGTGTTCCTGAAATTTGTCCTATTCTCTCTTTTAAACGCGGAAAAAGCTCAAAGCACCATTCCATGTCAGTTTTGACTGCGTCTTTGTCCTTGCGTGAATAAGCACCCATTTCAAGGTTTTCTTTTACGCTCATATTTGCAAAAACCCTGCGGCCTTCCGGAACTTGAATAAGCCCAAGCTGAACAATTTTGTCCGCGCTCATATTCGTTATGTCTTTTCCTTCAAATTTTATTGTTCCGCTTGACTTTTTTACAAGGTTGCTGATTGAATGAAGCGTTGTGGTTTTTCCAGCTCCGTTTGAACCTATGAGTGTAATGACTTCGCCTTTTTCAACATTGAAAGAAATTCCTTTTAATGCCTTGATTGCTCCATAAGAAACAACAAGATTTTCAACTTCAAGCATGCTCATTTTTTCCTCCAACATCTTCATAGCCAGAACCAAGATATGCTTTTATAACTTCTTCATTTGACTGAATTTCAGCAGGAAGCCCAGAAGCAATTACACGTCCGTAGTTTAAAACCATGAGTCTCTCGCAAATTCCCATTACAAGCTTCATGTCGTGCTCAATCAAAAGAACTGTGAGATTAAATTTTTTGCGGATAAACGAAATCAGTTCCATAAGCTCTTCTGTTTCCTGACCGTTCATTCCAGCAGCCGGCTCATCAAGCAAAAGAAGCTTTGGATTGGAAGCAAGAGCACGGCAAATTTCAAGTTTGCGCTGTTCTCCATAAGGCAAGTTGTGCGCAAGCTCATTTTTCTTGGAATCAAGATGAAAAATAGAAAGTAAAAGATCCGTTTTTTCCTGCATGATTTTTTCGTCATTGCGGAATTTTTTGGTTCTGAGCAAAACATCAAGCGGCGTAACAGTTCTAGTTTGGTGAAGTGCAATTTTTATGTTTTCAGCGGCAGTCAAATGACCAAAAAGCCTGATATTCTGAAATGTGCGGGCTATGCCTATTCTATTTAACTGGGCAGGCGACTTTCCGCTTACAACCTGAATATTTCCGTCGCGTCCAACAAATGTAATTGTTCCAGAAGTCGGCTTATAAATTCCCGAAAGCATATTGAAAACTGTTGTTTTTCCAGCTCCGTTCGGACCAATAAGTCCAATCAATTCGCCCTGATAAAGCTCAAGGTCAAAATCACTTACGGCGCGCAAACCGCCAAAAACAATCGAAATATCTTTTGCACGAAGAAGAAGCTCTTTTTTTTCTGTAGAAACTGCGCTCATTTTCTTCCTCCTTGCTTTTTAAACAATCTGGCAAAAAATCCAGGAATTCCATCGTATATTTTTATAAAGCTCAATTCTTTTGTTCCAAGAAGCCCCTGCGGACGGAAAAGCATTACAAAAATCAGAACAACTGGATAAATAAGCAAACGATAATCGCGCAAGAATCTAAGAGCTTCCTGAAGAATTGTAAGAACAAAAGCCGCAAGAATTCCACCGGTTATGCTTCCCATTCCGCCCAAAACAACGAAAATCAAATCATTAATTGAGTTATTAAAAGAAGCCAAATCAGGTTTTATGAATCCAATAAACGGAGCATAAAGAGCACCTCCAATTCCAGCAATAAATGAAGCGATTACGAAACCTGTCATTTTATAGCGGAAAACTCCGATTCCATTGCTGTTTGCCGCAACTTCATCTTCACGCACTGCAAGAATCGCCCTTCCGTAAGTTGAACGCAAAAAATTCTGAAGAAGAACAACAATCACAACAAGCGAGCCAATCACCGCAAGATAAGAAATTGATGCGCTGTGGTCAAGTGAAGTTGTAAAAATCGTGCTGAATTGTTTTCCATTCGGGCCGCCTGTTATAGACTTTAAATTTATAAGGCAAACTCTGATAATTTCACCAAAGGCAAGCGTTACAATCGCAAGATAATCGCCTTCAAGTTTAAGTGTTGGAAATCCAATCAAGAACCCCAAGAATGCCGCAATAAGACCGCCAAGCAAAATGCTCACAGGCAAAGGAATTCCGGCTTCTGTAAGAATAATAACTGAATATGCTCCAAGCGCCTGAAATCCGGCCTGTCCCAAAGAAAGCTGTCCTGTAATTCCACAGATAACATTTACACTGATTGCCATGATTGCATTTACACCGCCAAGAGTTATAATCTGAGCAGTGTAAGCATCTATCAGAGGCATTCCAAGCGGCAAATCCATAAGAACCGCAGGAACTGCAATGCAGACAAAGGCGATAACAAAAAGAATTATTGTATTTCTAGTAAACTTGTCTTTCATTCCGCCGCTCCTAAACTTTTACAACTTCTTTTTTACCAAGCAAACCTGCTGGCTTAACAAGAAGAATTACAATTAAAATGCAGTAAGAAATGGCATCGGCATACTGTGAAGAAATATAAGCCTTGGTCATAGTTTCCGCAATTCCAAGAATAACACCGCCAACCATTGCGCCAGGAATAGAACCAATTCCGCCTAAAACAGCCGCAACAAATGCTTTGAGTCCAGGAATATATCCCATGAACGGATCAACTTGCGGATAAGCAGTTGCATACAAAACTCCGCCCGCTCCAGCAAGAACTGAACCTATTACAAATGTAATTGCAATCGTTTTATTTACGTTTACACCCATAAGACTTGCGGCTCCAAGGTCATAGCTTACAGCGCGCATGGCACGTCCTGTTTTTGTGTAATTGATTATGTAATTCAAAATTACCATAAGAACTGCTGAAGAAATAATTACAATCAGCTGAATATTGCTTATCTGCACTGAACCAAATGTAAAAAATTTTGTTTCCATTGTAGGGAATTGACGTGGGTTCGGTCCTACAAAAGGAAGAACACGCATAGCATTCTGAAGAATAAGTTCAACCGCGATCGCCGTAATAAGAGAATTTAAACGTGGCGCATTTCTCAAAGGTCTGTAGGCACAACGCTCAATAGCAAGACTTAAAACCGCGCAGACAATCATTGCGCCCAAAAATGCAAGAACAAGCCCAAGCGGAGTCGGACCTGTCGCAGTCAAAACAAAGTATCCTGTATAAGCTCCAATCATCATAACATCGCCATGAGCAAAGTTAATGAGCTTTACTATTCCATATACCATTGTATACCCAAGAGCAATCAAGGCATATATGCTGCCCAAAGAAAGCCCGTTGACAAGTTGCTTAAAAAAAGTATCCAACGTATCCTCCAAGAAAAAAATCCTACTGATTTTACTATAAATTCATAAAAATAAAAAGGGGCGTTCCTCAATTAAGAAGAACACCCCATTGTGTCAGAATGTTAAAAACTGATTTTATTCACTATTTGCTAATATCAACTGTAGCCGCATAAGCTGTAGAAAGTTTTCCGTTTTCCTTTACAAGCTTAATCATTACAGCCGATTTTACAGGATTTCGTTTTTCATCAAATACAATGTGTCCTGTTACGTAGTTTCCGTTAGTCTTTTCAAATGCGTCACGGATTTTTGCAGTATCTGTAGTTGTTCCAGATTTTTCCATTGCGTCCTTGAGCATATAAACACTGTCATATCCAAGAGCAGCAAAAGAGTTAGGAGATTTTCCGTATTTTGCCTTGAAAGAATTTACGAATTTCTGAACAGCAGGACTGTCTGAATCTTCCGCATAGTGATTTGAATAATATCCGTTAAGAACTTCATCACCAGCATTTCCAGTAAGTCCATCCCATCCGTCTGCGCCTACGATTGGAGTGTTTATTCCCTGGGCACGAAGCTGTTTTGCAATAAGAGCAACAGTTCCATAATAATCAGGAAGATAAACTACATCAGGTTTTGCTGATTTTATTTTTGTAAGCTGAGCATTAAAATCCTTGTCGCCAGTATTATAAGATTCCTTTGCAACAACCTTTCCGCCCAAAGAAGTATACTCAGCAACAAAGTTTTCCATAAGACCTACAGAATAGTCGTTTCCAATATCATAAAGAACAGCCGCATTTTTTGTATTAAGATTTGAAAATGCAAATTTTCCGCCGACTTTTCCCTGGAACGGATCGATAAAACAAGTGCGGAAAATGTAGTTTCCCGCGTCAGTTATTGCAGGAGCTGTTGCGGCAGGAGCAATCTGAAGCACTTTCTGAGCCTGAGCCTGCTTTGTAATAGCAATTGTACATCCAGAAGTAAGAGAACCGATTATAATGCGAGCTCTGTCTCTTGTAACAAGCTTTTTATATGCGTTTACTGATTTTGCAGCGTCGCCTTCATCATCTTCGCAGATAAACTGAACTTGCTGGCCGTTAATTCCTCCAGCCGCATTGATTTCAGAAACGGCAAGGTCAATTCCGTTTTTACATTCAACTCCATAAACTGCCACTGCACCAGAAAGAGGTGCAACTCCGCCGATTTTAACAGTTTTTCCCTTTGGTGCGGCAAATGCAACAGCAGAAAAAGCCATTGCGCCTAAAACTAATGCTTTTGAAAATTTACTCATAAATCCTCCTGCGGAATTTTTGCAAATAAAAATGCAACTTCCCACATCTATAATTTATGAGGCAATTTTATACAATTGTTGAAATTTAGTAAACAAGAATTTTAAATATATTTAAAAAAATACAGCCGCCCTTAAAAAAAGGACGGCTTTGAAGCTGAATACAAATAGAATTATGCTTCAGCAGGTGCTTCTGTTTCAGCGGCAGGAGCAGCTTCAGCAGCGGCTTTTTTAGCAAGTTTTGCTTCTACCTGAGCTTTGTTTTTAAGAGCAGCCTTACAGAACTTGCAAATCTTAACTTTTTTTCCGTCTATTTCCTGATCGTACAAAGTCTTAATCTGCTGTTTTCCACAAACAGGGCAAACTCCGCGACCATGATTAGGATCTTTACGGATTCCAGTTCCACGATGAGCTTTAGACATTGCTTACTCCTTATGCGTCAGCTTTTTCAGCTTTTTTTGCAGACTTTTTAGCGGCTTTTTCTTCTTCAGCTGAAGAATCAGGCAGCTTGTAGTCAACCAATTCAAAAATTACAGTGTCTGCCGCATCACCCTGGCGGAATCCAAGTTTAAGGATGCGTGTGTAACCGCCGTTGCGTTCCTTCATGCGAGGTCCGATTTCTGTAAAAAGCTTGTTCAGAATCTTCTCATCAGCAATAAATTTAGCAACAGTTCTTCTGTTGTGAACAGAATCAACTTTTGCACGTGTAATTAATTTTTCTGCGGCTTTGCGTACTTCTTTAGCCTTAGCTTCTGTTGTAGTAATGCGCTCATATCTAAAAAGCGAAGTTACCATGTTGCGAGTCATTGCGCGGCGATGGGCTGTTGTACGTGAAAGCGGATTAAATCCATTTCTGTGGTTCATTCGTTTTCGTCCTTATGTTTACCTAAGTCAACATCTTTAAGGTGGCTATAATCAGTCATTCCAAGAGTCAAGCCATGCTCTTCAAGTTTTGCTTTGATTTCTTCAAGGCTCTTTTTTCCGAAGTTACGAGTTTTTGTAATGTCGTCTTCAGTTTTCTTGGTCAACTCACCAATTGTTCTAATGTTTGCATTCTTAAGACAGTTTGAACTGCGAACAGAAAGCTCAAGCTCTTCTACCGAAGTATTAAGAAGCTGGCGAATCTTTTCGTCCCCTTCATCAAGCTCATCGCTGCCAGAATACTCACTTTCATTAAAGTTGACAAAAATAGCAAAATAATCTTTAGCAATTTTTGCAGCTTCAGCAAGCGCATCTTCTGGAGTAATTGAACCATCAGTCCAAATCTCAAGAATCAGTTTATCATAGTCGTTTCGCTGTCCTACACGGCAAGGTTCAATTGAATACTTAACCTTTGGCACAGGCGTAAAGATACAGTCCATTGCAATTGTACCAACAATTTCAATGTAATGTTCGTTTACTTCAGCAGGAACATAACCTCTTCCAAGGTCAACCTGGAACTCAATCTCAAGATGCGCGCCTTCCATCATGGTAAAGATTTCAAGATCTTTAGACATAATTTCAAGCTGACCTTCTTTCGCCAAGTCATCACTTTTTACAGTGCCAGGTCCTTTGAATTCATAGAAGAAAGTTTCCTGCTCAACGTCCCGCGGCAGGCGCAAACGAATCTGTTTCAAACTGTTCAAAACTTCCAAAGTATCTTCTGAAATATTTGGAATTGTCTCGAACTCGCTGGAAATTACATGAGGAACACCGTCTGCATCATAAGAAGTAATACGAACTGAAGAAATTGCATATCCCTGAATAGAAGAAAGAAGTACACGGCGGAGTGTGTTTCCGACTGTTGTACCAAATCCTGGCTCAAATGGATACGCAGTGAACTTTCCGTAATTCGGATTGTTCTCCAGATGTTCAAATATAATTCCCTTCGGTTTCTTAAAACCCTTAAGCAGATTTTTGCGAGCCAATCTGAACTCCTTATTTATCCCGAAAAACTGAAAAAACAGAATTCCGGGCTTGCATTATCATTAACCGGAACTTAAAGAACCGGTTATCGTCATTACATGCGGCGTGTCTTGCGCGGACGGCATCCGTTATGAGGAATCGGAGTAATATCAGAAATTGATTTTACCTTGAGTCCCAATGTACCAAGAACACGTATTGCGTTTTCGCGGCCCATTCCAGGTCCTTTTACAAATACATGAACTTCACGCAAACCATAGCTTGCCGCACGCTGAACAGCAGTTTCTGCTACAGACTGTGCTGCAAATGGAGTAGATTTTTTTGCTCCTCTGAATCCCAAACCGCCAGAAGAAGCCCAAGCGATTGCGTTTCCTCTTAAGTCTGTGATTGTAACAATAGTGTTGTTGAAAGTAGCCTGAATATAGATATTACCTTCAAAAACGCTTTTTTTCTCTTTTCTCTTTTTTACAGTTGTTGCCATCTGTTACCTCGCTTAAGCCTTCTTCTTGTTAGCAACGGTCTTTTTCTTACCTTTGCGTGTACGAGAATTGGTGCGTGTGCGCTGACCGCGGCAAGGAAGACCCTTACGGTGGCGAAGTCCACGATAGCTTCCAATATCCATAAGACGTTTAATGTTAAGACCGATTTCAGAGCGAAGACGTCCTTCAGTCTTAAAATTCTCATCAATATATTTACGGAGCTTTGTAAGATCATCTTCTGAAAGATCATTCAAATGTGCATGTGGATCTACATTTGTCGCTTCGCAAATCTTATTAGCTGATGAACGGCCAATACCATATACGTATGTCAATGCGATATTGACATGTTTGTTTGGGAGATCAACACCCGCAATACGTGCCATCAGTTACTCCTCAGCCCTGTCTCTGTTTATGCTTTGGGTTTTCGCAGATAATGCGGATAATTCCGTTTCTCTTGATTACCTTGCATTTGTCGCAGATGGGCTTTACGCTGGTTCGTACTTTCATAAAAGTCCCCTTGGAAAACATGTATACATCGAATCATGGCAATCCGAAGTGAAATTTCTACACCATGGATTACAATCCGATGCACCGCTGTAAAAAACAGCAGTGCAATAATATAACATAATTTTCCTAACTTAATCTAGTCCTAATCACGAAATTTTACAAATTACGCGATTTCAATCCCTTCTTTGTAAGTCCGTCATGGTGATGCATTTTAAGAAGAGCCTCAACCTGAGCCATAGTATCAATATCAACACCGACCAAAATCAGCAACGAAGTACCGCCCATCAACATAGAAATTGACGCAGGGAACTTAAATAAAATTTGAATCAATGTAGGAAGCAAAGCAATTGCAGCAAGATACAGTGAACCAGGAAGAATCAGACGGTTCAAAACCTTCTGAAGATATTCCTCAGTCTTGTCAGTTCTGATTCCAGGAATGGAACCGCCGTTTTCACGGATATTCTTAGCGATTTCAGTGGGGTTCAGGGTTACCTGAGTGTAGAAGTATGCAAAGAATACAATCAACAACACTTCGATGAAATTATACCAAAAACCAAGTGGATTCAAAACTGCCGCAACCTTCATAAGCCATGTAGCTTTTGTTGAAAGACTGTTTGCAATCTGAAGAGGGAAAGTCAAGAATGCAGAAGCAAAAATGATTGGAATGACTCCCGACGGATTGATTTTAAAAGGAATGTAAGTGCTCTGTCCGCCATACATTTTGCGTCCAACAACACGCTTTGCGTAATGAACAGGAATTTTGCGTTCACCAGACTGCTCAAAAACAACAAGTCCGATAATAGCAAGAAACAGGAACACTGCAACAACAACGAAAACAACATTTATGTCTTCATTGCGTACACCTCTAATCAATTCATAGACAGCACTTGGAAGACGTGCGACGATACCAGCAAAGATAATCATTGAAATACCATTGCCAATACCACGCGCAGTAATCTGGTTGCCCATCCAAACTGTAATCATAGAACCTGTGGTTACAGTAAGAATAGCAAGAAGATTAAAATAGACCTTGTTATCGAAAATAATCGCTCCAGGAATCTGCTGGTTGATGGAATCAGCATAAACTGTAATGGCCATAGACTGAATCAGACAAACAATTATTGTTCCGACACGAGTCCAGCCCTGCACTTTCTGCTGACCGCCTTCTTCCTGCGCAATTCTCTTGAGCGATGGAAAAATAACAAGTGCGAGCTGCATGATAATCTGTGTAGAAATGTAAGGCATTACACCAAGCATGAACACAGAAAATCTTTCAAATGCACCACCCGCAAAAAAGTCCATGTAACTGGCAAACGCACTTTCTGCGCCACTAGCAAGATTGTCAAAATACTGCAAAAGCAATGTGGCATTGATGCCTGGAATAGTAAGAACACTTCCCAAGCGGAAAACAGCAAGAATGAGCAATGTAAAAAGAAGCTTTGAACGCAATTCTTTTACTTTGAACATATTTACAACTGGATTGTTTGCCATTTAGTCACTCCACGTTTATTTTGCTTTCGCAGACTTTTCAGCAATCACCTTTACTGATCCGCCAGCTTTTTCAATCTTTTCTTTGGCGCTTGCAGAAATTTTTTCAACTTCTACAGTGAGTTTCTTGGAAATTTCACCGTTTCCGAGAACTTTAATTCCGTCAACGATTTTTCCAACCAAACCTTTTTCCTTCAAAGATGTGCGGTTCACAGTTTCGCCGTCAGCAAATTTTGCCTCAAGGTCAACCAAATTGATGATTGCAAATTCCTTTTTAAAAGGTGAATTTGAAAATCCGCGCTGAGCAATACGACGATACAAAGGCATCTGTCCGCCCTCGAATCCAACGTATGGTGTTCCTTTTCCTGAGCGTGACTGCTGACCTTTGTTTCCTTTTCCAGCTGTTGTTCCAAGACCAGAAGAAGATCCGCGACCTACACGCTTAGGTTTTTTATTTGCACCCTCTGGTGCTCTTAAAGTAAAGTCAGCCATTAGTTAATTTCCTCTACTTTTACCAAGTGAGAAACTGCAGCAGCCATGCCTCTTATAGAAGCAGTGTCTTCATGTTCCACACTGGAATTGATTTTTTTAAGGCCAAGGCTACGAACAGTCGCTCTTTTTGCAGGCTTCTGTCCAATAACACTTCTAACAAGGGTAATACGTATCTTTGCCATAATCAGCCCCACATTTCCTTGAGAGTCTTTCCACGGCTCTGTGCTACAGCACGTGCGTCCATAAGATTTGCAACAGCGTCAAATGTGGCACGAACAACATTTACAGATGTGCGAGAACCCTGAGATTTTGAAATAACATCAGTTACTCCAGCCGCATCCAAAACTGCACGGACAGGACCACCGGCAATAATACCAGTACCTGGACAAGCCGGCTTAAGCAATACAGCAGAACTCTTGTACTTTCCAATCATCTCATGCGGAATTGTTCCGTTCTTGAGCGGAAGAGTAATAAGATTTGCTCTTGCTTTTTCAAGGCTCTTTCTGATAGCTTCGGTAACATCGTTAGCCTTACCAAATCCAAAGCCGATGCGTCCTTTCTTGTCGCCAACTACAGTCAATGCCGAAAAAGACATTCTGCGTCCACCTTTTACAGTTTTTGCAGTGCGGTTAAGCTTTACAAGTTTTTCTACAAATTCGTCAGCAGGCTTTTTTTCATAGTTTTTCTGGTGTTCCATAGCCTCTCCTAGAATACAATCCCGGCAGAGCGGGTAGCGTCAGCAAGGGCTTTTACAACACCATGATAAAGGTAACCGTTACGGTCAAACACTACTTTTGTAATGTTCTTTTCCTTGAGGCGTGAACCCAAAGCTTCTCCAAGTTTTGTTGCGCTTTCGACATTTGCCTTGAGCGTAATAAAATCCTTTTCAAGAGTTGAGATGGCGGCAAGAGTTCTGCCTTCATCATCATTAATTACCTGTGCATAAAGGTTACGGCCGCTTTTATACACTGTCAAGCGAGGGCGTTCTGCAGTTCCGTAAACAGACTTACGAATGTGAATCTTTCTATGCAGGCGCTTTCTGTTTTTATCACTAAGTTTCTTGAACATATCAATTCACCTTATTTTACGCCGGTCTTACCGACTTTACGTCTGATAACTTCGTTGTCATAGCGTATACCTTTTCCTTTGTAAGGCTCAGGCTTGCGCAATTTGCGAATCTGTGCGCTGAATTCACCAACCTGCTGCTTGTCAATTCCAGAAATTGTAAGTTTTCCGTCTTTGTCAGCAGTTACAGTAAGTCCTTCAGGAATAACAGCAACGAACTCAGAAGAATATCCGAGGTTCATTATAATTGTTTTTCCCTGAATTTCAGCACGATAACCAACACCTGTAATTATAAGTGTCTTAGAGAAGCCCTGTGTTACTCCCACAACCATGTTGTGAATGAGATTGCGGTACAAACCGTGGCATGCGCTTGCAGCCTTTGTCTCATTTACAGGATTAACAATAACTTCGGCGCCTTTTACTTCAACATTTACAAGACCGTTAATATCCTGCTTAAGCTCGCCCTTTGGACCTTTTACAGTAACCAAATTAGGAGCAACAGTAACAGTAACGCCTGCTGGAATAGCAACAGGAAGTTTTCCAATCTTAGATGCCATTTCTTCCTCCTATTACCATACTTTGCAAATCAACTCGCCGCCGACCATCTTTTCAGAAGCCTTTTTGCCAGTTGTAACACCGCTTGATGTTGAAACGATTAAAGTGCCGTATCCGTTGTAAACGCTAGGCAATTCTCTGTAGCCAGAATAAGCACGGCGGCCTGGTGTAGAAATTTTCTTCATGCCGTGAATAACTGACTTGTTGAAGTCGTCATATTTCAAGAAGATACGGATAATTGTGTGTCCGTTGTCATCCTGAACTTTCTTGAAATTCTTGATATATCCTTCTGTTTTAAGGATTTTTACAATTTCCAGTTTCATCTTAGAAGTAGGAACATCTACTTTTTCATGACCGGCTCTTGCCGCGTTCTGGACTTTTGCAAGCATATCTGCTATTGGGTCTGAAGCTGCCATTTCTATAATCTCCTGTCACTACCAAGATGATTTTGTGACGCCTGGTAAAAGGCCTTCACTTGCTAATTTGCGGAAGCAGATACGACAAATCTTAAACTTACGCAAATATCCATGTGGACGACCGCAAATCTGACACCTATTATATCTACGAGTAGCATATTTTGGTGTACGACTTGCCTTGATAATCATTGATTTCTTAGCCATGAACTTCTTCCTTATTTCCTAAACGGCATTCCAAACTTGGTCAACAGTGCGCGGGCCTCATTGTCTGTGCGTGCGCTTGTAACAATGCTGATGTTCATACCGGCAATCTTAACGATTTTATCGAAATCAATTTCCGGGAAGATAATCTGTTCTGTAATACCAAGAGAGAAATTTCCATGTCCATCAAAACCAGTAGCTTTGATTCCGCGGAAATCCTTTACACGAGGAAGAGCAACATTGATAAGACGATCGAGGAATTCATACATGATATTTCCACGAAGTGTTACCATTGCTCCTACTTCATTGCCTTCACGAAGTTTGAAGTTTGCAATACTTTTCTTAGCTCTTGTTTTAACAGCTTTCTGGCCGGTAATCTGAGTGAGATCTGTAACTGCAGCATCAAGAAGTTTCTTATTCGTGAGAGCTTCGCCAACACCCATGCTTACGACAACTTTTTTTACTGCCGGAATCTGCATTACGGATGTGTATCCGAGCTCCTTGAAGAGCTCTGGAGCGATTTTTTCCTTATAGACTTTCTTAAGCCGTGGTACGTAATTTTCCATTACAGTGCTTCTCCACACTTGCGGCAAACACGAGTTTTCTTGTCGCCATCAAGTTTATATCCTGCTCTGACAGGGCGTCCGCATTTTTTACATACGAGCGCTACATTTGATATGTCCAGAGGTGCTTCGATTTCAGCGATTCCGCCTGCATCCTGCTGGGACTTCCTCTTTATTGCTTTCTTTACAATATTGCAACCGCTTACAATAACACGTCCTTTGTTATTCTTTTCAAATACACGGACGATTGTTCCGCGCTTGCCTTTGTCTTTTCCAGCAATGATTTCAACGTTATCATTCTTATGGATCTTGTATTTATGCTGCATACTGTCCAAGCTCCTTAGAGAACTTCCGGAGCAAGGGATATGATCTTCATAAAGTCCATATCACGAAGCTCGCGAGCCACAGGTCCAAAAATACGTTTTCCCTTTGGATTCTTGTCCGCATCGATAAGAACGCAAGCGTTGTCATCAAAGCGGATATATGTTCCATCTGGACGGCGGTATTCTTTTGCCACACGGACAATTACAGCCTTCTGTACTGAACCTTCTTTAATTGTAGATGTAGGAATCGCTTCCTTTACAGCTACCACAACAATGTCACCAATACCTGCATAGCGGCGGTGTGAGCCACCTAAAACCTTAATGCACTGAACCAATTTAGCTCCGGAGTTATCGGCAACAACCATTTTTGATTGCATCTGAAGCATAGTCTTACTCCTGCCTTATTTGGCTCTCTCGATTATTGTATCGAGACGCCAGCATTTTTCTTTGCTGATCGGACTGCATTCTACGATGCGAACTGTATCTCCAATATGAGCCTCGTTCTTTTCATCGTGGGCCTTGCATTTCTTGGTCCGTGTAACATATTTTTTGTAAAGGCGGTCCATCTTTTTCTTATCAATAGAAACAACGATAGTCTTATCCATCTTGTCGCTAGTGACGATACCTACGAATGAACGTTTTGCACCTTTTTTCTGCACATTCTGTTCTTCCACGGGTCAGCTCCTAGTTTTTTGCAGCAATAGCTTCAGCAGCAGCCGCTCTGAATTTTGCCAGATCCTGCTGATGAATAAGCGTATTAAGGCGCGCAATTTCATGGCGCATTGTACGCTTCTGCATTGGATTATCTACATGTCCAATTACGCTCTGAAAGCGAAAGTCCATGTACTGTTTTTTAAGTTCATTGCGCTTTGCAACGAGTTCATCATAAGAAAGATCTTTATCCTTTTTTTTCTTCGAATCAGCCATTTCTTACTCCTTACTCGACTGTTGGGCGGAATGCCACTTTTGTTTTAATTGGAAGTTTGCTTGCAGCAAGATGCATTGCTTTTTCAGCAAGCTTTTTGTCTACTCCGCCAACTTCAAATAAAATCATACCTGGTTTAATAACAGCGGCCCAGAATTCAGGCGCGCCCTTACCTTTTCCCATACGAGTATCAGCCGGCTTCTTTGAAACAGGCTTGTCTGGGAAAACGCGTGTCCAAAGGTTACCCTGACGGTTAATGCAACGGTTAATGGCAACACGAGCAGCTTCAATATGTTTTGCATTCAACCAAACCGGCTCCATTGCAACAAGCGCTATATCACCAAAGTCAACATAGTTAGTGCGTGTAGCATTGCCTGTTGGACGACCACGCTGAACTTTGCGGTGCGCAACTCTTTTAGGACTAAGCATTTTCTACTTTTCCTCCCTCAGCTTTTGGGGAACGAGCAGACTTACGGTCGCCATTAGAGCGGTCACGACGAGGCTTTCTTACAATATCACCTGCATCTTCATTCTGCTCACGTCCGTAATTCATTCCGTTGTAGACCCATACTTTAATGCCGATCTTACCATAAGTAGTAAGAGCTTCATAAGTACCATAATCGATGTCAGCACGAAGAGTATGAAGAGGAACGCGTCCTTCCTTAAGCTCTTCTGAACGTGTCATGTCAGCTCCGCCAAGACGGCCAGAGATACGGATTTTTATACCCTGAGCTCCGCCCTTCATAGCATTTGAAGCAGACTGCTTGAGAGCCTTGCGGAAAGAACCACGGCCAGCAAGCTGACGGCCTACATTCTGCGCAATAAGAGAAGCGTTGATTTCAGGACGTTTGATTTCCTTAATCTTAATCTGAACTTTCTTTGTCAGCTGCTTCTGAATATCTGCGCTGATTTTTTCAATAGTAGCGCCTTTAACACCAATAATAACACCCGGGCGTGCTGTGTGAATTACAATAGTAACACGCTGCGGATGACGAACAATTTCAATTTCAGCAATATCTGCGTTCTTGCATTCAGGAAGAGATCCAACAAGCTTGCGGATTTTCATATCTTCCAAGAACAAGTCTGCATATTCACGAGAATCTGCATACCAACGAGACTGCCAAGTTTTGTTTACACCAAGGCGTAAACCGATAGGATTAACTTTCTGACCCACTTTATTTTCCCGCCTTTTCGTCAACTACAACAGTGATATGACACATCCGCTTCAAGAGCTGATCAGCACGTCCGCGTCCACGGAACCATACTCTTTTAAGTCTTGGACCTTCGTCAATACGAATTTCCTTAATGTAGAGCATATCTTCATCAAGTTGCTTATTCTTATTGAGAGCATTCGCTACTGCAGATTTTAATGTTCCGCTGATAAGACGAGCGCCTTTCTGCGGCATTACATCAAGAATAGCCATAGCTTCAGAGCAAGACTTTGTCTTTACAACATTAGCTACAGGACGAACCTTTGTAGGAGATGCAATGAGAAATTTAGTTGTGGCTACATAACCTTTCTTTTCAGCCATAATATCCACTCCTATTATTTACCAGCTGATTTGTCTGAACCGCCATGTCCCTTGAATGTGCGTGTTGCAGCAAACTCGCCAAGCTTGTGGCCTACCAAGTTTTCTGTAATGTACACAGGAATCCATGACTTACCGTTGTGCACTGAAATAGTATTTCCTACCATTTCAGGGATGATTGTTGAGCAGCGGGAATAAGTTTTAATCATTTTCTTATCAGCTGCTGATGCTTTGTTCATTTCTAAAACCTTTTTGTAAAGAGATTTCTCTATAAAAGGTCCTTTCTTAACTGATCTTGACACGATTAACTCCTACCCTACTTCTTGCGGCGACTAATAATGAAACGACTAGAAGTCTTTCTCTTATTGCGTGTTTTATAACCACGGCAAGGCTGTCCCCAAGGAGTAACAGGCTGATGTCCTTTTCCAGCGCCTTCACCACCACCAAGCGGATGATCAACAGGGTTCATTGCCATACCACGTACAGTCGGGCGAATACCACGCCATCTGTTGCGTCCAGCTTTACCAAGCTTAGTATTCATGCGGTCTTCATTTCCAACAATACCGATTGTTGCATAGCACTTTCTGTGAATACGGCGAAGCTCTCCTGAAGGAAGCTTTATAGTTACGTAATCACCTTCTTTTGCAGCAACAAGAGCTCCTGTTCCAGCTGAACGAACAAGCTGTCCGCCACGGCCAAGAGTAAGCTCAATATTGTGTACAGTGAATCCGATTGGAATAACATCCAGTGGAAGAGCATTAGCTACAGTAGGAGCTGCATTTTCACCAGACATAATTTTCTGTCCAACTGTAAGACCTTTTGGAGCAATGATGTAGCGTTTTTCACCATCAGCATAAGCAATCAAAGCAATGTTTGCACTGCGGAATGGATCATATTCAATTGTCTTTACAGTTCCAGGAATACCATGCTTATCGCGTCTAAAATCGATTTCACGGTATTTTCTTTTATGACCGCCGCCCTGATGACGTACAGAAATACGTCCGCCTGCGCCACGACCAGCTTTTGATTTGCGGCCATGAGTCAAGCTCTTTTCGGGTTTATCGGCTGTCAATTCTTCGCGAACCAAGTCAACACGGCCGCGTGTACCTTTTGAATAAGGCTTGTATATCTTAAGAGCCATATGGTTCCCCTTACTTACAGTTCAAAGGCTTAAACACCTTCAAACACCTTGATTGTTTCGCCAGCGGCAAGCTTTACGATTGCTTTTTTGTAGCCAGCAGTTCTTCCAGGTCTTCCGCGAAGACGCTTGATTTTTCCTTTTACATTGATAGTTTTGCAGTCTTCAACATTTACATTAAAAAGCTTGCGTACAGCTTCTTTAATCTGAAACTTTGTAGCTGCAGGATCAACAATAAAAGTATATTTATTCTGTTCACGGAGTGCTGTTGCTTTTTCAGAAAGAACAGGTTTAATAAGAACATCATTGAATGTCATTATTTTGCCTCCTTGTCTTCAGCATAGAAATCAGAAAGATTTTTTGCAGCACCTTCAAGCATGATGATTTTTCTTCCGTAGAAGAGATCATGCGCACGAAGACGGTTGTAAGAGAGGAAATAAACATTCGGAAGGTTTCTTCCTGCCTGCTTGATTTTTGCATCGTCATCTTTAAGGAGAATAACAGTGCGCTCGTCTTTTACAAAATTCTTAAGGATTTTTACCAAGTCCTTTGTCTTTCCGCTTTCAATAGTAAAATCTTCAACAACAGTAAGTCTGTCTGCCTGAGCCTGAAGACTCAAGATAGACTTCATTGCGAGACGTTTTTCTTTCTTTGGAATTGCATAGCTGTAATCACGTGGTTTCGGTCCAAAAATTGTACCACCGCCAACTGTAATTGGAGATTTTTTATCACCACGACGTGCATTACCAGTTCCCTTCTGCTTGTAAGGCTTAGCATTGCTGCCATGAACTTCTGCACGTGTTTTTGTACATGCTGTTCCAACACGTTTATTTGCTAATTCGTTAGTGATGGCATAGTAAATAACATCTTCGTTAATTGGAAGTCCGAAAATTTTGTCATCAAGATTGATAGTCCTGAGTTCTTTGCCATCGATTGAATAGACTTTCTTTTCCATACTATTCCTCGACCTTATTTCTTAACCGCAGCCTTAACGATAAGAGTACAGTTTCTTACACCAGGAACTGCACCACGAACCATCAAAACATTGAGCTCAGGGTCAACTTTCACAACCTTGAGGTTTTGTACTGTAACGCGATCAAACCCCATGCGGCCAGGCATCTTAACATTTTTAAGACAATGTCCCGGAGTTGTACAGCATCCAGTGCCGCCAGCTTCACGATGGAATTTTGAACCGTGTGTAGCACGTCCGCCGTGGAAGCCCCATCTCTTCATTACACCCTGAAAACCTTTACCCTTTGAGGTAGCAGTTACGTCGATGAAACGAACCTTTTCAAACAATTCTACACCAATCTGGTCGCCAACTTTAACTTCACCTTCAAAGTCTCTGAATTCTTTAAGATGACGCTTTGGTGTAATGTTCTCTGGAAACTGCTTTGCGTATGGCTTTGTAATCTTGTGAGGCTTCAAATCCTCAAGTCCAAGGACAACAGCTTCATAGCCGCACTTTTCCTGTGTCTTTGTAGCAACAACAGTGTTTGGCTCGACGCGGATCACGGTTACTGGTGTCAGATTGCCGTTTTCATCGAAAACCTGTGTCATTCCTACTTTTTTTGCTATCAGACCTTTCATCTGAATCTCCTAAACTTGGCCGCCATCCCCGATCCAAGGGGACCGTTACCTTTATTTTACAGAAACCGAATTCTATTCCGATTACTGCTTAATTTCTACATCAACACCTGCTGGAAGTTCAAGTTTCATCAAAGAATCCATTACTTCTGAACTCGGTTCAAAAATGTCAATAAGGCGTTTGTGAGTTCTCATTTCAAACTGTTCACGTGACTTCTTGTTAACGAAAGGTGAACGGAGAACTGTAACTTTATTGATTCTTGTTGGAAGCGGAATTGGTCCTGAAACCTTTGCTCCTGCCTTCTGAACCTGCTGCACGATGTCTTTTGCGCTCTGATCGATAAGAGCTACGTCAAAAGCACGAAGTCTTACACGAATCTTGCCATTTGCCATGATATTCTCCAAATAGGGCAGAAAGCTAAGCCTTCTGCCCTTCAATAACTATTCGATAATCTTTGTTACCTGTCCAGAAGCGATTGTGCGTCCACCTTCACGGATAGCAAGCTTAAGACCTTCATCCATAGCGATTGGGTGAATAAGTTCACCGATAATCTTAACATTGTCGCCAGGTTTTACCATGTCTGTTCCTGGTTCAAGCTCAACAGTACCAGTAATGTCTGTTGTTCTGAAGTAGAACTGTGGGCGATAACCTGTAAAGAACGGGCTGTGGCGTCCACCTTCTTCCTTTGAAAGAACGTAAATCTGAGCCTCGAACTTTGTGTGTGGGTGAATGCTTCCTGGAGCAGCAAGAACCTGTCCACGAATAACATCTTTCTTTTCAACACCACGAAGAAGAATACCAGCATTGTCACCAGCCATACCTTCGTTAAGAGTCTTGTTGAACATTTCGATTCCAGTTACAGTAGAAGACTGTGTTGGGCGGATACCAACGATTTCAACAGCGTCACCCATGTGGATAACACCACGCTCGATACGACCAGTAACAACAGTACCACGTCCTGTGATTGTGAAGATATCTTCAATTGGCATAAGGAATGGCTTCTGATCATCGCGAACTGGATCATCAAACCATGTGTCCATAGCTGTAAGAAGCTCTTCAATGCATTTTGTGTTTTCTGGATTGTCAGATTCATTCAAAGCCTTGAATGCAGATCCCTGGATAATTGGTGTATCCTCAGAGAAGCCGTATCCTTTGAGAGTTTCTTTTACTTCATCAACAACGAGCATAAGAAGATCTGGATCATCAACAAGGTCAACTTTGTTAAGAAATACAATAATCTTTGGTACGCCAACCTGACGAGCAAGAAGAAGGTGCTCTTTTGTCTGTGGCATAACTGAATCTGGAGCAGAAACAACGAGGATAGCTCCATCCATCTGAGCAGCACCAGTAATCATGTTCTTGATGTAGTCAGCATGTCCTGGGCAGTCAATATGTGCATAGTGACGCTTGTCAGACTGATACTCAAGGTGGCGGCTGTTGATAGTGATACCACGAGCCTTTTCCTCTGGCGCATTGTCGATTTCATCGTACTTCAAGAGCTTATCACCGTATTTTTTTGCACAATAAGCAGTGATAGCAGCAGAAAGTGTAGTCTTACCATGGTCAACGTGACCGATAGTACCAACGTTCATGTGAGGTTTAGTTCTGTTGAACTCTTCCTTTGCCATGATTTTCTCCTTGCCTTGCAGTGTTTTACTGCGGCATTATGTTGTATTTTATGTGTTGCACTTTAAGCCAGAAAATATGCCTCTTAAAAAGCAGACAATATTTTCGCATACACACTTGACCAATTTAACTAGGACGATTCTATACGTGAATGGACAACATCAAAAATTCTGTTTCATCTATTCGAAGCAGCTGGCCTTTTCCACCTAGCATCATCCGGGCTGACGATTGGTTTGGAATTCAGAACCTTTTTTAGCTGAAACAAAACTGTGGGAGCAATTCTTTCAGCCAGTCAGAAGCCTGAACACGCAACCATTTGTATAGAAAGTTTCAACGAAACTTTCTGCACATTCAGGGTGTGAAACTCTACAGCCGCACTGCGGAAGTTTTACGATTTTCACCAGACAGTTTTAACTGTCCGTCCGACTATCAAACACTCTGTCTGCAAAAATGCAGAATACGCCTTATAAAGGCATAAATGTTCTGTATTTATATACTTTTTTCAAAAAAAAATCAAGAGGCTAAAAACTTTTATTTAGAAAATAATTGAAAATATCTGATTTAAGACGAATTTCAATAAAAATCGTAATTTTGTCACTTTTATAAATATATAAAAAAACCGCCTTGGAAAACCAAAGCGGCTGTTCTGAACAAGCAAGAACTACCAGCGGTAATGAGCAAAAGCCTTGTTTGCTTCTGCCATTTTGTGTGTATCTTCCTTCTTCTTATAAGCAGAACCTGTGTTGTTGAAAGCATCAAAGATTTCAGCGGCAAGAGTTTCTGCCATTCCGTGTCCGTTGCGTGAACGGGCAGCGTTAATCATCCATCTCATTCCAAGAGCTTCGCGGCGTGCGTCACGAATTTCAATAGGAACCTGATATGTAGCTCCACCAACGCGGCGGCTTTTTACTTCCACCATTGGCTTTACATTTTCCAAAGCCTTAAGGAATACTTCAAGTGGATCCTTGTCAGTCTTTGTCTTCAATTTGTCCAAAGCATCATAAACGATTTTCTGACAAATCTGTTTTTTTCCATCAAGCATCATGCGTGTTACGAATTTTGAAATAACTACGCTGTTGTATCTTTCGTCTGGCATAACCGGACGGTTAACTGATTTCTTATGTCTTCCCATAGTATTAACCTCCTATTATGCCTTTGGTTTTTTAGCACCGTATTTTGAACGGGCTCTTTTGCGTCCATCAACACCAAGAGTATCTTTTGTACCGCGGATAATGTGGTAGCGTACACCAGGAAGATCCTTTACACGTCCACCGCGAACAAGTACAACTGAGTGTTCCTGCAAGTTATGTCCAATTCCTGGAATATATGCAGTAACTTCGATTCCGTTGCTCAAGCGAACACGGGCAATCTTACGAAGAGCCGAGTTCGGTTTTTTTGGAGTCATTGTCATAACACGTGTGCAAACACCGCGTTTCTGCGGGCAAGACTGAAGTGCGGGGGCCTTAGTTCTTTTTGCAGAAGACTGACGTCCTTTACGAATTAATTGGTTTATTGTAGGCATCGCCTATTCTCCTATATTATTGCCGAGCAGCACCTCGGACAGAATAACAAAATAAGTATCTAATTCTACAGAATTCAAACTATTTTCGTCAAGGGAATTTTGCCAAAGCCGCCAGAAAAAGTTGAATTTTCCTAGCGACTGGCAATTTTTAATCCTCGTCCGATGCGGAATCCATAGCCGGAACAACAGCAGCTTCTTCGGCTTCCTTCATTTCAAGCATACGCTGCTCAAGAATTTCCTTCACCTTGGCATCCAAGTCAGCACTTGAATTGTCTGAAAGTTTTACATTGTTGTACTGGCGGATTCCTGTACCAGCAGGAATTCTGTGTCCGATAATAATATTTTCCTTAAGACCATGAAGATTATCCACAGAACCTGCAATTGCAGCGTTTGTAAGAACACGGGTTGTTTCCTGGAACGAACAAGCCGAAATGAATGAATCAGCAGCAAGAGCGGCTTTTGTAATTCCCTGGAACATAGGGCACGCAACAGCTGGCTGTCCGCCTTCCGCAACAACTCTGTCGTTTTCTTCACGGAATGTGTACTTGTCAACCTGCTGACCGTAGATAAATCTTGTGTCGCCAACTTTGATGATTTCGACTTTTTTAAGCATCTGGCGGATAATAGTTCCGATGTGCTTATCGTTAATATCTACGCCCTGAGCGCGGTAAACAGACTGAATTTCATCCATAAGGAAGTTCTGAAGACGGTCTTCGCCAAGAACAGAAAGAACATCGTGTGCGTCTACTGCTCCATCGCAAAGTTTTTCTCCGGCTTCAACCTTATCGCCATCACGAACAAGGAGACGCTTAACCATAGGAACAAGGTGGCTGTGCTCCTTTCCGTATTCGTCAACAACGATAACTGTTCTTTTTCCTTTTACAATCTTGTCAAATTTTACAGTTCCAGTAATCTTTGCTATTACAGCAGGATTCTTTGGTTTGCGTGCTTCGAAAAGCTCAGAAACGCGAGGAAGACCAAGAGTAATGTCGTTTGCCTTTGCAGCGTCTTTAGCCATTTTTGCAAGAGTTGTTCCAGCTTCAACCTTTCCCTTGTCCTTGATGTCGTTGCTCAAAATAGCTCCAACCGGCATGTGGTAACTTCCAAGCTCGTTTCCATCTTCATCCGTAATAATAATACGAGGCTGCTTTACATCAAGATGAAGATCAGAAATACGGCGTTCAACAGCTCCAGTCTGAATATCAGTCTTTGTTTCAAGAGTTACGCCGTCAATGATGTCTTCATAATGAATGTAGCCAGAAACTTCCGCAATAATCGGCTCGCTATAAGGATCGAACTCTCCTACAGGCTCGCCAGCTTTTGCAATGCACGAAGCTTCTGTGAATTTTGCATATACAGTCGAACCGTTGGAAATTTCAACTTTCTGGTCATTGCTTGTAAGATAAACAACATTGTCTCTTATGATAATGCGGCCAGAATCAGAAGCAAGAACTTCCTGTCCTTTGTGTTTCAAAATCGGATTATCCTTGCGGACATAAGCGCCGTCTTCAACAAGAACTTCATCGGAAGAATCAAAAGCATAGGACTTGAACAGCTTTGTAACAATCATTGAGCCACGGCGTGTAAAGAGCCAGTCGCCATTTTTTGCAACAACATGAGTTCCTTCAAGGCTTTTGATATAAACATCGTATTTCATTGCGATGTGGTTATCTTTCTGTCCACCTTCCGCAGCACCACCGGTATGGAATGTACGAAGTGTAAGCTGTGTACCAGGCTGACCAATTGACTGAGCCGCAATAGTTCCAACTGCTTCACCGATTTCAACAATCTTGTTGCGGGCAAGGTCTTTTCCGTAGCATTTTACACAAATTCCGTGTTTGCTTTCACAAGTGAGAACTGTGCGCAGCTTAACTTTTTCAACTCCAGCCTTGTCAATTTTTTCAGCAAGACTTTCATCTATATACTGGTTTACATCGCAAAGAAGCTCGCCGGAAACAGGGTCGATTACGCGCTCGATTGTATAATGGCCTGCAATGCGTTTTGCCAAAGGAACTGTAACAGTGTCTCCGTCCTTTATTGCAGAATAGTCAATTCCGTTGATTGTTCCGCAGTCTTCTTCATTTACAACAACATCCTGGGCAACATCTACAAGGCGGCGTGTCATGTAACCGGCATCAGCAGTCTTCAAAGCTGTATCAGACAAACCTTTGCGCGCACCGTTTGTTGAAATAAAGAACTCAATAACTGAAAGTCCTTCCTTAAAGTTTGCACGGATTGGAAGCTCAATGATGTCTCCGTTAGGCTTCTGCATAAGTCCACGCATTGCCGCAAGCTGGGAAATCTGCTTTTTAGAACCACGGGCACCGGATGTAGCCATCATATAGATAGTATTGAATCCGTCTTTATGCTTTGCAAGGTTGTCCATCATGAGGTTTGTAAGCTTTTCGTTTGTGTTTTCCCAAACTGTAACAGACTTGTTGTAGCGTTCATCGGCTGTAATAGCACCGCTGTTCCACTGTCCAACAATTTTTTCAACTTCCTTGTTTGCTTCTGCAACCATAGCCTCTTTTTCTTCCGGAACAAGAATGTCGTCCATTGAAAGAGTTGCGCCATAGAATGTAGCGTTTTTGTATCCGCAAGCCTTGATTGCATCAAGCATCTGAATTGTAAGCCAGCCACGGTCAATAGCGTAAAGACTCGGAAGAATTTTTCTGAGCTTGTATTCTTCAAGCGGAGTTTCTCTATTGTAGATTTTATCAATCTGTTTTCTGAGGGAAGCGTCTTCAATAACTTTATCCAATGTTTCCGCATCAAAAGTTTCAAACTGATATTTTTCTTCAATAAGACTCTTTATACGCTTGTCGCTTGTCTGCTCGTTGTGGTAAACGCTTTCAATCATCTTCTTGAGTTTTTTGTCGCCGAGCTGCTCGTTGTAAAAGTCAACTTCGTCCGGCATTGACTCATTGAAAGCCATGCGGCCTGCTGATGTAAGAATGTACTTGCTGTCAGGCTCTTTGTCGTTGTTTACGCACTTATTGAGAATATTTTTGTGAACCTTGATTTCCGCTTGCCATTCAATTGCTCCGCTAGAAGCCGCAAGACGAACTTCATCTGCGCTAGAGAAGAATTTTCCTGTGCCCTTTGCATTCGGCTTTATAGAAGTCATGTAGTAAATTCCCAAAACCATGTCCTGAGAAGGAGCTACAATAGTGTTTCCGTTTGCCGGGTCAAGAAGGTTGCGGGCAGAAAGCATAAGTGTCCAGCATTCCATTTGAGCTGCCTGAGTAAGAGGCACGTGGATTGCCATCTGGTCTCCATCGAAGTCGGCGTTAAATGCTTTACAAGCCAAAGGATGAAGCTTCAATGCTTTTCCAGGAACAAGGACTGGTTCAAATGCCTGAATTCCCAAACGGTGCAAAGTAGGAGCACGGTTAAGCATTACAGGATGCTCACGGACTACTTCATCAAGAATTGCAAAAACTTCTGTGGATTCACTTTCTACAAGTGAACGAGCCTTTTTAATATTAAATACAACGCCCTTGTCAACAAGTTTCTTCATTATAAACGGCTTGAAAAGTTCCAATGCCATTTTTTCAGGAAGACCGCACTGCCAAAGCTTAAGCTCAGGTCCAACAACAATTACAGAACGTCCAGAGTAATCAACACGTTTTCCAAGCAAATTCTGGCGGAAACGTCCCTGCTTTCCTTTAAGCATATCGCTGATTGATTTAAGCGGACGGTTTGCGGCGCCTTTTAGAACACGCTGTTTGCGCTTAGAATTGTCAAACAATGAATCAACCGCTTCCTGAAGCATGCGTTTTTCGTTGCGGATAATAATGTCCGGCGCAGACAAAGACTGAAGCTTCTTTAAACGGTTGTTGCGGTTAATAACACGGCGATAAAGGTCATTCAAGTCGGAAGTTGCAAAGCGTCCTCCGTCAAGCTGAACCATAGGACGCAAATCCGGCGGAATAACCGGAATAACATCCAAAATCATCCAAGACGCTTTGTTTTCTGAAGTGCGGAAATTCTCTACAATTTCAATTCTCTTCAAAAGACGCTTATCGCTCTTTGGACCTTTTTCAATCATTTTTGCACGAAGTTCAGCAGCAAGAGCGTCAAGGTCAAGGTTTTCAAGTAAAGTCTTTATTGCCTCTGCTCCCATTCCTGCTGTAAATGCGCCGCCATAACGTTCCTGCGCTTCAAGATATTCATCTTCTGTCAAAAGCTGATTTTTCTTTAAATCCGTGTCGCCCGGCTCAATTACAATGTACTTTTCATAGTAAAGAATTGAGCGGAGAGCTGCCACCTGCAAATCAAGCAAAAGTCCCATGCGGCTAGGAACTGAATGATAATACCAAATGTGGCTAACAGGAGCCGCCAAGTCAATGTGTCCAGTGCGCTCACGGCGGACTTTAAAGTGTGTAACTTCAACTCCACAGCGGTCGCAGACAACGCCTTTATAGCGGATTGACTTGAATTTTCCGCAGTAGCATTCCCATTCTTTTGTTGTACCAAAGATACGCTCGCAGAAAAGACCGTCCCTCTCCGGGCGAAGAGTGCGGTAATTTATAGTTTCCGGCTTTTTTACTTCACCGTAAGACCATGAACGGATATTTTCCGGGGAAGCAAGTTTAATTTTAAGGCTTGTGAAATCCTGAATATCACGCATTTTCGTTCTCCTTGTCAAAACCAGCGCCTACTTTGTCAATAAGCTCCTGATCACGTTCAGTAAGGGCAATCTGCTTGCCTTTGTCATCATAAATAGTAAAGTCCAACGCAAGTCCACGAAGTTCCTGAACCAAAACATTGAATGATTCCGGCACTCCAATTGGAGCAGTTGGCTCACCCTTGACAATCGACTCATAAACTTTAGAACGTCCGTTCATATCATCAGATTTGATTGTCATCATTTCCTGCAATGTATTTGCAGCGCCATAAGCCTCAAGTGCCCAAACTTCCATTTCTCCAAGACGCTGACCACCAAACTGGGCTTTTCCTCCCAATGGCTGCTGTGTAACAAGAGAATAAGGACCTGTTGAACGAGCGTGCATCTTGTCGTCAACCAAGTGGTGAAGCTTCATAAAGTATATAACACCAACGAAGATTGGGTTCAGGAAAGGCTCGCCTGTAAATCCGTCGTGCACAATCTGCTTACAGTCCGGCGAAAGTCCAGCCTGAACAAGTTTTTCTGCAATCTGCTCCTGACTAGGTGTCTGGAACGCAGGCGAATTGTACCATTCATTCAAAACAAGACCGGCTCTTCCAAGCTCAGATTCCATAATCTGTCCAATATTCATGCGCGAAGGAACACCAAGAGGGTTCAAGCAAACATCGAGCGGAGTTCCATCCTCAAGGTAAGGCATATCCTCAACAGGAAGAATGCGTGCAACAACACCTTTGTTTCCGTGGCGTCCGGCCATCTTATCACCAACAACAAGCTTGCGTTTGTCTGCGATAATAACTTTTACCTGCTCATCTACGCCAGGCTGAAGCTCATCGCCTTCACTTCTCTTAAGACGCTGAATGTCAATTACAACGCCCTGAACTCCATGAGGAAGTTTAAGTGAAGAGTCGCGGACTTCTTTTGCCTTTTCACCGAAAATAGAATTCAAAAGCTTGAATTCCGGTGTAGTTTCAGTTTCGCTTTTTGGAGTAACTTTTCCAACAAGAATATCTCCGGAGCGGACTTTTGCGCCGATGCGGACAATTCCTTCAGAGTCGAGATTGTCAAGAATCTTTTCTGAAGTGTTTGGAATGTCGCGTGTAATGCGCTCTGGTCCAAGTTTTGTTTCGCGGATTTCAGTCTGGAACTCGTGGATATGAACAGAAGTATACATATCCTCTTTTACAACGCGCTGACTGATCAAAACAGCATCCTCGTAGTTGTATCCATTCCACGGAACAAATCCAACAAGAATATTGCGTCCCAATGCAAGCTCGCCGTTGAAAGTAGCAGGACCGTCTGCGATGACTCCGCCAACTTCAACGTGCTCGCCAACCTGAACTGTAGGACGCTGATGATTTACAGTATCGCTGTTTGTCTTCTGATATTTGAGCAACGGATATTCATCAAATACATCGCCTTTGACTCCATCCGGCTTAATTTTAATAAGATCGCTTTCAACCCATTTTACAGTTCCAGCACGGCGGGCTTTTGTAAGAACTCCAGAATCGTAAGCTGTCTTCTGCTCCATTCCAGTACCAACATGAGGAGGCTCCGGGAACAAAAGCGGAACAGCCTGACGCTGCATGTTACAACCCATCAACGCGCGGTTAGCATCGTCATGCTCAAGGAACGGAACAAGAGAAGCTGAAACAGAAATTACCTGGCGCGGTGAAACGTCCATATACTGAATGTCTTTTGGAGAACGGCTTGTGTAATCTCCACGGTGGCGGCAAGAAACCAAGTCTGTAGGGAACGAACCGTCAGCCTTCATTCCTTCTGTAACCTGACCAACATAGTATTTATCTTCATCCATTGGATCAAGATATTCAACTTCATTAGTCGCCTTTCCATTTACAACTTTGCGGTAAGGCTCTTCAAGGAATCCATATTCATTTACGCGGGTAAAAATAGCAAGAGAAACAATAAGACCGATATTCGGACCTTCAGGAGTTTCAATAGGACACATTCGTCCATAATGAGTATAGTGAACGTCGCGAACTTCAAAGCCTGCTCTGTCACGTGAAAGACCGCCCGGTCCCAATGCGTTAAGACGGCGTTTATGAGTAAGTTCTGCAAGCGGATTACACTGATCCATGAACTGAGAAAGCTGGCTTGAACCAAAAAACTCACGGATAGAAGAAATGATCGGCTTTATAGAAATCAAGTCGCCTGGCTTAAGAGTTTCTGTTTCCTTTAAGTTCATGCGGTCCTTTGCAATACGCTCCATGCGTGCAAAAGCTGTCTTGAACTGGTTTGTAAGAAGCTCGCCAACAGAACGAACACGGCGGCGTCCCAAGTGGTCAATATCATCGAGAGGTTCATCGCCAATGTAAACTTCTATAAGATGCTTCATTGTGTTGATGATGTCTTCCTTTGTAAGAGTTACATCTTCAACTGGCTCTTTATAGTCAAATT
Organism: Treponema sp. UBA6852; assembly: GCA_002449305.1. Classification (GTDB taxonomy): domain Bacteria; phylum Spirochaetota; class Spirochaetia; order Treponematales; family Treponemataceae; genus Treponema_D. The sequence continues at coordinate 51,841 of DKDI01000044.1, forward strand.
TTTTATTAAGCTTGTAGCGTCCAACACGTCCCAAGTCGTAGCGGCGGACACTAAAGAACATAGTTGTAAGGTCGCGTTCTGCAGCCTCAACAGTAATCGGCTCGCCCGGCATCAATACAGCGTAAACTTTTGAAAGGCACTCTTCCTTTGTAGGCTCATCCGCTGTAGAAGAACCTTCCTTGGAGAATACAATTTCTTCACGCTCAAAGCAGTTCACAATCATTTCGCTGTCCAAAGAGGGATTTTTTTCCTCTTTGTCGTCAGGGCGTTTTTTCATGTTGAACTTTATTACATTTATTTCCTTGATTCCGTTTGCAACAAGGTCATCAATATCATGCGGATGAAGCTTGTCTCCTGCTCGGAACAACTTTTTTTCTTCACCGGTTTCTTCATCTTTTATGATTACTGGTTTTCCAAGAACTCTTCCTGAAAGCTCGTCACGTTTTTCTGCATCTGAAGGAATTTTTACATCTTCCGTAACATAGAAGCAATTTATAATTTCTTCACGTGTCGAATATCCAAGCGCGCGGAGAAAAATTGTTCCCAAGATTTTTTTCTTGCGGTCAATTTTTGCGTAAATAAGTTCTTTTTTCTGGTCGATTTCAAATTCAAGCCAAGAACCGCGGTAAGGAATTATGCGGCTAGACAAAACGCCCTTGTCGCGCTGAAAAATAACTCCAGGCGAACGGTGAATCTGGCTTACAACAACGCGTTCTGCTCCATTGATAACGAAAGTTCCCCTGTCTGTCATAAGAGGAACATCGCCCATGTAAATATCTTTTTGGAGAATAGCTCCAGTTTCTTTAAAATTAAGATTGATGCGGGCTTTTAAAGGAACTGCATAAGAAACACCTTTTTTCTTGCATTCCTGTTCAGTGAATTTCATGCCATCGTAGTCAAGCTCATAAAATTCATATTCAAGCGACATATCACCAGCCGGACTTTCAATAGGGAAAGTTGAAGTGAAAACTTCCTGAAGTCCTTGATTTAAAAGCGGCTCACCTTTTTCAATTCTGTCTTTTTGAATGAATTCTTCATAGGAAGAAAGCTGAATGTCGATAAGATTAGGAAGCTCCATGAAATCCTGGATGTCTTTTCCTATGTACTGGCGAACAATTTTCTTGCTCTTTGCGAACATCAAATACCTCTTTAGGGGTTATGAACTGGTACGCCCAAACCGCTACAAGCAAAGACTTTGCTCAGCACGAGAAAAAGCGCCCTATCGGAAATCTCTGTCCCGGCAGATTTGTTTTTATTTTCAAGCCAACCTGCAGGCTCTTTTGACAACAAAAGCCTCAGGAAAAGGAAAACCTTTCCCTGAAGCTAGAGTTCAAGTTTTATAAATATCTTGAAGAAAAACAATCAAGCATCTGCCAGATTATTTCTTGCTAACTTTTCCACCAGCAGCAGTGATGTCTGCGATAAGCTTGTCAGCATCAGCCTTAGATACTCCCTCTTTAACAACCTGTGGAGCACCAGTAACGATTGCCATTGCTTCTTTAAGACCAAGACCTGTTGCAGCCTTAACAGCCTTAATAACATCCATCTTCTTTGCTGGATCAATAGATTCAAGAGTAACAGTAAATTCTGTCTGCTCTTCTTCAGCTGCCGCTGCTGGACCTGCTGCTACTGCTACAGGTGCTGCTGCAGAAACACCGAATTTTTCTTCCATTGCTTTTACGAGATCAGCTGCCTGCTGAACTGTCATGTTTGCAATTGCTTCAAGAATTTCATCATTTGTAAGAGCTGCCATATTGTCTTCTCCGTAATCAAATATGATTAGTAATTTCCGTGCAGATAAAAACAAACTGTTTCTAAACCCTGCATCGGTTTGTCTGCGGACAGTCGACAGCTATGAAGCCTGACCGCAGGGAAAAATTCCGCTCTGGGCATCGCAAAAAGCATTTGCCCTACTGAATTTACTCAGCTGCTGGAGCTGGAGCCGCTTCGGCTGCTGGAGCCTCTGCCGCAGGAGCTGCCTCTTCCGCTTTTGGAGCTGCAGAAGCCGGACCTTCTTTTTCCAGTTTTTCAACATATGCTTGCAATGTTCCGGCAAGTTTTCTTGCAGGTCCATTGATTGCAGACATAAGCATTGCGATAAGCTGTTTCTTTCCAGGGAGTTTTGCAAACGCCTCGATTTTTGCAGCATCATAAAGCTCGTCTTCTACCCATGCGCCTTTTACAACGAGAGCTGGAGCTTCTTTTGCAAAGTCAAACAAAACTTTTGCAGATTCATTAGCCTCTTCCTTGATCATGGCAATAGCCGTTGGTCCAGAAAGATACTGAGCAACTGCATCATTCTTCATTTCGTCAAAAGCTACACGCGCAAAGTTATTCTTGATAACCTTGAACTGTGAATTCTTTTCGCGCAAAGAATGGCGGAGCTTTGAAATCTGCTCAACAGTAAGTCCTCTGTATTCAACAAAGATAAAATCTTTATATTCACTAAGAACTTTCTTTGCTTCTTCAATAGCCTGTGCTTTGCTAGGCTGAATCTTTTTTGCCAAAATAGCCATTATTCTGCCTCCTTAAAGTCAATCCAAACGCCAGGTCCCATTGAAGAACTGATTGAAACAGAACGTACAAATCCAATTTTTGCATCAGCTGGCTTTTTGCGCTCAAGTTCTGTGAGGAAAACTTTTACGTTTTCAGCTGTGTCTTTTGAATCCATAGAAACTTTTCCAACAGGAATATGAACAACACCAGTCTTGTCTGCGCGGAATTCTGTACGTCCTTTTTTAAGTTCAGCGACAGCCTGCGCAATGTTTGGTGTTACAGTTCCTGTCTTAGGGTTAGGCATAAGACCTTTGCGTCCCAAAACCATACCAAGACGACCAACGTCTTTCATCATGTCTGGAGTAGCAACAGCAACATCAAAATCAAGCCAGCCGCCCTTTACTTTCTCAATGTACTCTGTACCTGCATAAGTTGCACCTGCATCAAGAGCTTCTTTTACACGGTCATCTTTACAGAAAACAAGAACGCGTTTTTCAGCAGTAAACTGATGCGGGAATACAAGAGTATCGCGTACAGTCTGGTTTTTTTCCAGTTTAAGGGAAACTGAAAGCTCAACTGTTTCATCGAACTTTACATAGTGAAGATCTTTTACAAGCTGGCAAGCTTCTGAAATTCCATAAGCCTTTGCCGGATCATATTTCTTCAATGATTCGCGGTATTTCTTTCCGTGCTTCATTATTCAGCCTCCACTTCTACGCCCATACTGCGAGCAGTACCAGCGATGATTTTCTTAGCAGCCTCAATGTCGTTTGCATTAAGATCAGGAAGTTTCTGTTTTGCAATTTCTTCAAGAGACGCCTTTGAAAGTTTTCCAACCTTGTTACGAAGCGGGTTTCCAGAGCCTTTCTGGATTCCAACAGCCTTCTTAATAAGAACAGCTGCAGGAGGAGTCTTGAGAATAAATGTGTAAGATTTGTCCTGATAGACAGTGATGACTACAGGGATAATAAGTCCCTTTTCCATGCTCTTTGTGCGGTCATTGAATTCCTGAACGAACTTAGGCGCAGAAACTCCGTGAGGTCCAAGAGCCGGTCCAATAGGTGGAGCTGGTGTAGCAGCGCCGGCAGGGCACTGAAGTTTAATAACAGCTGTAACCTTCTTTGTGGCCATAATGTATCTCCTTACATTGGTGGTGGGCATCAGATTTTCTGACCCCTAGCGAAATGCCTATGTCCAACGGACTTGCACTTCTCCCAAATTAAGAAAAAAGCATTCATTGCGAATGCAAAATTCTATCAAACATCAGAGCCAGCTTTAAAAATGCTGCTTAAAACTGGCATAAAACTGCTTAACTGAAAAGAGCAGCTTATATTTTTTCAACTTGAAGAACATCAACTTCAACAGGAGTTGCTCTTCCAAAAATCTGAACATTAACACGAAGCTTGTTCTTTTCTGTATTTATGTCTTCGATAGCTCCGCTGAAAGTTGCAAAAGGACCTTCTGTGATTTTTACAGTCTCGCCGACTTCAAAATTCTGCTTAATGCGAACCTGTTTTTCACCTTTAAGCTCGCCAGCCATCTGCAAGATATTTTTTGCTTCTTCTGTGGAAATTGGACGCGGTTTTTCAGAAGGCTTAACACCAACAAAACCTGTTACACCCTGAACGCGGCGAATTAAAGAGCAGGTGTTCTTCCATCCAATCTGCGGAAGATCCATTTCAATCATAATGTAGCCAGGAAGAATCAAGTTGTTGCGGACGTGTTTTTTTCCATTTGAAATTTCAACAACTTCTTCCATTGGAACTTTTACTTGAAAAACAACATTTGAATCAAGTTTCTGCTCTGTGAGCATAGTTGCCAATGTTCTTTGAATTTTCTGCTCGTAGCCTGAATAAGTCTGAAGAATATACCAGCTTCTTGCCATTTGATTCCCCTAGAATACGAGGCGAAGGCCTTCTGTAAACAGCCAGTCAAGAAGACCAAGAATCAATGCAACAATAATTGTAGAGATGAAAACAACTTTTGTAGAAGAAAGAACGTCGGTGCGTGTAGGCCAAGTTACTTTTCTAAGCTCTCCGGCACATTCTTTAAAAAACTGAAAAATCTTTTTCATTTTCATCCTCGTCTTTTGTAAATTAACAGGCCAGGCAGGACTCGAACCCGCGACAACCGGTTTTGGAGACCGGGACTCTACCAACTGAGCTACTGACCTAAAATATATACAGCCTCCCTAAAAGAAGGCATATATTTTATTTAGCTTTTGTTTCCTTGTGAAGGATTTCTTTGCGGCAGAACGGGCAGTACTTGTTCTTTTCAAGCTTGCCAGTGATATTCTTGCGGTTTTTGTATGTTGTGTAATTTTTGCGCTTGCATTCTGTGCACTGCAATGCAATGATTTCTACGGCTGACTTTTTCTTGCTTGCCATAATATTTGCTCCTCTGTTTTTCTAATCTTATAGCTCCCGAGCGGAATCGGACCGCTGACCTCATCGTTACCAACGATGTGCTCTACCGACTGAGCTACAAGAGCATAGGGATAATATTCCCTTGAAAAATGGTATGTTTTGGAAATATAACTTAATAGAAAAAATATGTCAATAAGAGATTCTTGAATTTGTTGAAATTCAAATAATATTTTTAGAACAATAGGTTGAATATCGAATTTTTATTTCTTTGTCATTCTCGCGCTACGATACGAGAATCCACTGTAATTTTTTAACAGATTATCAACCGA
>DKDI01000044.1:57095-62524 GCA_002449305.1 Treponema sp. UBA6852
GGGTCAAGCCCGACAATGACATTTTAAACTTATTGGATTTTCTATGACACAAAAAAACTGATTACGAGCGGCATTCCTGTGTAAAAGTTGTATGCGGAGGAACAGACTTTGTAATCCAAGTGTTTCCGCCTATGACACAGCCTTCACCAATTACAGTATTTCCGCCTAAAATCGTGGCATTGGCATAAATCGTAACATTGTCTTCTATTGTTGGATGGCGTTTTTTGTTCATCAGCTCTTTTTTTACACTCAAAGCGCCCAATGTAACGCCTTGGTAAATTTTCACATTGTCGCCAATAATGCAGCTTTCGCCAATTACAACGCCAGTTCCATGGTCAATAAAAAAACTTTCGCCGATTTTTGCACCCGGATTTATATCAATTCCAGTGTGGCTGTGCGCGTACTCACTCATTATGCGCGGAATAACAGGAACTCCGCTTTCTGAAAGAAAATGGGCAATTCTATAAACGGAAATCGCTTCAAGGCAAGGATACGAAACTATTACTTCCTCGCTAGATTTTGCAGCCGGGTCTCCAGCATTTGCAGCCTGAACATCGAGTCCGATTTTTCTGCGGATTTCTGGAATTTCTTCAATAAGAGCAAGAGAGACTTTTTCCGCAAGATTAAAGCAATGTGAAAGTTCAACTTTGTCGTTCTGGACAACAAAAGAAAGGGCTTTTTTTATCTCGCGGGTAAGCATTGAAACTATGCGGTTTACGCGCTCGCCTGTAACAAATCTCAACGTAAGCGAATCAATTTCCTCTGCAACCCTGTAGCCCGGAAAAATCAAGCACTGAATATCCTTTAGAACCGTTATGACGTTTTCCCTGTTCGGAAACTTCATGGCTTCATCAAGGTTGATTCCTCCGTACTTTTGGTAAGATTCAAGTATTTTTTCTACGGCATTGTCAATTGTCGCGCTCATAAGACCTCGCTTTTTAATTTTCCGCAATCAAACTGGCTAGCTCCAGTATTTTTTGCCCCAGTTTTCAAAATTCCATTCATCGGAATATTCATTGCACTCATAGTCAATGTAATACAAAAGTCCGTTCTGTACAATAAAATTTGTGGGATAATAGTCGATATTAAGGTGAAGAGGATAAAGTTTGCGGCACATTTCTTCCACCTGAGCTATGTATTCAGGCTTTACAAGTTTTTTCTTGGCGAGCTGCTCTATTGTAGAACCGTCAATATACTCCTTTAAAATGCGCTCATTGTTAACATCATGCGCAATCATAAGCGGAATTCTTATGCCGGCATTCTTTAGACGCTCATAATCGTTGAGTTCTGCCATTATCTTGTTGCCAAACTGATAGTAGCTGCAAGGCTCGTGGTGAATCTGCTTAAGCACAAAAAGAGCTCCGCCACAAGAAGCAAGATACGAATATCCACCCTTGCCTTTGCCCAAAAGTTTTTCAAGCCGGTAATTCTTGCCGTTTAACGAAACATACGAATTAAGTTCAAGCATGGTACAACAATCTCCTTTTTGTTTTACTTTTATAATTAAAAAAACACGGCGTGTTTTTTTTTATTTTATAGTACGCGCAAGGCGGAAACCGTTATCTTTGTAAAGAAACTGTGTTAGCTCATTTTCAGATTGGTAAGAGCGACTAAAAATATTTTTAGAGTCTGTATCAAAAACACTTCCACCTCTACGTATGCATCCTGTTCCGCTTTCAACAGGATCTGTTACTTCCATTTCAGAAATATTGTTTGATCTATCAGAACAAAACTCCCAGCAGTTTCCGCTCATATCATAAAGTCCAAGGCTATTGGATTTTTTTAGCCCAACCTCATGGCTTTTCTTAGTCGCTCTATTATCATCATAATTATACCAAGCAACTTTATCTATATCTTTACTGCCAACATAAGTGTAATTCCAGTTGCTTCCATCTTGTTTTCCGCCACGGGCTGCAAATTCCCACTCTGCTTCTGTAGGCAAACGATAGCCGTTATTTTCTAGTTTATACGAAATTTGCCAGTTTGGAGCAACTGCCTTAATATTACTAAGGTCAATATTGTCATAGTCAATTTCACTGCCATTCGACTGAATTTCATAGCATTTATCAAGTCCCATTAATATAGAAAGTTTATTGCAGAACAAAATTGCATGATACCAATATATACCTTCAACTGGGCGCAGTTCTTGAGTTTCACCGTCTTCAGGAGGATAAGAGTCTCCTTGTTGTTTGCTCGGATTTTCTCCCATTACAGCCTCATAAAGTTCCTGCGTTACTTCGTACTTGCCTATGCTGTATGGGTTTAAAGTTACTGTGCGACCGTCAATAAAAACGCCTGCGCTTCCGCTTCCTGTAATTGTTGTGGCGGCATCAATTACTGTTGCAAGGGCTGTCTTTTCAAGCTTAGTTTTGTTTATAACTATGCTTCCGTCTTCGGCGACAAAGCAGTTGGAAATTATAAGGGTAAAAGGGCATTCTGTGGTTTTATCCGCTTCAACTTTTATATCTTTGCTTCCAGATGCAATAAGCTCATCATTGTTCGCAGAATCTCTCGCTTCCGCTTCAACGGTATATTCGCCGGCTTCAAGTTCTGTGAACTCTATTACCCCCCCCACAGAATCTTTCGTTTCAGAATAAACTTCATTTGTTACACGCACAACAAACTTGTCGGCATTTTCTTTGTTGTAAACATAGCGTCCGCCCGGCAAAGCCACACGGATTGAGCCTCCCTTTTCAGAGCCGCCGCTCATGTTCATGCAGGACGCAGCCACAAATAAAAACGCAAATAAAGCCGGAACAATAAATTTCTTCATAAAAGACCTCCAATTTTTAGATTATCGGGTCAAGCCCGATAATGACAACTTTCATCTCTCTGTCATTGTCGTACTTGAATTTCCATGTCATTCCCACACTTGATGTGGGAATCTCTGTTATAACTAATTTTTCAGGAACCTATTTTACATTATAATGAATAAATTCCAAAAAACAACTTTTTGGTGAAAATTTATTAAGAATTTTCCTTGAGTAAATACGTTATTTACCTTAGGAAAATAGTCTATTTACCACAGGTAAATATATTATTTACCCTAGGTAAATAGCTTATTGGCTGAATGTAAAATAATACTTTGAGGAAGAAATTTCATACTAAAATCCTAAATTTCTAAAAAAACAACAATTCGCCATAGAAAAACATTATAAAACGCCGAAAAATAGCAAAACAATATGCCGAGAAAAAACTTTATAATTCGCCGAATATAAGATATAATTAATTTATGAATGATTACAAACCAAGAATTGTAGATGAAATTTTGGCAAAAAAACTCGAAGCAAAAGGTGCCGTTCTCATAGAAGGACCAAAATGGTGCGGCAAAACAACAACAGCATTGCAGCAGGCCAAAAGTATTCTCAGAATGGACAACCCATTGGAAAAGGATCAGAATCTTCGTCTTTCAAAATTAAATCCTCAAAGGCTATTAAAAGGTGATACGCCTAGGCTTGTTGATGAATGGCAGATTGCTCCGACTCTTTGGGATACGGTTCGATATGAAATAGATCAGAGAGGAAAAATGGGACAATTTATTTTGACAGGTTCCGCCGTTCCTCCTGACACAAAAGAAATTACACATTCAGGTACAGGCCGTTTTACCTGGCTTAACATGAGACCTATGAGCCTTTATGAATCAGGAGAATCAACTGGTGAAGTAAGCTTGAAATCATTATTTGACGGAAACTTAAATATTGATGGTGAAAATAGCCTCGATGACATAGACAAGCTTGCCTATCTTGTTTGCAGAGGAGGATGGCCGCAGGCTATAGGACTGAAATCAGAAGCGGCTTTATAACAGGCTTTTGATTATTATGATGCAGTTGTTAAATCAGATATTAACAGAGCCGATGGAGTAAATAAAAATTCTGAGCGTGTTAAAAGGATTATGAAATCTTATGCCAGAAATCAGGGAAGCCAAGCCGCAAGCACAGTCATTGCTCAGGACATAGCAGTAAACGAAGTTGAAACTGTAAACGAGGACACTGTTCATTCTTATATAGAAGCATTGAAAAAAATTTTTGTTGTTGAAGACATGCCTGCTTGGAATCCAAATTTAAGATCAAAGTCTGCCATAAGGACATCTGATACAAGATATTATGTTGATTCTTCAATCGCCACTGCAAGCCTTGGCATTGGACCAGAAGATTTGATAAATGATTTAAAGACTTTTGGACTTTTCTTTGAAACTATGTGTGTAAGGGATTTAAGAATCTTTGCAGAAAGCTTAGACGGCTCAGTATATCATTACAGAGACAACACCAATCTTGAATGTGATACTGTAGTTCATTTGAGAAACGGTTCTTATGGTTTAATAGAAATCAAACTTGGCGGAGATGATTTAATTAATGAAGGTGCAGCAAATTTGTTAAAACTACAAGATAAGATTGATGTTTCTAAAATGAAAGAACCATCATTTTTAATGGTGTTGGTTGGAGCAGGAACTTATGCTTACAGAAGAGAAGATGGAATTCTTGTTGTTCCTATTGGATGTCTGAAGAACTAAAAAAAGTGGATGACGCCAAAAGTATCTTTTTTGTCATTTTCAATGCTAACGAGGTTGTCCTTGCCGCGCTTGATACCGCGATATTTTCATAGCAAACTCGGTTAGCAATCTACTGAAAATTTTCAACGGATTATCAACCGAGTTTCTTTCAGAAACATCGCAGGGTCAAGCTCGATAATGACAGTAAAATTTAAAACTCGAAACTGAACCAAATATTGAAAAAACTCGGCGAGAATTTTTTAAAACACACCGTACTTTTTAAATTTCACGCCGAGAATTTAGGGAAAATACGGCGTGTTTTTTTTATTTAGCCCAAATTTCGAGTTTCAGTAGGAATTTACAAAAAAAGCGTAAAACCTTAAAATTTGTCTGACAAACAAAAAATCAAAAGGATTACGCTTATGTATGAACAAATACTATCCTTAGTGACGTCATTTTTCAAGAGCATGAAAGGAAGCCTGATGTTTTCTTTTCTGCTCTCAAGGTGGAATGGAAAACGAGGCCCCAAAAGAAGACTGAGCCCCGAGCAGATTGTCGCCCTGAATATCTACAGGTTCCATTTTAGAGTCGGCGACCTGAAGAATTACCATAAGATGGTGAAGGAGCTCATGCATGATAAAGTTCCGGAGCTTACAAACTACGAGAACTTCCTGAAGGCTACAAACAAGTCGGCAGTCTTCATCCTTTCCTTTATGAACTTTTTAATGAGGCTGAACAGAATGAGCGGCTCAAAAATACATTATATGGACTCAACTCCAATATCAGTATGCATGAACCACAAGATTTACTCTCACAAGGTCACAAAAAAACATGCCAGAAGAAGCAAGTCGACAAAAGGCTGGTGGTATGGCTTCAAGATGAGCGGAATTTGCAACGAAAAAGGCGGATTGGAAAACATCATCTTTTCACATGCGAATGT
>DKDI01000030.1 GCA_002449305.1 Treponema sp. UBA6852
GCGGCAGGCTTTTCGATTCTGTCGATTTTTATGTTGAGGAGAATCTCAATGAGATGCCTGCAGACTTCCGGATTGTCCTCAAGGACTTTGCAGAAGATGAAGTTGTCGGCGAGTGTGAGCCGCTCCCATTTTTGGGCTGGTGTAAGTTCATGTCTTTGCATTTTTCCTTCCTGTTTTTGTTGAAGTTTTCTATGATAACTATTTATTGCCGAAAAAATGCAAAAACTGCACGGTTTTGAAGAGTTTTTATGAACAGCAGGAGTTTGTTAAGGTTTTATGATTAAAAAAATAATCCCATGATTTTTCATGGGATTTATAAAAAGTAAAAATTTTCAATATTTACTTATACATTCCGTCTAAAAGTCTGTAAAGCATATTGATTTTTTCTTTTCTTGAAATATCAAGTTCTGAATCTTTTGTGTCGTCAATGAGTTTTTCAAGAGAAGCAAGGCTTTCATTAAGCGCAGTTGTAAATCCTCTTGAAACCTTGAACCAGTAAGTTCCGTTTCCGTCCGTGAACAGGCAGACAAATCCAAGTTCCTTTGAAGCTGATTTTGCAACTGTAATGCGCATCGCAAAGTCAATGTTTTTTATTAGCTGCTCAAGTCCGCCGTTTTCAAAGATGTTTATGTTCAGCTTGCGTGGCCATGACTTTTCATCAAGCGGATTCAAGTTGAGCGTTTTTGCAATCTTCATTATGACTTCCATTTTTTCGCCGGAAAGAAGCTTGAATCCGCCCTTCATAAGAATTATGCCTTTCATTCCTGCAATGTTGTTCAAAAGGCTTTCGTTTGTTTCCTTTGAAATTGCGCTTTTAAATTCGTTCCACGGAAGAAGCAGTGTCTTTTTGCCTTTGATTTTTTTGCATTCGAATGATTCTCCTCCGAACGAAACTGCGTTTTCGTCTTTTTTCTTGTCTTCTTTTTTCGCGCTTTTTTTGCTTTCCTGTTTTTCTTTTTTCTTTGAGTCTTTTGAGGCTTTTGAGGCTTGGGCTTTTTCTGCTCTGTCCTTTTCTTTTTCCGCGCGGATTTTGTTTAGCTTTTCTTCAAGTCCCGGACTTATCTGCTCAAGGATTTTTTTTGTTAGCGGCGAAACACTCATTGCGAACATTCTGCTTGTTCTAACAATTTCTCCGGCTACAATATAAATTGGATTCGCCTTGAACATCGAGGAGCCGGGATGGATTGAAATGTGGTCCTGCGTAAGGCTTCTGTAATTTTCTCTTCCTTCGCGCACACATACAAACTGAATCATTCCGCAACCAATGCAGCAAAGGTAGTCTTCCATGTTTCCGTTGCGCAAGACTGGAAGCTGAAGCTTTTGCGACACGATTTCTTCAAGCTGAATTTTTATGTTCTGGATTTCAGCCATTACGCGCTCGTCAAGGTAATTTTTTTTGCAGAACGCTTCCTTGTTTTTCATTTCTGAATAAGTCCTGAACATTTTTACGTAGGCAACAAAGTCTCCCTGCATGTCTCTAAATGAATGGTGTGCTTGCCGTGCATCCATTTCTTCTCCAACGGGAAGCACAAACGGAGACTGCGCGCTTAAGAATGAAGATGCAATCAAAACTTCTTCCATTACATTTGGATAACGCATTATGCTTTCTACAATTATTCGGCTTATGCGAGGCTCAAGCGGGAACTGAACCATGAGCTTTCCTATGCTGGAAAGGGAGCCGTCTTTTTCAAGCGCACCAAGCATATTCAATGTGTTCACAGCTCCAACAAGTCCTTCGTGTCCGGGAGGAGAAATAAAATCGAACTTTTCAAATTCTGTTATTCCAAGCTCCGCCATGCGCAGAACAACTTCACTCAAGTCTGTTCTGTAAATTTCTTCTGTTGTGTATTCCTGCCTGCTTTCAAAATCCTTGCGTGAATAAAGTCTGTAACAAGTTCCTTCGCAGGTGCGTCCGGCTCTTCCTCTTCTCTGGCTGCAGCTTGCTCGGCTTACTGGAGTTTCCACAAGACTTGAAGTAAATGTCTTTGGACTGTAGAAATTCAACTTTGCAAGCCCTGAATCGATTACAGTTGTAATTCCGTTTATTGTAATAGAGGTTTCAGCAATGTTTGTGCTAAGAACAACTTTCTTTTTTCCGAATGGAGCGTTGTCAAAAACCCGTTCCTGCTCTTCTTTTGGAAGCCTTCCGTAAAGCGGAACAATGTGGATTCTGTTTCTGAATGTGGAATTGTAAAGACGCTGCATACAGTCCTTGATTATTTTTTCGCCCGGAAGGAACACAAGAATGTCGCCTGTTTCCTTGTTGTCTAGCACACGGTCGATTGTCTTTTCTATTTTGCCAAGGATTGCTTCAACTCCGGCTTCTGTTGTTGTGGTCGGCTTGGATTCAGGCGGATCGTAAACCATCGCCACAGGAAATGTCTGTGTTTCAATATTTATGATAGGGCAGTTGCCAAAATATCTGCTGAAATTTTCTGCATTCATTGTGGCGGAACTTACTATTACTTTAAAGTCGTGGCGCACCGCAAGAATTCTTTTTAAAAGTCCAAGCGCAAAGTCTATGTTCAAGCTGCGTTCATGCGCTTCGTCCACCATGATAACAGAATACTTGCTCATGTAAGGATCTAGCTTCATTTCCTGCAAAAGAATTCCGTCTGTCATTATTTTTATTTTTGTTGTAGGATCGGTCTTGTCTTCAAAGCGTACTTTGTATCCAACAAGCCCTGGATATTTTGTCTTGAGCTGCTTTGCAATGAATTCGCTTACACTTAACGCCGCGATTCTTCTTGGCTGGGTTACGGCGATTGTTCCTGTCTGCGAATATCCGGCCTCGTGCAGTATAACTGGAAGCTGCGTGGTTTTTCCAGAGCCGGTCGGACTTTGTACTATTATAACCTGATTGTTTTTTAACGCTTCAAGGATTCTTTCTTTCTGCTCATATACAGGAAGGTTTTTGTAGTTTATTGACATCTAGTTTTTCCTTTTATTTGTTCCATAAGTCTTTTTCGTTCTGAAAGATACGGTTTCCATTTTGAAGTTTCTTCCAGTGTATTTAGAAATTCATCATTCAGCTTTTTTATGACGAAATATTTCTCATCTGTAATCAGCGTCGTAACAAGAACTGGATTCACCCAGGAAATTTTAGGTTTGCCACAATCTTTTTCAAATGCAACTTGCGAAATATAGCCGTCCCCGGTGTATTCTCTTCTGTTGGCCGGATTCGAAAATTCAGGATTTCTTCTTTGCCCGCTGATAGTGTTTCCCATTGCATAGAAAATAATTTTCCTAGGAACTCCATCGTAAGTTATAAGCTCCCAGTCTTTTGCAACGTGCGGATGGTTTATCCAAAGAACGTCAACGCCAGAATCAATAAGTGCATGATAAAATTTTTTTTGATTTTCAGCAATGGTCAGAACATATTCTTCTTCCGCACAGTGAAAACTTAGAATCAGCAAGTCGCATTCAGCCTTTTTCTGCTTTATAAGCTCAAGGAATTTCTCTCGCTCTTTTTTTGTGGGCTTAAGAAAATCAAAGTATTCCATATCGAGCCACTGGTTCGCAAGCTCTGTTACCGCGGCAAAAAGAATTTTCCATCCGTCTTTTTCAATCGGAATGAACTGTATTTGCTCTCCTTTGTTTTTTTTGATTCCGGCAAAATAAAGCTCCTTGTTCTGTGCGTTTAGCTGGTTCTGCTTTTTTTCAAAGTACTTTCTGGTTGACTCAAGCCCCGCTTTTCCAAAGTCATTGCAGTGGTTATTTACAAGGCTGAACACATTGAATCCAGCTTCTATTGCGGCGTCTGCATATTTTTCTTTTACACTGAACCTTGGATATGAAGAATATTCTTTTTTGTTGTCCACGGAAGTTTCAAGGTTCGCAAATGAAAAGTCAGCTTGCTTTACAATGTCTTCAATTTCCGTGTAAATGTCTTGGAAGTTTCCCCTTGTGTTTTCGGAATGCGCCATTATGTCGCCTGCAAAAGTAAGCAAAAGTTTTCCGTCCAGAAAGTTTTGAGATGTAACAAGTTCGTCTTCCTTTATTTCAAATTCATTTACTTTAGGCTCTTCTACTTTTGAGGATTCGCATGAAGCAAACAGCAGCCCCGCTAGAAAGATTGCGGTAATAAACACTCTTTTCATTGATAGAAATTATATAGTCAACCTCTGAAAATTGCAATTTTTATCGTTGTTATCAGTCTTGGATTATTAGGTTCAATTTAGTGTCATTATCGGGTTTGACCCGATAATCTTGTGTAAACATATTTTCTGTCTGGCTTTCAACTTCTTCTTCAATTGAATCTTCTAGCGCGCTGAAAAAATCTATGGATGTTCTTTCTTCAACTTCGTTTACGCAGACTTTGTACGAAAAAATGTCATGCTCGCTCTTTTCGTTTGGAATTATAAAGCCTATTGACTGCCAGTTTCCGCTCTTGTCTTTTGCAAGAAGGACTTTGTAAAAATATTCGGGGACACGGACTTTGCTTTGTCCTATGGATTTGTATTCCTCTGGCTGTTTTTCAAGGACCGGGCCTGTCGCTACAATCAGAAAGTCCAAGCTTTGCGCGTATTTTCTTACTTGGGCTTCAATCTCTTTCCAAATTCCCCTGTTGAACTGCGGAACTTGCGGTGTCATGTTGCTCATTAAAAAGCTTTCGTTTTCGCTCTGTTCGCTCCAAGCCATGTCTGCTGCCGGCGCAAGGTGTCCTCTGTCATATCCGCTTGCCTTGTAGTCTGAAAGTTTCGCGCTTCCTGTTGAAATATTCTTGTCTTCGGTGAATTTGTTTGTCCGCCGCGCATTTTTTATGAGCTTTTCCTGCGTGAGCGTGTAGCTTACCCATTCAGCGTCCTTGTAGCTGTTCCTAAAGCAAAGTGAAAACCCTGAATATCTGTGGACTTCGTGGTCGCCTGTGTTTTCGCCGCAAGAAGTGGCATGGCATAGCGGAATTTCTAGTTCTGATATTTCCTGCGAAAAAACAGCCGCTACAATCAAAATGTGCAAGGCTGCAAGAATTGTTTTATGCTTAAAGTTCATACAGAAAAGCTATTTTAGTTCTAAAAGCGTGTATGTCAACTGTTTTCAATAAGTAAACATTGTAAAAAACATAAATGACTGCACTTTCAGCGGAAAAACATAATTGGCTAGGGTTGCAATTTTCTTTGTATGCCATGCGGCAAAAAAAAACAGCAAATTACTCCAATTCTGCATTTTCGCTTCCGTTCCGGCATTTATTTACTTTGAATGTCGAATTTTCTTGTCATTGCCATTTTTATATTTTCCTGTCATTATCGAGCTTGACCCGATAATCTTGTAAAAATTTGCAACAGATTGCCGTGTCAAGCACGTCAATGACAAATAAGACAACTGTTTTTTTTGTGCAACTGATTGCGCACCTTGGTGAAAGTCTGTTTGACAGCTGGGGAAAATCATTTTAAAATCGCAGTATGAATATTTACGAATCTATTAATTCCCTTGCAGGCTATGGTCTTGCAACTGGTCTTATCAAAAAAGAAGATGTTGTTTATACAAAGAACCGTTTGCTTGAGCTTTTTGCTCTTGATGGATTTGAAAACGAGCAGCAGGCGGAATTTGTGCCTTCCGTGGAACTTTGCGAGCTTGAAAATATTCTAAAAAGCCTCTTGGACTATGCTGTGGAAAAAAAGTTCATAGAAGACAGCATTGTCTACCGCGACTTGTTCGACACAAAGATTATGTCCTGCCTTGTTGCACGTCCTTCAGAAGTTCAGGCGGAATTCAATTTGCTTTATAAAAAATCCGCAAAGGATGCGACCGACTGGTACTATAAATTCAGCCAGGACACAGACTATATCCGCCGCTACAGAGTTTGCAAGGACTTAAAATGGAAGGCAAGCACCGAATACGGCGACATCGACATTACAATCAATCTTTCAAAGCCTGAAAAAGACCCAAAGGCAATCGCTGCCGCACGCAATGCAAAGCAGGGTGGTTATCCAGCCTGTCTTTTGTGCAAGGAAAACGAAGGTTATGCAGGACGCGTAAACCATGCCGCGCGCCAGACCCACAGAATTATTCCTGTTGAGCTTAACGGAAGAATGTTCGGGCTTCAGTATTCGCCTTATGTTTACTACAACGAGCACTGCATTGTCTTTAGCTACGAGCATGAGCCAATGAAAATCTGCCCTCAAACTTTCCGCTATCTTTTTGACTTTGTAAAGCTTTTTCCGCACTACATAATCGGAAGCAATGCCGACTTGCCGATTGTTGGCGGCTCAATTCTTTCTCATAACCATTTTCAGGGCGGAAACTACGAGTTCCCTATGGCAAAAGCTCCTGTTGAAGAAAAATTCACAGTTGCGGGCTTTGATGACGTTGACTGCGGAATTGTAAAATGGCCTATGAGCGTAATCCGCTTGGACGGAAATGATTCTGAAAAAGTTTGTCTTCTTGCCGATAGAATTCTTGAAAAATGGAGAGCGTATTCAGACGAGGCCTCTTTTATTTTTGCTGAAACTGACGGTGAAAAGCACAATACAATCACGCCGATTGCCCGCATGAAAAACGGAAAATTCGAGCTTGATTTGGTTTTGCGCAACAATATAACTACAGCCGAACATCCGCTTGGTGTGTTCCATCCGCACGCAGAGCTTCACCACATAAAAAAGGAAAATATCGGGCTGATTGAAGTTATGGGACTTGCAGTTCTTCCGTCAAGGTTAAAAAAAGAACTTGCCGGCTTGGAAGATGTCATTTTGAGCGGAACAGACTTTAGCGCAGATGAAGTTCTTGGAAAGCATTACGACTGGGTAAAATCTTTTGTTCCAAAGTACAGCAGCATAACAAAAGGCAATGTTGGCAAAATTCTTCAGGATGAAGTTGGAATTGTATTTGCAAAAGTTCTTGAAGACGCCGGCGTTTACAAAAGAAATCCAGAAGGTAAAAAAGCATTTGAAAAATTTATAAAATCGTTGTAGTATGTGGAGATTCTAAAATAAGTTCATGTACGGAGACTAAAATGCCTGATTTGTATATTCCAGAAAATTACAAGCCTTTGCTTAGCGTAAAGGAAACTGAAAAAGCTATTGTTTTGCTGAAGGATTTTTTTCAGCTTGCGCTTTCCACGGAGCTTGGGCTTACAAGAGTTACAGCTCCTTTGTTTGTAAAATCAGGCACTGGAATAAACGATGATTTGAACGGAGTTGAGCGACCTGTAAAGTTCCCTGTGAAAGACATGGGAGATGCCCAAATGGAAATTGTTCATTCGCTTGCAAAATGGAAGCGTCTGAAAGTTTCTGAGCTTGGACTTGGCTGCGGATTTGGAATCTACACAGACATGAATGCTATCCGCGCGGACGAAACTTTGGACAATCTTCATTCGCTTTATGTTGACCAGTGGGACTGGGAAATGCACATCGATGAAAACGACAGAAATGTAATGTTCCTGCGCGAGTCTGTTGAGCGGATTTACAGAGTTCTTAAGCAGACTGAATTTTTTGTCTATGACAGATACGAAGAAATTACTCCTATTCTTCCGCCGAAAATTACTTTTGTATATTCAGATGATTTATACAGACTTTATCCAAAACTTACTCCAAAAGAGCGTGAAAACGAATTCTGCAAAAAACACGGAGCAATTTTTGTAATAGGAATTGGCGGAAAACTTCCGGATGGCTCAATCCATGACGGACGCGCTCCAGATTATGACGACTGGATTACAGAAAGTGGCGACGGACACACAGGACTTAACGGAGACCTTTTGGTCTGGAATCCTGTTTTGAATCAGGCAATGGAACTTTCTTCAATGGGAATAAGAGTTTCCAAGGAATCTTTGGTTGCCCAGCTAAAGGAACGAGGTTGTCCGGAACGTGCGGAACTTGATTTCCATAAAAAGCTTTTGAGCGGTTCTCTCGTGCAGACAATGGGCGGCGGAATCGGACAGTCGCGCTTGTGCATGTACTTTTTGCGCAAAGCCCATATCGGGGAAACTCAGGTCAGCATTTGGCCGGATTCCATGATAGATGAATGTGAGAAGCACGGAATTGCAATCCTCTAAGGCGTCTCTTTCTGTCTTTTCAATAAAAAAAATATTTGAAACTCTTTCGGAATTTCAAAGGCAAGGAATCACAGAACTTTCTGTTTCTGACAGTCAGTTTTCGCATGATAAAAACGGAATTCTTCGCCTTATAAGCCAGATAAAAAAGTTCTGCCCGGAGCTTTTTGTTTCAATTTTGGTTTCCCCTGAAATTCTTGACAAAACGCTTGTGCAGGAATTTGAAGAAATATATTGTTCCTTGGAAATTCCTTTTTACGGAACAGAAAAAAACGGCGCGCTTTTATTCGACAAGAAATTTTATTCGCAGAAGGCTCGGCTTTTAAATGAAGCGGGGCTTGTGTTTGGCTTTAACATGGACTGGGGAATGAAAACTGGCGACACTTTCAAAAATTTCCGCAGCCGCCTTGATTTTGCAGTTTCACTTTATCCAAACCACATTGATTTTCCGCAGATAGAAGAAAAGCCGTACCGCGAGCCAAAACCGACTGGAATTTATTCTTCTAAAGACCTTGATTTTTCCAGAGGAATGGCGTTTGCCTGCAAGACATTTTATTCAGCGGGAAGGGCAGTTCCTTGGTTTTTCAGTGTTATAAATGCGCTTAAAATAGAAGCCTCTTCATTTTTTTCTGACTTTGAGGAATTTCAGCTTTGCAGCAACTGCTCGTTTGAAACTGGGTTTGACCCGGAACTTGCAGGACACAAAGCGATTGAAAAACTTCAGCTTTTATTTTTAAAGCAAAAGTTTGAAGAAAAAAACAAAATGCATCTTTTTGCCGCTGTAAAAGATATTGTAAGATTAAACGGAGCTTTTAGCCGCCTTGCATGTGAAAATGAAGAAAGCGTTGTTGAAACTTCTTACAATCCAGACGACTTGCTTTCTCCTTGTTCAATGAATATTGCGGATTTTTGCGAAAATGTCACGATGGAAAGCTGCTCTTTAAAAGTTTTTGAGTCGGCGGAAGGTCCTGATTATAAAATCCTTTAGTGCAATCTTTAATTATAAAATCCCAAGGTGATTTAAAAGAATTTTTATTCCTATTAAAATTAAAATTATTCCGCCTGCAATTTCTGCCTTTTTTTCGTATTTGTTTCCGAATACGCTTCCAATTTTTACTCCGGCTGCGGAAAAACAGAATGTTATTGAGCAGATAAAAAGGCTTGCAAGGATTATTTCTTTCCAATTGTCAAGCAAAAGGCCGAATGTTATTCCGACTGCAAGCGCGTCTATGCTTGTGGCGACTGCCATTACAAACATTGTTTTTAAAGCAAATGAATTGTCAACTTTTTCACATTCGCTAGAGAATGATTCTCGGATCATGTTTGCGCCAATTACGGCTAAAAGAAGAAATGCAATCCAATGATCAAAGTTTTCTATATAATATTTAAATCTTGAGCCTAGAATCCAACCCAAAAACGGCATCAAAGCCTGAAATCCGCCGAACCAGGCACCGGCAATGCACATTTCTTTGGCTGAAATTTTTTTTGCTGCAAGTCCCTTGCAAATTGAAACTGCAAAGGCATCCATGCTTAATCCTACAGCCAAAATAAACAATTCCAATACAGACATGGCGGATATTATATTTGTGAAAGAAAGTTGTGTAAAGGTAATTTAATTTTTCAGTTGCCTTGTAAAAAAAACAAGCCCCAGCACCCGCTGGAGCTTGAAAAAGGAGTTCTTATGAAGAAAGTAAGAGGTCTCTTGTCTTTCAATAATAACAACATAAATCTCTTGTTTTGGTTACATTTATTTTGCAAAAAAATAATCAAAAAAAAATAACTTTTTCAGAAAAGCTGTCTTTACAAAAACAAAAAATGCCGCGGCAGGCGCGACATTTTTAAGCAAGAAGAATTTTTTTGCTTTACTTTCCGATTTTGTATCTTGCTGTTGTTACAACGTGTCCGTTGCTATACACATCGTACCATATTTCTTTCTTTGAATTTGTGTCTAAAGCCGCATAGAATTCTTCAAGGCTTGAAACCTTCTTGTCGTTTACAGCACAGATGATATCTCCTTCCTGAAGCCTTAATGCTGCGGCAGGGGATTTTTCAAACACTCTTGCAACAACTATGCCTTCAACTTTTTCTTTTTCAATATTGAGGCGTTTTCTTAAATCTGAAGTAAGCGGAGAAGCTACAAATCCAGGCCAGAGCTTTGTGTCGTTTGCAGAAACTTCTTCGTTGCGCTCATCAATCTTTACAGAAATTTCTTTTGTTGCTTTTCCGCGCAGAACTTTTATAGTTGTTGTTTTTCCTGCTGGAATGCCCCCGATTTCGCGGATAAGCTGGTCTACGGATTTTATATCGTGTCCGTTCAGCCCGATTATAAAGTCGCCTGGAAGAATTCCGCCTTTGTACGCAGGTCCGTCAAGGAATACTTGGCTTGCAAGTGCACCCTGCTGTTTTTTGTCTATTCCAAGCTGCTCTTTGTATTCATCTGTAGTTTCAACGAGGCTTATTCCGACCCAGCCGTAAGTTATTTTTCCTTTGTCAATGAACTGGTTTATTGATTCCTTTATATTGTTGATTGGAATTGAAAATCCAAGTCCCTGTGAGCCGCCGGAATTTGAAGCAATCCAGGTGTTTATACCGATTACTTCACCAAAAATATTTACAAGCGGACCGCCTGAATTTCCCTGGTTGATTGCCGCATCAGTCTGGATAAAGTCACTGATTGAGCCGATTTGTCCGCCGCTTCTGCCTGTTGCGCTTACAATTCCCTGTGTTACAGAAGCAAAATATCCAAGAGGACTTCCAAGTGCAAGAACAATGTCTCCCTGATGAATTGTGTTGCTGTCTCCAAGCTTTGCAATTGTAATTGACTTGTCGCTGCTTTCAAATGAAACAAGGGCAATGTCCATGCGTTCATCTTTTCCAACGAGTTTTCCTTCAAATTCGCGCTCATCGTTAAGCTTGACTTTTATTGAAGTGGCGTTTCCTACAACATGGTTGTTTGTAAGAACATAAACCGTGTTTCCTGTTCTTCTTACGATTACACCAGAGCCAAGCGCAGACTGCTCAAGCTCTTTTGTTCCGTCTCCTTCTTCTTCATCGCGTGGAAGACCAAAGAAAAATGGAAGATCCTTAAATGGGGAAAATGTTTTTACTTTTGTAGTTTCTTTTACATCAACTTCTACAACAGCCGGAAGCACTTGGGAAGTTATGGAACGGAATGAATCCTGCAAAGCCTGAGTAACTGCCAATGAGTCCTGCGGAATTTGCGCAGCTGGTGTTTCTGCAAAAGCAACGCTTGCTGAGCCTTTGTTCACTTTGCATGAAAGCGAAAATATTCCGGCTGCCATTACTGCGGCTCCGGCTATGTACGCAATCTTCTTCACTAAGTTTTTCATATTAAACTAAAACCTCCTGATTTTTGAAGTTTTCTATGCTAAAAATTTCTTTACTAAAATAATAAACAAATTTTGCAAAGAGTTACATAGTTTTCAAAAAAAATATTGTATTCAAATTGAAAAAAATCATATCATAAATTAAAATGTTCCTATGAATTTACAAGATTACAGGCTTAACGCTTATTCAGCTGGAGCCAGTCAGAATAAAAAACTTGTCCATAAGCCGGTTTTTGAAAATGTCAATTCAGCAATAGACAGAATTGAAAAGCAGAACAAAGAGAATGCGGAAAGGCAAAATATAGAGCAGGCAAAAATCGCGGCAAAAACTGGAACTTGGTTTGAAAAGAAAAAATCAGCGACATCAGATGATGTAAAAGACGCGGCAAAAAATCTTACGAGCGGCGGACTTGTAAAGATTCCGGCTTCTTCAACAGAAAAAGATAATATATATAGAAGAGTTGCAAAATTCCTTGTGATAGTTGGAATTGATGAGGCTGCGAAAATTCTTCCGCATTTGACAGAAGAGCAGACAGAAAAAATAATTCCAGAAATCGCTTCAATTCAAAAAATCACGCCGGAAGAGTCAGCTTCGATTCTTGAGGAATTTGAATCTCTTGTTGAAAAGGCTAGGGAAGAAGGCGGACTTGAGACTGCGCGGAATATTTTGACCAAGGCTTACGGTTCTGAAAAAGCTGAGGATATGCTCAAAAAATCTGTGAAGTATCCGGACGGAAAGCCTTTTGACTATCTTTCGGATGCGAATGCTGAGCGAATTAAAGTTTTGATTGATGGAGAATCTGATGCTGTAAAGTCGCTTGTTCTTTCGCAGATTGAGCCTAAAAAAGCTGCAAAAGTAATAAATTTAATGGACGTTGATGACAAAAAAAAGATTGTCCTGCGTCTTGCAAAAATGAAGCCTGTTGCTCCGGAAGTTCTTGCTGAAATTGACAAGAGCCTGCACGAAAAGCTTCTTACCCAAAACACAGAAAATTCGCAGAACATGGACGGACGCGGAGTGCTTGCCCAGATTTTAAAGAGAATGAATCCTTCTGCGGAAAATTCAATTATCAATACATTGAGCGAGCAGGATCCAGAGCTTGGCGAAGATTTGCGCAAACGGCTTTTTACAGAAGAAGATGTTATTGGTTCAGATGACAGATTTATTCAGAATTATCTTCATGACATGGAAGACCGCGACATTGCAATTTTGATTTATGGAAAGAATGATGCGTTTAGAGAAAAAATTCTTTCAAATGTTTCCAAGAACAGAAGACGCGTTGTTCTTGATGAAGAAAGCATGATTCATCATTTGACAAAATCCGACAGCGAAAAAATAACTTCATCGTTTTATTCCGTTCTTAGACGCGCTTGGGAAAACGGAGATTTGCGTGTTTTAGGAAGAGATGAAGGCGAGGTTTATGTATGAAAAAAAATGATGTTTACAAAGACTTTGAAGTTTTGGATGTTTTTAAAATTCCATATTACGATTCAGAAGGAATTTTTTTGCGGCATAAAAAATCCGGCTTGGAAGTTTTTCATATTCTGAACAACGATGAAGAAAATCTTTTTGCATTTGCCTTTAGAACTCCTTGCAAAGACAGCACTGGAGTTGCGCATATTATTGAGCACAGCGTTTTGTGCGGCTCAAAAAAGTTTCCGATAAAAGATCCGTTTCTTCAGCTTAGAAACCAGAGCATAAATACATATCTTAACGCTTACACCGCAAAAGACAGAACTGTTTTTCCTGCAAGCTCTCTTATAAAAACTGATTATTTTAATTTGATGTCTGTCTATGCGGACGCTGTTTTTTTTCCGATTTTAAATGTTGAAACTTTTTTGCAGGAAGGCTGGCGAATTGAAACTGACCAAAACGGAAATCCTGTAATTCAGGGAGTTGTCTTTAACGAGATGAAAGGAAACTATTCGTCTTTTAATTCTGTTGCGACCGACGCGGTTTTAAATGCTTCTGTTCTTGGCACTGGATATGAAAAAGATTCCGGCGGCGATCCTTTGGAAATTCCAACTTTGTCTTATGAGCAGTTTAAAGAGTTTCACAAAAAATATTACTGCGCGGCAAATTGTCTTGTGTTTTTATACGGAAACATTCCAACAGAAGAACAGCTGGATTTTCTTAACGAAAATGTAATTAAAAACATAAAATCTTTTGGCAAAAAATATTCATTTGATTCTGAAAATTCTTTTGTAAAAATGAAAAAACGGATTGACGCTTTTGGTCCTGCAGAGGATTCAAAAAACACAATGGCCTTGGTTTGGAAAATCGGAGATTCCGCGGAAAAGGAAAATCTTTTTTCACTTCCAATGGAAATAAGTTTTTTGTCTGAGCTTCTTTTGGGAAACGATTCTGCGCCAGTTATAAAACTTTTGCTGAATAAGTTTAAAGGCTGCGATATTGCGCCGCAAACAGGATGCAGCATAAGCTCAAGATTTTTTTCCATAGCAGTCGGCATGAACGGACTTAAGCCGGAAGAGGCTCAGGAATTTCAAAACTGCATTGATGATTCTATGAAGTTGCTTGCTGAAAATGGAATAAAAGAAGAAGACATTGAGCGCAGTTTTATGAGCTTTGATTTTTCAATAAGAGAAGTAAAAAGATCTCCGTCTCATGGTCCGTATTCCCTTGTTCTTCTTAAGCGTGTTTTGCGTTCCTGGACTTACGGAGCAGATCCAAAAGACGCGCTTGCTTTTATTGAATCTTTTGAGCAGATAAAGAAAAAAATAAAAGACGAGCCAGAATATTTAAAAAATCTTATACAGAAATTTTTTGTTGAAAATAAAAATAAAACTTTGGTAACAGTTTCGCCGTCTGAAAAATGGAGCCTTGATAGAGCCGAAAAAGAAAAAAAACTTGCATCTTGCCTTTATAAAAAAATCGGGAAAGAGAATGTTTTTCTTTTACTTGAAAAACTTCATGCTTTTCAATCCAGTGTGGAAAATGAAAATTTGATTCCTGCTGTTAATATTGAAGAGCTTGAAAATCCTGCTGAAAAAATTGAAACCCGAAAAACTTCGTGCGAAAAAATTCCTTTCTATATAAATCAAGAAGCCTGCAACGGAATTGTCTACGCTTCTGTTTCTTTTCCTATTGACCGCCTTGAGCCTGCGGACTACAAATTTCTTCCTTTGCTTTCTAGCTGCATTTCAGGGCTTGGAACAAAAAAAAGATCTTGGGAAGAAACAATTTCTTATTCCGACAGGATCATGGGAGATTTTGGAGCTTATATACGAAGCGCGAAAGTTCCAGAATATTCCAAAAAACTTGCCGCAGAAAATCCGCTTATAATTGGGCGTGAGTGGCTTGTTATTCATTTTAAGTTTATAGAAGAAAAATCCGCGCAAGCCTTTGACTTTGCAAGCGAAATTATTTCTTCAATTGATTTTTCAGACAAATCTAGGCTTAAGACAATTGTAAACGGCTTGTGCTCCAGTTTAAATGCGTCTGTTGTTCCTGGCGGACATTATTTTGCAATGCTTAGGTCCTGCAGGCTTTTAAACCGTTCGTGTGCTGTTCAAGAAATTAAGGACGGCCTTACTTCTGTTTTTGCGATAAATGAAATAAAAAAAATGAAACTTTCTGAAATTTCTGAAAGGCTTGAGACGATTTATAAAAAAATAATTTCAAGCGGTTCTCTTTTTCATGTAACAGCCGGAACTTCAGGAATTGCTGCGGCTAAAAAAGGATTTGCTTTTCTTGCAAAAAATCTTTGCCTTGAATTTCCAAAGCCAAAGAAAAAAAATTCCGACAAAGAATTTTTTAAGCAGACTGAACTTTCTGGAAAAATTTACTGCGAGAAAAATCCTTGTGTGGATGAAGTTTTTGTTGTGCCGGGAAACACAGGCTTTGCTTCTGCCGCTGTAAAAAGTTCTGGAGAAAAAGGAAAAGAAATCATGGCGGACACAGTTTTTTCACATCTGCTTGAAACTTCCGACTTGTGGAAGCAGATTAGAACTAGCGGCGGAGCATACGGTGTTTTTCTTTCTGTTCAAAGTTCAAGCGGCGCAACTTGCTTTGCCACATACCGCGACCCAAAGCCTTTTGATTCTCTTGAATATTTTGAAGAAAAGCTTCCGCTTCTTGAAAAAGATGAATTCTCTTTTGACGACATAAAAAAAGCCATTGCCGGAGTTTATTCAGACGAAATTGAGCCGTACACACCTGCTATGAGAGGCGGAACTGGACTTATGAGATGCCTTTATGGAATTTCTCTTTCTCTTGATAAAATCAGAATAAAAAATTTGCTGAACCTCAAAAAGAACGACATTGAAAAATCAGTCTGCCGTTACAAGGATGCTGTTTTATGCGGAAGAAAAGTTGCAATCTGTGGAAAAGACATGATTTCTGATAAAATTAAAAAAATAAGTGGAAAAATAATAAGAATTTCACTATAATAATAAAATATTATCTGCTTTAAAAATGAAGGAAAAAAATGACCAACAAAAACGTAGAAGAATTAACAAGATTGATGAGACAACTTGTTTCTGATGTTCAGGGCGCGCCTTTCCCTAGCGAAAAAATTGAACCGGAGCTTTACTCAATTTGGTATGAGCACGTTCAGCGCGGCGCGCAAAACTGCTTTGAATTCTTGGAGCAGCACTTTCCGCTAGACAATTCTGAATTCAAAGATTCTCTAAAGAAAATATTTAAATAAACACTGCTTCCTGCCGAAAATAAACCTAAGGCAATCTTTGTAAAATATTTATTTAAGTTTGCTAGAAAATGCCGTGCTTTTTTTAGTGCTGGCTGTGTCTTGTTTTTGGTGGGAAGATATATGGCTGCAAAAAAAATTTGCCGTAATGAAAAACTGCAATTAAAAGGTTCCCTTAGAAAAAATGGTTTTGACCGCTGGAGGCTTGTTACAAACGCTGTAAGTTCAGTTTCCGGCGAAGAAAAAACTTTCTTCATTGAATTTTACGCTGTGAACCCCGCCTTGTCTCCCAAAGAATGCGTGCTTGGATTTAAAAACCGTTTTAACAAGTCTACAGAAGATTTTCAGTACGTTTTGGCAGGCTCTGAAACTGCAAAGAATTTCACTTCTCAAACTTATGTTTCACCTTCATTTTTTATGATAAAAGCTGGAGTTCTTTCTTTAAGCACAAGCCAGATGAATTCTTATTTTCCGTCCGAAATCTTATCTGCAAAAAAAAGCGAATATATAATTTCAGCCAAGCAGGAAGAATTGCCAGCCTGCATTTTGGCGCATGACTATACTTCGGGCGCAATAAAAGTTACAGACGAAGATTTGCGTGCGCATCCGGAATATATGGGAAGTTCTGGCACTATGTCTTGGAATTTAAAGTTTTCACGGAGCATTTCGTTTTCTTCAGACTACAGAACAAAAGACATAAACTGGGCTGTTCTTGGCGGCAAGACTGATTTTTCCGGCACAATAATTTTCAACAATGAAGAGTACAATGTGAATCCGCGGAATTCTTTTGGATATTATGATAAAAACTGGGGCAGGGATTTTTCTTCTCCGTATTTCCATTTAAGCTCTTCGAATTTTACAAGTGAAATTTCTGGGCGGCTTTTGGACGCTTCTGTTTTTGCGGTTCAGGGCGAATACAAGAATAAAGTTTCAGTGCTTGTTTCAATTGAAGGAAAAAATATTGAATTTCATGCAAACAAGCTGAAAAAAAATCAGATAAGCTATGACTGCCAGGAAATGAATGGAACAGAAGATGAAGGCTTAAAGCTGCATTGGTCTGTTAGCGTTCACGACAGGCGTTATGTAATTGACATTGATATTTTCTGCAACACAAAGGAAATGTCTCTGCGCGATTTTGAAAGTCCTGCTGGCGGAAGGAAGGTTATGCGGATTCTTGCAAGCGGCTCTGGAACTGGAAAATTCAAGCTGTATAAAAAAATGAAGAAAAATCTTGAGCTTTTGGAACAGGCTGACATCTCCAAGTGCATCTGCGAATACGGCAATCTTGAAACCGCAGAAAAATAATCCTTAAAAAAATTTGCTTTTTAGTTCGGAAATTTGTATATTCCTTTTTAGAGGAAATTTATGAACTACGAACAGATGACATTAAAAATGCAAGATGCGCTGCAAAGCGCAAGCAGCTTGGCCCAGCAAAGAGACCACAGCGAAATAGGCAATGAGCATCTTTTGTATGCCATGCTTAATCAAAAAGACGGAATGATTCCTCCGTTAGTTGAACGGATTGGACTTCAGCCTTCTTCTTTGCAAACAAATCTTGAAAACTTATTGGACAAATATCCTGTTGTGAAAGGCCAGACGCAAATGTCTTTGTCTTCAAGTGCGCAGAAAGTTCTTGCCAAGGCAGAAAAGGAAATGGCTTCTTTAAAAGACCAGTTTCTTTCTACTGAGCACGTTTTTCTTGCGATGATTCAGGCAGACGACAATGTTGGCGAGCTTTTGAGAAAATCAGGCTGCGACAGGAATACAGTTCTTGAAGCCCTGAAGTCCGTTCGCGGAAACCAAAGTGTTGATTCCCAGGATCCGGAAAGCAAGATGCGTTCTTTGGAAAAATACTGCACGGATTTAACTGCGCGCGCCCGTCAGGACAAGATTGACCCGGTTATCGGCCGTGATGAAGAAATCCGCCGGGTAATGCAGGTTTTGTGCCGCCGAACAAAGAACAATCCGGTTCTGATTGGTGAGCCTGGCGTTGGTAAGACTGCGATTGTTGAAGGTCTTGCACGCCGAATTGCAAGCGGAGATGTGCCTGAAAGTCTTAAAAACAAGCGTCTTCTTTCCCTTGATATGGGAAGCCTTGTTGCCGGTGCAAAGTTCCGCGGTGAATTTGAAGAGAGGCTAAAAGCTGTAATCACTGAAGTTACAAAGTCTGAAGGACAGATAATTTTGTTCATCGATGAGCTTCACACGATTGTTGGGGCTGGCGCAAGCGAAGGTTCAATGGACGCTTCAAACTTGCTAAAGCCAGCGTTGAGCCGTGGGGAAATTCACGTTATTGGTGCTACAACTCTTGACGAATACCGCAAGTACATTGAAAAAGACGCGGCCCTTGAGCGACGTTTTCAACAAGTTTATTGCGCTGAGCCGACTGTTGAGGACACAATCGCTATTTTGCGCGGACTCCGCGACAAGTACGAAATTCATCACGGAGTTAGAATCAACGATGAGGCTTTGGTAAGCGCGGCAGTTCTTTCAAACCGCTACATCACAAACCGCTTTTTGCCAGACAAGGCGATTGACTTGGTTGATGAAGCCGCAAGCCGTTTAAAGATGGAAATTGAAAGCCAGCCTACCGAGCTTGACCAGATTGAGCGAAAACTTTTGCAGCTTCAGATTGAAAAGCAGTCTTTGAGCAAGGAAGACGACAACGCTTCAAAAGAGCGTCTTGAAAAACTTGAAAAAGAACTTTCAGAGCTGACTTCAAAACGCGATGCCATGAAACTTCAGTGGCAGAACGAAAAAAACAGCATCGACAAGAGTCGCAAGATAAAAGAAGAGCTTGAAGAGGCTCGCTTTAACGAAGAGAAATATACACGTGAAGGCAACCTTGCAAAAGCCGCTGAATTAAAGTACAGCACAATTCCTTCATTGGAAAAGCAGCTTGCAGAGGCTGTTGCCCACGACAAGGAAGTTGAGGCGAACCCAGAGCGCGAGTCCCTTTTGCGGCAGGAAGTTACAGAAGAAGACATTGCGCGTGTTGTAAGCAACTGGACAGGAATTCCTGTTGCAAAAATGCTTTCTAGCGAAAAGCAAAAATATTTGCAGCTTGAGGAAGTTCTTCACAAGCGTGTTATTGGGCAGAACGAAGCCGTGCAGGTTGTAAGCGATGCAATTCGCCGTAACCGTTCCGGCTTGAGCGACCCGAACCGTCCGCTTGGCAGCTTCCTGTTCATAGGACCGACTGGTGTTGGTAAAACAGAGCTTGCAAAAACTCTTGCAGACTTCTTGTTCAACGATGAAAAGTCGCTTACCCGAATCGATATGTCTGAGTATATGGAAAAATTCAGCGTGAGCCGTTTGATTGGCGCGCCTCCGGGATACGTTGGCTACGATGAAGGCGGTCAGCTTACAGAAGCAGTCCGCCGCAGACCTTACAGTGTAGTTTTGTTCGATGAAGTTGAAAAAGCGCATCCTGATGTTTTCAATGTTCTTCTTCAGGTTCTTGATGACGGAAGATTAACAGACGGACAGGGCAGAGTTGTGGACTTTAAGAACACAATTATCATTATGACGAGCAACTTGGGAAGCGAGCTGATT
Source organism: Treponema sp. UBA6852 (assembly GCA_002449305.1). GTDB lineage: Bacteria > Spirochaetota > Spirochaetia > Treponematales > Treponemataceae > Treponema_D. The sequence continues at coordinate 19,557 of DKDI01000030.1, forward strand.
CTTGATGCTGACACAGACGAGAAGATGAAAGAGGCAAGAACTCAGATTGACGGTTTGCTTAAAACGCATTTCCGCCCGGAATTCTTGAACCGAATCGACGAAATTGTAATGTTCGGCCGTCTTGACAAGAGCTGTATTGGCGGAATCGTTAAGATTCAGCTTGAGCGTGTTGCAAAACGCCTTGAAGACAGAAGAATTGCAATTAAGTTTGACGATTCTGCTGTGGACTTCATTGCAGAAAAAGGCTATGACCCTGCGTTTGGTGCCCGCCCTGTAAAGCGTGCGGTTCAGACTTGGGTAGAAAATCCGCTTTCAAAGGAACTGCTTGAAGGAAAGTTCGCCGAAGGCTGCACGATAAATGTTTCGAGCAACGGACGTGAGCTTGTGTTTAAGTAATTTGTAGCGATGTTATGAAAAAGCAGTGTTGGAAATTCCAACACTGCTTTTTTTATCACTTTCATTTAAGCCGAAACCACCGAAATTGGATTCTTGCTTATAGAGGTTTTTAATGTGCTGCTTGTCCTTGAACCCCAGCTGCTTGCAGTTCGCACTACAATAAACCATTTTGATTCTGCTTTTGCAATATCCGGCAAGAAAAATGACAAATCTTTTGGAAAATTTCTGAAAAGTTTTGAAACTTTATTCCAGTTTTCTTCGTTTTCATCGATTTTGCCAGATTCAAGAACAGGCGCAAAGAATATGCCTGTCTCGTCATTGCTTCCTGCAATTTTTAACCTTTCTCCAGAAATTCTCATTCCGCCTCCTTCTGTTATTTCAAACCCAGTTTTGTTAGTTGAAAGATCTGTGAAGGTTGCTATAGAAGGAGAGGTTTCAGCTTTTTCAAGAGAATCAATTTCAATATCGGAAACAGAGAACTTTGCGGTTTTTGAGGGAGTAAACCCGACACCGAATGCAGGAACATCTTCTGCCGTTGGATTTTCTGATTCAATGCTGCCTTTGGAAGTAAGATATAAAGTTCCAAGATCGAACAGATTCAAGCCTTCTCCATTTTGCAGTTTTTCAAGCATTGCTATCTTGAATTCTGTTGCTACAGTTCTTATGATATTTTCAGAAATCAATGGATTGTTCTTGTGAACTGCTGCAATTATGTTTTCAAGGGTTGCAGTGTTGCGGTTTACTGTGGCGAATTGTTTTTCGCCGTCGATTATGTGTCTTTTTCTTACCGTTACATTTACTGTTTTTGTAGAGCCAGTGTGCTCTGTAATAAGTTCTGCCATAGGGGCATTACCTCTTATTATAAAATTTTCTTGACTCGGACAGTCTTTTCACGGTAATATTAGTAACACTATTAGCCATACCGTGAGTATGTTCTAGTCGCCGTTTTTCAGTACCAGTGAAAAGCGGCTATTTTTTTGCGGAAAGTTCCGAAGTTTCCGCGCTAGTCTTAAATTGCCTCCAAATTTATCATTTTTTCTATATTAATTATTAATGTTAATATCCTTCTGCTATCCATCTGTCTCGCTCTGCCTGCACTTCATATTCGTTTTGCAGGTCTAATTTTCGCATCTTTGGACAGATGGAATCGATAAATTTTTTGAAAGTAAATTTTACAAGATATTCGTCAAATTCTTTTTCTTCATTTGAACGTAAAAAATTTGGATAGCTTTTTAGCGTCTTGAATCGGATTTCTGCCGCCTTTGCAGATGTCCCAAAGACTTTTTGAATTTCTTTTGCATCCATCTTTTTGCCGCGTTTTTCAAGCTCTTTTATTACTGGCTCTGGCATAAGCATTTCTGCGGCAAAGAAATTTGCCTCAACTTCTTGCTTATTATAAAGCTCTGTATTTTTTTCGCCTGCGTTTAAATCATGATTGCTTTCATAATGGAAAAGCTCGTGAAGTATTGAGAACTTTGAATGTGTGGACGGCTTTGTTTCATTATAAAAAATTGTGTAGCATCCATTTTGCTCATAAAGTTCTGCTGATTCGCTTTTAAAATATATCCGTAGAAAGCCATGTTTTTCTGCCCAGTTAAACGAATGAAGTTCCAAGTCTGAAAAATCTTCAATGATTTTCGCAGTTTTCAGCGGAAATGTTGTTCCAAGTGGCAATTTTACAAGCTTTTCGTGGGCAGCAATATAAGATTTCTTAAAGTCAGGTTTATAAGTCGCCATGTTCCTCCTTTTCATCTTCTTCCCAGATTTTGCCAAACAGCAGTTTCATTGCGGCATCAGCTTTGTCAAGGTCAGAATCATTTAGTTTTTTCAGGTTTCGCTGAATAGAATTTAATTTCATGTTTGTTTCCTTAAAATTGAAGTTTCCTAAAAGCTCGTCAGTTGAAACTTCAAAAAACTTTGCGAGCTTCAACAGTGCATCCTGCCGTGGAACAGTGCCGTTGTTTTCCCACATATTAACACGGCTTTTTGTTACTCCGACAGCATTTGCAAGCTGCTCCATTGTAAGATTTTTTCCCTCCCTTAACTTTCTTACTTTTTCTTTGAAAAAAGTGTTACCCATTAACTTTTCACCCTTGCACTTTATATGTGCCTTTTAATAAAAAAACTCTGTATTCCTTTGTAAAAATTCTTTTGTATTTGTACAATTAAAAAGAACTTTTGATATGATAAATATAACTCTAGAAAACCACTTTGTCAAGCATTTTAAATGTTTTTGTGCAAAATGATTGTACTTTTGGATTGTTTTTAAATCCGTGCCGCGGACATGTACAAGTCCGTGTTGCGGATATGGCTACGTCCGTGCCACGGATATGTATGTGTCCGCTATGCGGATATGTGAATGTCCGCGCCACGGACTAAAATGGAGCTTATTCGTGCTTAATTATAGTAAGAAAATTAAAAATACAATTGCTTTTTGAAAATGACTATGTTAAATTTATTTTAGATAGTTTTAGGAGGATTTTTTTATGGTTGTTAGTATGACTATTCAGAATGCTGATAATGCGCTTCTTTCTGCCATTAAGAGTGTGTGCAAACTGCATCCTGCGGCTAAGGTTTCCATAAAAAAGCAAAATTCTCTTGCTGATGAATTAAAGGCTGAGCAGGCTGAAGTCCTTGCGGAATATGAGAAAGGCACATTGAAAGCTTTTTCTTCCATGGATGAATATGAGGCCGCTCATGGTCTATAGAATCGCCACGACAAAACGTTTTGACAAAGACTACGCAAAATTATCGCCAGCAGACAGAGAACTTGCAAAAAATGTAATCAACCGACTTGCAAATGACGAAATCTTGGAGCAAAAATATAAAGATCATCCGTTGAAAGGCGAGTATGCCGGTTTTAGGGACTGCCATGTAAAGCCTGACCTTGTGCTGATTTACAGCAAAAATAAAGATGCGTTAATTCTTACGGCTTTCAGAATAAATTCTCACAGCGAGTTGTTTTGATAAATTGCGTAAATGATAAAAAGCTAGTTGTAATCGATTATTTTTCAGATAAAATATAAATAAGTAGCTCAAGTTTTTTTATTACAGGAACATCTCATTTGATATTTTTGCATACAGATGCAAAAATATCAAGCAGAAAAACAGGACAGACTCTTCCGTGTTCTAAAACCGAAACTTCAATGTTGTCTTCTATAATGTAGTTTGATATAAATTGCTAGTTCTTATTCAAAAGGAAGTCTGCAATATTTATAATACTGATTCCTATTTCGCAAAATCAATAATTTTTTAATTTTGCGAAATAGAAGTTATTTTATAACATCATATTCCAATTGTTTTTTATCTATTCGCTATTGTGTATTGCTATTTCGTTTTTCATTTCCCCGAACAACTCCTTCAGATTATCTGCTATTTTAGCTTCAAGAGCGCAGTCTTTTTTTGCTCAGGGTTTTAAGCTCTGTGTTAATCTCCAGCATTTCGTCTTTATCAATTCTGCAATGATTCTGCTGTCTGGTGTATAAGATTTTTTATGGTTTTTTGTATGTTCTGCGGAATCGAATCTAAATCTGTTAAAATTGACTTTGTCTCCGGATTAATCTGAATAAACGCTGGCGATTTTGATTTTTCATCCTTTCCTGTAACCAGATATTCAACCGAAACATTCAGAGCCCGCGCGATTTTTACCGCAATGTCGGCAGGGGGAATCACCTGTCGTGCGCTCAGGTAACAGTCCAGAGTTGGCTTTGGAATTCCGGTCGCAACGGCAAGCTCCTTGACCTTCATGTCCTGATAATCAAGCTCTTCCCTCAGATTTTCCCTAAAAGTTTTTGGCATAGTCTTATATTAATAACATTTCATAAATTATCTCTTGTTAATAATGATAAATCATAATATAATCATAAATTAATAATGAGATGTCATAAATCAAGTTATGTAATTCTCATTATTATTCTTGATTTGGAGAAGATTTTGACCCGACACGCCATTCTCTGCGGCTCTGCACCAGACGGATTCACGCAGAAAAAAATAAACGAAATGCACGGTTTTCTCACAAGCGAAGCAGGCGGCTCTTGGGCGGAAAAAGAAATTATGATTTTCCCGAACGGTGTTACAGAGGCGATGCTTTCTTTTGTGCTTGAACGGCTCAAGGCGGACAAAACTGAACAAATTCTTCTATATATGCACTCTGTCTCCGGTTTCAGAGAGCGAGAAATCCGTGTGGCTTGGCGACGAGGAAGTGCGGAAAAGTGTTATAGAGACGTTCTGTGCGGATGGTCGCGGTCAGGTGATTTACGACTCGGACAGGGAATTTGTGAGCGATGAAGAGATAGAGCAGGAAGAAGAGGGGCTTGAAAGAAAAGTAACTTCACTTTCATTTGCGAAGGTTGGAGAGTGATATGAAAAACTATCTCTTTGAGGAAATTCCGCTCGCAGTTCCTTCTGACCTTGCGGAGATGAAGTCTGTTTTCTCCTAGATGCTCGATGGTTCCGGGCAGTCTGTAATCTCGTTTATAAATCCTGAAATCTTTTTGGCTCAAGAAAAAAATCCGCTTCTTCACGAATATTTCAAGAGCGCGAAGTACAACTTTATAGACGGAATAAATCTTCTGTACGCAATCAACAAAAAGCTCGGCACTTCGTATTCCGCCTCCGATCGCTATCCGGGAACAGATTTTTTCAGCTATCTTCCTGACGGCAGAAAAGTGGGCGTCTATCTTTACGGCTCGAAAATCGAAAACCTTGAGGACGCAAAGCTCTGCATCGAAAGCGCGCATCCGAACGTAAAGATAATCGAATGGACGTTCGGCTACACAAAATTTGACGGCGACTATCTGATTGAAAAAATAAACGCCGCAAAACCCGACATCCTGATTGTATGCAAAGGCTGTCCGCTTCAGGAAAAATGGATTTGGGAAAACAGGCAAAGGCTGAACGCAAAGATAATCTTCGGAAACGGTGGCGCGGTCGATTTTTGGAGCGGAAACACAAAGCGCGCGCCTGAGTTCATGATTCGCCTCGGACTCGAATGGCTTTTCCGCCTATTCGCAAGTTTCTCGTTCAAGCGCGTGGCAAGACAGATGAAGCTGGTGAAATTTTTGGTGAAGTATAGGCGCAGAAAATATGATGTGAGGGAAGCGGTTTAAATGTCCAACTCTTCCCGCATAGCAAAAAACACGCTTGCCTTGTACTTCCGCCAGATTCTCATAATGCTCGTGTCTCTGTACACGGTGCGCGTCGTTCTGAATACGCTCGGCGCGGAAGACTACGGAATCTACAATGTTGTTGCAGGCGTGGTCACGATGTTCGGTTTTTTGAGCGGCGCGATGGCGACTGCAAGCCAGCGTTTCTTCTCGTTTGAGATGGGGAGGAAAAACGAAGCCGGACTTCCGCATATATTTTCCGTAATTCTTACAATCTACGCATTTCTTTCCGCTGTGATTGTCATTTTTGCGGAAACTCTGGGGCTTTGGTTTGTATGCAATAAGCTTGTGATTCCGCTGGAGCGCTTGGCTGCCGCAAAATGGATTTATCAGTGTGCGGTCATATCATTTCTGTTCACCCTTATGACTACGCCGTACATGAGCGCGATAATCG
>DKDI01000016.1 GCA_002449305.1 Treponema sp. UBA6852
CCGGGATGTTCAGCTATGTCGGATGGAATCTCTTCGGAAGCTCTGTTGGTGTATTCAAAAATCAGATTGTGAATATTCTTCTGAACCAGTTTTTCGGTTCACTTGTGAATGCTGCCAGGGCGATAGCTTCGCAGGTAAGCGCGGCGGTAACAAGTTTCAGCCAGAATTTCTCAACAGCGATACGTCCTCAGATTATAAAGACTTATGCCGCGGAAGAAAAAGAGGAATGTCTTTCGCTGACTTTCCGTGGCTGCAGGATGACATTCTTTCTGATGTACATTTTTACGCTTCCGCTTTTGCTTGAAATGCCGTTTGTTTTAAAAGTTTGGCTTAAAAATCCTCCTGAAAATGCCGTGCTTTTTGCACGCCTTGTTCTGATTGATGCTTTGGTTGATTCTGTGAGCTATCCAATCATGACGCTTGCGCAGGCGACTGGAAAAATAAAGCTTTATCAGAGTTCTGTGGGCGGAATCCTGCTTATGAATCTTCCTGCAAGCTATGTGTGCCTGAAATGCGGGCTTCCTGCATACAGTGTTCTTGTCGCTGCAATCTGTATAACTTTTATTGCGTTTGTTGTGCGTCTTTTTATTGTAAAAGTTTTGACAGGCTTTTCTATACGAAGTTTCTTGATGAGCGTGTGCCTGCCGATTTTTGCCGTCGCAGTTCTGTCTGCGGTTGTTCCTACTGCTGCTCGCTATTTCATTAAAGGTGAAATTATGAATTTTATTGGCGTTGTCTTCTTGTCCGTCACCTTTGCTTCAGCATCCATCTTGTTTGTCGGAATGAATAAATCAGAACGTGTTTCTGTCTTGAATATGATGCGAAGGAGGTTTTTTGATGCCTAGTCTTCCTTCTGTAAAATGCTCCGGCTGTGGCGCCTGCGGACAGATTTGTCCTAAATCCGCAATCTCGATGACACCGAATGATGAGGGCTTCTTGTACCCTGAAGTTGATTCTTCTCTTTGCGTTGAGTGTAGGGTTTGCGAGAAAACTTGCCCGGTTCTGAACGTAAGAAGTTCAACTGATTTTTCAGAAAGAAAAGCGTATGCGGCAATCTGCAATGACGAGAAAATTCGTCTTGAAAGTTCTTCCGGCGGAATGTTCACGGTTCTTGCTGAAAAAGTGATAGCTGTGGGAGGCGTTGTTTTCGGTGCGGAATTTGACAGTGATTTTTCTGTAATGCACGGCTGGACTGATTCCGTTTGCGGACTTGAGAGATTCCGCGGATCAAAGTATCTGCAGAGCCGCACGGAAAGCAGTTTTTTGGAATGCAGAAAATTTCTTGATGACGGGAGAAAGGTCCTTTACACAGGAACACCGTGCCAGATTGCCGGATTAAAGGCGTTCCTAAAAAAGGACTATGAGAATCTTTTTACCGTTGACGTTATCTGCCACGGAGTTCCAAGCCCCGCACTCTGGCAAAAGTATATAAAATTCCGCTTCGCGGATTGTGAAAACAGCTTTCAGGCGGAAGAATGACGGCTGGAAGCTGTATTCATTGTCATTCACTTTCGCGAATGGCAGTGAATACAGGCAGACTTTGACAAAAGATAAATATATGCAGCTTTTCTTAAAAGATAATGGACTTCGCGAAAGTTGCTATGAATGCTCATTCCGCGGAAATAGCCGCAAGTCAGATATAACGCTTGCGGATTTTTGGGGAGTTGAAAACCTTGAAAAAGAATTCTTTGACGACAAAGGGACAAGCCTTGTAATTGTTCAAACTGAAAAAGGAAAAAGACTGGTTGATTCAATAAAGAACTCTTGCTGCATAAAAGAAACTGATTTTAGTCAGGCTGTAAAGTTCAATCCTGCATATTTTGAAAGTAAGAAGCGCCCTAAAAAGAGAAATGTGTTCTTTAAAAATCTTGAAAGAACAGAAATTAATGAGTTGTACAGAAAATTTGGAAAGGACTCTTTTTTTATGAAAACGAAACGTTTTGCAGCAAGATGTTTATGGCATATCCGAAATATAAAAAATAAAAAGGAGGCGCGCTGAAAAGACAATTGATTTTTTATAAGACAACGGTATTTTCCTGTTGTTTTATATGTTCTTTGACATTTCTATTTTTGATTTGGAGTTTATCAAAAAACAAAAGACGGCTGAGCCAAGGTCTTGATTTTTGCATAAATTTTTTACCGTTTTACCGTATTGAGCATATTTGTAAAAAATGATATTTTTTATTAAAAAGTAGCGCCTTTATGGGCCGAACTTTTTAATAGGAACTCTGCTATGGAAATTAAGCGTGATTTGTATCTGGACAGACTTGTTTCGTCTATGTGGAACGGGCAGGTAAAAGTCATAACTGGAATCAGAAGATGCGGAAAGTCTTATCTTTTGCACGTCCTGTTCAAGAATTATCTGCTTGAAAAAGGAGCGAAGCCAGAGAACATCATCTCTATTGAGCTTGATTTGCTTCGCGACATACGATTTAGAAATCCGCTTGAGCTTTCCTCCTTTGTTGTCAGCAGAATTCAGGGCAAGTCGGAAAAGTTTTATCTTTTTATCGATGAGATTCAGCTTTCAGACGAAGTTAAGAATCCTTACAATCCAGAAGGCAAAAAAATCACTTTTTATGATGTTCTGAATGATTTCCGTGAGTATCAGAATCTTGATGTTTACGTTACAGGCTCAAACTCAAAAATGCTTTCATCAGATATTCTTACAGAATTCCGCGGGCGCAGCGATGAAATAAGGGTTCACCCGTTAAGCTTTGCAGAATTCTTGTCGGTGTATGACGGCGAAAAATCCGATGCGTTTGAGGAATTCTGTTTTTACGGCGGGCTTCCTTTTGTGCTTTCCAAGAGTGATGAAGCGGGAAAAATGGAGTATCTTTCCACGCTTTTTTCTGAGGTTTACATAAAAGATATTGTTGAGCGTAAAAAAATTGAGCGCGAGGATGTGCTTTCCAAGATTCTGAATTTAATCTGCTCTTCTGTCGGCTCTCTTACAAATCCTAAAAAAATTGCTGACACACTCCGCTCAAAAGAGAAAACTGAAGTTTCGGACGTTACTGTTTCTACATACATAAAGCACCTTGAGGATGCGTTCCTGATTTCCGAGGCTAAGCGTTATGATGTGCGCGGAAGGTCCTATTTTGATTTTCCAAGCAAATTTTACTGCGAGGATGTGGGCTTAAGAAATGCGAGAATTGGATTCAGGCAGCAGGAGATGACGCATATCATGGAAAATGTGGTTTATAATGAACTTAAAATTCGCGGATTTCTTGTTGATGTGGGCGTTGTGTATTCAAGGGAGCTGAACCAGAATAAAAATTCTGTGCGTGTTCCGCGCGAGATTGACTTTGTGGCTTCAAAAGGCGGAAAGAAAGTTTATATCCAGTCGGCTTTTGCGTTGCAGACCGAAGAGAAGACTGCGTCAGAACTCAAGCCCTTTTCGCTCACAGGAGACTCATTCCCGAAAATAATTGTGCGCGGCGACATAAGAAAACGCTGGTATGATGAAGACGGCGTTCTGAACATCGGAATCACAGATTTTCTGCTGGACAAAAAATTGTTTTAGAAAGACAAAATTCAAAAATAGAAATCAGATAAAATCAATTCTCTTTTCAGCCAGAATAAGATGGCTGGAACAAAAAAACTAAAAGTCGGAATTCTTACTTTCTGGTGGTCAAACGACAATTATGGGCAGCTTTTGCAATGCTATGCGCTTCAGAAATATCTGCGTGACGCAGGACACGATGCCTTTCTGATTCGATACAACTCGCAGAATGATTTTGCAAGAACTCCTTTTTTTATTCGACTGTTGAAGGCATTGAATCCAATCCTGCTTTTCAAATATTTAAACTATAGAGTTAATTCAAGAAAATCCATTGTGGAAGCGAAACTTCACGACCGGCATTTTATTGATTTTCGAAACAAATATATTGTCCAATCAGAAAAAATATATAGTTCATATTCGGAACTGAAAGAAAATCCTCCAGAAGCTGATGTCTATATTGCGGGAAGTGATCAGGTCTGGAATTTCAGTTTTTGCAAGAATGTAAAAAAATGCAGAAATCTTATATATGCCTATTTTCTTGATTTTGGAAAATCTGAAACAAAGCGAATGAGCTATGCTGCAAGCTGGAGCTGTTCAGATTTACATCCTGACATTATAGAAGAAATCCGTCCTCTTATTGCAAAATTTGACTATGTTTCAGTGCGTGAAAAAGTCGGAATAGAGCTATGCAGGAAATGCGGATATGAGAATGCTGAACTTGTTCCAGATCCGACGTTGCTTTTAAGTGCAGAAGATTACAGAAAAATCTACAGTGAAAATAAAATCAATGTTCCTTATAGGCCTTATCTTTTGCTTTACATGCTCAGTAATGCCTGCGATTTTGATATTGATAACGTTTATGATTTTGCTGCTGAAAAAAATCTTGATGTAATTTACGTAACTGGAAACTCGAAAATCGACAGTTACACAAAAACATTCGCGACAATTCCTGAATGGCTTTATCTGGTAGACAATGCGGAATATGTTGTTACGAACAGCTTTCATTGCTGCGTTTTCAGTTTGATTTTTAAGAAGAAATTTGGAGTTGTTCCATTAATAGGAAAAGTTTTCTCTATGAATGAGCGGATAGAAAATCTGTTCAGACTTTTTGGAATTAAAGACAGATGGATTAAAAATGGATTTGAGTTTTTGGAAAATGATTATGAAAGTAATGTATTTTCTAATATTAATAATAAAGATTTTCGGAGGATTATTATGGAAAAAACAGCAGTACCTGATAAATTGTATCATTACACATCGAAAACAGGATTTCTAGGTATTATTAAAAATAAAACTCTTTGGGCTTCTGAAATTTTATTTATGAATGATAGTAAAGAAAGTAAGATTCCTTATGAAATATTTGAAGAATTATTGTCTTTAGAAAAAAATTCTGATGTAAAAGAGAAACTAAAAAAAGAAACATTCGATTTTAACGATTTTTACAAGCATTTTGAAGGTTTTGGCTATTATGTGATTTCTTTTTCAGAAAAAGAAGATGATTTAAATCAATGGAGATTATATGGGGATAATGCTTCTGGTATGTGCATAGAATTCAATTCTTATTATTTATTAAAAAGATTAAATGAATGTAATCAAAATAATATTGAATTGAAAAAATGTATATATAGTAAAAATGAACAAATTCTTGAAATTCAAAAATTGATAGATTCCATTAAGTCTGAAAATACTCAAACTTATAGCATTATACCAAAATTATTGAAGTTTTCTACTTATTTCAAACATGAAAGTTTTAAAGATGAGCAGGAGTGGCGAATTGTTATAGAAAATGTAGAAAGAACTCAAAAAAATGCTAGATGCGGAAAGAATTTGTTTATTCCTTACTGTGAAGTGAAAATTGAAAAAGAAAAATTACCTGTTGAAGACGAAAAAAGATATCCATGGCTAGGAAATATTACGCTTGGACCTTGTAATGATGAATTAGCAAAACTTTCTGCTAATCAGGTTTGTCTTTTGAATGGTATTGGATTTTGCAAGAATTTACACAGAGATTTATTGAAATCTGATATTCCATATAGAGGATGAAAATGAATTTTTTGAAACATATCTGCAGGTTTATAAAATATCATCTTTTAAGAATAAAATATTGTTTGCTTTGTAAGTTTAAGAAAAGAGATATAAAAGAATTATTTTCAGATTCAGAAAGTTTTGTTCTGTTTATAACTCATAATTACGGAGGCTGAATATGAATCCAAAAAAATCAATCTGCTTTATAATGCCCGGTCTTTCTCACGGTGCTGTCGGCGGGTATAAAATCGCCTATGAGTATGCGAACCGTTTGTCTGCGTTTGGATATAAGGTTTCTGTTTTCTATCCGCTTTTTATGACAAAAAGAATGCATTTTTCTTTACTTGTGCGGATAAAGAAACTTCTTGCATACCTACCTCTGAAAATTCTAAAACTTTATCGGCAGCGGTGGTTTCCATTAAAAAATGTAAAAGAGGAATTCTCTTTTTCTTACAGCAGGAAAATTTTTAATAATTATGATGTGCTTGTCGCAACTTTTATTGACAGCGCGTTTGCTTTGCACGACTTAAGTCTCGACATTTCGAAGTCCTGTATCTATCTGATACAGGGTTTCGAAAAATGGCCTCCATTTTCCGAAACCCAAGTTTTTGAAAGCTATAGATTTCCTATGAAAAAAGTTGTCATAACACCGTGGCTTTTGGAAAAAGTTCGGAGTGCAGGCGAAGATGCCATGCTCATTTACAACGGATTGGATTTTTCATATTTTACGCTTTCTCAAAAAATTGAAGAGCGGAATCCTTATGAAATAAGCCTTATGTACCACACACGTCCAGAAAAACGCTTTGAGGATTCTGTAAAGGCTCTTGAAATTGTTCACAGCAAGTTTCCGCAGATTCACGTTTCTATTTTTGGAGTTTTCAATAATCCGGGAAACTTTCCAGAGTGGTTTACTTATTATAAAAGCCCTTCTAAAGAACTTCACAATAAGATTTACAATGATTCTTCCATATATATTGCGGCAAGTTCCACAGAAGGTTTTGGTCTTACAGTTGCAGAATCTATGATTTGCGGCTGCGCTGTTGCCTGCACTGACAACGGCGGTTTTTCTTCAATGGTGGCTGATGGCGAGACTGGACTTCTTTCCCCGGTTTTTGACTATAAGGCTTTGGCGGAAAATATTATTAAACTGATTTCTGACAATGAGCTTCGGATTCGGCTTGCAAAAATCGGCAACGAAAATATAAAGAAATTCAACTGGGAAAGTGCCGTTGAAAAATTCCAGAAGGTGATAGAAGAATGTTAAAAAGTCTGATTTTTGTGTTCTGCACAGCGATGGGAATTTTTCTGACTGTCGTTCAGGAAAACTATAAAAGAACATTGCGTTTTTCTTTTTCTGCGTTTGTGTTCTTTCTTGTTCCTATATTATGTTTTGCGCTTTCTCGTTTTTTCTGGGCGGATGCGGCAGGTCTTGCTGATTACCATAATTATTTTGATTTCTTCAATCATGCGGATAAAGTAATTGAAAACCGTTTTGAGATTATGGCAAAAGTCATCAGATTTTTCAGTCCGACTTTTTTCATTTTTCTTCTTTTTTATTCGCTCACCAGCATTACGCTGAAAGTTTATACAATTGATAAAATTTCAACATATCCTTTGCTTTCTCTTATAACATACATTTCAACTTCCTTTGCTCTGCACGATACTGTGCAGATACGAATAAGCTGCGCAATTGCGATTTTTCTCTTTTCAATCAGATTTCTTGTTGAGAGAAAATATTTTATATATATTCTTCTTATTTCTATTGCTGTATGTTTTCATAAAAGTTCCGCTGCATTTTTTGTTTTTCTTTTTTTCAGGAAAAAGTCTTTTAATCCTGCTTTTTGGATATTAGCTCTGGTTGTTATATATTTCTCAGCTTTTTTGAATATAAATTTTATAAAGCTTTTTCTGCTTGTTTTAGGGGAAGACAACTACTATTATCTTTCGATTATTTCGGATATGAATCAGAATCTTGACTTGTTCAATGTTAATCAGCTTATAAATATTTTTATATTTTTACTGCTTGCTTTTAATTCAAGAAAATTCATGTCTTACAAATTTTTTCCGATATTTATGAAAATATTTTTCTGTAGCATTGCTGTTTATCCGCTTTTGAATAGTGTTCCAATCGTGGCTTCAAGATTCAGCGAAATGCTTCGCCCTTCTATAATATTTCTTCTTCCGCTTGTTATAAATATTTTCAGACAAAAATGGGTTGGATACATTTTTGTCATCTGCATCTGTTTGATGCTGTCGTTTTTGAATAATTTTTATTATTCGCTTGTGTCTATTTAAAAGAGGTTTTCTATGAGTTCAAAAGTCTATGCGCTTGTAACATTGTTCTATCCGGATGAAAAAATTGTAGAGAATATAAAAATTCTTGCTTCTCAGGTTGACTGTGTGATTCTCTCCGACAACACGCCTTGTTCTGACAATCAGAATATTTTTGCGGAAATCCAAAACTGCGTTTACATTGCGAACAGAGAAAATTTCGGGCTTTCAAAGGCGTTCAATGTCGCGCTGAAAAGCCGCCAGTTTGATGATGAGGATTTCATTTTTTTCTTTGATCAGGACTCAAGAATCTGTGAGGGTTACGCTGAGACTCTGATTCGGAATTTTGAGGAAATTGATTCAAATCATGAAATCGGCTGTGTCGGCCCTCAGTATGTTGATACAAATTCCGCTAAAATTATTGCACCCCGAAAAATTGAAGTTCTTTCTGCCAGCTGCTATACGGTCTCTTCGATGATAACTTCCGGACTTCTGACAAAATATTCAGTCCTGAAAAAAATCGGATTTTGGAACGAGGAAGTTTTTCTTGACATGGCGGACTGGGACATCTGCTGGCGGATGAAAAAAACTGGCTTCAAGATTGTTCTTTGCAATGCTATGACTCTAACGCACACTTTGGGAAAGGGCGTGAAGAAAATCGGAAAATTCAACCTGCGGATAAATCATCCTGTGCGCGAATATTACCAGCTCCGTGACTCAATAAAAATCTTTTGGCGGCGTTATGTTCCTGTAAAGTATAAAATCCGTTTCCTTCTGATGTGGTTTCCTATGCCGCTAGTTTACATTTGTTTCCTCCCGAACCGTCTGCTGCGCATGAAATATATCTTCTGGGGATTTTTGGACGGAATAAAAAGGAAAAATGACAGTTTTGAAAAGCTGCATGGGGAAGGGTGAAAATAAAAAATTCTTGTATTTTGCAACTTTCTATCTTATCATAATAATATAAATATGTAGGAGCAGTGTTTATGAAAAGATTAAGATGTGTTGTTTTTGCTTCATCTATAAAACATGGCGGCAGATGCATTGTCGCAAAAGATTTTGATTCGAAAAAATGGTTCAGATTCGTTTCTGATGAAAACGGCAGTGCCATTCCTTATGAAAAGGCTATGTTTTATAATGACTTGTATAAAAAATCATATTATTTAATTCCTCTAAAGGTTGTTTCTTTTCCGATAGATTCGGAATCACCGATTTTAGGTCAGCCGGAAAATGTTATTCTAGGAAATGGTGCTATAAATCAGGTAGAGCCGTTTGTGATAAATGATATTTCTAGTTTTCTTGATAATCCAGATGATTTGTGGGGAAAAGGAGATTGCGTGCCTGATAAGGATGTTTCTACTATTACGCAGTCAATTTATCTTATAAAACCAAAAAACGCAAAGCTGGAATCCGAGATAAATGAGTTTGACGGAAAAACAAAAAGATATGTTTCTTTTAAATACAATATGATAGACTATAGCCTGCCTTGCACAGATCCGAAATTTGATTCTTTGCTTAAAGAAAATTTTTCTGTTCAGGCATTGTGCATAAGTCTTGGTGAAAATTTCAACGGTTATCATTATAAAATAGTTGCTTCAGTATTATGAAGAAGGTAGGAATTTATGGAACAGAACGGGCATTTGTTTACTATAGGCTGTTCTACAAGGTCACTTTCAGATTTTATTCTCATGCTAAAAAAATATAAGATTCAAGTTGTTGCCGATGTCCGTTCAACTCCTTATAGTCATTTTACTCCTCAGTTTAATGCTGATTGCTTAAAAAATGAACTTCATAAAAACAGAATTATGTACGGTTCGTTTGCAGAGGAGTTTGGCGCAAGGCGTGTTGAGGATTCTGTCTACATTGGCAATACTGTTGATTTTACCAAGGTCATGGAACTTGATATTTTTCATAAAGGAGTTGAGCGGATAAAAAATGGCTTGAACGCAGGTTATTCTATAGCACTGACGTGTACTGAATACAATCCTTTGGATTGCCATAGGTTTTCCTTAGTTTCCAGAGGCATAAGAAAAACTTTGAATATTCCTATAGACCATATTTTCAGTCAAAATTTATGTAAGCCTACAGAAGATTTGGAAAACGAGCTTTTGCTTGCTCTTAACTTGCAGCCGGAGTTGTTTGAAAACAAAAATATGCTGATAGAGCGTGCATATAATATTCTAGGGAAGAAAGTCGCATATTCAAGAGTTGAAAAACCGGAGCCTGTCATTTATGCTTAACTTGTACACAATCGGATATACAGAAAAAACTGCGGAATATTTTTTCAACAAATTGAAAAATACTGCCGCAAAAAAAATAATTGATGTACGGCTTAACAATGTATCACAGTTGGCAGGATTTACTAAAAAAAATGATTTGGCGTTTTTCCTAAAAAACATATTGAACTGGGAGTACATTTGGTGCCCCGAACTTGCGCCGACTAAAGATATTCTTGATGACTACAAGCATAAGAAAATTACCTGGAAAGATTATGAGATACGATATTTGGAACTTCTGCATAGACGTAGAATTGAAAAAGTAGTAACTAAAGAAATTCTTGCAGATTCTGTGCTGCTATGTTCTGAAAAAAGTCCAGAATTTTGCCATAGAAGACTTGCGGCAGATTATCTTAATGAAAAATTTGATAATTGTTTTTCTGTTGTTCATTTAATTTAAGAAAGGAAAATCAAGATGGGTGAAGATAAAAATGATAAAAAAATAGTTTTGGCAATCTGTTATGATTTTGATAAAACGTTATCCCCTACTGATATGCAAGCACAAGGTTTTATACAATCAATTGGCTATGATGTAGAAAACTTTTGGAAAGAATCAAACAAATTGGCAAGTGACAATGAAATGGATCAAAATCTTGCCTGGATGTTTATGATGTCCAAAGGTTCTCATGGAAAATTCGTTTTTAATAAGGATACCTTAAAAGAGTTTGGTAGTAAGGTTGAGCTATTCTCTGGTGTAAAAACTTGGTTCGAAAGAATAAATAAATATGGGGAAGAACATGGTGTTGAAGTTGAGCATTATATTATATCATCAGGCTTGAAGGAAATGATAGAAGGGACTGTGATTGCTGATAAGTTTAAAAAGATTTATGCAAGTTCTTTTTATTATGATAGCGATGGAGTTGCCATCTGGCCTGCTCAGGTTGTGAATTACACGGATAAAACGCAATTCTTATTTAGAATAGAGAAAGGTGTTCTTGATGTTAATGATCAGCAGGTTAATACATTTTTTAAGCAAAATGAATTAAGAGTTCCGTTTAGAAATATGGTTTATATTGGTGATAGTGATACTGATATACCTTGCATGAAACTGGTAAATACGAACGGAGGACATTCTATTGGTGTATATAATGCAGAAACTAACGACAAATCAAAAGTTTTTAAAATGCTTTCTGAAAATCGGATAAAATATTTTGCTCCTGCAGATTATTCTGAAAATTCAAAGCTTGAGCAATTGATTTTAAAAATCATTGACAGGACAAAAGCAAATGAAATTTTAGAAAATTTTTATTTTGATTGTCTTGATGAAAGGAATCTTGCAGATAAAGAGATTAGTGAAGAAGAAAGAGACAAGAATAATCTTATAAATAAGTTGGAAAATAGCTTTAATTTTAAAACAACTCATTTTGTTATAGATGAACTTTCTAAAATAGATTCATGGACAGAAAAACAGAAACAAAGATTGTGCAAGATTGGCGTTGAGAATAGTCAGGTTTTTTCGATTTTAAAAGATCCTGATGTAAAAGACTTTTATAAGGAAATATGTAAACATTGCGAATCAGAGTATTCAATAATTATTATACAGCAAATAGATTCTTAACGAAGAGAAACTAGATTGTATAGTAGAATCTGATAAAATATTGTATTGATTAGACACAAGATTTTTAGAAATGTAAAATTCAAGCGAGTTGGGGTTGTTCTGCCGTACTATATTTACTTCATCAACAACTTTTGTATGTTTATGTTTTAAATTAAGTGCTATTCTACATTGCATCTATAATAGGTGCAAACAGATTTCCAATCTCTGTTGAAAATCTAGAGAGTTTTGTAGATGTAGAATTATCACGTTTGTAATATAAATAATAGGTCGAATTTCG
>DKDI01000009.1:0-22209 GCA_002449305.1 Treponema sp. UBA6852
GCATATTTATGCAAATTTAACAGAAAAACGTTTGAAAATTGCACAATGATTCCGATTCTGATAAAATAAGGCAAAATTTATTCGGAGAAAAATATGTACATTACATGCTTAGACTTAGAGGGCGTTCTTGTTCCTGAAATTTGGATTGCATTTGCGAAGGCTTCTGGAATTCCAGAACTTACACGCACAACACGCGACGAGCCGGACTACAACAAGCTCATGAACTGGAGAATTGGAATTCTAAAAGAGCACAAACTTGGACTAAAAGAAATTCAGGAAGTAATTGAAAAAATTGATCCGCTTCCGGGCGCAAAAGAATTTCTTGACGAGCTTAGATCAATCTGCCAGACAATAATAATCAGCGACACATTCACGCAGTTCGCTTCTCCGCTGATGAAAAAACTCGGACAGCCTACAATTTTCTGCAACTCGCTTGAAGTTTCTACTTCCGGGGAAATCACAGGATTTAAAATGCGCATTGAAAATTCCAAGCTGACAACTGTAAAAGCTCTTCAGTCAATCGGATACGACACAATCGCTTCTGGAGACAGCTACAACGACCTTGGAATGATTAAGGCGAGCAAGGCAGGATTTTTATTTAAAAGCACAGATAAAATAAAGTCGGAAAATCCAGACCTTCCAGCGTTTGAAGAATACAGTGAACTTCTTGACGCGATAAAAGCCCAGCTAAAGAAATAAACTGTGAAAGTTGTCATTATCGGGCAGCGACCCCGATAATCAATGAAAAGCTACAATATGAAATTCCAGACCTAGTTTGCTTCGCAAACATTGCGAAGCAAACTAGAGGAGTTGCTCCTAGAACAGTCCTGAAATTATTCCGTTGTCATCAACATCTATATTCAGCGCGGCAGGAGTTTTCGGAAGTCCTGGCATATCAACAATGTCGCCTGCAAACGCAACAACGAATCCCGCTCCAGAATAAAGCTGAACATCGCGAATTGGGAACACATAATCTTTTGGCGCGCCCTGTAAAGATTTGTCGTGGCTTATTGAATTCTGGGTTTTTGCCATGCAGATTGGAAGCGAACCGAATCCCTGCTCTTCAAACTGCTTGAGTTTTTTCAAAGCCTTTCCTTCAAATTCAACAGAAGAAGCCCTGTAAATTTCCTTTGCAAGAATTTCAATTTTTTCTTTAAGAGAAATATCAAGCGGATAAATATTTTTGAATTCGCAAGGAGAATCACAAAGCTCAACAACTTTATGCGCAAGGTCAGCAGCCCCATCTCCGCCTTTTTCCCAGCCCTCGCAGACTACGGCATTACATCCATTTTCCGAGCAAAGTTTTTTTACAAGCTCAATTTCTGAATCTGTATCTGTAATAAATTTATTAATAGCAACTGCGACAGGCACTCCGAATTTTTTCATATTCTCAATGTGAGTCTTTAGATTTGCAAAACCAATTTCAACAGCCGGAATATTTTCAGCTCCAAGGTCTGCTTTTGCAACACCACCGTGCATTTTTAGAGCGCGTACTGTGGCAACGATTACAGCGGCATTTGGAGAAATTCCATTCATGCGACATTTTATGTCAAAGAATTTTTCAGCTCCAAGGTCGGCGGCAAAACCAGCTTCTGTAACAACATAGTCTCCAAGAGCAAGCGCGCAAAGTGTGGCATTGATAGAATTGCAGCCGTGGGCAATATTCGCAAACGGTCCGCCATGTATAAACGCAGGATTTTTTTCAAGTGTCTGAACTAAGTTCGGGCGTATTGCATCTTTTAAAAGCGCGGCGACAGCTCCAGTACAGCCAAGGCTTCCGAATGTAACAGGATTCTTGCTGTAGTCTGCGCCGATTGTAATTTTTGAAATACGCTCTTTTAATTCTGAAATTGTTTTTGACAGACAGACAATCGCCATTATTTCGCTTGCAACTGAAATCTGAAAATGGCTTTCACGCGGAACGCCATCGATTTTTCCGCCAAGTCCGACAATAACATTTCTAAGAGAACGGTCATTCAAGTCCACACATCTTTTCCAAGAAATTGTGCGAGGATCGATGTTTAAAGAATTCCCCTGCTGAATATGGTTGTCAATAAGCGCCGCCATAAGATTGTTTGCAGCTGTGATTGCATGGATGTCGCCAGTAAAATGAAGATTGATGTCTTCCATTGGAACAACCTGCGCATATCCGCCGCCGCAAGCTCCGCCTTTTATTCCAAAGCAAGGACCAAGAGAAGGCTCGCGCAAAGCAATTACAGATTTTTTTCCGATTTTTCTAAGACCGTCGCCAAGCGCAATTGTTACAGTTGATTTTCCTTCGCCAGCAGCAGTCGGAGTCATCGCAGTAACCAAAATAAGTTTTCCGCGGGAAGAAGAGTCAAGCGATTTTTTCTGCAAGGCATTGAGTTTTTCAAAGGAAATTTTTGCTTTGTAGTTTCCGTAAAGCTCCAAAGATTCCCGGCCAATTCCAATTTTTTCTGCGATTTTTTCAACTGGCTCCATTACATTTTTCTGGGCAATTTCAATGTCAGTCATTTTTTTCCTCTACGTCTAAAAGTCTTATCTCTTCCTTTGTGAGCGGTCTGTAGTTTCCTTCTTCCAAAGTTTCGTCCAAAAAAAGATTATTGATTCTTATTCTTTTTAAGTAAACAACTTCGTTTCCCAAAGCTTTGAAAATCCGCTTTACTTCGTGGAATTTTCCTTCCGTAACAGTAAGGCAGCAAACTTCTGAAGGATTTTCGCTAGTCTTGGTATAATACTGATTTTTTTCTTTCCATTCAATTACGGCAGGACGGCAATCAGCTTCTCCGTCTTTTCCTTCCGCTTCAATGTGAAGTCCGCAGGCAAGTTTTTTTTCGTAACTGAGTTTTTCCAAATCATCAACTGAATCACGCAAATAAACAAGATATGTCTTTGGAACTTCATACTTTGGAAATGTAACCCGGTGAATTAAATTTCCATCGCTTGTAATAACAAGAAGCCCTTCTGTGTCCGCGTCAAGTCTTCCAACTGTGCTAAGATTTCCGCCCGGATATTTTCTGTTGTCTTCCAAAGAAATATATTCAAAAACAGTTTTTCTTCTGTCGGATTTTGTAGAGCAAACCGCGCCGCAAGCCTTGTTCATCATAAAGTATGCATTCTGTTCAACAGTAAGAATTTTTCCGTCCACAAGAATCTCGTCGCAGTTTCCGTCTGCATGAAATTCTGGTTCTCTTACAATAATCCCATTTACAGAAATTTTTCCGCTTCTTATAAGACGCTTTACATCCCGGCGCGTTCCAATTCCATTGTTTGAAAGTATTTTATCAAGACGTTCCGTGTTTTTTAAATCAGACATTTCTTTAACCTAATTTTTAACTATGAAAAAAACAATGCAGCGCAAACAACACAAAATGCCGCCGCACTGCAAAAAAATATAAAATTTTATTTTCGCTTATTTTTTAGCTTTTGGATTTACCGGCTCTTCAAAAATAATTCTGTCGCCAGTTCTTATTTTTAGTCCGCCGCCAAAAGCAAGATTTGACAAAACATATTTTCCGTCGTCGTTCAAAGAAATTTCTCCAATTGCAATTTTGTCTTTTCCGCGCCAAAGTGAACAAGGGAAAATAAAATCGCGGTATTCAGGATTAGTGAAAATGCCACGGCTAAATTCGGAAACATAAATTTCTGTGCCAGAAAAATCTCCTTGCTTCGCAATAATTCCGTTGGCAGTAGTTTTTCCAAAAGGTTCTGAACAAATCGCTTCAAGAAATTCATTGTAATCTGAAGAAACGCGTTCATAATTATTTTCCACGGAAGTTTTTTCCGCAATGAGCCTGTTGACTTCAGAAACACTTGCAACTGAAATTTGATTTCCGGCAGTGTATGAATAACGCTTCATCGAGCGCACAAAAGAAGCAACCGCATTTTCATCTTTAAATGGAAGCATCTCCAAAAGCTCTGAAATTTTTTCAATTGAATCATACAAATCTCTTTGAATTTCAAATACTTCTTTAAATTCTTCAGACGCATCCTCAGAAACAGGAATTTCAATATCCTCGTAAACCGGCCCTGTGTATTCATCAGTGAAATCTTTTGCAACTTGAACAAGAGTCTTTGCATCCGGGTTGTCTTTTGGAATCGGCGGATCATACTGATTGATTGTAAATGCAAGAAGCTCTTCCTGCCGCTTTAAATCTTCAGCCTGAGTCTGCTTCAAAAGATTTCTTGAATCTTCAAGGCGAGCTTCATAGTCATTGATAATTTTTTCTTTTTCCTTTTCATGCAAAAAACGTTCACTGTTTATAATCGCCTTTTGCTTTTCCGCTTCCTGAACTCTTGTTGCATCAAATTCATTCCGCTGCTCTGTATACATTTTTAACTCGTCATTGTAGTTTGCAATGAACTTGTTGTATTTTTCCAAGGAAGCCAAATCAGCTTTGTAAGTCTGCTCAATCTGCTGTTCTTGCTGAAGACGCCGGTTTTTATTTTTAATATTCAATGCGGCAAGTGATTTCAATGCGGCGGCACGGATTCCTTCGATTCGCTCGATTTCTGCATTGCGCTGCTCTTCAATCGCTTTTTTTGCATTTTCAATCTCGTGGATTTTTTGGTCAATGTCATTTACTTTGTTCAGCAAGCTAGTAAGATTCAAGCTTTTAAATTCGCTCACTTCAACTTTTATTTCTCTGTTTGAATTTGAAACAAAAAGCACAAGAAAAACTGTAATCGCAAAAACAACTCCAAAACAAATAAGAAGCCTAAGCCACATATTTTGCCACATAAACGAAAAGCTGTTTTTCTTTGTCTTTGAAAATTCATCTTCTATGCTGAAAGAATCCTGCTTGTTGTCCATTGCAATTCTGTTGAGCTCATTTTCAAGAAGAAGCGCAACTTCCTTGTGAACATTTACAGCCGCAGGAACCATTGAATTTATTTTGTTGTCATTGTCCATATTCCACTCCAGTCTTCTGGTGAAGATTTCATTCCGATTCTTTCAAGGAAAACTTTTGCAACATCCAAGCCTGATTTTTTAAACTCAGCTCTTGCAGCTTTCCAATCACCGTCATAATAAGCCTTTAGTCCGTATTCAAAAATTTTAAATTTCTCGTCAAGTTCTTCAAACTTCCATTCTTCAAGAGAGCATTCTTTATCAAGCGGGAAATAAATTTTCACACCTTCAGTTTTTCCTTTAACTTGGACTGTATCAATTTCATAAAATTTATAGCGCGAAGCAGCTTCATTGTCGCGAAGAGTTTCTTCCATAATATACGAACTTACAATCACTGGAACTTTGTAAATTCTTGTAAGGCCTTCCAATCTTGAAGCTGAGTTTACATTGTCGCCAATTACAGTGTTTGCCATTCGTTTTGAAGAACCGATGTTTCCGTAGAAAACATTTCCTCCGTCAATTCCAACACCAACATCAAGCATTACAGCCTGATAAACACGCTCCTCACTTTCTGTAAGCGGACGTTCTTTTTCAAGGACAGCACGGCGGTCCGACATTTTCTTTCTAAGTTCCGAAGTGACAGCGGTAATTTCCCATGCGGTTTTTATTGCATCATAAGATTTGTTCGTTTCAATATGCTCTTCAATTCCGTAGCTTGCAAGAATCGCATCTCCAATAATTGAGCCGATAATTCCATTGTTATCGCTGACTTTTCTGATAACCGAATCATAATGAACATTCAAAAGTCCGATGATGTCATTCCCCAAAACTTCAGTTCGGTAAGTAAAGCTTTTTATATCGCTGAAAAGAATTGTAAGTTCTCGCTGGCTTCCTTCCAAGCGGATAAACTGCTCTTCATGCGCTTTACGAACGACATTCTCAGGAACAAACTTTTGGAAAATCTGAAGAAGATTTGTTATTGTAGAAGAAAGCGAATTAAAGTTTGCGGCAAGGTAAGTAATGTCGTCGTTCGGAGATTCTGAAATATCAATGAGATTAAGTTTCTTGTCCTGCTGCATTTTGTAAAGCTGTGTTGAAAACTTATTGATATTTGAAAGAAGCCCGTCAAGAATTTTTGTTCCCATAAGAATAAAAAATGCAGACATTATAAGAACAAGCACAACGGTAATCCACAAAACCTGATACATCGCGCGGTTTGTGTCAGCACGGCGGTTTGCTCGGATTATATAAGTGAGCCAGTCCGGATGATATTTGTAAACTCCAAAATATTCATCGCCATCAGGAGAAATAAAAGAAACAGAGCCTTCATGTGTTTCAGAATTTTCCATCATCTCGATGCAATCTTTATCTGTAAAGCGTTTCCATTTTAACTCTTCGTTTGGAGTTGCAAAAAATAAAAGAGAACCGTCTGGATTCACACCAAGTGCAACGCTGTTTTTTTCGTCTTTTGCAAATCCGTTTTTCGCGCTTTGAGCAATTGAATCAATTGAAGTTTCCGTATCCTGCGAATAAGCTTCAATTTGCTTCTGGCTGTTTGCAACGTTGTAAAGTTCCGTGAGTTTGTCAACAAGCACGATATTTGAAAGCTGAATTGTTTTTCTTTGTGAAAGCATAATCGCAACAAGATTTGTTGAAAAAGTGGAAAGCAAAAGCATTGCCACAAAGAAAATAATTATTTTCAATTTTGTAGGAACAATCGGAGTGTCGCCAACATATTGAAAAAACTTTAAATGACGTTTTCCAGTCTTCAAAATTTTCCTCCCGCTGCTCTCCTTTAAAAATAATCCTTTGGTAATTGCTTTATTTTATTAAGCGGATTATTCTATATATTATATGTCTACTTCTCAAAAAAATAAAGAAAAAAATGCGCAAAATTCACTTTTAGCAAAAGGAATTTCACTTTCAATGCTTACTTTGGCTTCAAGAGTTCTTGGACTCGCAAGGGAAATGACAAAGGCACGTTTTTTAGGAACTTCAGCTTTTTCAGATGCGTTTGGAATAGCCTTTATGATTCCGAATCTTTTCCGCAGGCTTTTTGCTGAAAATTCAATTTCCGTTGCTTTTATTCCGACTTTTAAAAATCATCTTGAAGAATGCGGAACTTCAGAGGGAAAACAAAAAACACAGGATTTTATAAACGCAACTTTTACGCTGGTTGTTTTCCTGACATCAGTTTTTGTAATCGCAGGAATTATTTTTGCGCCGTTCATTCTGCGGATTTTTTACGCTGACAAAAATTCAATGGAAGAAGCTGTTGTTTTGACAAGGATAATGTTTCCGTATCTTTTTGTAATTTCCGTGGCAGCTTTTTTTCAGGGAATTTTAAACGGACTTAAAATATTTTCACCGTCAGGATTCACTCCGATTCTTTTCAATATAATTGTAATTTCATCAACATTCATTCTTTCACGCTTCACGGAAAATCCTGCAAGGGCAATGGCAATCGGTGTAATTTCAGGCGGAACAATTCAGGCTCTTTTTCAGCTTCCGTTCGTTTTAAAAAACAACTGGAAAATAACTTTTGTAAATTTAAAAAAAGCATTTTCAAATGAAGGAAGCAAAAAAGTTTTTGCGCTGATTGGTCCAACAATAATTGGAATGGCAGGCTACCAGATAAATGACATTGTGTCCTCGGCATTAGCAGCGCGCGCAGGGGAAGGAATCGTTTCAAGTCTTCAATATTCACTCAGGCTTCAAGAATTGATTTTGGGAATTTGCGCCGTAACAATCGGAACTGTAATTCTTCCAGACTTGACCGGATTTGCAAAAAAAAATCTGTGGGAAAATTTTAACACGCTTTTAATTCAGTCAATAAAAATTATGGCGTTAATTGCAATTCCTGTAACTTTTTATTCACTTGCAATGGGCGAAAACATTATCACGTTAATTTTTGCAGGCGGAAAATTCAATTCTGAATCAACCAAAATGACTGTTGAAGTTTTTAACTTTCACATTGCAGGACTTTTTTTTATTGCCGTAAACAGAATTGTTTCTCCAGCATTTTATGCTCAGCAGAACACAAAGAGTCCCACAATTGCAGGACTTATAAATTTCGCCGTGAACATTGCGCTAGCTTCAATTCTTTCTATTAGATTTAAGGGAAAAGGAATTGCTCTGGCACTCACAATTGCAAGCGCGGCAAACACATTGATGCTTTTTGTTTTTTTAAGAAGAACAAAATCAATTCATGTTGGAAATATTTTAAAGCTTGCAGTTTTGTATGCAATAAAAATTGCGGCATTTTCGGTAATTGCAGTTATTCCGGTTGTTCTGACAAAAAACTATTTTATAAATTTTTTCAGCGGAAATCCAAGAATCATTTCGCAAGGAATTCCTGTTTTTATAACTGCGGCAATTTTTGGAGCAATAGGACTTGTGCTTCTTTTTATTTCAAAAGATTCACTTTTAAAAATAGCATTTGAAAAAATTTCAAGGCGAAAATAAACTTTCAGAGGAAAAAAAATGAATTTCAATTTAAAGCAAATTTATGAAGACAGACGAAAAAAGGTCAGCGAATATTTAAAGCAAAACAATATCAAGGCGGCAATCTTTGAAGATTCTGAACAGAGAAGAGATGTTGCCGTGCGTTATCTTTGCGGACATCCAAGCGACGCATCTTTAATTATTTTGGATAATGGAAAATCTTTTTTAATTCCGTGGGATGAAAATTTAGCAAAAGACAAAGCGTTTGCAGATGAAATAATTCCTTCTGAAAAATTTAAAAGAAGTTACATAAATGCAGCAAAAGAAATTTTAACATCAACCATTTCTGAAAAAAAATCAAAACTCTGCATTTCTCCAGAAACTCCATACATTCAGTTTAAAAAGTATTCAGAAAAACTTGAAAGTTTTAAAATATACGCTGAAGAAAATTCTGCACACGACTTTGTAAAATCACTTCGCGCAATAAAAGACAACTATGAAATTGAATGTACAAAAAAAGCAGCTGCAATCACAGATGAAATGACAAAAATTATTGTGGAAAATTTGCGTCAAGGAAAAATAAAAACAGAAACGGATGTCGCGCTTTTTGCAGAACGGGAGCTAAGAATAAAAGGCGCAGAACGCACAAGTTTTGACACACTCGCCGCAGGACCAGATCGAAGTTTTGCAATTCACGCATTCCCGGGATACACACAAGGAAACTGGGGAACTCAAGGATTGTCAATTTTGGATTATGGAGTTTGCTACGAAGGCTACGCAAGCGACTGCACAATCACAATTGCAAAAGGCCCGCTTTTGAAAGAACAAGAAGAGCTTTTAAAAGCCGTGCAAGAAGCCGCTGATGAATGCAAAAAACTTTATATGCCGAACGAAAAAATTTCACACGCAGTAAAAAAAGCTGATGAAATTTTTGCAAAAATAAACAGAACTATGCCGCACGGACTGGGGCACGGAACAGGCCTTGAAATTCACGAAGAGCCATTTGTAAGCATGAGAGCAAACGAAAATGATGTTTTCGAAGCTGGAAATATCATAACACTTGAGCCTGGACTTTATGATAAAAATCTTGGCGGAACTCGTCTTGAAAATGACATTCTAATAACAGAAACTGGCAATGAAGTTTTAACGCACTCAGAAATTTTTAGAATTTAAATTTCATTCCGCCAAACTTTGCAAAGCCGGCTGTCAATTTGATAAATAAAATTTTCTTTTGTCAGCCGGATTTTTATCTCTGACAGTTTTGAAAAACAAGACATAATATTAGAAAAAAACTTTCCTACTCTGCCGGGAAAAAAAATGTTTTTTGAAATTAAAAACTGCGACACAAAAACAAAACCGCAAAGTCGCCCGCCCTTTACAAGTCCTAAAATCAAAGCCCCCAAAGTTATATTCAAGTTTCCAAAAGTAAATAAAATTTTTCCATGCGGAGAAAACAATGAAAAAAGAACAACAAAAAAAATCAAAAACATAGATGGCAAAATTTTCAAAGTTCTTTTTTTTATAAAGACTAAAATGGCAAAAAACAGAACAACAAAATAAATTTCAAAAACTGAATTTCTGAAAATCAGAATTGCAAAACCAATTGCAGAAATAAAAATATTAAAAAAATTCATCTTTTCACTTTCTGAAAACGCCGAATCAATTCTTGCTGGAGTTCCAATAACAAGCTCTTTAAACCAAACTGATTTTCTGCAAAATCTTCCTGTAAAAATTCCAAGAGCTAACGAAGTGCAAAATGAAACACAAAGCATTGGAGGAGCAATAAATTTCACATTCGAGCCAAACATAAAAATACCGGCTAAAAAAATCTGCGCAATATTATTTGCAAGTCCGCCGCAAACAGAAATTCCAATAAAAGAAATTTTGTTTCTAAAAATAAAATATGCAAGCATCATGGAAATTCCGGAAGCAACAGAACCTGCAAAGGAAAAAATAAAAACATAAGAAAACAAAGTTCCGGTTATAATTGCCTGCAAAAAAATTTTTAATAAAACAAGCATCAATGTTTCTTGTTTTTTCAAAACCGGAAGACTTATCAAAATCGGAAGATTTGCAAATCCAATTTTAAAGAAAGGCAATGGCTTTGGAACTGCATATTCTACAGCAGAAAGAAAAAAACAAAGAGCAGAAAAAAAAGCAATTTTATTCCAGTCGATTTTTTTCATTAGCGAAGATAAACCATCAAAAGCATTATGTCGCTGTTTCTAATTCCGCTTATTCTTGAAGCCTGTCCCAAAGTAAGAGGCCGAATTTTTTCAAGTTTTGCGCGGCTTTCTGAAGACAATGCGACAATTTTTGAATAATCAAAATCCAAAGGAATTCTTGCGTTTTCCATGCGATGCATTTTTGCAACTCTAGAATCCTGTTTTTCAATATAATAGCGGTACTTAAAATCTTCCTGCGCCAAAATCCATTCAAGGCAGTTAAAGTTTCCAGGATTTTCAGCATCTGGATGCTTGCTCAAAAATTCAAGTGCTTCATCAACTTTCTGATATTTCAAATTCATTTGTTCAAACTGAGCCTTTGAAATAAGACCTGCATCAAAGCCTTTTTTCCGCAATCGTCTGTCAGCAGTGTCATGCCTAAGCTTAAGCCTGTATTCAGCTCGGGCTGTAAACATTCTATAAGGCTCTTTTGTTCCAAGCGTAACAAGGTCATCAATAAGCACGCCAATGTAAGCTTCATCACGACCAAGGACAAGCGGCTCGTAAGACGGAATTTTTTCAAAAGAATCAAAGCCAAATTCTTTTTGTGTTTCCATCAATTTTCTGGATAAAGATTCAGTTTCATTCGCGGAAATTTCAGCAAAGTTTTTAAGTTCATCAGAATTGAAAACTGGCTTGGGCATAAATCTTCCCGGCTCAGAACTTGCAGGAGAAGACCTAAATGATGAATCAGAAGCGCAAA
Organism: Treponema sp. UBA6852; assembly: GCA_002449305.1. Lineage (GTDB taxonomy): Bacteria > Spirochaetota > Spirochaetia > Treponematales > Treponemataceae > Treponema_D. Next base: position 11,204 of record DKDI01000009.1, read on the forward strand.
TCGGTCCGCATAATTTTTTATGTTCCCTTGCATAGAGCGCAGCATTTATTCCAGCAACAAGTCCCTGACCTGCAGCTTCTTCATAGCCTGAAGTTCCATTGATTTGCCCGGCATTAAAAAGACCTGCAACACGTTTTGTTTCAAGAGAAGGAAAAAGCTGTGTCGGCTCAATATAGTCATACTCAACAGCATACCCCGGGCGGCTTACAACACAATTTTCAAACCCAGGCATAGTCCGCAAAAAAGCATCTTGAACTTCTTCCGGCAAACTGGAACTTAATCCGTTAAGATAAATCTCATCAGTTTCAAGACCTTCCGGCTCAACAAAAAGCTGATGTCTGTTCCGCTCAGCAAAACGCATAACTTTGTCTTCAATGCTCGGACAATAGCGAGGACCAACTCCGCTGATTTTTCCAGAATACAATGGCGAGCGGTTTATATTTTCCCTGATTATTTTATGAGTTTCTTCATTTGTATAAACCAAATGGCACGGCACCATCGGACGTTCAATTTTTTCATCATCAAAGCTAAAAGGAACAATTTCTTTATCTCCTTCCTGAAGTTCAAATTTTGAAAAATCAACTGTATGCTTTAAAATCCGCGGAGGAGTTCCTGTCTTAAGCCGGCCTGTTGTAAATCCAAGACGGCTCAAACTTTCAGTCAAGCCAAATGCGCCAGTCTCGCCTAAACGTCCGCAGGGAGCATCGTATTCACCGATAAAAATTCTTCCGCCTAAAAAAGTTCCCGTTGTAAGAACTGCAGCCCGGCAAGGAATAATTCTTCCACGCTCTGTAACTACACCGATAATTTTTTGCCTCATTCCGCTACGGCAAGCTTGTGTCGCAAAAGTGTATGAAGAGCCTGAACGTTTTTCTCCTGGAATCGAGCCTGCTTCCATAGAACCAGAACTGTCTTTTGGCAACGGCACATCCGAAGCTACAGTCAAAACATCAACAACAGTGTCCATCAAAGTTGAAAGATTCTCCGTAGATTCCACAACATGGCGCGCAAGAGATGAATAAACAATTTTGTCTGCTTGTGAACGAGGAGCCTGAACTGCAGGACCGCGGCTTTTGTTCAGCATTCTAAATTGAATCATTGAGCGGTCAATCAATTTTCCCATCTCTCCTCCAAGAGCATCAATTTCCCGGACAATATTTCCTTTTGCAATTCCGCCGATTGAAGGATTGCAGCTCATTCTTCCAATTGAGTCAATCGACTGTGTAATTAAAATCGTCTTTAGTCCCATTCTAGCGCAAGCAAGGGAAGCTTCAATTCCAGCATGACCTCCGCCGCAAACCGCTACATCGAATGAATCATAAAAAGCCATAGTTCCTCTATTTAAAAAAGCGGGAAGTTTTTAAAAGCAGAATTTTTCAGCGTAAAATAAAAACTCAAAAGCCCGAATCTTCAATTTTCTAAATGTGCCAAGTATACCAAATTTTAAACTTAAATGGAAGAAACACATTTTACAAGCAGCATTTAGAATCAACTTGTCTTACGCGAAAACATTTTGTATCTTTTATTATGACAGAAAAATTTGCACAAGATTTTTTAAGAAACATGATTTATTCAATTTATTTGGAGGAAAAATGAAAATAACTGAAAATCCAAATTCTGAAATTGCGCAAACTGTAAAAGAAGGCTTAAAACAAAAAGGCGGCTACTGTCCGTGCAGAGTTGAAAAAACTCCAGACACAAAATGTATGTGCAAGGAATTCAGAGACCAGATAAAAGATCCTGACTTTGAAGGATTTTGCCATTGCATGCTTTATTATAAATCAAAATAATTTTGGAGGAAATTATGGAAGTAAAAATCACAGAATCAAATTTCAAAGAAGAAGTTTTAAATTCAAACAAGCCGGTTCTTGTTGACTTTTGGGCTACTTGGTGCGGACCTTGCAGAATGCTGTCTCCCGTAATTGAAGAAATCGCGGCGGAAAAATCAGAAAATTTAAAAGTTGGAAAAGTAAATGTCGATGAAGAGCCAGCTCTTGCAACACAATTTGGAGTTGTAAGCATTCCGATGCTTGTGCTTTTTAAAAACGGCAAAGCAGTAAAAACCAGCGTTGGTTATCAGCCAAAAGATGAAATTCTAAAATTCATAGAATAGCATTTAAAATCCGCCTGAAGATTTTTTATCGTTAGACGGATTTTTTAACGCTTTAAAGGAATAATTCCCTGCGGAACAAATTCTCCGCTCAAAGCTCCGAACAAAGCCGCAAACGAATAACTTGAGTAGCTGTATCCGCAAAGGATTGTGTCCGCCCAATCAAAATCATCAAGAACAAAAACCGGAGACATAATAGAAAGAATAACAATCCGCTTGTCCATGTAGCGCAAACGTTTCGCAATATTCGCCGTGTGCTTGTCGTAAACACAGATAATAATTGTATCATAGCTATCCGCCACGGAAACTAAAGAAGCCGCATTCCAATTATCAAAATTGCTATTGTCGTTTTTTAATTCATAGCTGAAATGAAAAGTCGAAACATTTGGATAACGTTTTCGACCTTCACTATAAAGCGAAAGAAAAGGACCTGCTATTAAAACGCGCTCACCTTCTGCAGGCTTCAACGGCAAAGCTGAACCTTGTTTGTAAACGCTCACTGAACGGCAGGCTTGCTCAAGAAAAAATTTTTGACCGTCTTTATCTGGAATGTGCTCAAAAATTGAATTCTCATCAGGATAAAGCGGCGCATGATTTTCACTTTTAAAATAATTTAGTTTGGCAAAAACAACACGCCGGGCAGCATCCTTTACACGTTCTTTAAATTTCGAATTTGTTTTCATCCGCTCAAGATTTCTAGTCCACATATTGTCATAAAGCCCGGCAGTCGTAGAAGAAATTATAATATCGTTTCCTGCTTCAATTGCCATCATTACAGCACGATGAAAAGAGCCTGCAAACAAAGTCGCTCCGTTCATCATCATGTCATCAGTAATTATAAGACCATCGTAATTCATCTGGCGGCGCAAAATATCAGTCAGAAATTTTTTAGAAAGGCTTGCAGGAGTTCCGTCGCTTTCAATCTGAGGAAATGAAAGATGCCCGCTCATAATTGCAGGAATTTTTGCCTTTATCAAATATTCAAAAGGAACAAGCTCACGGTTCACCAAAGTCCGCGCATCAATTTCAATCTGCGGAAGCCTTCCGTGGCTGTCAAGACTCGTGTCGCCATGTCCTGGAAAATGTTTTGCAGTCGGAATAACACCAGCGTCCATTGAACCTGCTGCAAAAGCCTCACCTAAAATTCCAGAATCAACAGGGTCAGAACCAAATGACCGCGGACCAATCACACTTGAATTCAAATTCGTATACAAATCCACAGTAGGAGCAAAATTCATGTTAATTCCAAGCGCACGGATTTCACGGTTTATATAAAAGCCAGAATAATAAGCATCAAGCGGATACCCAGAAGCTCCAATTGCAAGGTTCCCCGGGGTATCAGAAGTTTCACCTTTTACATGGCGAATCCAACCGCCTTCCTGATCTGTAGCAACAAAAAGCGGAATCTTTAAAGGCCTGCTTGCTGCCTCCTGCTGAAGAATCCGCACTGACTTTGCGACTTTTTGAATATTGTCAGTATTCCACCCAAAAACTTTTACACTTCCAAGTCCGCGCTGAGTTACCCAAGAATTCAGCAAATCACTCGGCTCGGCTCCAGCCCAACCGAACATAAGAATCTGCGCAAGAAGTTCTTCATCGCTCATAGAGTCAACAAGCTTCTGAGAAAGTGGTTCTGGCGGAATATCACTCCAAAAATCTATCTTTGCAGAATCAGCAAAAGCAACTGTAAAAATTACTGAACAGAAAAAAAATGCTACAACTTTTAATTTCATTGAGAAAATATTTTAGCTTAAACAGACAAAAAATGCAATTTTATAAAAAAAATGCCGCCCGAAGGCAGCAATATATAAAATCGGATTCCAGCTTTGCTTGTAAAATCCGTAAGCGCAAAAAAAAGATGCCTTAAAAAAGACATCTTCAATTGCGAAAGGCGTCAATCGGAATCGAACCGATGCATAGTGGTTTTGCAGACCAGTCCCTTACCACTTGGGTATGACGCCATAACGTGAAAATACTATAGCAAGAAAAAAGATTCTTGTCTAGTGGAATTTACAATTTTTCAAGACGTTCCTTTAGAACAAGATAAGAGCCCAAAATGCCGCACAAACATACAATTGCAATCACATAAATTTTCAGCGGAATCAAAATAGGAAGAAGTTCAACAAGTGCGCAGAGAAGCAAACTGCTTACAAACGATGCACTGGCTTTTTGAATTTTCTTGCCTTCCTTTTTCATGGCATTTTTTTTCGCTGAAATTTTCATGAAGTAAAAAAGCAAAACGCAAAGATAAACTGCAATTCCTGCAATACAAACAAAAAAACTAGCGCGCATTTTTTATCTCCAGATATTTTAAAAGAGCTTTTTTTGCAGACTCAAATGCCAAAGGAATTTTTTCTATATCCGCCAAAGATTCAGCTTTTATCCATTCAAGTGAAACAACTTCGCTTTGCTGAGTTTTAAATTCAAAATTAGAAGGCAAAGACGCTGAATAAAACATATCGCAGGTTTTATAAATTATTTTTTTGTAAACATAAGTATTTGGAAAAGCTCCAACAAATTTTATATTTTCAGGCACAACTCCAATTTCTTCTGAACACTCACGCATTGCACTTTTTTCAGGTTCTTCATCAGGTTCACAAAATCCTCCGGGAAATGCAAGGAAATTTTTTCTAGGTTCTTTTGCCCGGCGTTCAAAAAGAATTTCATGTTTTTCATTTTCAAGAATTACGCCCACAGCAGAAGCGACATTATTAAAAAGTTCAAGTCCGCAGTCAGGACAACACCATTGCCTTCCATTCAAAAGCGTTTGGATTTTTTTTGAGCTGCAATCAGGACAAAAATTAAATTTATTATTTTCCATAAAAAATATTATAGCACAAAACAAACGCAATGAAAAACTGCTATTTTATTTTTTACAAATTAAATGTATATTTACTTCATGGATAACATTCAAAAATTTTTTTCAGATGTTCAAAAAATCAAAAAACATTACCGTTCAGAAAATCCTGTTTATGACGGAAAAAAAGTCTGCATTCAAATTCAAAATTTATTTTCAAACTCAAATAGAAATTTAAAGTCGCTAGCAGATGCTTTTTCTGATTACTGGATGAATAAATACATTTTAAATTCAAGTCAGCTAGAAAACGAACCTACAGAAGAGCACGTAAAAATTCTTGGAGCAATGCAGGCTCTCATAGACAATGACGTTTCTTCAACAGAAGCTTTGAGCAATGACGACTGGAAAGAACTTTGCCAAATTACAAATTGCGAGGCAGAAGAAATTCCAATTGAAACTTTAAACAATATGATGATGATTTTTTTAGACAAGCAGGCAATGTAATCAATGGAAAATAACTTTTACCAGCAATGTGTTCAGTGCCCAAGAAAATGCAAGTCAGACAGAAGTAATGGAAAAACGGGATTCTGCGGAGAAACAGAAAATTTGAAAATCGCTTCTGCAGGATTGCATTTTGGAGAAGAACCGCTAATCACAGTTTTCGGCGGAAGCGGAACAATATTTTTTACAGGTTGCACTTTAAAATGCGCATTCTGCCAAAACTATCAGATAAGCCAGCAAGGAATGGGCGCAAATGTAGATGAAAAAGAATTTGCAGAAATTTGTCTCAAGCTTCAAGAGCTGGGAGCAGAAAATATAAATTTAGTTACAGGAAGCCATCACATTTCAAAAATCGCGCAGTTCCTAGAAATCGCAAAAAATTCAGGGCTTAAAATTCCAGTTGCATGGAATTCCAGTGCTTATGAATCAGTTGAAGCTCTTGAGCTTTTAAAAGATGTCGTTGATATATGGCTTCCGGATTTTAAAACAATCAGCAGTGAAGCAAGCAAAAAACTTTTTATGGCAGAAGATTATCCGCTTGTTGCAAAAAAAAGCATCAGTTGGATGATAAAAAATTTTCCGCTTGAAATAGAGGAAGTTTCAAAAAACGCTGAAAAGAAAGAAAAAATAAAAGGCGGCGTTATAATAAGACATCTTGCCTTGCCTGGAAAAATTGATGACACAATTTTTGCGCTTGAATGGCTGAAAAAAAATGCTGACGGAAAAAGCTGCATTTCACTTATGTCGCAGTACACGCCAGTTCCATTCAACTCAAAAACCGAAGCAGAAAAAAACTGGAGAGAAAATTCACTTAGCACTTTTGAAAATCGTTTAATCAGCAAAGACGAAGATGAAATCCTACGCGACATTATTGAAGCTTATAACTTTGAATATTTGTTCTATCAAGATTTAAGCGACGACACAAGCTGGCTTCCAGATTTTAACAAAACACAGCCTTTCAGCAATGCGCTTGCAAAACCAGTCTGGCACTGGAAAGAAAAATTTTTAAAAAACTGATTTTTAACTTACTTTTTCCAAAACTCAATATGCTCGCTGCCGATTAAAAGTGAATCTAAAATTTCTTTTTCAACAGGTGATTTATGATGCGCAATTACAACTGCGATTCTGCTTGCGGAACTTGAAGGACATTCAGGAACAAAGTCTTTCTTGTGCTTATAAATATTTTTTTTTCCTGAAAGAAGATTATAGCTGTCGTTGAAAATTTTTCCGCTTTTTGTAGGAAGATAATTGAACTGAGAAAGGCAATTTTCATCCGAAGAAAAAATATTATTTCCATTTTGTTCAAAAACATTCAGCACTGCGCTAGCATAAACATTTTTTTTGCAGCACTTTAAAAGCTCTTCAATTCCACCGCCAATTCTAGGCGCAAAATCAATCGGAACAAGAGTGTCTTCCTGGTCTTCAATAAAATCAAACTGTCCAAACGAAATATTTTCTTTTTCAAATAAAACATCGCACCATTTTTCAAGGGCTACTTTTATTTCTGTGCTAGGATTTAAAAGCTGATAAACCGCAGTGCACGGCGTTCCATGAATAAAAACAATTTCTTTTTTGCAAAGTCGGACTAAAGAAACATTTCCTTTAAAATAAAAAATGTCCGCACTGTATTCTTTTCCCAAAATATATTCTGTAACAAGCGCATTTTTATTTTCAATTTCAAAAAGTTTTAACGCACGGTTATTCACATTTCGGGCATTAAAAATAAATTTTTCAACTTCACCAATATTTTCTTTGCTTGCAATTTTTATTCCGTAGCCAGAAAAAAGTCCGTCGGGTTTTACAATTATACTTTTTCCAGTTTGATTAACAAAATCTTTTGCCAGCTGAATCGAATCAAAAATTCTTGGAACTTTAAAATAGTTCAACAAGTCATAAAGTTTTTTTTTGGAGCGTGAAGCCAGCAATGCGTTTTTTGAAATTTTACAACTCTCAATATTTTTTATACATTCAGAAATCCAATATTCAGACAGAGGAACAACAATTTTATTTTCTGGAATTTTATCAGTAAATTCTATTTTTTCTTTTTCTGGAATTTCTTGATACTTGAGCATATAGGGAACTTCCGCAAAAAAGGCTTCAATTCCAATACTCAAAAAAGCTTCTCGTATTTCGTCCAAGCCAAAAACAAAAGAAGCCCCGGCTAAAACTATTTGCTCCATTGCAATGCAATCCTTTCACAGGCATTTTCACCGTCCATTGCAGAACTTACAATGCCGCCAGAGTATCCGCTTCCTTCTCCAGCCGGAAAAAGATTTCGCAAACCAATGCACTCAAACTTTTCCTTGCTGCGCAGAATTCTTATAGGAGTACTTGTGCGTGTTTCCGAAGCAATCAAAAGCGCATCATTGCAGACAAAGCCTTTCATCAGCTTGTTGAATTCTACAAAAGCTTTTTCAAGGCGATTTGAAATCTGAGCAGGAAGCCATTTATCCAAACGACTTGCAACAACACCTGGAGCATAACTTGCAGGCGGAAGAGTTTCACTTGCCTTGTGTTTCAAAAAATCCACAAGACACTGAGCCGGAGCTTTTTGACCTTTTCCATTTTCAAAAGTTTTCTGTTCAATAAATTTTCTAAAAAGGAGACCTGCAATTTTTTCAGTTCCAATTGATTTTGCTTCTTCAACAAATTCCAAAGGAATATCTTCTGGACGAATTTCTACGACAATTGCCGAGTTGCTCCACTTGCTATTGCGTCCTGCGGCAGACATTCCGTTTACGACAATTTCGTTAGGGCCAGTGCTGCTTGGAACAACAAAACCTCCGGGGCACATACAAAAACTGTAAACACCGCGACCGTCAATTTGTGAAGTGAGCCTGTATTCCGCAGCTCCAAGCTCCTGTTTTTTTTCTCCGTGAAACTGAATTGAATCAATCAAAGTTCTTGGATGCTCAACACGAACACCCATTGCAAAAGTTTTTGCTTCAAGAGATTCCGGGGAAATTTTTGCAAGCAAAGCATAAATGTCAGATGCTGAATGTCCTGTTGCCAAAAGAACTGCATCCGCAAAAATATTTTTTGTTTCCCCCTGATTTTTTACAACAACACCTTTTACAATTTTTTCATCGCCGGATTTTTCTAAAATGAAATCAACACATTCAGTATCAAAAAGAAATTCTCCGCCCTTTTGCAAAATAAAATTCCGAATGTTGTTTACAATTGCCGGAAGCTTGTCTGTGCCGATGTGCGGATGAGCGTCTGTAAGAATTTTTTTGTCCGCCCCGAAATGCTCAAAAATTTTTAAAATGCCATTTATATTTCCGCGCTTATTGCTGCGTGTGTAAAGTTTTCCATCGCTAAAAGTTCCAGCTCCGCCTTCGCCAAAACAATAGTTCGAATTTTCATCCACAATTCCAGTTGTGCTTATCATGGCGATGTCGCGTTTTCGTTTTGAAGTTTCGCTGCCACGCTCAATAACAACCGGCTTGATTCCATGCTCCAAAAGTTTCAGTGCGCCAAAAAGTCCTGCAGGTCCAGAACCTATTATGGCGACAGATTTTTTTCCGTCCGCAGTTTTCCAGTCAGGCAAAGCAAATTCATCAGCAGGATTTTCTCCGATGTAAACTTTGTAGCGCAAAAAAAATTTAATATTTCTATGGCGCGCGTCAATCGATTTTTTTACAAATACAGTTGAAATATCTTTTTCTTCAAAACTGATTCCTTGTTTTTTTAATGCAAGGCGGATTTCTTTTTGTATGAATTTTTCGTCTTTTTCTTTTTCTGGCTGAATCGCAATGGAAACTTCTTTTATCATGCAGACAGTTTATATAGAAAAGAAAGAGGAATCAACAACCACAAAAAAATCTTCGGGTCAAGCTAGAAGATGGCATTCTTTGCCTAAATATGACAAGTTTATTTTAATTCGGCAATAATGATTTTATGTCATACTCCGGCTTGACCGGAGTATCACGTGCGTCCTGTCATTAATGTACCCTAAGATGACAAAACGACTTACTGTCATTACCGTGCCTGACACGGTAATCTAAAAACTAAAAATCCAATGCAAGCGAGCCGTCTGCTCCTGACTTCCATTTCTTGAGCCCGAAATCAGAGCTTGCAGAAACATAAGCGTTAAGCATATCAATCAGAGTGCCGCTGTACGAAAGTGTCTGCGCGCTCTTGCATTCCGATGTTGTGCCGGCAACAACAGAAGAAGTCGGACTATTTGTGTCAAAGTAGCCGCAGCCGGTGATTTTCGATGGGTCTGGAATGCAGATTTCGGCAGTATATGCATTAGTTTTGCTTATATAGGCAATTTGATTTTCAGCAGTTCCGCCACGGTCTATGTTGTCTTTAAACCAGTAGCAGTTTTTCAAATAGCCGTCTGTTCTTGCGGCGATTGCACCAGAAATATAGCTTAATTGTGTACTCGTGTCTTTAACGGAGTTTGTTTTTATCTGCACAGCACTTATAGCATTTTCTATAGTTCCATAGTTTATTGCACATATTCCGGCAGTTTTCTGATAAGAGTCATTCCAGTTAAAAGTCAATTGATTTTCTATATTACCGGTTACAAAGCAGTTTACTACTTTTCCACTTTCAGTATTAACTTTGCATATTCCTGCGGTGTCACTTTTTGTACCTATGGAAATATCTGCCTTTACAATGCAGTTTTTTATATTTCCATAGTTGTATGTACAAATCATTCCTCCGCGGCTCATTCCACGGTCGCTAAGGTCTCCTGAACAAGTCTGATTAACAACAAGATTTTCAATTGTTCCGTAGTTGTCAAAAAAAAGACCAAACATCTGGCTGCCAAGTCCATCTTCTCTTTTTGTTATATTGTATGAAATTGTTTTTCCATTTCCATTAAATGTGCCCTTAAACGGCATATTGTTACTCTCTGCATAGTCGTCTGTAATTGATTTTACAAATCCAATCGGCTGCCAGTCATCCGCACAATCTGCCAAATCAACATCATCCGCAAGCGTAATCGTTATACCTTCAAAGTCGCTTCCGGCATTTACCAATTCACAAAGTTTTACCATGTCAGTGGAAGAAAGAACAACCAGTTTTTTATAAGAAGGCGTAGAATCAAATGCGGAAACTACAGGCTGTAAAGACAAAGAACAATCCGTGTTTTCACCTTTTTCAACAGTCGCGTCAGCAGTTCCCCAGCCAACAACAAGGTCGCCTTCATTAGAATCAAATGCTTTAGCTTCTATTATATACTCTCCGGGGTTAAGTTCATCAAATTCTATTACCCCCCCCCGAAAACTCAGTTTTTTTGTCAACAATCTTAGAGTTCAAACTTATGGTTACAACAAATTTATCAGCCTTGTCCTGACTAAAAGAATAGCGCGCGCTTCCCGGCAAGACAACACGCACAGAGCCGCCTTCACCAGAAGAGCCGGACATATTCATGCACGAAGAAAGCACAAACAAAAATGCAAATAAAGCAGGAAAAATAAATTTCTTCATAAAATACCTCCAGTAGTTTTTATTCACAATACATATTTTATATTATGATTCAGTTCTTTTGCAAATGTCAACTTTTTACAAAAGAAATTTAATTTTTTTATATGCAACTGCCATTGTATATCTCATAAGTATCGTTTATGTCATTTTCAGGCTTGA
>DKDI01000009.1:22331-24308 GCA_002449305.1 Treponema sp. UBA6852
TAAACATCGCAGTGCCGTAGCATGGGAATGACACTTAAATTACTGTTCTTATCAAAACTCGACATTTGGGCAATTTAAGTAAAGTTTTCGCGAAGGAACGGTTCTTGGGACAAAAACACTCTGATTGTTGCGACCGCATGAGCGGGCAATTCTATAGTTACTTTGCAACAATCAGCGTGTAGCGCATTATTGCGTGATTTTGAACCAGGAAATCGTGACTGAAAGCCAGCTTTATGCTGAATGCATTTACAATGCGTTTGCCCTGATAATGACAGTAAAACATATTGAAATTATCCGCAATTTTTTTATAATAGCTAATGCACGGGGAGCTTGCTCAAAGCTTGCTGAGAGTAGGATGTATTCCTTGACCCGCAAACCTGATTTGGATAATGCCAACGTAGGGACTTGCTAAAAACAAACCTCTTTAAATTCAGCGTTGAATTATTCAAATGAACTTTTTAAAGAGGCCGATATGTTTAAAGAATGTCTTGATTCAGTAAGAAAAAATTCCCCGCTCATCCACAACATCACAAATTATGTAACAGTCAACGATGTTGCAAACGCAATTCTCGCAATGGGAGCAAGTCCGATAATGGCTGATGAAAAAAAAGAAGCCGCAGAAATAACTTCAATTTGCAGCGGTCTGAACATAAACATCGGAACGCTCAACCGCAACACAATAAGAGCCATGTTTGCAGCCGGAAAAAAAGCGCAGAGCCTGAGCCACAAAATTCTGTTAGATCCAGTTGGAGCCGGAGCAAGCACGCTTAGAACAAAAACAGCCCTTTCACTTATAAGCAAAATCAACTTTGACGTAATCCGCGGAAATATTTCAGAAATAAAAACTCTTGCAACCGGAAGCGGAAAAACAAAAGGCGTGGACGCAAACATTGAAGATGCAGTTTCAGAAAGCAACCTTGAAGCCGCTATTGCATTTGCAAAAAATTTCGCGGAAAGACAAAACTGCGTTGTCGCAATCACAGGCGCAATCGATTTAGTTTCAGACAGAAAAAAATGCTTTGTCATCAGAAACGGCAAACCGCAGATGGGGCGCATAACGGGAACTGGATGCCAGCTAAGCGGAATTATGACAGCTTTTATTTGCGCAGGAAAAAACACACTTGAATCTAGCGCGGCGGCAGTTTGTGCAATGGGACTTGCCGGTGAAATCGCATGGAAAAAAATGCAGGAAGGCGACGGAAATTCAACTTACAGAAACAAAATCATAGACGCGCTTTTCAACATGACAGGAGAAGAACTTGAAGCAGGCGCAAAATATGAAATCCGCTGAACTAAAAAATTCTCTTTTGCTTTATGCCGTTACAGACAGAGCTTGGCTTGGAAAAAATTTCTGCTGCGAAACTTTATGCGATGCTGTTTTGCAGGCAATCGAAGGCGGCGCAACTTTGGTTCAACTTAGGGAAAAAGAACTTTCAGAAAAAGAATTTTTAGACGAAGCATTCAGCATAAAAGAAATTTGCACTTCAAAAAAAATTCCTTTAATCATAAATGACAATGTGAAAATCGCAAAAGAAACAGACGCTTTCGGAGTTCACATCGGGCAAAGCGACATGGAATTAAAGGAAGCAAGAAAAATTTTAGGCGCAAAAAAAATAATCGGAGTTTCGTGCCAGACAGTTGAACAAGCTTTGCAGGCAGAAAAAAACGGAGCGGACTATCTTGGAGTTGGAGCAGTTTTTTCAACATCCACAAAAACGGATGCAGACAATGTTCCGCTTTCAACTCTAAAAGATATTTGCCAGTCTGTAAAAATTCCTGTTGTCGCAATAGGAGGAATTTCTCTGCAAAACATGAGCCAGCTTAAAGGCAGCGGAATCGCAGGAGTTTCAGTTATAAGCGCAATTTTCGCACAGCAAGAAATCAAAAGCGCAACAAAAGAACTCAAGGCTTTAGCAAAAAAACTAATAGACTGAAATATTTTATTGTCATTCCCGTGCTACGGCACTGCGATGTTTA
>DKDI01000009.1:24405-69426 GCA_002449305.1 Treponema sp. UBA6852
TTCTTTCAGAAACATCGCAGGGTCAAGTGCGACAATGACATTAAATTATAAAACTCGAATTTCTAAAACAAAGCGACAACTGGGAGCACCACTTTTGCCGCTATAAAAAATAATGATTGTTTTCAAACCATGGAGGTAAAAATGAAAATTGCATTAACAATCGCTGGATCTGATTCTAGCGGAGGCGCCGGAATTCAAGCAGACATCAAGACAATGACAGCGAACGGAGTTTACGCAATGAGCGCTGTTACTGCATTGACTGCCCAAAATACAACTGGCGTAAAATCAATTTTGGAGTCCACGCCCGAATTTCTAAAAGACCAGCTGGACTGCGTGTTCACGGACATTTTTCCGGACGCTGTAAAAACCGGAATGGTCTCTTCTGTGCCGCTTATCAAAGTAATTGCAGACCGCCTGAAATTCTACAACGCAAAAAACATTGTCATTGACCCTGTCATGGTTTCAACAAGCGGATTCAAGCTGATTTCCGATGACGCTGTAAAAACATTATGCGACGAGCTTTTTCCGCTGGCAACTGTAATCACTCCGAATATTCCGGAAGCTGAAATTCTTTGCGGTAAAAAAATTTCTTCAGAAGAGCAAATGGAAGAAGCCGCAAAATCAATAAGCGAAAAATTCAATATCGCAGTTCTACTAAAAGGCGGACACAACTTGAACGACGCAAACGATTTGCTATTTCAAGACGGAACAGAAAAATGGTTCAAGGGCAAAAAAATAAACAACACCAACACGCACGGAACAGGCTGCACACTTTCAAGCGCAATAGCTTCAAATCTTGCAAAAGGAAAAAGCCTTGAAGTTTCAGTTCAAAAAGCAAAGGACTATATTTCAGGCTGCCTTGGAGCAATGCTAGACCTTGGAAAAGGAAGCGGTCCGATGAACCACGCATTCAGAATAAACGGAGAATACTAAAATGAACATAAAATCAAAAGAATTAAACATGGCATTAATTTGGTTTGGAGCCGGAGTTTCAATCGCTGAAATTATAACAGGAACATATTTTGCGCCGCTGGGATTTTCAAAGGGAATACTCGCAATTCTTTTAGGACACATCATCGGATGCGCGCTTTTGTTTCTTGCCGGAAGCATAGGCTCATTTTCAAAAAGAAGTTCAATGGAAACAACCAAGGGAAGCTTTGGAATTCTTGGAAGCAAATTTTTTGCGCTCCTGAATATTCTTCAACTTACAGGCTGGACTGGAATTATGATTTACGACGGCGCGCTTTCAATAAACGGAATTTTTAAAAACGGAAAATGGCTCTGGGCAATCGTAATCGGACTTTTAATAGCCGCCTGGATTTTTATTGGCATAAAAAATGTAAGCAAGCTAAACATCGCATCATTGTCCGCCCTTTTTATTCTTACAGTTGTTCTGTGCAAAATAATTTTTTTCAGCGGAAACAATTCAGTTGTAAATTCCACTCAGGAAGAAGCAATGAGTTTTGGAGCGGCAATAGAACTTGCGGCCGCAATGCCATTGTCTTGGCTTCCTTTAATCAGCGACTACACAAAAGAAAGCAACAAGCCTGTAGTGTCTTCACTTTTGAGCAGCCTTGTCTACGGAGCAACTAGCTGCTGGATGTACCTGATTGGAATGGGAGCTGCAATCTTCACTTCGGAAACAGACATTTCACTCATTCTCTTAAAGTCAGGACTTGGCTGGGCAGCGCTTGTAATCGTAATTCTTTCAACTGTAACAACAACATTTCTTGACGCATTTTCAGCAGGAATTTCATTTGAGACAATTTCTTCAAAGCCAAACGGAAAAACTGTCGCGCTGATTGTAACTACGCTCGGCACAATAGGAGCGGTTTTCCTTCCGATGGACAACATCACGAATTTTTTGTATTTAATCGGATCGGTCTTTGCCCCGATGATTTCAATTCAGATTGCAGATTTCTTTGTCCTGAAAAATGACAGTTCAGCAAAAAAAATCGACCTGCAAAAAGCCGTAATCTGGGTTTTGGGATTCGCGCTTTACAGAATTTCATTGAGCTGGAATTTTATCCTCGGAAACACGCTGCCTGTAATGCTCATAATTTTTGCCGTAACAGTCGCCGCCGGAAAAATCTTGAGCAAGAAAAAATAACGCAAACTGAAAGTATGTAATTTCTACAAACGTTATAATAACGCAAGCAAAACAATGCACAAAATGCAACACAAACTTTCTTACATTGCACTTTACGCATTTTATTTTCAGTGTTAAAATCAAATCATTATCTTAATTCTGACTTTTTACAGGAGATTTTTATGGGAAACAATTATTTTAATTCAATTCCGTGGCGCGAGGCTCGCCTGCAGCTCGGACACTGCCGCTCAATGGCAAAAGAGGAATTCGCTGACGGAGTGAACGCTCTCAAAGGCAAGAAAATCGTAATCGTAGGATGCGGAGCTCAGGGCTTGAACCAGGGACTTTGCTTGCGCGACTCTGGACTTGATGTTTCTTACGCTTTGCGCGAATCTGCAATCGCTGAAAAACGCCAGTCTTGGAAAAACGCGACAGAAAACGGATTCAAGGTCGGAACTTACGACGAATTGATTCCAACTGCTGACCTTGTTGGAAACCTTACTCCGGACAAGCAGCACACAGCAGTTATCACAGAAGTTATGAAGAGAATGAAGAAAGGCTCGGCTTTGTGGTACTCTCACGGATTCAACATGATTGAAGAGGGAATGCAGATTCGCCCGGACATCACAGTTGTAATGTGCGCGCCTAAAGGACCGGGAACGGAAGTCTGGCACGAGTTCCAGAGAGGATTCGGAGTTCCAGACCTTATAGCGGTTCACCCTGTAAACGACCCAGAAGGAAAAGGCTGGGCTTATGCAAAGGCTTTGGCAGTCGGAATGGGCGGAAGCAAGGCAGGTGTTCTTGAGTCTTCATTCGTTGCGGAAGTAAAATCAGACCTTATGGGCGAGCAGACAATTCTCTGCGGAATGTTGCAGGCCGGAACAATCGTCTGCTTTGACAAAATGGTAAGCGAGGGAATCGCTCCTGAATACGCGACAAAACTTTTGATGCACGGCTGGAATGTAATTTCAGAGGCTTTGAAATGGGGCGGAATCACAAACATGATGGACCGTCTTTCTAACCCTGCAAAAATCCGCGCGAACGAGCTTTCAAAGGAAATCAAGAAACTTTTGACACCGCTTTATCAGAAGCACATGGACGACATCATTTCTGGAAAATTCTCTTCAACAATGATGCAGGACTGGGCAAACAAAGACCACGACTTGCTCACTTGGCGCGAAGAGACAGGAAAACTTCCGTTTGAGTCAACTCCAGAGTCAAAAGAAGAAATCACAGAGCAGGAATATTTCGACAAGGGAATTCTGCTTGTAGCAATGGTAAAAGCAGGATGTGAGCTTGCATTCGAGACAATGGTTGACGCAGGAATCAAACCTGAATCAGCTTACTACGAATCATTGCACGAAGTTCCGCTCATCGCAAACCTGATTGACCGCAAACGCCTCTACGAGATGAACCGCGTAATTTCAGACACAGCGGAATACGGATGCTACCTGTTCAGCCGCGTTGCAGCCCCGATGATGGCGAAAGACCTTATGCCGAAACTCCACACAGACGTTATCGGAAAAGGACTCGACCTCAAGGACACAAGCGTGAACAACACCCAGCTCGTTGAAGTAAACGCAGAAATCCGCAACCACCCGATTGAAGTTGTCGGACGCAAACTTAGAAGCTACATGACAAGTATGAAACCAGTTTTGTAATTTAATTGTAAAACTAATTCACACTTGAACTTTTGCAAAATCTTTTGCTAGACTAAGACCGTCATTTTTGTGGCGGTCTTTTTTTGTTGATGCCGTTTTAAAAATTGACTGGAGAATTTTTATGCCGATTATTACAAAGCCAAATTCTTTTGAAGCAGATTATTTTTTTGTTTGCAGAGGAAATGAAATTCTAGTAAAAGACAATTCTTTTATTTCAAAAAAGGAGTTTGAATTCTTTGCAAATGAAACTTTTTCAGACGACTGGTATATAGAAAAAAATCTTTCATGCGCCGCAGCTTTGGCTAAAGAAAATCCTTTAGTTCCTGAAAACTGCAAATTTATTTCCGTCCGGCAATTTTGTTTTGAGCATAAAGAAATCGCATTTCTCGCTTCAAGAGCCTCAAGCATTTTAAAGCAAAGGAGCAAATTCAAATTCTGCCCTTCATGCAAAGAAAAATTAATTGATGACGAAATTGAATCAGCAAAAAAATGCCCGGAATGCAAAACAAAATTTTTTCCGCGGATAGAGCCAGCAACAATAACGCTCGTTTCCAAAGGAGAAGAAATTCTTCTTGTAAAAAATAAAAATTCCGCATACAAAAATTACGCCTGCGTTTCAGGCTTTGTTGAACAAGGAGAAACTCTTGAGCAATGTGTCGCACGTGAAATAAAAGAAGAAACAAACATTGAAGTTCAAAACATAAAATACTGCGGAAGCCAAGCCTGGCCATTTCCAGATCAGCTCATGCTAGCGTTCACTGCAGAATACAAAAGCGGCGAAATAAAAATTCAAGAGTCTGAAATCCTTGAAGCCCGCTGGTTTAAAAGAACTGAACTTCCGCCAGAATCACAGCTGCCGTGTCCAGGTTCTGTAGCATGGAATTTGATAAATGGAATTTTTAAAAGCTAAAAAGAACAGAGTTTGACCACCGCAAAAAAAATATATAGAATAAAAAAAATTTTGAAATTTCTAAAGAGGAAAAATATGTCCGAACTTAATTTGATGAAACTGCAAAACGGAAGCGATGTGCGTGGAATTGCAATAGAAGGCGTTGAAGATGAACATGTAAATCTTACAGATGAAGCAGCAAACTTAATAGGCCAGGCATTCGCTTTGTGGCTTGAAAAAAAATGCGGAAAAAATGCAGCCGAACTTAAAATTGGAATTGGACGAGACGCACGCATCACGGGAGAAAAACTTGCGCTTGCCGCTGCGGAAGGAATTTCTTCAACTAGCGCAAAAGTTGTAAACTGCGGACTTGCAACAACGCCGGCAATGTTCATGTCGATTGTTTTTGACAAGACAAAGTTTGACGGCTCACTTATGATTACTGCAAGCCACTTGCCATTCAACAGAAACGGAATTAAATTTTTTAATGCAGACGGCGGACTTGAGCATGAAGACATCGAGGAAATTTTAAAAACCGCACAAAATCTAACTCTGCAAAAAAACTCATCTCCGTTCACGGAAACTTTCGACTTGCTTTCACTTTATGCGGAACATTTAAAGCAGACAATTTGCAAAGAACTAAATTCAACTGAATCAGAAAAACCGCTTTCAGGATTAAAAATTGTTGTCGATGCAGGAAACGGAGACGCAGGATTTTTTGTAGACAAAATTTTAATTCCGCTAGGGGCAAACACAGAAGGAAGCGAATTTCTTGAGCCAAACGGAATGTTTCCAAATCACATTCCAAATCCAGAAAACAAGCAGGCAATGCAGGCAATTCAAAAAGCCACAGTTCAAAACAAAGCAGATCTTGGTTTGATTTTTGACACAGACGTTGACAGAATGAGCGCGGTTTTTCACACAGGAGAAGAAGTCAACCGTGATTCTATAATCGCACTTTTTTCAGCCATACTTGCGCCAGATTTTCCAGGCAGCACAATTGTAACCGATTCTGTAACAAGTGATCGCCTGACTTTCTTCCTTGAAAAAAAACTTGGACTAAAACATCTTCGCTATATGCGCGGATATAAAAATGTAATTGACAAATGTCGCGAGCTTAACGAAAAGGGAATTGTTTCTCCGCTTGCAATGGAAACTTCCGGACATGGAGCTTTAAAAGACAACTACTATCTTGACGACGGAGCTTTCCTTGCCGTAAAACTTATTTCATCACTTGCAAAAGCTTCCAAGGAAAACAAAAAAATCGAAAGCTTTATTTCAGAACTTCCGCCGGCTGGAATTGAAGCGGAATACAGATTTAAAATCAAATCAGAAGATTTTAAGCAATACGGAAAAAAAGTCCTTGAAGAATTCAAATCGCGCGCAATAAAAAGCCACTTTGACCTTCCTGAAAATTTTGAAGGCGTGAGAATTTCATTCCATGACAAAAATGCAGAAGGCTGGCTTTTGTTACGTCTTTCACTTCACGATCCTGTAATGCCGCTCAATATTGAAGGAAAAACGCAAAAAGACAAAGACGAAATTGTAAAAATAGCAAAGGAGCTTGTTTCAGGCTTTGAATTGCTAGACACAAGCGTTTTAGACAGCTAAAAAAAAATGCGGAATTTGCGCAAAAAGCATTTACCACATTGACATTATTCGTTTTTTTATTCATAATTTAGTTCCCTGCGATATTTCGTTGGTGAGGATGGTGAACAAAGACATGGCAACAATCAATGTTGATGAGAATGAAAACCTCGAAAAGGCAATCAAACGCTTCAAGAGAATGGTTGAAAAAGAAGGCATTATCCGTGAATACAAAAAGCGCGAATATTACGAAAAACCTTCTACAATCCTCAATCGCAAAAACAAATCATTGGCTCGTAAGCTTTTGAAAAAAAACCACAAGCCGCATGATTCTAAATCAGCTTACTAATTGTGATTGAAGCCCTGGAATTTTCCGGGGTTTTTACATTTTAAAACAAGCAAATAAAATTAAAATTTCATTAAAAAAAAAGAGGAGCTTATGAAAATTCAGGATGACAATGAAAATTACAGGCAGCTTTGCTTTAAATGTATGCGACCTGTTTCTTCATGCTACTGCAAATACACAGCTCCTATAAACTGCGGAATTAAATTTGTATTTCTAATGCATCCAAAAGAGGCAAAAAAGCAACGCACAGGAACAGGACGCTTAGCATCTCTTTGTCTTCCCGAAAGTGAGATTCTTATGGGAATCGACTTTACAAAAAACAAACGCCTAGAACAACTTTTAAATGACCCGCAGTATTATCCTGTTTTGCTCTACCCTTCACCAGATGCCTGGACTTGCAGCAAAGAAGGATTTAAAGAAACAATACAAGGAAAAAAACTGCTTGCAATAATCGTGGATTCAACTTGGTTCTGTTCAAAAAAAATATTGCGTTTCAGCACAAATATAAATTCTCTGCCTAAATTTTCATTCACTGGAAACTACAAAAGCATTTTCACTTTTAAGCACGAGCCGCAGGAATATTGCGTTTCTACAATTGAAACTTGCTACTATCTGATTAAAGAGTTGCAATCAACTGAAATCGTGAATAAAGAAATTTCGCCAGAGCCTCTTATGACAGTTTTTAAGCAGATGATAAAATTTCAGCTTCAAAAAGAAAACGACCGCATAGAAGGCAAAATTCCAAATAGCCATGCAAAAGACTGGAAATACACACGCAAAAAAGAAATTCCAAACTTCTAGCAGCCGACTCTTTTTATTTTTTTATATACGGAATATCTGAGTTCTTATAGCCCGGAGTTGCAGTTTTTGCAACAATCCAACAGTCTTTTCCGTTTACTATAGGCTGACCGTTTTTATATGATGCAATGGCTTCCTTTAGATTTTGGCGTGAAAGACTTTTTGTTGGTGAAATGTTATCGCAGCAAACTGCATTTTCAAGATAAGCACCGCCTTGCCATATTTCGCTTTCTGAAACAACAGAGGCAAAATCAGAAATTCCTTTTTTCCATTCGGTGCAATCTGATTTTGCAAAAACAACAGCATCAAGAATTTCAGAAGTATTGGAATTTCTTAAAACAACTATATCACTAGCAGCAAACGGTTTTTTTGTACATCCGCTCCACAAGTCCCTAGAAGTATCGCAAGAATCCTCATGCGTAGAAAGCCTTAAGTTATCCTCAAGTTCATTGTGCATTCCCTCGCCATCAAGACCTTCAGCAATAATCATTCTCATGTGCATGGTAACATAATCGCCTTCTTTTACTTCAACTGCAGGAAGAACAAATTTTGTTTTGTCGCCATTTGCCGCACTCACAATTTCAAGTCCAGAAAGATTTCCGTCTTTTAAAACATAAAGCTCCACGAACTCGCTGCGATGAACTTTTTCCCCATTTGAAGTTTTAGTTCCATAAGCATTTCTAAGTTCCGTAATTATAACTTTTGCAGGATTGCTGTTGAAGCCCTTAAATGGAACACTGAAAGTTAAAGAATTTCCTGATGAATCAAAAGCCATGCCTTCAACTTTGTAATCAATTCCAATTACAGTTTCGTTTTGAAACTCAAGCAAAACTGAATTTTCTTCATATTTACATTCTGCATTTCCCAAGCTTGAAATTTCATTTGTCAAAAAAAGCTCTGTGTTTTTCAACTCAACTTCTCTTGAAAAATCTATGCGCGCAGAATTAGAAGAAGTGGCGCAAAACTTTGTTATCTTGGGAACAGAAAAATCCCCAGACAAAAGTTCAAGACTTTCAACAGAAGAACGGCACGACATAGGACAAACAGAAAAAGTAACAGCAAACAAAAGTCCCGTAGAAACAAAAAACACCTGAGTTAATTGTTTTACAAACCGATTCAATTTCATAAATCCCCCTATATATTTTTTTTTAATGCGTTAAGCACTCTTAATATTTTTATTACTTAAAAATAAAAAAAAATGCATTGTGATTCCATTTTTACAAAAAATTCATTAAACTTTTTTTATGGAATATAAATCGTTTTTTGAAGAAAATAAAAGCATTTTTCATGTTCAGTCAAATATTTATTTCAGCCAATGCAACGCAAACAAAGACTTGAGCCTGCACGAGCTTTTAAAAATAACTTCTGATATTGCAGTTGAAGATTACAGGCAACGCGGAATGTCGCGTGAAATTTTAAAAGATAGAGGATTTGGAATTCTTGTTTCACGGTGCTCATATAGAATTCATCAATGGCCAAAAGAAAATCAATTTATAGAAGTTGAAACTTGGGAAGAAAAACCGCAGGCTCTTCAACTTATGCGCGGCTATAAAATTCTTGATGAAAATAAAAATGTTTTAGTTTCTGGAAAATCATCGTGGCTTTTAGTCGATATAAATGAACGCAGAATTCTTCCAACAAAAAAATTTGCGCTAAGAACTCCTCCTGAGTTTTGCATTGAACTTGACTGCGACAAGCCGGACAAAATTCTTCAGCCTGAAAAAAGAGAGCTTTGGGACACACGAACAATAAAGTTTTCAGACTTGGATGCAAATGGGCACACAAACAATTCAAGATACGCAGCATTTGTTGAAGATGCAATTCCAGAAGAATTCCGCGCAAGAAAACCAAAAGATTTCAAAATAAATTTTGCAAAGGAAGCAATGCTCAATGATAAAGTTGAAATTTTCGGCTTTAAAGAAGAAAATAAAATAACGTTCCTTGGGAAAACGCCAGAGTCAGTTTCTTTTGAAGCAATCATTTCATATTAAAAAATCATATAGTATAAGCTGAAATATCAATTTCCTTGTCGTAGCGAAGATAATAAAGAAAAGTTTTTATGTCTTTTGCATCGACATGGAATATTTCAGAAGCGGCTTTACGATAACAAGAAAGCTGTTCAATATAAAGTTCTGGCTTTGCAATGCGGTCAGTTTTATAGTCAACTATAAAGAGTTTTTGATCTAAGTCCTGAAAAATCAAATCCATTGAGCCCGTAAAAATCGTGTCATCCATAAGAAGCTTGAATTTATTTTCAGCTTTGCATAGACGATTTGAATTTTTTGCATCTGCAACTTTTTTTCCAAGCTCACTTTTTTCAAAAGCCTCACACATAGAAACCACAGTCTTTAAAAGAATTTCTTTGGCCTTTTGATTTTCAGAAAGTTTCTTTGCAACAATTCTGTCAACAAAGTTTTCAGCATTCAAAATATTTCCTGTAGAAACAAAAGATTCAAGATAAGAATGCGCAAGTTTTCCAAAGTCAGCATAGTTAAATTCACTAGAAGCAGAATCCTCTTCATTGTCTTCTGAATCACCAACATCTGGCTTTAAAATCAAATCAACAGAAGAATATTCTTCATTTATTTTAAATGCGTTGTCTATTTTTACAGTTGTTTTTGGAAGCAGTTTTTCAAGACCGCTTGGCGTTTGGGTTTTATCAAAAAATTCCAGAGGAAAATTAATGTCTTTTTCAAAAGGAATTTTGTCATAGAAAGCAGAAAACAGTTTTATTTTTTCTTGTCTAAGTTCATCTAAATTTATTTTGTCATCTGCACGGACTTTTGTAGAAACAGGATTTATCTTTATAAAATCAAAAGGAGCGCCATTTTTATTAAACACAGGTTCATTGCAATAAGACTCAAAAGAAAAATCATTATCGGCATAAAGTTCTTTCTGATAATAGAAGCGGCAAAGTTTATGCATCAAGGAAAGAGGACCATCATATTTTTTTTCAGCGTTGTCAGAGTCGTCAAACTTTTTTAACTCCTTGCTTCTTGAAAGACTTCCAACCAAATGCACGTCTTCTTCTGCACGTGTAATGGCAACATAAATTTTTCTCTTTTGCTCAGCAAGTTCTCTTAAAGCTGAATCTTCTTTTTGCCGCACCGAAAAATAATTTCCGCCTTCGCCCAAAGCGCATAAAGAAACTCCAGTCGCATTTTTCCCATCAAATCCGTCTTCATCAAAGAAAAAAGTTCCTATTGTCTGCGCCTTAGGATTTCCCCAGATTCCAATAACAAAGACATGCCTAAACTGCAAACCTTTACTCTGATGAATTGTCATAATTTTTACAGCATCTGGTTTTTCAATCGGATAAGAAATTTCTTTGAGTTCAAGCTCAACACTCTCATCATTCATATAAGACGAAATTTCTTTTTTCTTTGCAATTCCGAGCTGATCAACAAACCAAGAAATACTTTTTCCTTCGTTTTCAGCCTGACGCGCAGTTTCATAAAGCAAATCAAACTGCTCTGAATAAAGAGAGAGATTTCTGTTTAGAATTGTTTCAAAATAATATCCAGTTTTATACCACAAAAGTTCAAGTGATTTTGTAAGGCTTTGAGAAAGAATGTCATCTCGCAGTTCTTCATAAAAATTTTTCGCAGCTAAATATTTTTTCATATCAGAATCAGAAAGAAAGAGCGAATCATTTTCTTCAAATGCAGAAAAAAGAATTTCAGAATTTCTTGTTTTTTTAACTGATGATGACAAAATATTTTGAACACCTTGCATGCTTATTCCGGCAAATGGTGAAGAAAGAAAAGCCGCAAATGCATTTGAATCTGAAGGATAGACGCAAAATCTTAAAAAACAGTAAAAATCATTTACAATTCCTTCCGAAAAAACATTTGTCTGCCGATCAACTGTGTAAGGAATATTGAAAATAGAAAGATACCTTTGCAAATAAAATCTTCCTGAGCGAGAATTATCCAAAATTGCATAATTGTTAAAGTTGGAATCATTTTTTGAAAGCTCATAAATTTTTCTAGCAATAAAATACGCTTCTGTTTCCTCTTTACTAAGGCACTTTCCGTAGTTTACAAAATCAGAAAAACTGCTTCCATCTTCATTTTCACCTGTATTTAAAAGACATAAATGAACAGGAACATTGTTTGCACTAACGGAAGCAGGAAGTTCATTTTTTTTCAAAGCATTGTGCTTGTATTCAGCTTCATAACTTTTTACATTTGCAATTCCATTTTCTTCTGAATAAAACAAAGATGGAATTTCTGTTTCATTCAAAGGCTGATTGTTATTACAGTTTCCAAACATCAGATTAAACGAGTAAAGCAAAGGAACAGAAGAGCGGTAATTGTTCGTCATGTTCAAGTTGACATTTTCTTCACAACCAGAATTGTCCTTTAAAGATTTTTTCAACTCATTAAATACGCTTACATCTGCTCCTCGGAACTTATAAATTGACTGTTTTTCATCTCCAACAAAGAAGAGTTTTTCTGTGGAAATATTTTTTTCAAGCTCAATAAAAAATTCAGTTTCAGTTTTATTTTCGACTAAAAGCTCTTTGCCATCATTTTCAGAAATAAGAAACAAAAGCTCCTTGTTTTTTTTGTTGTTATCCTGAAACTCATCTATCATTATTTTTTTTATAAGATTTTTCTGCTGCTTTCTGATGTCCGGCTGCTCAATAAGAATCCTTAAAGCCAAATCACCAACATCTTTAAAAGAAAGATTTCCAGAAATGCGCTTGGTATTATTTACTTCTTCAAGAAATTCATCGAGGAGCTCAAACATTCTTTTTTGCGCAGAAAAGTTTTTTATAAAATTTACAACAGAAACAACAATAGGAATTGTTTCTCTTATTTTTTTTATAATTTCCTTTATTTCTTTTACGGATCCTTTGCTTCCGCCTTTGTTCATGTTTATTGAGCAAATAGAATTTATACTTGAACAAAAATCTTGTGCAATTGCAGAAAAAGAATTTGCATTTTTTTCATCTAAAGAATCAAGCAAAAAATTATTTTTGACTTCTTTAAAATCATTTTTATCAACTAATTCTTTTAACTCACTTACAAAAGTATTTTTTTCATCAGATTCATTTAAAAGCAATTTTAAATCTTCAAACTGAGATTTTATAGAATTTTCATTTTCGTCAAAAAAAGAATTCCATTCTTCAATTATTTGCGCCTTTTGTATTTGAAAATTATCCGAGAAAAAATTTTTACGAGTGGCAACAGAAGTACATTTTAGCACTGGAGCAGAAAAATAATTTGCCGCAAAATCTTCAATTTTTCCAGGCATAGAATAAACGTTAAAGCATTCTTCTGTTCTATGCTTTAAAACAAACGGAAGAGCAGCATCTTCAACTGCACGATCACAAGATGAAGAACCAGTTGTAAAGTCAGGACGAATTCCATAGCGGCTAGCAGCAATTCTTACAAGAGAACCACTGTAAGCATCAAGTGTTTGAATCTTAGCATCTGCAAATTCATCCAATGCTCTTTTTGCAAGTTTTACCTGTTTTGGATATTTATCATTATCAAGAAACTTTACAAATGCATTAAGTTTTTTATATATTCGGTCATAAATTTCAGAAGCCGCTTCTTTTGTAAAAGTAAGAGCTAGAATATTTTTTATACGTATATTTTCATCAGTCATAAGTAAAAAAGCATAACGCAAAGCAAGAACATCGGTTTTTCCAGAACCAGCGCCTGCAGAAACAACTGCGTTATCTTTTTTTGTTATTGCCTTAATCTGAAAAACATCAGGCGACTTGGAGCTAGCTGGATTTTCAGTTAAAGGTTCATTTAAAAAATTATAATCAATTCTCATAAAATTTCCTTTCTTGCAATATTAAATGATGTTCTGCAAATTGAATTCAATCCGCACTTCATGCAGTCTTTGTAAACATTTACACCGTGCTCTTTATCCATTTGAAAATTCTTAGGCTCAAAGTCAAATTCAGAAGATTTCTCATAAAAGTATTCTGCAAAAATTTCAAACTCTGACAAAGTTTTTTCAAACCCTTCTCTATCTGTGTTATGGCTTCTTGCACTCGGCAGTTTTGAAATAATTTGCACAACATCAAAGTTATCCGCAGAATCTTTTTTTATTTTGTAAAACATGGCAGAACAAACTTTCATTTGGTTGTTTTCCAAAAGTTTTACGTACGAAGCCATTTGAAAATCTCCTAAGACTGGAATTGAATCCGCATTAAAAATGCAATCTTTTATAGAGGGCGCAGAACCAGTTTTGTAATCAATGATAAAAAGCTCGTCAGGTTCATCAGGATTCAATAGCGCACAGTCAATTTTTCCAAAGAAATCAAACCGATCTGAATTACAAGGAACCTCTTTCTCAAACTCAACTCCTTCAATAAAATAGCCTCCAAAACTTTTGTTTCCTTTTTTGCTAGAATAATCCGGCAACGCGCAAAACTGCCTGAAAAACAAAAATACATTTTTACAGATAAGTTTCTTTTGGCTTTCAATAATCTTAAGAGCAAGCATACTTCTTGAAAATCCTGCATGAAGTTTAGCTTCTTCAAAAGCAGAACAAATCAACTGTTCAATTTGCACAGAAATCTCATCATTGAATACAGGAATCTTTCCCTGATAAATTCCGTTCTTATCCTGAAATTTTTTACATACAAGTTCAATCATTTTATGAACAAGTACACCAGCTTCATAATTTTTTATAAGGTCTACATCTAAAGAATCCTCTTTTAAACTCAAAACTTTTGTAAAAATGAATTTTCTTGGACAAGGAAAAAAACTTTTCAATTCAGTTTGAGAAATTTTTACTCTTTCAAGATTTGAATTCTTTCCTTTATCTTTTAGCTCTGCATTGATTTTATTTTTTAGTGAATCAGACATAAAAGAAGAATCACCTGATACAAAAATAGTTTTCCAGTTATAAAAAGATTTCTGCTGCATTTCTGAAAAAACACGATCCGAAACAATGCCGTCTTTAAAATCATTTTTTTCATTATTAATAAAATCAAATTGCTCAAGATTTTTTTCATCTGATTGCTCACAGGAGTCAAGCGCAGTGTGCATAATCGCAGAAGCAGAAAATGTTTTTTTTGACGCAGAAAAAAACACCTGCTTGTTTTTTAAACTTCTTTGCTGGGTACAATAGAGTTTTATAAAATCAACAGAAGCATCTTTTTCATTTAATTCAAGCAACGCACGTTTTTCAACATCATTTATAAATCCAAGTTTTCTAAAAGGAACAGAAATATCTTTTTGGGTTGCATTTATTACAAACTGATATTCAAAATCCGCGCAAACAGAAAGTCTATAAGGAAAAATATTAACTCCATATTTTTTTTCATTAGGTGTATAAGTTTTTTGATTGATTTCATTTATAAAAAAATCAAATACAGAATTTAATTTGTAATTTATTTTTGAAAGATAATCATGTTCAATAGACACAAGGTTGTTTAAGTCAGTAATTATCCGTCCTAGAATTTTATCTGTTGTCTTGTAACGTTCTTCATTAAACTTTTTTTCATCAACAAATTTATTTTTAAAATTGTCCCATGCAAATTTCAGTTTTTGAAAACTAGATGCATTTTCAAATTGCAAAACAGTATCTTTGATTTTTAGATAAAATTCTTTTTCTGCACTTCCATCATCAAGTGAAGAAAGCCATATATCATTTATAGATTTTCCTTCTTCATAGCTGCATACACATCTTTTTTCATTTCCAACTCTTACAAGACGCTCATTTAAATCAAAATTTTTCCATGGAATATATCCATCAAGCAAAAATGAACGCACACTGTCATAAGAAAAGTTAGAAGAAGCGCAGTCTTTTATTTTCTGAAAAATATCTCCTCCGCAATTTTTTGTATATGGAACTCCGGCACGCACAGTGAACGGAACAGAATAAATTGAAAGTTCTCTTTCCAAATAAGGTCTAATGTTTTCTAAGTCTGGAACATTGACAGCCACTGTACGCAAATCAATTTTTTCAAGATGAAGCTGTCTAAGCCTAAGAGCGAGCATTCTAATTTCTTTTCGAGCATCATTATAAAAAACACATTTTCCAGTCTGCTCATTTTTGGAAATACAAACCAATGTTACATTTTCTTCTGCACAAAGAATATTTTGGAATTCTGCAAAGTCTTCAAGAATCTCTGGATAAAAAATAAAAATATGCTTTTTATTCTTCTTGAAATTTGAATCCAGATAAGAAGGCTCGTAAAAATTGTTCTGTGCCAAAAATTCTTTGTAAAGCTCAAAAAGCTTTTTGTAGTCATTATCCTCATCATCAGGAATTTTTCCTAAAGCGCAATATTTTTCAAACTGCACATTCCAAAGTTTTAATGACGGAAGAATCTTTGAAATCCAGTCTGTAAAGCTAAAAACATTGTCTTTGAACTCTGGCGCAGAAGAAACAATTCTTTTAAAGAAATGCTGCTCATTGTTTTCTAAAAGAATTTTTTGAACAAAAACTTTTCGTACAACAGGAGGAATGCAAATAAGATTTTCATCGGCAGCCTTTAAATAATCTGACTTAAATTTATCCCATGCTGTAAACTGATCAAGGTTAAAAGCTTTTACTCTAGATTCATTCGTATTTTTTATAGCCCAGTTTATCCAGCTTGTTTGAACAACATCAGTGGGAAAGACAAAAAGCGAATTAATATTCTCTATATTTGCCGCAATAACTTCTGAAATCTTATCTTCACTAAAATTCATAGACTAATAATATAGCACATAATTTCTTATTTTTAGACAAAAAGTAGATTTTCACAGAATTTTTTTTCAGTAAAGTGTTTTTTTTCTAAGAAAATAAATACATTATAAAATAAAGCAGGCTGTCTAAAGGCTTGTTCCTATTAAACAGTCTGCTGCTTAGTTTTAAATAACCGCTATTTCTTGCCAGCTATTCCAAATTCCTGCCATCCCGTCTGTGGAATAGTCAGTTTTACACGCTTTCTTGCATCCCTGATATGCAAATCTAGTCTTCTAGTTTCTTCAGCAATGTCCAAAGTACAAGTTTTTAGATCAGACTTAAGCTTCTCCTGCTTGCTGTCAAGATTCTGAAGATTTGCAACAATGCTATCAAGTTCCAAAGCCTTCTCTTCTCCTAAGCTTACACTTGCAAGCTCCTCTTTGTGAGCCTTAATGCCAGCTGACATCAGCCGTGCGTCGCTCATTTTCTGTGCAAACGTATTGCCCATTGTTCTTCTCCTTTAAAAAATTAAGACAAAGACCTCTCTTTAGAATTAATTTTTTAAGCCGCTTCGAAAAATGTTTTACGAAGCATAAGTTGATAAATAGTTTGCAACGCAAACTTTAAAGGATTAAAATCAACAGAAGTTCTGTCAATTTCCATTTACTCTCCTTTTTTAGATTTCAACCTAGAAACCGATAATAAAAAGGTAAAAAAACTTTTAGGAATTTTCAAGGAAAAATCAAAATTTATTAAAAAAAACATTTAAAAATTACAAAATAAAAAAATCAACAATAAAAGAGGCTATTGCAGGCAAATCTAAAGAAGAATTAACTATTATTAAAGCCAAAACACTTTGACTTTTACTAAAAACACTTGTTTCCAGCTCAAATTCATCTGTTTTTTAAAGAAAAATACTTGTTTTTAGTGTAAAACTAGATATCTTTTCTCTAAAACCATCTGTTTTTAGAGAAAAAACACATATATTTAGTCATAAACTAGATGGTTTTATATAGATACAAGTATTTTTTCTAACAAATTACAAAAGCCAGAAAACAAACAATGTCATTTTCCGGCTTTTGCAACTTATTCAACAATAAATTTTTTTGTATTCTTTTATACTTTGAACAAATCTACTTCGTTTCCAAGTTTCTTTATAGACTGAGCCATAAGACTAGAGATTCCAGACAAGGCATTTCCTGTTTCATTTATTTTTCTTGCGCCAGCGGACATTTCGCTCATTCCTTGTTTCATGCTCAAAGTTGAATCTTGCAAAGTTTTTATCTCATTTAGAATAGCCTTGCCGCCTTCTGACATTTGCTTAGAAGATTCCCTTACTTGCACAGTGCTGTCATTCATTTGTGTAAGCGCAAGAGAAATTTGCCGAGAGCCTTCGCCTTGCTCCTGCATAGCATTTTTTATTTGTGATACAAGATTGTTTGTCTCTACCATTTCATTTGAAACAGCAGAAAAAGTTTCGGATGCAATCTTTGAGGCAGAAACAATCTCTTCAATTCCATCGGTTATTTTTTGCAGCTGCTCTCCAATTGTCTTTGACTGTTCAGATGAAGTTTCAGAAAGCTTGCGGATTTCATCTGCAACAACACTAAAGCCTTTTCCAGCTTCACCAGCGTGGGCAGCTTCGATAGCCGCATTCATGGCAAGAAGATTTGTCTGTTCTGCAATGCTTGAAATAACAGCATTTGCTTCCTGCAAAGACTGAGATTCGCTTGCAATTACAAGAATTCTTGAATTAACATCATCCTGCTTTTGCACACCCTCAGAAGATTTTTTTTCAAGACTTTCAAATGAATCAGCCATCTTTCCAACAGAAGAATTTACAGAATTTATATTGCCTATCATCTGCTCAACTGCCGCAGAAGCTTCTGTAACACAAGCAGACTGACTTTCAATCATATTATTCAGGTTGTCGATTCCTATGGAGATTTTATCAAGAACATTTGTAGTTTGATCTACGCTCTCGGAGTTGCTGTTTAT
This sequence comes from Treponema sp. UBA6852, assembly GCA_002449305.1. Classification (GTDB taxonomy): domain Bacteria; phylum Spirochaetota; class Spirochaetia; order Treponematales; family Treponemataceae; genus Treponema_D. The sequence goes on from DKDI01000009.1 coordinate 42,420, forward strand.
GCCAGTTTCGACATTCTTGATATTGGAAATTATCTGGCTTATAGAAGTTGCTGTATCTTGAGTTCCGGCATCCAAATCCGAGTCCACTTTTAGAAGTTCATCTTTCAAATGTTTTATAGCAATAATTATATTTTGCAGTTTTTCCATAAAAGTATTAAAGCTGATTATAATTCCGCCTATTTCATCATTGCTCGTTTTCTTAAGCTCAATTCGCTTGGTCAAATCCGCATTTCCAGAAGCAATTTTATTTATAGACTGTTCAAGAACAATAAGAGGCTGCGTCTTGCGGATTAAATTAACAATAACGCCAGAAATTACAGCAATTCCGATGATAAAGTTTGAAATAACTATAATAGAAATAATTTTTCTAAAGATGCTAAGAACTTCTGCCTCGGAAATAACTATGCAGTTGCGCCAATCACTTCCTTCAACTATGGAATAGAAAAGGTAATATTTTCCGTTGGCAGTATTTATAATGCCGTTTCCATTTACACTTGAATTAGAAAGAATTTTCTTTGCATCTTCTGTCGCAAAAAGCTTATCAACCTCATTAGAATTTCCAGAAGAAGCTATCATAAGTCCAGTTCCAGAAATAAGAGCAGAAACTCCCGTATTTCCAAGTTCCGTATTTTCTACAAAACGGCTCAAACGCTCCGAAGTTGTTACTCCAGAGAAAAATCCGATTGTTTTTCCATTAACTTTAAGCGCGCGGTTTATATGAATAACTAATCTTCCAGAAACTTTAGATGGACTAGGATTGTCTACAAATGAATCAGCCCCATTTTGCATTATGGCTTTAAAATAATCACGGTCTGTTACAACTGTGTGAGTTCCCATGTCAGATTTAAAGTTTCCATCTTGATCAACAAAAGCTACATAATCAAACCATGACCTTCTTAAATATGAATGGCTTTGCAGCCAAGAAACTATTTCAGTCGGATCTTCAGTTTTGCAAATATCAGCATTTACATACACGTCCATTCCGATTTTAGACTTTTCAAGAACTGAAGCTATTTCAGAAGAATAAGACCTTGCAAGCTCTGAATACTTAGAATAAGCGTCTTCCAGCAAGTCTTTCCTTATTAAATTTACAATAACAACAAGCTGAATGACAACTAAAAACATTATAATAAGAGATGTCTGTATTCCAATTGAGACTGAAAGTTTTCCTTTTTTCATATTTTCACCTCTAAAATATTCTAAATGTTATATTATTATAAATCTATATCAGTAAAAAATCAAAAAATTCAATAGCTTAGAAAAAGTATTGTTTCTGTTTAAATTTGTCTTTTTGTCTAAAATTTAGTATTATCTTTTACAAAACATATTTATAGAGGCATTTATGAAGAAATTAACACCTATAACACTCCTATGCGGTTATCTTGGAGCAGGAAAAACAACTCTTCTAAACAAAGTTCTTTCAAATCAGGAAGGATATAAAGTCGCAGTTATTGTAAATGACATTGGCGAAGTAAATTTTGACGAGAAACTTATTGCCGACGGGGCAAAAATTACAGACACATCAAGCATTGTTCCTTTAACAAACGGCTGCATCTGCTGCACACTCAAAACTCAGCTTGCCCAGAATATCGAAAACCTTATAAAAAGCGGAAAATTCGACTATATCATGATTGAAGCAAGCGGTGTATGCGAGCCAATGCCTATAGTCCAGGAGCTTGAAACAATAAAGAACGGAAAAGTTGACAATGTTGTAGGCGTTGTTGACGCGGCACGCCTTGTAGACGAATTTGCAGGCGGAGATAAACTCTTAAAAAAGGATTCCATTGAAGAAGAAGACGTGGAAAGCCTTCTTGTTCAGCAGATTGAATTCTGTTCTACACTTGTAATCAACAAAAAAGACTTGGTTTCTGATGAAGAATTTAAGAAAGTACGCAAAGTTATTGAAGTTCTTCACCCAGGTGTAAAAATAATTGAAACAAGCCACGGAAACGTAGATGTAAAGGAAATCATGGGAACAAATTCCTTTGAATTTGACAGTGTTTACGCAAGCGCAGGCTGGTGCAAGCATCTTGAAGAAGACGAAGTTGAAGATGAGCATCACGAAGAACACCATCACCATGAGGAAGAGCATGATGAACATGAAGAACATCATCACCACGAACACGAGGAGCACGAGCATGAAGGACACGAGCATCACCATCATCACGAGCACCGCCATGAAGGAGAAAGCGAAGACGAGTACGGAATAGGAACTTTCATTTATTATAGAAGAAAACCATTTGACCGCCAGCTTTTGGACGAATATGCAAACACATGGCCTCGCAATATAATCCGTTGCAAAGGTCTTATGTGGTTTGCAGACGAACCAGAGATGGCTTGGGTGTTTGAAACATCCGGCAGACAAATTCAAGCTGGCTATTCTGGACAGTGGGTTGCGGCTTGCTCTCCTGCCGAACAGAAAAAAATCCTTGAAGAAAATCCAAAAATAAAGGATGAATGGGACAAAGATGTAGGCGACAGGATGATTAAACTTTGCATAATTGGCCAGAATTTGGACAAGGAAAAGATTTCCGCAGAACTTGACAAATGCCTTGCAAAATAAAAACACATTCAGCAGTTTATTGCATTTAGGCTGCTGAAACTACATGGAATATATTTATGAAAGAAGATTTTGCAGATAAATATCACAGAATTCTATGCAAAAAAACGCCGGATTTTCTAAGTAAATATATTTCATTGCCTATTTTAAAACGTCTTGAAGGCGTTGGACTTTTATGCGGAACCGACTGGACGCCTCTTTTTCATAACAAGTTCTTTTATTCACGGCTTGATCATTCAATAGGAACTGCTCTGATTGTTTGGAACTTTACAAAAGATAAAAAGCAAACTATATCTGCCCTTCTTCATGATGTTTCAACACCTGCATTCAGCCACGTTTCTGATTTTAAGAACGGAGATGCTCTTACACAAAGCAGCACAGAAAATTTAAATGCGCAATTAATAGAAAATGATTCAAAGCTTCTTGAATTTTTAAAGCAAGACGGAATAAATGTTTCAGAAGTAAGCGACTATCATATATATCCTATCGCAGACAATGAAATTCCCGGATTAAGCGCAGACCGTTTGGAATACATGTACCCGAGCGGAGCGGCATTGGATTCGGTTTGGACTTTAACAGAAATAGAAAACAGCTACAATCACATAAATGTCTTGAAAAATGAAAAGGAAATTCCAGAGCTAGGCTTTTTAGAAGAAGGCGAATGCTTGATTTATACAAAAAAATTCATTCAAACAAGCATGATTCTTCAGCGAAACGAAGACAAAATCGCAATGCAGCTTATGGCTGACATACTGAAACTTGCAGAGGAAAGCAAAATCATAAAACCAAATGAACTTTTTACACTTTCCGAAAAAGAAATTATAGAATTATTTATAAAATCAGCAGAAGAAAATCCTTCTTGGAAATTTTCAAAATACTTTAGGACATTTAGAGGGATGAAAAAGATTTTCCGTTCTGAAACTAAAATGAAATGCTTTTACTGTGTCAATTTACAAGTAAAAAGACGCTATATAAATCCGCTCGTCAAGACAAAAAACAGCATAAAAAGAATTTCAGAAGTAAACAAAGAAGCAAAAGAAATTATAGAACAGTTTTTACACTTCAATGACACAAAATTCGGTTGTCTGGAGTTTCTATGATTCAATGGAAGCCACGGAAAATAATCTTTATAGGCAACCAGACACCTCTTTTAAAGATTCTTGCAAAAGAAAATGAAACAGAAGTAATTTCATCTGTTAGCTTTCTTTCTACTGTAGCCACAAGGTTTACTCCAGATTTGATTGTTTTTGACAGCATACAAGATGCGGACATTCTTGAAGTGCGGAAAAATGAAAAACTAATCTTTGTTCCAGTTCTAATTACAGCAGAAAACTTTAAAGAGCTTAACAATCTAAATTCAATCTCTGATTTTTCAAATGTAATTATATGCAACCAGTCTGTTTCACAATGCAGCGAATTCGTTGAACGATTAAAAAATCTTATGTCAAAAAAGCAGCCTGTTCTTCCTTCCAGAACAGGTTCTATTGTAAAATATGCGATTCTTTATATGAACAAAAATCTTTCTAAAAAAATCAGCAGAAGTACACTTGCAGACCAAGTTGGAGTTGATCCAGACTATCTTACACGTATTTTTCATAAGGAAATGGGTATTGGAATTTCTGCATATCTTAGTCTTTTCAGATTAGAAGAAGGTCATAAACTTCTTTCACTTACAGGAATGAAAATTCAAGATATTGCAAAGGAATGTGGATTTTCAAACCCGGCATATTTTATAAATTCTTATCGTGCAAGATTTGGAATTTCGCCTGGCACAGTAAGAAAAGAAGGGCTTTCATCTTTAAATGCTTTTTAGCAATCTCGTTTTTCTTTCAATTTTTTTCAGATTATTGAATTCAAAAGTTTTATAGCCTATAATGCATGCATGATTCAGCTAATTGCATTTTTAGGAAACTACGGAAAAGAATATTCAGGCACAAGGCATAATGTTCCCTGGATTTTTGAAGAACAACTTCCGTTTGCGTCAAAAATTTCTTGGCAGACAAAGCATAAGTCAGAATTTTCTTGTGTTGACTATTCAGATTGTTTAAACTGGCTAAAGGACTTTTCACTTATAAAGCCAAGACAAGACGGAACTTTGCCATTAGCTTCAAATGCTCCGGATAAAATTTACTTTATGAAGCCTTTAACTTATATGAATTTAAGCGGAGAGGCAGTTGGAGAAGCAGCCCGTTTCTTTAAAATAAAACCGGAAAACATTCTTATTCTGCATGATGAGATTGAACTTCCGCTTGGAACACTTAGCTTAAAGTGGTCAGGGGGTCTTGGAGGACACAATGGACTTCGCTCAATAAAAGAGCATCTTGGAACTGCGGATTTTTGGAGGCTAAGATTTGGAGTTGGAAAACCAGTCCACGGAAGTGTTGCTGATTTTGTCCTAGGCTCATTTTCAGAAGATGAAAAAATAGCACTTTCACAAGTTTTTTCACAGGCAAATGTTCTTTTTTCAAAAATTTTAACTTCAGCCCAGCCAGAAAAGCTCATTCCTGAATGGGGAAAGAAAAAAGTTATTCCAGAAACAAATTAAAAGAAAAGTTATTTTATGGAAAAATCAGAACTTACAAAAAAAATAGAAAATCTTTCATTGCAGGCGGCTTCATTCAACAGGCTTTTTGAACTTGCAAATATTCTGCGCAAAGAATGTCCTTGGGATAAAATTCAGACACCGCAGACATTAAGAAGCACTTTAATAGAAGAAACATTTGAAACTGTTGACGCAATAACAGAAAAAAGCCCAAGCCACGTGCGTGAAGAGCTCGGCGATGTGTTTTTCAATCTTATTTTCATAGCAAAATGCTTTGAGGAAGAAAATGAATTTACAATTGACCAAGTTTTAAATGAAGTCTGCGAAAAACTTATCCGCAGGCATCCGCATATCTTTGAAAATACAAACGAAATCAAATCTTCAACAAAAATCCAAAGCGCATCAGATGTAAAAGCGCAGTGGGATAAAATAAAAGACAATGTGGAAGGCAGAAAACAGGAAAGCGCAATTGATTCTGTGCCTAAAGGATTTCCTCCGCTTTTAAAAGCATTTAAAATTCTAAAAAAAGCATCTAAAGCAGGCTTTGACTGGCGTGCAACAGAACAAGCCTATGATAAAGTGGGAGAAGAACTGACCGAAGTAAAGGAATCTTCAATAGAAAACACAGAAGAGGAAGTTGGAGATTTGCTTTTGTCATGTGTAAATTTAAGCCGCAAGCTTAATATAGATCCGTCAGTTGCGCTTGAAAGAGCCATAAACAAGTTCAGCTCAAGATTCAAGTTTGTTGAAAAAAGCATGAAACGTGAAAATCTTGAAATGAAAGCCGAAAATGACAGTAAAATGATGGAATTTTGGAAATCAGCAAAAATTATTGAAAATACAGAAGATTTATAGTATATTTTTAGCATGACTGTTCTTTATATTGCAGTCTTTTTTGGAGTAAAAATGATCAAAAAAATTGATGGCATCGTTTTGGAAGATGAAAAAGAGGAAAAAAAAGCTGAAAATGCAGCTCCAGATCCTCTTGCAGAAAAATTTTTAAAGACAAGACAGATACTTTTAAGCGGCGAAATCTGCGAAGAACTTGCAGAAAAGATTATAAGGCAGCTTTTAATTCTTGAAGCAGACAATGACAAGCCAATTTATATTTACATTGACAGTCCTGGCGGAGATGTTTATGCAGGATTCGCAATTTTTGACACGATCCGCTTTATAAATGCGCCTGTTTATATAATTGGAACAGGTCTTATTGCAAGCGCGGCAGCATTGATTCTTCTTTCTGTTCCAAAAGAGCGCAGGCTTGGTCTTCCGCATTCAAGCTACTTGATCCATCAGCCTTCAAGCGGAATGAAAGGTGTTGCAACAGACATTGAAATTCATGCGGCAGAACTTGCAAAGACACGCACAAAAATAAATGAGATAATTTCAGAGCAGACAGGAACTTCATTGGAAAAAGTTTCAAAGGACACTGACCGAGACTACTGGCTAAACTCAGAAGAGGCGGTTCAATATGGACTTATCTGCAAAGTAATTACAAATCGAAAAGATTTAGGCTGATTTTTTCAAAATGATATTCGAACTTACAGATTCCATAAAAAATGACATCATGTTTGCCATGGAAGACCAAAATTCTCAAAGTGTTTTCGATGCTATGGAAAATAAGGTTGTAAGTTTCGTAAAAAACTTTGATAATCCGGCAGAAGACTTAAAAATAGATGAAAACAAAGTCTATTCCTTGCCAAACTGGACAAGCGATGACGGTTTTGATCTTATGGAAGCCTTTTCAGAAAGCTGCCGTTCACCTTTAGCGAGGAATGAATTAAAAAGATGCTTACAAAGCAGAAGGGGGGTGTTCAGAAATTTTAAGAATATTCTAAAAGCGTATCCAGATGTTGAAAAAAGATGGTTTGCATTCAAGACAAAGAAAATGTTTTCTAAAATCAACGAATGGTACAATGACTTGCGCGAGACTTGGGGACTTGAGCTTCTTGAAGAAGATTCCGCAGATGAAACGGAAGAACTTGTTCGGAATGATTTTGAGTTCAAGGAATACGATTCTGCCAAGGACAAGGAATGCGTTGATCGTGCAGTTGAAATAATGGCAGAAGAATATAAAAACAGCTTTGAAGGCGAGATTGGAATTTCCATTGCTGCAATGTGGCGTTACCAGTCAGCTTTTTCTAAAAATGAGAATAAGTATGGTTTTGTTTGCTATTCCCATTTAAAAGAATTTTTGGGCTGCATTTTATTTTCATCATGTCCGTCCTCGGCAAAAAGAACAGCTATAGTTACTGATTTTTTTGTCTTTCAGAATTACCGTGGCTTAGGCATAGGAAAGGAACTTTTCCAAAAATGTCTGGAAAAAGCAAAAAGCAACGGAATTCAGTGGGTTTTATTTTCAAATACAATTATTCTGGAATCCATGGAGCATTTGTTAAGCCAGTTTTCTTTTGAAAAGCTAGGATCCGGCTATATTGTAGATTTATTAAAAGATTAATTTTTTATTCTGAAAAGCCATGCAGCGGCAGATTCAGAAAAGAGCCTTAGTTAGTTACAGGAGTTTGATTATGGCATACAACAATAACCGTGAAGGTTTTAAATTGAATGAAGAAAACATCGCATCGTTTTTGAAAGATGCAGTAAACCGCGTAGAAAAAGCAAGCAATGCAGAAATTGAAACACTAAAGCAGATTAAAAAGCTTTTCAAAAAAAATGTTCCTTTTTCACGCAGAAGCTATGTAGCAGCATTGCTTATCAAAAATGCAACTTCAGGATTCAAGAGCAACCGCTTTAATCGCACAGAAAAAACAGAAAAGTTCGGACGCTCAGACAGAAATGAACGTTTTTCAAGAAACGAAAGCCGCCAGTCAGAAAGAAATTCAGAGGAACGCAAGGAACGCGCAGAAAAAACTCCACGTGTAACAATCGATCCTTCTGTTGCAGACACAATTTTTATAAGCGTTGGAAGAAGCCGCGGAGTTTTCCCAAGAGATTTAGTCGGACTTCTTGTAAGCGTTGCAGGTCTTGAACGTTCACGAATTGGAGAAATCAGAGTCCTTTCAAATTATTCTTTTATAACACTTTTTGCGGAAGACTGCGATAAAACTATCAAGGTGTTGAATGAATATGAATACCGCGGAAGAAAATTAAGCGTAAGCTATTCACGCAAAAAGGATGAAAATGAAGTTTCTGGAACAACAGAGCAAGTTTCAGCAGAGCCTGCTATTTCAGAAGAAACAATACCTGCAAACGTTGTAAATGACGCGCACACAGACACATCGGCAAATACAGAGGAAGCAAAGATTGCAGCGGAACAGAGCGCATTCGCAGCTTCAATGAACAATGCTCCAGTTGAAGACAAGCCATATTCAGAAACAACTGATGACGGTCAGGTAAAGTCTCACTTTGGAAACGGTGAAGCATATTGATTCATGTCATACAAACAGGACCTTTCAGTGTTAACACTTACATTGTAAAACTTGAAGGTTCTGACGCATTAATTGTAGATCCAGCCTGCTGCAAATTCTCAAACGATGAAGAAAAGTTTTTCTTATATTTGGAGGAAAATAATCTTGTTCCAAAAGTTATATTTTTAACCCACGGACATTTTGATCATGTGGCAGGACTGAATGTAATAAAGCAAAAATTTCCTGATGTGAAAATCCTTATTCATTCAAACGACGCGCATTTTATAGGAAACGGAAGTGAAATTTTGCAAAGAATTTCACTTGAGCCAATGAATTTTCTTGAATTTTTGCCGTTTGTTTCAAATCTTCCAGAACCAGATTTCTTAATCTCTGACAGCACAACTCTTTCTTCTTATGTAAAAAATATTCCGCTTCTTGAAAACTGGAAAATTCTTCATACGCCTGGACACACAAAAGGTTCTTGCTGCCTATACAATCAAAATGAAAAAATTCTGCTAAGCGGCGACACAGTTTTTCACCGTTCTTGTGGCCGCACGGATCTTTTCAGCGGAAGCGATGCGGATATGAAACAGAGCCTGAATAGAATTTACACAGAACTTCCAGAAGACACAAAAGTGTTTCCTGGACATAATTACTACGGCTTTACGCTCGGAAAAAATTGAAACAAACATTCTAACTGTCATTCTCGTGCCACAGACACGGGAATCCATTTTCTGTGATTTTTCAACGTCATATTCGGCCATATAACTTTCTTTTTAAATTTCTACAAAAAAGCCCTGGCAATAACCAGAGCTTAATAAACTATTTTTCTTCTTTTGCAACTTTCTTGGCACGAGGCTTTCTTGGTCGTTTAGGTTTTTCTTCAGAAGAATTTTTTACAGCCGTTGCCTCAAGTTCATTGCAATGATCCTCGGCTTTTATAATTTCCTGGAATTCTTTGCCTTCCATTGTTTCCTTTTCAAGAAGACGCTGCGCAATATATTCAAGAAGATTTCCATGTTTCTTTAAAGTCTTCAGAACAAACTGATAACGTTCTTCCATAACACGGGCAATTTCCTCGTCTACATATTTCTGTGTATCTTCTGAAAATTCGCGCACAAGCTCAGGTTCCTGAGTTCCATAGCCTCTTCCGCTTTTTCCAAGAGTAACATTCTTGAATTTTTCGCTCATGCCGTAATCTGTAATCATGCGTTTGATAATATCTGTTGCACGGCTAATGTCATTTGAAGCGCCAGTGCTTATTTCACCAAAAATTATCTGCTCAGCCGCACGTCCGCCTAAAAGAACATCGACCTGTCCCATAAGTTCTTTTTTGCTGTACAAAAACTGGTCATCTTCTGAACGCTGCAAAGTATACCCCAAAGCGCCCATTCCACGCGGAATGATTGTAATTTTATGAACAGGGTCGCTTCCAGGAGTAAATGCCGCAACAAGAGCGTGTCCTGTTTCATGGTAAGCCACAATTCTGCGCTCATTTTCTTTTACAACGCGAGATTTCTTCTTAAGACCAACCAAAGTTTTTTCTATGGCTTCGTCAAAATCATCCATAAGAACAACTTTTCTTCCAGCACGAACCGCAAGAAGAGCCGCTTCGTTTACAATATTGGCTAAATCCGCACCCGCAAATCCGCTTGTAGCGTGGGCAACTGCGGAAAAATCAACGCTTGAATCTATTTTCACATTCTTTGCATGAAGCCTAAGAATTTCTTCGCGGCCCTTTACATCAGGTTTGTCCACAACAATTTGGCGGTCAAAACGGCCAGGACGCAAAAGAGCTGGATCCAAAATATCAGGGCGGTTTGTAGCAGCAAGAATTATAAGTCCCTTTTCATTATCAAATCCGTCCATTTCAACCAAAAGCTGATTCAATGTCTGCTCGCGCTCATCATTTCCGCCAAGATTATTTACACGGCTCTTGCCTATAGCATCAAGCTCATCAATAAAAATAATGCAAGGAGCCTTTTCCCGGGCAGCGCGGAACAAATCACGCACACGGCTTGCGCCAACACCAACAAACATTTCAACAAAATCAGAACCAGAAATTCTAAAAAACGGAACACCAGCCTCACCTGCAACAGCACGAGCAAGCAAAGTTTTTCCTGTTCCCGGAGGTCCTACAAGCAAAGCACCTTTTGGAATTTTTCCACCTATATCAGTATATTTTTTAGGCTGTTTCAAAAAGTCAACAAGCTCCATCAATTCTTCTTTAGCTTCGTCAACGCCTGCCACATCCTGAAAACGAGTCTTTACTTTTCCTTCATCAACAGCCTTTGACCTTCCGCCGCCGCCAAGAATAGACCCCATTCCGCCAATTCCGCCGCCCATTTTTTTGAAAATAAAGAAATACATCAAGAAAATAAAGCCAAACGGAATTATAAGATTAAGCAAAAGCTGAATAAGATAATTGTTCTGCCGCGTTACAAATTTGTAGTCCACGCCTTTTTCATCAAGGAACTCAATAAAGCCTTCCATAAGAACGCCAGAAGTTCTATAGACACCGCCGCTTTCTGTTCCAAGAGGCATTCCCATAAAACCAAAACGCGATGGCTGAGAAGTACCGGCAGAATGCGAAGCATACCCAGTAAAATAATTTTCACCAAGCTCAACACGAACAATCTGCCCCTGATCTATAAGATTCCTGAATTCAGAAAAATCAATCAAATCAGTTGGCTTGGAAGAAAACATCATGTTCACGGCTATAAGAACACCGGCAAGAACTAAAAGTATTGTCCAAAAAGGCGGACCTTTCTGAGAACCATTGCCAGAAGGCTTTTTGTCTCCCTTTTCATTGTCTATAGAAAGCTTGAAAAAATCATAAGGATCGTTTTCAGTCTGCTTCTTGTCGTCATCTTTTTTGTCGTTCATTTTTACCTCAAGTAGAAATTTTGCTATATCAGATAATATACAATATATTCAGGAACTGGGCAATTAAGAATAAGGCTTCAGCATAAAAAAAAACCGGACTGCAAGCGCAATCCGGCATAAGTTTGGCAAATTAAAAAGCCCTACTCTTTTACACCACCAGCAGTTACACCGCCAATGATATATCTTGAAAGGAAGAAATAAATCACAATCAAAGGAAGAATAGCAACAGTCATAAGTGTATAGTTAACACCCAAGTCAAACATCATGTAGTCAGCAGAACGGGCGTTTGCAATAACAATCGGAACTGTCCAAAGTTTTTTGTCGCTGATTACGAGTGCTGGAATAAAGTAGTTGTTCCATGAAGTAACGAATGCAAAGATTGCCTGAACCGCAAACGCTGGCTTGAGCATAGGACAAACAATCGCATTGAACGTATAGAACTCGTTGCTTCCGTCTACGCGAGCAGCTTCAACAATTGAATAAGGCAAAGTTGCTTCCATTGACTGGTACATATAGAAGAAAACAACAGGAGCTGCAATCGCAGGAATAACAAGAGGAATATAAGAATTCATAATTCCAAGTTTTGTAATCAACTGCAAAAATCCAAGTGTAGAAACCTGTGTTGGAACCATCATAACAGCCATGATGAACTTAAACGCGCTCTTTTTGCCTTTGAAGTTATACATATAAATTCCGTAGGCAGTCATTGCGCTAAAGTAAGTTGTAAATGCAGCTGTAAAAAGAGCAACAAGGAAGCTGTTTCCAAGTCCGCGGAAAATAGGATAGCTAGTTCCGTAAACCTTGCGTTCAACCTGCTGACCTGCAACAATATCAAACCAGCGTTCACTCTTTATAAACTGCTTAATATGAAGCCAAAGCTGAGTTCCAGGAATAGCAGAGAATCCACTCTGAATCTGCGGATGTGAACGAGTCGCATTGATAACCATGATATAGAATGGAAACAATGAAAGAATCGCCAAAAGAACCAGAACTGCATAGCAGATAAATCTTCTGGTAGAAAGCATTTTTGCCTGACTTTTTAATTTCTCCATAAAATTATCTCCTATCTTTTATTCTGGTACTTGCTCATAGTAATCTTATAAACAAGTCCACTTAAAACACCAGTAACTGCAAACAAAAGAACAGAAATAGCTCCTGCAGGTCCGTAGTTCTTGCTCTGAAGATGATTGTTAAGCTTCATAATAATAGTCATTGTGGTTCTGTCTGGAGTACCGGCAGCATTTGTCAAAATCTGCGGAACATCGAACATCTGGATACCACCAATCAAAGAAGTAATGAAAACATAAACAAAAATTGGAAGAAGCAATGGCATTGTAACCTTGAAGAATACCTGAGAAGGAGAAGCTCCATCTATGCGGGCTGCTTCAAAAAGACTGTTGTCAATTCCCATAACGCCAGCCATAAGCAAAATTGTTGTGTTTCCGTACCACATAAGGAAGTTCATTGTAGCAACCAAAGTCCTAGTCCAAGCCGTAGAAGAAAAGAAACGAATTGGTTCCATAGGTTTTTGTGTGCCGGCTGCAATAGCAGCCGCATTTGTATTGTCAACAATAGAGCGAATCATTCCGTTTACAGGACCGTTAGGCGAGAACAAAGTAAAGAACAGCATTGCGAATGTCGCGGCCATAATCAAGTTAGGCATATAAATAACTGTTTTAAAGAATCCTTGGCCTTTAAGATTGAGCTCTGTATTTGTAAACCAAACAGCAAGAAGCAAAGAGATTATAATCTGCGGAACAAATCCCATGACCCACATTATAAGTGTATTAAGGAAATATTTTCCCAAGCTGTCGCCAGCAGTAAATATCGCCTTGAAATTTTCCAAACCAATAAAAGTAGGTCCAACAGTAAGAAGTCCTACACGGTAATACTCAAACAAGCTGAAAATAAAAGTTGTCAAAAGCGGAATGAGCGAAAATATAATATAAATTACAAAGAATGGCGCAATAAAAACATATCCCCAATTATCATATTGGATGGTATGCTTTCTATTTGCACTTTTTTTAACATTATTTTTCATTAAATCCTCTCAGAAATAATAGCAACACATCATAGAGGGAAGTATTTCTATTGAAAAAAACGGGTAAAAAAAATGCCACCTTAAAAAAGGCGGCATTCTTACTTTCTGCAACCTTGAGACTGAAACCATGCAAACATGGTTTCAGTGATAAGAATTACATCAATTATTTAGACAAGTTTGGATAAAGTTCGATAACAGAAGTATAGAAGTTGTTCCAAGCCTGATCCTGTGAAACTTTTCCGTTGTAGTAGTCAGACATAGCAGCCATAAGTTTTTCTGTCATACCCTGATCGTACATAGACATGCAGCTCTTGTCGATAGAATCAGCAGAATCGATGAATACTGCCATGTGGTTCTGTCCACCCAAGAATGGGTTCTTGTAGTCAGATGCTGCAACTTCGCGCATAGCAGGAGCGTTGTTTGTGAAGTCGCCCATTTCTGTAGCGATGCGAACCATTGTGTCTTTTTCGCAAGTAAGTGTGAGCATGATGTCTTTAATCAAGTCAACATTGTCTGAACCTGCTGCACCACAAATCCAAGTTCCACCCCATGAGAATCCCATAGGTCCTTTGCAGAATGCCCAGTCGCCATAAGAACCGTTTCCAGCAACATTTCCCTTTGCAGGATCATCGAGAGTGTTAGGAGCAAGACAGAAGTCAATGAACCAAGCTGGTCCGAAGTATCCGAATACTTTTCCGTCTTTCTTTGCACCCTGGAAGCTTTCTGCTGACCAAAGGTTAGCTTTGTTGTTATAGCCCTTGTCTGTGTATGTCTTTGTCATGTCAACCCAGCGCTGAATCATCGGATCAACTTTGATTTTGTTTCCTACAACCCACTTTGTCTTTACGTTGTCAGAGAATACACGGAATGCATCATCGAATCCAGAAAGCATGAAGTATCCCTTTGCTTTTGCCTTTGCAGCAACTGAGTCGAATTTGTCCCAGTTAGCAAGAGCTTCCTGTACTTTTGCTGGATCGTCTGTTCCAAGAACAGCTTTTGCGATTGAGCGGCGATAGATAAATCCAGCCGGACAAGCCTGCCAAGAAACACCTTTGAGAACTCCTTTAGAGTCTGTCATGATGTCTTTTGTATACTTGAACTGGTTGGCCAAATCAGCCTTTGTAAGACCGATGTCTTTAACTACATCGAGAGTATATGGAGTGTCAACATACTTCAATGCATAGTCAGCTTCAACAAGGAACATATCAATCTTTTCGTCTGCTGCTGCTGAGTTCTGTGCAAGAAGAGCTTCATCAAGCTTATTCTGATAAGCATTTCCCTGGTTTGGAGTCTGGATGAAGTTTACTTTTACACCAGCTGGAACTTTTGATTTGTAGTATTTTTCAAAACGTGCTGGGAATTCATCGTTCCAAACAGCGATGTTCAATACTTTTCCGCCAGTTGTTTTACCTTTAGCCTTCTTAAACCACGGAAATGATGTTGCTGCTGACGCAACCAATGCTACTCCCAAAACTGTAGCTACTAACTTTTTCATGCAATTGCCTCCTTCATTAGTAATGCATAAACCTTTTTTCTTTCTAAGGTGATTTTTATTATAAATCAGAATTTTTGTTTTGCAACAAAAAAAAAGCAAAAAAAATCAATTTTTATAGAAACGTTTCAATAATAATTTGCGTTATTGTTAAAAAATTTGCCGCATACTTTTTATGCAGCATGAAATTCGCTATAATATAAATATGAAAAACAGCGGTTTTAACGGAATCATTTTGGACATAGACGGCACAATCTGGAACACAACAGGAATTGTCGCAGTCGCCTGGAACAAGGCAATTGAAATGTCCGGGCTAAAAGCAAAAAAAGTAAACGCTCAGATTCTTCAGCAGGAATTCGGAAAAACGATGGACACAATCGCAAACGACTTATGGCCGGAACTTGGCAAAGCGGAACAAAGCAAACTCATGTCATACTGCTGCACAGA
Source organism: Treponema sp. UBA6852 (assembly GCA_002449305.1). Lineage (GTDB taxonomy): Bacteria > Spirochaetota > Spirochaetia > Treponematales > Treponemataceae > Treponema_D. The sequence continues at coordinate 57,756 of DKDI01000009.1, forward strand.
AGAACAGATTGCAATCCGGGAAAACACATTCGACATAACATATCCCGGCGTAATTGAAACAATAAAGGAACTTTCATCTTCAGAAAACTTTTACATTGTAAGCAACTGCCAAAACGGATACATTGAGCTGACAATGGAAAAAACTGGACTTTTGCCTTTTATAAAAGACTACGAATGCTTCGGGCGCACAGGAAAATCAAAGGCAGAAAACATTCAAATTCTAATGGCAAGAAACGGAATGACTTCCGCAGTTTACATCGGCGACACACAAGGAGATGCAGACGCTTGCGCTCAGGCTGGAATTCCCTTTATCTGGGCTTCCTACGGATTCGGAAAAGCTTCAAAATACATAGAAAAACTTGAAAACTTTTGCGACTTAAAAAAAATATTTTCAGAATGAAAGAGGTAATATCAATTAAAAAATATCTACTAAACTGTCATTCCCGTGCTTGACATGGAAATCTTATGAAAATTTATGACAGATTATCAATCGAGTTTCTTTCAGAAACATCGTAGGGTCAAGCCCGATAATGACATTTGACCTAAAATATATTTTTCATTTGGAGGAAAAATGCTTTACATTTTTGACATGGGTGGCGTTGTAACAAACTCCGCAGTTTTAGACGACAAATTGTGCAAGGTTCTTGGAATTTCAGTTGAAGAATTTGAAAAAATCTGCGGAAAAAAAACAGACGGCGCAAACAAAGGCCAGCTTGAAAGCCTAGGATTGTTCAGTCTTTGCTCCGACGGAATAATCGATACAAACGAGTTTTGGGCGGAATTTTCAAAGAGAAGCGGAATTGCCGTAAAAACAGACTGGTTCAGGTGGCTTTTTCATCCTGTAAGAAACGAAAAAACTGTGGCAATTGTAAAGGCATTGCGTTCAGAAGGAAACAGAGTTGTGTGCGGAACAAATACAGTTTCTGCGCATTACTTTAACCACCTTGAGCGCGGAGACTATGCGATTTTTGACCAGACATACAGTTCATGCTATATGGGAGTTTCAAAGCCGGACACAAATTTCTGGAAAATAATTCTTGAAGCAGAAAATGTTACTGCAAAAGATGCCGTGTTCATTGACGACAGAAAGGACAACTGCGAAGCCGCCGCTTCAATTGGAATACACGCAATCCAATTTACAACAGCGGAAGAAATCGCAGAACTTTTGGGCGTAAAAATTTAACTCATGCTTTTCCAGCAGTCTATAAATTCAAGCATGAACTGCTGGATTCCGCCGAACCACTTCTGCTGAAAACGGCAGGCGTTTTTTCCTATGTAGCGGAAGTGCCAGCATTCCCAGCGGTAGCCGGTAACATCTTCATATCCTTTTGGAAACGAAAGAGACCAGCCGTAATTTGCGGCGTTTTTATAGACCCATTGCCCCATTTGAGTCTTGTCAAAGTCGTCAGAAATCGAGCCGAAATCAACTGCTGTTCCAAGCTGATGCTGGCTTGTTCCCGCTCTCGCGCTTTCTCGTTCAGCCTGTTCAAGTCCGTCCACGCTTACCCAGTAGTTAAAAAGATTTTCCTGATAAGAATAAGAGCGGTAGGCGGAGCTTACCAAAAGCCTGATTCCGTCATTTAACGCGGCCTGCGCCATTTCATTCAAAGCGGAATAAGCTTCCGGTCGGATTTTCATTCCGGCTTTGTTCAGGTCAAAGAGGCTGTTTTTTTCCAAAGAAACCAAGTCTTTCGGCACGTAGGAGGAAGACGCGGCGTGCTTTTTGTCAATTAAAAAGAAAAGGCTTTTGTCGTCCGCACGGAACGTTTTTTCTTCTTCAAGCATCGTATGAAGGTCTTTTAAAAATTCCGCCTTGTTTTCTTCTGCAACACAAATGGCTTCTTTTGCTCTGCCTGACATTTTCTGATAAACCCTGCCGAACTTTTCTTCTTCCGCAGATGAAATTTTTGCAGCCGGCTTAAAAGGCTGGGCATAAGATTTTTTCGCACAGCCTGCAAGACAAAAAATCCCGACAATTGCAAAAATCTCCAAAAGTGTTTTTTTAGTCATCAGAAACCTCAGTAACTGAATGAATTATATGGAACATATCAAAAAATCCAGTTCTCTCCAAAGCGCGTTTTATCGGCTCGGAAGGATTCATTATAAAAAGCTTTGTTCCAGAAGTTTCTGCGTCATTATGCCCTGCAAGAATAACTCCAATACCAGAAGAGTCAACTTGTGTTATCTGGCTTGAATCAAGGACAACGTTCGTGTCAGCTATATATTCAAAAAGCTTTTCCTGAAGTTCTGTAATCGTGTAAGAATTCAAAGAGCCTGTAAGCTCAAGCAGCATATAGTTAACACCAATTTTTTCTTTAAGCGCAAGCTGATCCATTTTTTGCCTCTTTAAAAAATCTTTTTATAAAAATCTTAAGCCTGAGCAGCCTGATTTCCCAAATACTTCATAACAAGCATCGTAATGTCGTTTTCAAGTTCCTTTGAAGTAAATTCAACAAGAGCGTCGTAAGTGAACTTCGCCATTTTTTCAGCAGGATAGCCGGAATTTTCCATAAGAGCATTTTGTGTTCTTGTTTTTCCGAAGATGTCGCCGCGCAAAGACTTTGTGTCAATAATTCCGTCTGTTACAATCATAACAATATCGCCTTCAGACAATTTGACTTTTTTTACTTTTATGTACGGAGCAACATCTTTTACAAATCCCAAAATATGACCTTCGCCCTGAACTTCAATAACATTATTGTAGGCGCGGGTGTACACAAGCAACGCAGGAATTCCGCAGTTGATATAATACATTGTGTCTGTGCTGAAATCAAGAATTCCAAATGTTCCAGCAAAGAAAGTTCCCTTTGGAAGATTTTCACGTATAAATGTATTCACTTTTGCAACAAGCAGCTTGAAGTCTGTGGTTTCTGAAAGGAAGGTTCTGATAATTGACTTCAAGATAACCATTCCCATTGAAGCCGCAATTCCTTTTCCGCTTAAAGCTCCAATTACAAAAATGTGCCGCGTATCAGTAAGGCGAATCATGTCAACAAATTCACCACCAATGTTGTGCGCCGGAACCATAAGATAGCCAGCGTCAATTTTCTTGCTTTTTATTAAATCCATGTTTTCCTGAATGGAAGTAATAATCTGTCCGGACATTCTAATTTCGCGGTTTACAGTTCCAACAACGGCTTCGTTCATGATATTCTTTACGTAATATCCTACAACAAAGAAGTTTGAATAGAATTTGTTAAAGACTTCATAGTCGTATTCAGAATAAATGTTTCCGCTGATTTTTTTGCCAAGAAGAATCAAACCTATAAACTGGCGGCCTTCGTTAAGCATAATCATTGCGTCTGAATTTGTGCTGTCCATTACTCCAAGAATTTTGCTTCTTACAGAGGCAAAAGAATTGTTTTTTTGAGCAAACTCGCGGAAAACAATCTGATGATGGTTGTTCATCAAAACATCCGAAACAGACTGGTCAATCGGAGTTGAAAAACTCTTGTCGCCGTCAGAAGAATAAATGCAGCTCATGTTGCCAACGCCGTCATCAATAAGAATTTTCATTGAAGAAGAGCCAACGTATTTCTTGAAAACATTGAAAACGCTTCCTGTAATTTCGTTCGCTTCAAGGCTAAAATCTATTGAAGTTATGTCGCGCTCAAAATCTTCTGAATACATTTTGTTTCTAAAAAGCTCGGAATTCTTGAACTTTCTGCGGAAAAGCATAAACACAAAGAAAACAAACGCAATCGCAACATAAATCAAGAGCTCAAAAATAAGAATGTTCACATTTGAAACCGGCAGAAGAAGCATAAAGAACACTGCGGAAGCAAGCATCGGCGCAATAAATCCAATCAAAAGACGAACAAAGCCCATCAAAAGAATTCTTGCGTCAACAATTTCGTCATTGGAATTTGAACGAGCAAAGAAATACATTCCCGGAATAAATCCAATAGGAACAAAATTGTTAAGAACCGGCTGAATTTCAGAGCAAAGATTCATATACCAGAAAACTACCCAAGAGAGCATAATTCCAAACACATTCTGAAGCATATTCTGCTGCTTAAGCTTTGAATTTGTATTTTCAGCGCGGACAATAACCATGACACAAACAAATGCCGGAATCACGACTCTGTACAGAAAGTTATACAAGGTAAGCCAAGAAACATTGAATGCGCCGCTCAGTTTTCCTTTAAATACAATTCCAGAAGAAATGCGCAGGAAGTTTCCTGTTGCAAGTGAAACCGAAGTAAATGCGTTCGGAGCAAAGAAAACCATGTAAACTGCAAGAATAAAAAGCAAAACCTGAAAAAATGTAACAGCCTTGCACTTTTTATAATCAGGAAAAATAAGCATATAGCTGCAAGCGCAAACAGAAAACCAGCCCATAAGCAGGTAAGTGAACCTACCTGAAAGCAAAGCCGCTAGAAATGAGTTGCGCTGTTCAACATGAAGCGACTGCGTTCCATCTGGATTTAAAAGCAAAGTATGTTGCACTGAGTTATGCAGACAAAGCATAATTGTAACTGCCATAAAGAAAAATATAACGCCCAAGAACAAAAACAAGTTTACAAGATTTGCGTTGGAAGAATTTCCCTTTACATTTTTATCAATGCTAAATGAAATATAAACAAGAACAGCGCAGATAACAATATTTATAATAGCAAAAATCATTTTTTACCTCTCTACCTTGGCGACCATCATTGTAACGTCGTCCCTGAGTTTTTTTCCACCGTTGTATTCCATAATGAGATTTACAACATCATCAATAAATTCTTTTGGCGACTTGGCCGCGCTCTTTTTAATTGTCTTCTGATAAAGCTCTGTGTCTCCAAGTTCCACACCTTCATCGTTCATAACTTCAGAAACACCATCGGAAGCCATAAGGATAACATCATCACGGAACAAACGCTGCTCATCAACCTGAACATCGTCAATGTCAATAATTCCAACAAGAGAACAGTTAGAAGTCAGAGGCTTGATTCTATAGCCGGACGGAGAATTTGTGATAATCAGCGGATCAGACATGGAAGCGTTCACATAGCGTATTGTCATTTTTTCAGTATCAACAATTCCAATAAAAAGAACCGTGTATTTATCTTGAAGTTTCATGCCTTTAATCGCTTTGTCTACAGCCTTAATCATGGCAGGAAGGTTTTCCTTGTCGCCAAGAATTTTTACAGTGTTCATAACAAGTCCCATGACCAGCGCGGCCGCAAGACCTTTTCCAGAAACGTCTCCAAGCATAAGAAGAGTTTTTGTCGGAGAAATCGGCAAAACTGAATAATAGTCTCCAGAAACATTTACAAGAGGACGGTAATAAGCCGCAACAGAAAGCTTGTCAATCTTAGGCATATTCAGCGGCAAGAACGACTTTTGTGTGTCCGCAAGCTGCTTCCATTCTCTTGAAAGCGAAGAAATTTCAGACAAGTTGCTGATTGTAAGAGCTCTAGCCTGAAAACGCACAAATTCATCGTAAAGCAACTTGTAAATTTCAGAATCAAAAAGTTTTGTATAGCGGCAGAAAACATAAAGATGCTTTTTATTATTTGAAAGAATAAAACCGCGGGCCTGGCTCTGCTTTGTTACAATACCAAATTCATTTCCCATAAAGAAATAGCCTTCGCCCCAAGTAACAGGATAATTAAGACGGAGCGAATCCATTACAGATTCAGAGCAGGAAATTCTGTCCGGACTGTTGTAAAGAACATAGTCTTTTTCACGGTCAATAAAAAGAACGGAGCAGTCGCCTTTAACTTCAAGAATAGAAGAAATCGCCTCGTAAAAATCATCCAGCGAATAGCAGAAACGGATTTTATCAATAAATTCACTTAAAATGCCAGTTTCCTTTGTAAAAAGCGCCTTGTTCCTGATTATGTCAAGAATTCCATTTTTTGCATGCGTAACAACAACATAGATGATTGAAAAAACAACAGAAGCTGTTATAAAGGCAAAGAATATAACATTTTCACGCGCATTTTTTACAGCAGGAGAAACGGCTGAAACTAAGAAAGCTAAAATTACAAGAAAAATGGCTCCCGTTGCAATTAAAACGGCATGTCTTTTAGTCTTATACATTTCTGCACCTCGCTCTTGGGTTTATACAACAGTATATCATACTATCGGCAGAAATTTAAGAAAAAATTATACGAAACTTAGAAATGAGCTAGAACAGTTTTCCCCGATCAAGCCGGGGAATATTAATGTTTTTATCAGCCTAGGGATTCTCTTGTCAAAAGATCCGGCGAAGACGTTGGTTTTTCCAATGCGGCAAAAGCTTCCATTGCGGCAATCTGCTGACGAGAAAGCTTTGAAGGAATCTGAACCATAATCTTTACATAAAGGTCGCCTTTCCTTGAAGAGCCTTCAACTGGAACGCCTTCATCACGCACGCGGAGGAATTTTCCGTGCTGAGTTCCTGCAGGAACTTTTATAGACAAAGTTTTTCCATCAAGATTCTTGATTTCTATAGTAGCACCCAAAACTGCCTGTGATATGCTTATTGGAACTGCGCAATACAAATCATGTCCATCGCGCTCAAAATATCTGTCAGATCTTACATTTACAGCTATTATAAGGTCTCCAGCATCACCGCCGTTTGTTCCAGCATTTCCCATTCCATGAATAGAAAGCCGTCTTCCGTTTTCTACGCCAGCAGGAATTTTTACACTCAGTGTTGTTGATTTTGAAAAAACTCCAGTTCCGTGGCAAGAAGCGCAAGGCTTATCAATTACAGTACCTTTTCCGTGGCAAGTAGGACAAGTTTGCTGAACAACAAAGAATCCAGAACTTCTTCCAACCTGACCTCTTCCGCCGCAACTAGGACAAGTCTTTACAGAAGAACCTGCTGCCCCTCCTGTTCCATGACAATCAGGACACTGCTCATCCCGTCTAAAAGTTATATCTTTCTTGCAACCGTAAACTGCTTCTTTAAAATCAATATGCAAGTCATAGCGCAAGCTCGCGCCGTCATTGTTGCTTCTGCTTCTTCCGCCTGAACCACCGCCAAAGCTAAATCCGCCGCCAAAAAGATTTTCAAAAATATCACTGAAACCACTTGAGCCGCCAAACAAGTCGCTAAAGTCATGGAAAGCATGACTATATCCTCCACTAGTAGCGCCACCCATTCCTTCAAGTCCAGCAAAACCATACTGATCATAAATCGGACGTTTCTGGTCGTCACTTAGAACTTCATAAGCTTCTGTTGCTTCCTTAAATTTTTCTTCTGCGTTTTTATCACCTGGATTGCGGTCTGGATGATACTGAATGGCAAGTTTTCTATAAGCTTTTTTTATTGCATCCTTATCCGCGCTTTTATCAATGCCTAAAACTTCGTAATAATCACGTTTTGCAGACATACTGTTTTCCTATAAAATCGAGGTTGCCCCGAAATTTCTTTCAAGACAACCCCGTTTTTCTTACTTTAGATTAGATTTTAGTTTTTTACTTCGTACTCAACATCATCAGCGTTGTTTGCGCCCTTGAATTCAGAAGAGTTTTCGTCTTTTCCTTCATCAGGATTCGGCTGTGCGCCTGCACCTGCATTAGCTCCTGCTGCGCCAGCTGCGCTCTGCTGCTTGTAGACTTCCTCAGCAATCTTGTAAGAAGCCTGCTTCAAAGCCTCAGTCTTTGCCTTGATGTCGTCAGTGTTTCCGCCTTCAATTGCTTTCTTCAAGTCTGCAACAGCGTCCTCGACTTTCTGCTTTTCAGCGCCGTTTATCTTGTCGCCAAGCTCTTTAAGGCTCTTTTCTGTCTGATAAACAAGGCTGTCAGCTTCATTCTTAGCATCGATTGCCTCGCGCTGCTTTTTGTCTTCATCAGCGTGAGCTTCCGCATCTTTTACCATGCGGTCGATTTCGTCCTTGCTCAATCCTGAAGAAGAAGTAATCTGAATGTGCTGCTCTTTGCCTGTTCCCATATCTTTTGCAGAAACATGAACAATGCCGTTCGCATCAATATCAAATGTGACTTCAATCTGAGGAACTCCGCGTGGAGCTGCAGGAATTCCATCCAAGTTAAAGTTGCCCAAAGTCTTGTTCTCGGAAGCCATTTCACGCTCGCCCTGCAATACGTGAATTGTAACCGCTGTCTGACCGTCTGTCGCTGTAGAGAAAATCTGGCTCTTCTTTGTAGGAATTGTCGTGTTTCTCGGAATCAGCTTTGTCATAACGCCGCCCATTGTCTCGATTCCAAGAGAAAGCGGAGTTACATCAAGAAGAAGAACGTCCTTTACATCGCCTGCGAGAACACCGCCCTGAATTGCAGCTCCCATTGAAACTGCTTCGTCCGGGTTGATTCCTTTCAACGGCTCTTTTCCGAAGAAGTTCTTTACAACTTCCTGGAATTTTGGCATACGAGAAGAACCTCCGATAAGGAGAACTTCGTTAATCTGGTCTTTTGTGTATCCAGAGTCTTTCAATGCGTTCTGGCAAGGAATAAGAACTCTGTCCCACAAGCTCTGTGTCATCTCTTCAAACTGAGCGCGTGTTAAAGTCTTCTGCAAGTGCTTAGGACCTGTCGCGTCAGCTGTGATGAACGGCAAGTTGATGTCTGTTGAAGACTGGTTTGAAAGAGCGATTTTTGCCTTTTCAGATTCGTCCTTGATACGCTGCATAGCCATCGGGTCTTTTGAAAGGTCGATTCCAGTGTCAGCCTTGAAAGAATTTACAAGCCAGTCTGCAATAGCATTATCCCAGTCTGCGCCACCAAGATGAGTATCGCCGTTTGTGGCTTTTACCTCAAATACGCCGTCAGCCATATCAAGAATTGTAACATCGAGAGTTCCGCCGCCTTCATCGATTACAGCGAGAACTTTCTCCGCGCTCTTGTCCTCTTTGAATCCGAACGCAAGAGCAGCAGCGGTAGGCTCGTTGATGATACGCTTTACATTCAAGCCAGCAATTGTTCCAGCGTCCTTTGTCGCCTGTCTCTGAGCGTCGTTAAAGTAAGCAGGAACTGTGATTACAGCATCTGTAACTTTTTCGCCAAGATAATCCTCAGCAGTTTTCTTCATCTTCTGCAAGATAAAAGCTGAAATTTCCTGAGGAGTGTACTCTTTCTGCTGGCCGTTGTCTGTAACAACAACAGCGACATTCTCGCCTTTCTGAACGATTCCGTAAGGAACACGCTTAATTTCTTCCTGAAGGTCAGAGTAGCGTTTTCCAATAAGACGTTTTACTTCGTAAACTGTGTTTTTAGGGTTTGTAATCGCCTGGTTTTTCGCAGCCTGACCAACGATTCTCTCGCCTTTTGCTGTGAATCCTACGATTGAAGGAGTGATTCTTCCGCCTTCTGAATTCTGAATGACAGTTGCCTGTCCATTTTCCATAACGGCAACTTCCGATGTGGTAGTTCCCAAGTCAATTCCGATAATCTTACCCATAATATTTACCTCTTTTTATATTCAATTTATTTTTTTCTGAAGAAACTATTTCTGCTCTTCAGTTTCTTTCTTTTCTTCTGACGGCTGCTGACTTACAGTTCCGTCCGGCATACTCACCATTACTTTTGCATGGCGAATAACTCTGTCCTTAAGCTTGTATCCTTTAAGATAAACTATTTTCAGCACAGGAGAAGCTACAGGGTCTTGAGAAGAGCCAATGGCTTCATGAATATCCGGATCAAAAGCATCGCCTGCAACGCCGTAAGCAACAAGATTATACTTGTTCTCAAGCATACTGATGAGGCTTTTGTTTATCATTTTTACGCCATCTGCAATAGACTTTGGATCTGTGGCAGTAGCAGCGGCTTCAACAGTGCGGTCAAAGTTATCAAGGCTTTCAAGAAGATCCTTTAGCAAATTTGTGTTCGCAAAATCAAAGGCTTCCTGTTTTTCCTGAATCGCTCTTTTTCTGTAGTTGTCAAAATCAGCGGCACGGCGCAAAACCTGATCTTTTAAGTCAGCGTTGGCTTTCTTTAGCTCGTCAATCTGCTTTTCAAGCTCTGCAATTTTTTCTTCTGCGGAAAAAGTTTTTTCTTCTTTAACTTCCGCATTTTCCTTTTTTTCATTTTCCTGAGCTACGGCATTCTGAACATTTTCATGCTCTTCGTGCTTGTGTTCCTCATGGTGATGATGTTTTTCTTTGCTCATTTTATTTTCCTATCTGATGAAAAAGATAATAAAATTTATGTTGAGTTGTCAACAAATTTTTGAATTTTGTCATCAGCAATGTATTTTTATTTGCGTTTTTCCATTGGAACGTAATCACGCTCTTCCGCAACATTTTTATACGCCGGACGGTAAATGCGTTTTCCTGCGACAATCTCTTCAATTCTGTGCGCGCTCCAGCCTGCAATTCTCGCAATGGCAAACAACGGAGTGTAAAGCTCACGTGGAATTCCAAGCATCGAATAAACAAAGCCTGAATAAAAGTCAACATTTGTGCAGATTCGTTTTTTCTGTCCATGCAGCTCGTAAAGAACTTCCGGAGCAAGGCGTTCTATTGAAGTGTAAAGATTAAATTCTTCCTCGCAGCCTTTTTCCTTTGCAAGTTCCGCAGCCTTGTTTCTTAAAAGAATTGCGCGTGGATCGCTGATTGTATAAACGGCGTGTCCTTGCCCGTAGATAAGTCCCGTGCGGTCAAAGGCTTCTTTTTTTCCGATTTTATAAAGATAGTCTTCTATTTCCTTTTCGTTGCTCCAGTCTTTTACATTTTCCTTGATATTGTCCATCATTTCTATAACACGGATATTTGCTCCACCATGGCGGCGACCTTTTAAAGAACCAACTGCGGCGGCAACAGCGGAATAAGTATCTGTGTCCGCAGAAGAAACCACGTGGATTGTAAGAGAAGAGTTGTTTCCTCCACCGTGCTCGGCATGAAGAATAAGCGCAAGGTCAAGAATTTCAGCTTCAAGACGAGTATAGCTCTTGTCGTTTCTTGTAAGGCGCAAGAAATTTTCAGAAGTGCTAAGTTCCGGAAGCGGATTATGAATGTACATGCTTTTTCCGTCATAATAGCGGCGTTTCGCCTGATAGCCATAAGCAGCCAATGTAGAAAAACGTGAAATAAGCTCAATGCACTGGCGAAGAATATTTGCAACGTCGCGGTTTTCTGGGTCTGGATCATAAGAATACGAAGCAAGAACTCCACGCGCAATTTTATTCATAATATCGCTTGAAGGAGCTTTCATTATCATGTCTTCTGTAAAATATTCAGGAAGAGACCGTAGGCTTCCCAAGAAACTTGAAAACTCATCCAGCTGCAACTGAGTTGGAAGCTGTCCGAACAAAAGAAGGTAAACACACTGCTCAAATCCAAACTGATGATGAAGTTCCGCATCTTTTGCAATGTCTTCAACATTATATCCGCGGTAAATCAGTTTTCCAGGAATTGCGACTTTATTTCCGTCATCATCGATGTAATAGCCTACAACATCTCCAATTTTTGTAAGTCCGACCAAAACACCGCGTCCGTCCGCATATCTTAGTCCGCGCTTGACATTGTATTTTTCATAAAGGGCTGGATCTATGGGATCGTTATCCACAGTAAGTTTTGAAAGTTTGTCGATAAAATTTGAAGTCTGACTGTTTTCGTTCATAGACGAGCCTCCATTTTTGTATAAATATGCACTTTTTTTATAAAAAACTATATCAGTATACGAAAAATTAAGTATTTATTCAACAAGAGAGAATAACTGACATTCCAGTTCTAACAAGCTTGTCATTGCTGTGCTACGACACGGGAATCTGTTTAGATTATCAACCGAGTTTCTTTCA
>DKDI01000009.1:69459-82841 GCA_002449305.1 Treponema sp. UBA6852
AAACATCGCAGGGTCAAGCCCGATAATGACAGTAAAATATAAAATTCAAAAATTCCACCCGCATAAATTGCTATGCAGGCAGCATTTTTTATGCGCTTTACATTCTTTCCAAGTAAGGAACAAGAACAAGTTCCATTCCGCTTTTTAAAACAGTCAACGTGCATTGCGCAAGAGCAAGACGGGCTTTTGCAAGACGTTCATTTTCAGAAGCAGTTCCAACAATCGGGCAGTCACGGTAAAACGCGCTGAAACTTTTGCTTACATCATAAAGGTAAGAAGTCATTCCGCTTGGATCTAAAGTTTCCGCAGATTTTTGAACAACAGAAGGAAATCTTTCCAAATCCTTTATCAAAGCCCATTCGCTTTCCGCAGTTAAAAGTGAAAAATCCTCTGCCAAAACAGAAGGCTCAAGTCCCTGCTCTTTTGCCTTGCGTAAAATAGAAGCAATACGCGCTCCCATGTACTGAAGATAAGGTCCCGTGTTTCCGTTGAAACTAAGCGATTCTTCCGGATTGAAAAGCATATCTTTTACAGGCGCAACATTCAAAAGGTAATAATCCAAGGCAGCCAGCGCAACTTTTTCAGCAACCTCATCAGGATTTCCAACAGAATTATCTCTGCCACGCTCTTCAATTGCCTTTAAAGCCTGCGCATGAAGATTGTCAATCAAGTCATCGGCATCTACAACAGTTCCCTCACGGCTTTTCATTCTTCCGCTTGGAAGATTTACAAGTCCGTAGCTCAAATGGAACAGTTTTTCAGTCCAGCTGAATCCAAGCTTTTTCAAAATATGGAAAAGAATTTTAAAGTGGTAGTTCTGCTCGCTTGCAACAACGTAGACAAGCTGGTTAAACGGCCAGTCATTGTGGCGGCTGATTGCAGTTCCAATGTCCTGGGTTATGTAAACAGAAGTTCCGTCTTTTCTAAGAAGAACTTTTTCGTGACTGTCTTCATCTTTGCCTTTTCCAACAACATCTGTAACGTCAATTCTTACAGAGCCGTCGGAAGCTTTAAAGAACACGCCTTTTTCAAGTCCCTTTAAAATTTCGTCTTTGCCTTTTAAATAAGTGTCGCTTTCAAAGTAAAATTTGTCAAAAACGATTCCTGTTCGCTTGTAAGTCTCCTTAAGTCCGTCCAAAGTCCAGCCGTTCATTTTCTGCCAAAGCTCGCGGACTTCCTTGTCTCCCTGCTCCCATTTTACAAGCATTTCTTCCGCCTGCTGAACAGCTTCCGGGTGCTCCTTGGAATACTTGTCAAACTCAACATAGCACTGGCCCACAAAATGGTCTCCCTTCATTCCAAGAGATTCCGGAGTTTCGTTCTTTGCCTCGTGGAAAAGCTTATACGCCAGCATGGATTTGCAGATATGGATTCCGCGGTTGTTAATAAGATCAACTTTAAAAACTTCCGCGCCTGCTTTTTTTAGAATCCGGCTAACGCTTTCACCAAGAGCGTCATTGCGAAGATGTCCAAGGTGAAGCGGCTTGTTTGTGTTTGGAGAAGAAAATTCCACCATAATGCGCTGACATTCAAGAGGCTTTTTCCCTGCTGAATCAAAAGAGCCGTAATTTTCCCCCTGCGAAACAATCGAAGCCAAAATTCCTGAAGCAGAAGCAGCTTTATTGAGCTTTACATTCACATAAGGACCGGCAGCGTCAAATTCACCAAGAGAAGCAAGAGACGCATCGTTTCCCGCAGATTTTTTAAGCGACATAGCAACTGCGGCGGCAATTGCAGGAGGAGCCATTCTGAACATTTTGGCAAACGGAAACATCGGGCTTCCCAAGTCTCCCATTTCAGGGCGAGGCGGATTTTCCACGCGAACAAGTTTTTCATCAATTTCATGGCAATCTATTTTATTTTCAATTTTAAACTGATTTACAGCATTCAATACAGCGGATTTAAACAAATCTTTTTGACTTAACATAGTTTTTCCTTAAAAATTTTCTTTGTCCAAAAAGCAAGCGGACAGCGGTTTATTTTTAGAGAGTATAACAAAATAAGAACAAAGTGAAAAGCATGGGAATTTTGAAGAAAAATGAACACTCATATTAAGTTTCATTGCCGTGTTTGACACAGCACTCCCATAGATTATCGGGTCAAGCCCGATAATGACAGTAAAATATATAATTTGAAATTCCTGCTCAAACAAAAGAAGCATTCCTATTAGAAGAGGAAGAACATTCCGCTTAAAAGAAAAACAACGTTCCGCTTATAACAGGAAGGGAAAAAACACTGGATTAATGCTCTTCCATTGGATGATCTTGAAGATGACCTGTCTTTCTAAGATTTACAGAATGATTAAGATAATGGAAAGTAATAAAAACAAGCTCAACTATAGCCAAAAACAGGCAAAGCTCGGCAGTCGCAACCCTTACAGTAAGTTTGTATGAAATTAAAACTGAAAAGCAAATAAGAACTTGAAGACATAAAAGGAATGCAATTGTCGCGCATCGGGAAAATCCAACGTTCAGCATTTTGTGGTGAATATGGGATCTGTCCGCACTGAAAATAGAACGGTGATCGCGGAGTCTTCTCCAAGTGGCGGCAATAACATCGGTAAGCGGAATGGATGCAATAAGAAGCATTATGAGCATCTTGTTGTACTCAAAGCTTGGAGACTCTTTGTAAATAAGCGGAAAAACTGCAACCGCAAAGCCCAAGGTCTGGCTTCCTGAATCCCCAAGGAATATTTTTGCCTGAGGCTTGTTGAAAACCATAAAGCCTGCTATTGCGCCCGCAAGAATAAAATAAAGAGAAAATGAATCAGTTCTAAAAATCAGACTTAAAAAGCCAAGCGTTACAATAGAAAGAAATGAAATTCCAGAGCAAAGCCAGTCAATTCCGTCAATTAAATTAAAAGCATTTACGCAGACCAAAATCCAAAAGAAAGTAAAAACCTTTCCCAAAACAGGATTTAAATTAACAAAGAATATTTTACTGATTCCAACAGGACTAAGCGCAACCAAGAGAGCCGCAGCAATTTGAACTAAGAACTTAAACCGCGCATGAAGGTCAACAAGGTCGTCAATAAATCCAAAGGCAAATATCAAAAGAAGTCCTAAAAAAGCCTGCCAGGCAAAATTAAATGCGCCCTTTTGAAAAAGACATACATAAATTCCTGCGCAAACAAAAAAAGACACAAAGACTGCAACCCCTCCTAAACGAGGAATGTTTCCACTGTGAATCTTGCGAGGATCTATTTCATCATAAATTTCGTATCTTTTGCAAATTTTTATTATGAACCAAGTCATCAAAAGGCTCAAAACAAAAGTCAGCAACGAAGCATAAAATATCAACAAGCACCCCCCCCCACTAAAAAGTTCATTTTTACTACTTTTTACTGAGAGTGAACTATAAACTAACATTTTTTTATATTCACTTCAATATACCCACTGTATATAACATATATTATTATTGCATACAGGGCAAACACATTATAAATAATTTAAGTAAAGTTTGTGCGAAGGAACGGTTCGTGGAGCAAAAATACTCTGATTGTTGCGACCGCATGAGCGGGCAATTCTATAGTTACTTTACAACAATCAGCGTGTAGCGCATTATTGCGCGATTTTGAACCACGAAACCGTGCCTGGAAGCCAGTTTTATGCTGAATACATTTATAATACCTTTGCCCTGTTATTGCATAAGCCTTTTATTGTATTTTTGCGGAAATTTGATTATATTCATTGCAAACTAAACACAAAAAAATCGAGGTGAAAAATGGCTTGTGGTGGAAGCTGCTCCAGCTGCGGAGACAAATGTGAAAAAAAGCCTTTAAAGGAAAATCTTCATTCAGGCTCTTCTGTAAAAAAAGTTATTGGAATTGTTTCTGGCAAAGGCGGAGTCGGAAAATCGCTTGTAACAAGCCTTTTAGCCTGCAAAGTAAATAAAGACGGATTCAAGACAGCAATTCTTGACGCTGACATTACAGGACCTTCCATTCCAACTTCATTTGGGCTTGGAAATGTGCGCGCAGAAAGTGTTTCAGAAAAAAACAGCGACGGAAGCGAAGGCGGATACCTAAAATCAGTCAAGTCAAAGTCAGGAATTCAGCTTATGTCAATGAATTTCCTGCTGCAAAACGAAACTGACCCGGTTGTTTGGCGTGGTCCTGTTATTTCCGGGGCAGTGCGCCAGTTTTGGACAGATGTTCTTTGGGAAGACGTTGACTTTATGTTTGTTGACTGTCCTCCGGGAACTGGAGACGTTCCGCTAACAGTTTTCCAATCGCTTCCAGTAGACGGAATTATAATTGTCTCTTCACCGCAGCAGCTCGTGCGCGTAATCGTTGAAAAAGCCGTAAACATGGCAAACATGATGAATATTCCAGTTTTGGGACTTGTAGAAAACATGAGCTACGTAAAATGCCCGGACTGCGGAAAAGAAATAAAAGTATTCGGTGAAAGCAACATCACAAAAATCGCGGAAGAATTCAATTTAAAGGTTCTTGCGCGCATTCCGATAGAACAGAATATGTCTGCCTCCGTTGACAAGGGAGAAATTGAATCTCTTGACGCACCTTTTATTGAAGAAGCTGCAAAAGCTGTAGAGTCGCTATGATTTCCGCGGAAGAAGCAAAAAAACGCGCAAAGGAAAATTTTCTAAGCGGATTCAACTGCGCCCAGTCGGTTCTTGAAGTTTTCTGCAATGAGCTTGGAATTGACCGGGAACTTGCATTAAAAGCTTCTCAGGCATTTGGCGGCGGAACTTGCAGAATGCGGGAAATGTGCGGCGCGGTAAACGGAATGCTGCTTGCATTAAGCATAAAAAGCGGTAGTTCAGATCCAAAGGACAAAGAAGCCAAAGATTCAGTTTACAAAGACGGACAAATTTTGTGCGAAAAGTTCAGGGAAAAGAACGGCTCGTTTATCTGCCGGGAACTTCTTGGACTTTCGCCGCTCGGACAGTCTCAAAGCTACCTGCGAAAAAATTCCGTGGAAGGAAAAGCAGATTCCCCGGTTTCAGAAAAAAGAACGGAAGAATACTATAAGAAACGACCTTGCCCTGAACTTTGCTCTGATGCCGCTGAGCTTTTTGCGGAATATTTGAATACAAAATGAAACTTATCTGTGCGCCAATGGCAACCTTGAGCCACGAAGCATTCAGAATTTCCGTGGAAGAATTCGGAGGCTGCGATGAATACTTTACAGAAATGATAAACGCATCTTCGCTTTTGAACATGGGACCGTTTGAAAAATATTACCTTCTAAACGGACCTTGCCCAAAAAAAATCGTGTGGCAGCTAACAGGAACTTCCGCAGAATCCTTGGCAAAGGCGGCAGAAACAGTATGCGAAAAAGGCGGTATCGGAATCGACTTGAACATGGGCTGCTCCGCCCCGCAAATCTACAAGACAGGAGCCGGAATCGCCTGGATGCTAAAGCCGCTAAATGAAACAAAAGAAGCAGTCATTCAAGTAAAAAAATCGCTGGATTTGATAGAAGAAAAAATGCAAAAACACTTCAGGCTGAGCGTAAAATGCAGGCTTGGAGATGAAAACTTCACGGAAAAAAGCTTTTTTAACTTTACAGACATGCTGACAGAAAACGGCGTTGAACTTATAACGCTTCATGCGCGCACAATCAAGGAAAAATACCGCGGACTTCCAAGATACGAGTTTGCGCAAAAACTTTCACAGCGGTATTCAAAAAAAATCAAAGTCTACGTGAACGGCTGCATAAAGGATGCCGCAAGCGCAAAGTTTGCAATTCAAAAAGCCCCGGAATCAGACGGAATCATGATTGCAAGAGCCGCCGCCGAACGCCCTTGGGTTTTCGCCCAGATAAAAAAAGAACTTGAAGGTTCCGCAGAAAAAATCAACATCGACAGAATGCAGACCGCTTTAAATTTTATAGACAATGTTGAAAAATTTCAGCCAAAGGAATTCCACAAGACACGAATCCAGCGTTTTTTTTCGTATTACTGCGCCCAGTTCGAGTTTGGACATTATTTTCAGACAAAAATGCTGAATTACAAGTCAAATGAAGAAAGCCGCAAAGAAATTTATGATTATTTTCAAAAACAGCCCCAGGAACGCTACATCCAAGTGTGAATTTTTCAGTTTCAAGGAAATTTCTTCAGGAATAAGAGATATTCCTGTATTTTTATGCATATTCTTGAAGAATACTGCATATTCCTGAGTTTTTTGCATAAATATTCAAGAATATAAGTTATTCTTTAGGAATATTAAATTTTCCACAGGAATTTAAGATATTCTTCAAGAATATTGAATTTTCCAGAAGAATTTTAAATATTCCTCATAAATTTTGAGGATTCAAGCCGAATTCTTCCTTGGGCTGATGCAAATCGGAATTTTTCGGCTCAACATGAATCACAATGTCGTAAATTTCAGGAATTTCCTTGCGTATTGCGCTTTCAACCTGCTCGCTAAGCTCGTGCGCCTCGTAAACGGAAAGCGACGGGTTAACTTCAATGTCCAAGTCAACGTCAAAACTGGAAGCCATTCTGCGGATTCTGGCCTTGTGCGGATTTTGGACACCGGGAACTGTTGCAACCGCATCGAACAGTTTTTTGTAAAGGGAACTGTCAGCGTTTCCGTCCATAAGCTCAAGGTTCATCCTTGCAAAAAGGGAAGCGGCATTTTTTATAACCCAAAGTCCCACAAGCAGCGCAATTGCCGGGTCAAGAAAAGGAAGCTTAAAAAAGTCTGAGCATAAAAGTCCTGCAAGAACAGCGGCGGAAAGCATTATGTCGCTTTTCATGTTCTGGGCGTTTGCCTTTACAATTTCGCTTTCGGCAATTTTTCCGTAGTGAAACTGAATAAAGGCAAGAAGAGATTTTCCTGCAATTGAAATAACAGCCGCATAAACCGCCACAAGTGAAGTTTCAGAGTGAAAATCATGCAGAATAAGTTTTTTTGCCGCAGAAAGAACAATTTGCGCACCCGCAAAGAAAATTATAAAAGCCAAAGCCATTGTCGCAGTCGTTTCTGCCCTTGCATGCCCCCAGGGATGCTCCTTGTCGCCCGGCTGCTGAATTATACGGCTTACAAACAAAGTTACAAGAGCAATCAGAACATCTGTTGAACTGTCAACGGCGTCTCCTGCAACCGCAAGAGAACCAGAAAGATATGCGAACAAAAACTTCACAGCGGCAAGAACTGCGTTTCCAACGAGGGATGCAACTCCTGCCACTTTGATGTAATGGGCTTTTAGGCTTGTCGCGTTCATTTATTTTGCCACGATGTTTACAAGCTTGTCTTTTACAACAATGACTTTTGCAATCGTTTTTCCGTCCGTAAACTTTTTGTAGCCTTCTGTCTGGGATGCAAGATTTTTAAGCGTTTCGTCATCTGTTCCAGGAGCGGCTTCAAATTTGTCGCGGAGTTTTCCGTTTATCATTACGACAATCTGAATGCTGTCTTCCTTGCAGAATTCCTCGCTGAACGAAGGCCATTTTTCGTAAGATACAGTTTTTGTTCCGCCGAGTTTCTGCCAAAGCTCTTCGCCAAGGTGAGGAGCATAAGGGCTAAGAATAAGAACAAAGTCTTTCCACATTTCTTTTGGAAGAGAATTGAACTTTGAAGCTTCGTTTATAAAAATCATCATCTGGCTGATTGCAGTATTGAAGCTGAGAGAAGATGTGTCTTCTGTAACTTTTTTGATTGTCTGGGCGAAAGTTTTTCTAAGCGCAACAAGAGCTTTGTCTTCAATCTTGCCTTTTATGTCGATGTCGTCCATTGGCTTTTCGCTTATGTTCCAGACTTTTTCAAGGAAACGGTTTATTCCTACAAGTCCTTGTGTGTTCCACGGCTTGGAAACAGTGAGCGGTCCCATGAACATTTCGTACATACGCACAGAATCTGCCCCGTACTTCTGAATCATTTCGTCCGGATTTACAACATTCTTGAGCGACTTGGACATCTTGGCGATAATCTGCTCAACCTGCTCGCCTGTTGACTTTTCAAAATATTTTCCGTCTTTTTCTTCAACTTCATCTGTCGGAACAAGAGTTTTGTTTTTGCGCTGAAATGCAAACGAAGTTATAAGTCCTTGGTTTATAAGGCGATGGAACGGCTCTTTTGTTGAAACTGCTCCGATGTCATAAAGAACTTTGTGCCAGAATCTTGCATACAAAAGGTGAAGAACCGCGTGCTCAGCTCCTCCAACATAAAGGTCAACAGGCATCCAGTATTCTTCTTTGTCTTTTGAGCAGAACTGTGAATTGTTTTTTGGATCAAGGTAGCGAAGATAATACCAGCATGAGCCGCCCCACTGAGGCATTGTGTTTGTTTCGCGCTTTGCTTTTCCACCGCATTTAGGGCAAGTTGTGTTGACCCAGGACTCGATTGCAGCAAGAGGACTTTCTCCTGTTCCTGTCGGCTGATAAGATTTTACATCAGGAAGCTTTACAGGCAAATCTTTTTCTGGAACCGGAACACATCCGCATTTTTCGCAGTGAACAAGAGGAATCGGTTCTCCCCAGTAACGCTGACGGCTGAAAATCCAGTCGCGGAGCTTGTAGTTTACGGTTGCCTTTCCGCATTTTTTTTCTTCAAGGAATTTTATCATTTCCTGAATTGCGTCTTTTGTGCTTTTTCCAGTGAGGAATTCCGAATTGATTGAATATCCGTCTTTTGCTGAAGTGCATTCGTTCGCCACACAGAAAATTTCCGGGTGGGCGTCAACAAGCTTTTTGTATTCCTCTGGATTTTTTGAAGCGGCCTGCAAAAGTTCTGCTCCTTTCTTTTCATTTCCGCCGCCAAGGGAAACAACGTCTTCTCTTGTAGCAATTACTTTTATAATCGGCAGATTGAATTTCTTTGCAAAATCCCAGTCGCGCTCATCGTGCGCAGGAACAGCCATAATCGCGCCAGTTCCGTAAGAAGTCAAAACGTAATCAGAAATCCAGATTGGAACTTTTGCTCCATTTACAGGATCAATTCCGTAGCTTCCTGTAAAAACGCCAGTTTTGTTTTTGTTCAAGTCAGTGCGCTCAAGGTCGGATTTCTTTGCGGCTTCTTCAACATAAGCTTCAACTGCCGCTTTCTGCTCTGGAGTTGTGAGTTCCTTGAGCATTTTGTGTTCTGGCGACATTACCATGTAAGTGCAGCCAAAAAGCGTGTCGGCTCTTGTTGTGTAGACTTTCAAATAATTTCCGCTTCCGTTTCCGTCTTTGTCAGCAACTTCAAATTCAACTTCCGCACCGCAAGATTTTCCAATCCAGTTTTTCTGCATGAGTTTTACGCTTTCAGGCCAGTCAAGCAAATCAAGATCTTCAAGGAGACGTTCTGCGTAATCGGTGATTTTTAAAATCCACTGGCGGATTGTCTTGCGTGTTACAACTGCGCCGCATCTTTCGCACTTGCCCTCTTTCACTTCCTCGTTTGCAAGACCTGTAAGGCAAGAAGGACACCAGTTGATTGGAGTTTCCGCTTCGTAAGCCAAGCCTTTTTTGTAAAGCTGAAGAAAAATCCACTGCGTCCATTTATAATATTCAGGATCGCAAGTTGAAACGCATCTGTCCCAGTCATAACTGAATCCAAGAGCTTTTATCTGACGCGTAAAATTCGCAATGTTAGCATTTGTTGTAATTGAAGGATGAGTTCCTGTTTTTATCGCATAGTTTTCAGCAGGAAGTCCGAATGAATCGTATCCCATCGGATGCAAAACATTGTAGCCGTTCATGCGCAAGTAGCGGCTGTAAATATCTGTGGCAGTATAGCCTTCAGGATGTCCTACATGAAGCCCTGCTCCGCTCGGATAAGGAAACATATCAAGAATATATCTGCGTTTTTCTTTTGGAAATGATTTGTCTTCTTCTACGCGGAAAGTTTTGTTTTCTTCCCAGTACTTCTGCCATTTTATTTCGATATTTTGAAAAGGATAGTTAGACATAAAAAGCCTCTGTAAAAAATGATGTGGCAGTATTATAGAATAAACAAAAAATATTTTCTATGGGATTTGAAATTTCGGATTTTGGAAAGGAAGCAAAAAAAATGCCTGGTCAAAACCAGACAATGAATAGCGAAGCTCTAAAATTACGCTTGAGTTATTTTTTCGTAAAATTCAAGGACTTTTTTCAAGTCATCTTCTGTAGGACAATTTTTATTTATTCCGCCCATAATTTTAAATGGCCCGTAAGTGTCAAATCCCTTGCAGAAATAAGAGCCAAGACATTTGCAGTTTTTGAGTTCCGCAATTTTTTTAACAGCATCCGCATGAGATTCGCGCGGACTTCCAGCTGTAAAAATAAAAAACACTTTTTTGTTTTCCGGCAAAAATTCAAAAGTTTTTTCAAGAATGTTTTTGTAAAATTTCCCAAATGAAATTCCTGATGCAATTCCGATAAAATCATATTCGTCAAGAGACGAAACATTATCGTTAATATCAAAAAGCTGAACATCAAATTTTTGAGCAATAGCATCGCAAAGTTTTTTTGTGTTTCCATGGTGAGTTGATTCATAAACAATCGCAGTTTTCATTTCTTCATCCTTTTAAATTTTAGTATAAAAACAAACTAACAAAAAAATATTCAAAATGCAACTTCGCTATTGAAATTCCGCGCGCCAAATTTCCGCAAGTTTTTCAAGGGAAAATGAAGCGTTGGCAGGACTTGTGGACGGAAGAGCTTTGAGCATGGAGCACAAAGTTTCATCTTGATATTTTAAAAAATATTTTGCGGCAGTTTTTCCATTGGCAAGAATTTTTTGGACACTGGAATTTTCAACGATTGATTTTATATCGGAAGGAACAACGTTTTTAATTGAGCTGTCAGATGAGCCGCAAATTGTGCATTCCTTAATTGAATCGTAAAGCGCGATTTTATTGCGCCTCAAAAAATTTTTCTTTTTTTCTGTAGACTGCGGAAGCTCCTCGCAAAAAACAAGGGCAAGCATTTTCCAAAAGCGGTTCTGCGGATGTCCGTAGTAAAATCCATTTTCCCGCGACTTTACAGAAGGAAGACTGCCCACAATAAGAACGTAAGAATCTTCGCAAAAAAACGGAGCGAACGGATGCACGATATGCTGTGGAACAAAAATATTTTTCTGCATAAAATTTATTTTCTCAGTTTTAAATTTGGTTAATGATAGGCGCGAATCTATCGTCAAGTCAATAAAAAAATTTCATGGAAGTTGCAGAATGCATTCTTTTCATTCTATAATTTCCTCGCTTGCAACAATAAAGGACGGAGAACTAAATGAAAATCAGACTTGGAAATTTTGACTGCACGGAATGTTGGGACGGCGTTTTCTACAAGAAGCTTTCGGCATTTCCAAAAATAACGGACTGGGAAATTCAGACGGTACTGGACTTCATCAACTACGAAAAACTTTACGGCCGCGAATGTCAAATCGAAGCGGGCGACGACCTTCTTTTGCAAATCGAACGGTTCAAAAGTCAAAACAAAACTCGCCTTTCCGCTCCGGCAAAAATCACCGAGTGCACCGCCTGCCCCACCTACAAAGGCTGCATGACCGATTTTGTGTGCCACACTTCGCCTGTGGAAAACGCGGTAAAAATCTTTGACTGCGGCTCGCTGCTTTCGCCTGTAAAAGCGCGGAAAATGAGCGGCGCGGAACTTGCAAAGGAGGCACGGAACGCGGCAAAAGACCCGGCGGATTATTTTGAATACATCATGTTCGCCTGGGGAAACTGCCAGGCGGGCGACCGCCTTGTAATGGAACGAAAATTGAAGCGGTTTCCGAACGAAAAGGACTTGAGCGAGGATTTTACTCCCGGTGTAAGATTTTTCTTTGACTACAAAAGACTCTGCACGCACCCGAACGCGGTTTTTGAAGGCGTTCTTCCGCTAAAAATCAGGGACGAAGTGATTTTAAAGGACTGGATTCACGCAATCGTCGTGCCAGAAAACGAGCGCGCCGCTTTGGAAAAACACATTCCGCAGAATCTTGCGCAAAAAGTCCGCTTCGTGAAAAACGACTGCAAGGACATCTGGGCTTGGTCAGAAAAAGTGTATGAGTTTATAAAAAAGATTTGAGCAAAAAAATGACAAACGAACTTTTGGAAAATCTTTAAAAACTTTACACAACGTAACGCTAGAAAGATACAGAGAAAAACAGAAAAACAAATTGCAATTACGATAACGTTTTAAAAATGTTATTTTGTGGCGCAGCAGACTGAAAAACGGCTATTTTTTCTTTTTGCTAATTTCTGCGGAAATAGTTTTTATTGCTTTTAGACCAGATTTTTCGCCGTTCTCTACCGCTTTGCCGTACATTTCGACAGCTTTTTTATAGTCTTTTTCAACACCAAAACCGTTTTCATAGCAAACTCCAAGATTGAAGTAAGCCACGCCAGAGTTGTTCTTTTCTGCGGCCTGTTCAAAACACTTTACAGCTTCTTTTTTATCTTCTTTTACGCCGTTACCTTGAAGATAGCAAAGTCCGATATTGATAATCGCCTCTTCCTCGCCGAAATTGTACGCGCTTGTAAACAATTCAAAGGCTTTTTTATAGGCCGCTTCGGTTTTGACGGTGTAATAGTAATAAAGTCCCACTTGCAGACACGCCGACGGATTTTCGCCTTTCGCACTCTTTTCAAGCCAGAATATCGCTTTTTCCCTGTCCATCTTAACGCCGTAATACCCGCAAGCATACGCCATACCGAGATTATACTGCGCGGCGGCGTTGCCGAGTTTTGCGGCTTTTTTGAAAAGTCTTAGCGCTGTCTTTTCGTCCTTTTCAAGTCCGAGTTCGTCGCCGAGATACGCTTCCGCCATTCTTTCGATTGCGTCGGGGAAATTCATTTCCATCGCCATTTCGTAATATGCGAGTGCGTTTTCATAATCTTTCTTTTGCTCTTCGCAAATCGTTGCAATCGCCCAATAAACGCCGGCATCATCCAACTCACACTGTGCGAAACAATCTAGCGCGTCGTCATACTTGCCCTTTTGGTAATAGTAGTATCCTAAATCAAGCAACGCGTCGTTCTGACAAAGGTTCGCCGCTTTTTTTAGAAAATGAATATACTTCTTCTCGTCGGGTTCTACGCCGTACCAACCGTTTTCGTATACGCAAGCCTGCATATAAAGGCTTTCCGGATCATTGTGTTTCACGCCGTCCGCTAAATACGCCAACCCTTTTTCGTAGTCGTGCGGAACAAACCTGTCGTTCAGATATACATACGCCAAATCGAAATTAAGCGAGTATTCGCCGAGGCTCAATCCCTTTTCGTACCACTCTATGGCTTTGGGAACGTCTTTCAGTTCTTCATTGTTTAAGTAGATAAAGCCTATCTTTTTTGCAACCTCTATATCTCCGAGGTAAAAAGCACGCTCGTAATATTTCAACGCATTTTTAACGTTTTCGATCTCGGAATCTTCAATCGGAGTATTGAAATAATACAATTCACCGAGAGATCTTGCCGCTGCCGCCACACCCAAATCGGAGGCTTTGG
>DKDI01000009.1:82891-83051 GCA_002449305.1 Treponema sp. UBA6852
TTTCATAGCAAAATCCGAGACGGGCAAAACACTCCGCTTCGCCTTTGTTTGTGCCTTCCTTATAAACTTCGAACGCTTTTTTGTATTGGCTGCGGTAGCCCCAAGTGTCGCCAAGAACAGTATATGCCAAAACGCCGTTGTCGACGGCTTTTTGATAGTA
>DKDI01000043.1 GCA_002449305.1 Treponema sp. UBA6852
GCAGGTAGCGGCCGGCTTCTTTATTTTTCTACAGGCCTCCCGACATGCGGGAGGCCTCTTTTTTTGCCGTGGCAATAAAGCGCCGCCTCTCTGAGTGCCAAGAGGAACTGCGCAGGACCACCTTTATCGCCCCCCCCCAGATAGCCGTTGATTTACTTTGCTAAATATGTATAATTTTAGGATATGACAAAAGAGTTTTCAAATTGGACTGATTATGACCACTGGCTTATTGCGGATTATGGAATGATGGTTATAAGCGGTAAAGAACGAATGGCTACAAACTACGATAAATATTTCATAAATAAAATTGAAGAAATTGATGGCAAAATTGTTGTTGAGTATGAGGAAGCAAACACTCCAAGATAAATGTGTTTTTTTTTATATAAACTTCATACACTTCAACCACAATTAAAGTGTATGAAGTTTATATGCGAATAAATTTTTTAGTTTGAATTACACAATATATTTTTCTGTCTGAGTTGAAAGTTCCTTTGCAAATTTTTTGTTTTCAGAAGCCATGCCGATGAGTTTGTCCGCATTGGAATTTATTATTTGTGTGGACTTTTTTATTTCGTCAGTTTTTGAAGACAAATTTTTAGCGGCATTTTCAAGTTCTTTTACTTGGGCAACAACATTTTCAATTCCAGAATTCATTTGCTTTGAATTTTCAATTATAGTATGTGTTGTTTCCTTTATATTCCCAAGCGCATCTACAATCTGCTTGCTTCCGATTGACTGCTCTTCCATAGAAGAACGAATTTCTGTAATCAAAGAATCATCGCTTGAAATTTGATTTACGATTTCACCAAAAGTAAGACCGGCACTGCTCGCCGCATTTGTAACTTCGATTATATTTTCAATTACGGAAGAAAGTGTCTGCTTTATGTAATGCGACTGTTCCGTTGTGCTTTCAGAAAGCTTGCGGATTTCTTCGGCGACAACGGCAAAACCTTTTCCTGCTTCTCCAGCGTGGGCGGCTTCAATTGCGGCATTCATGGCAAGAAGATTTGTTTGCTGGGCAACGGACTCAATGACTTTGTTTGTATCCAGAAGTTTTTTTGATTCAGCAGAAACTGATTCTATGAGTTTGATTACATTTTCTATTTTGTTTTTTCCGTCTTCTGAATCCGCAGAAAGCTGATTTGTAATTGAACTCATTTTTCCCATTGTGCCGACTGTAAGCGAAACTGTGTCTAGCTGCGTTTTTGCTTGGTCTGCAAGCTCCGATGAATTGTCTGAAATCTGCTTTATCTCTGATGAAATTCCCGAACTGTTTTTGTTCAGATTTTCTGCGACTTTGCTTAGTGAAATTATATTTTGCTTTGAAACTGCGACCATCTTGTTTATGGACTCTGTGAAAGCGTTTATGCTGCATCGCATTTTGCTGATTTCATTTTTTCCTTTTTCTGTTGAAAGCCTGAGCGTAAGATTTCCTGCCGCCATTTTTTCAAGAATGCGTGCGGTTTCTTCAATCGGCTTGGAAAATTTTTTGGAGAAGAAAAGGCTTACAAAAATTGCGGCAACCAGCACAACTGCCATTGTTTCAAAAATATAAAGCAGAAGTTTTGAAAAGTGAGTTTTAACTTCATTTTCAATTTGCTGAAGTTCTACGTTTATGTCGTCATAATAATTTCCGCTGCTTACAATCCAGTTCCAAGGTTTGAACAGCATTGAGTATGTTCTTTTTGGAGCGACAGTTATTCCGTCCGACTTTGTAAAATAAAATTCACTGAATCCGCCTTCTTCATTTGCATTTACAACGCTAAGAATTTTTTGAATTATTGTTACGCCGTTTTTATCTTTAAGATTTTTTCGATTTTGACCTTCGTTCTGCGGAAGAATTGGATGGGCGACGAGAGTGCAGTCAGTTGCGTCAATCCAAAAGTAGCCGGAACTATCGTCTCCGTAGCGGATATTTTTTATAACTTTTATTGCTTCTTTTTGCGCCTGCTCATGCGAAAGAGTTCCGTTTTTCTCTTCTTCATAAAAGGTCTTTAAAATTGAAATAGCATTTTGAATTTGAAATTTCACAGAATCATCGTAGCCTTTCATTCGCTCAGATCTTACGCTTTCTGTGCTGAACTTTTGGATTTTTCCAATTCCAACTTTCAATGTGCTGATTATTCCGATGCTGGCAACTGCTATGAGTGAAATGCAAAATGTAAGAACAATGGTTTTTATAGATTTCATTTGTAAATCCTGCCTTTAGAGCAGATAATATATCTTGGCAATGTTTTTGTAAATATATTTACTGAATAGAATTAAAAACTCCAAAACTGTATAATCATTTATAAATATATTCATAATTGTGTTAGAGTTTTATCAGCACAATGTTAAAAAGGAGTTTTATTTTGAAAATCGCATTGATTTTGGGAAGCTCGCAGAAAGACATTTATGATTTTATTATTGAAAACGGAAAACTCATTCTGCTTGATTTGAAAAAACTTTGCAACATCCGTATTTTTTCCAATGAACGGACGCAGGAATATAGTTTTTTTTATCATTCCAGTGGCAGTAAATTTGTCATTGCCGTGCTTGACACGGCAATCTATCTACATGGGATTATCAATCGAGTTTCTTTCAGAAACATCACAGGGTATAGCCCGATAATGACAAGGAGTTAAGCCCGATAATGACAGAAAAATCAAGCCCGATAATGACATTAAATTATAAAACTCGAAATTAAGGGTATTATGAAATAATTTCATTCGTTGCCCAGCGCATTTTCTGCTCGTTCGAAAACTTTTATGGCCTGCCCAGCGTGTTTTTGGCTCATGCGGAAATTTTTATGAGCCACCCAGCGCATTTTCTGCTCGTTCGAAAACTTTTATGAGCTGCCCAACATGTTTTTTGCTCGTGCGGAAATTTTTATGAGCCGCCCAGCGCATTTTCTGCTCGTTCGAAAACTTTTACGGCCTGCCCAGCGTGTTTTTGGCTCGTTCGGAAACTTTTATGAGCTGCCCAACATGTTTTTTGCTCATGCGAAAACTTTTACGGGTCGCCCAACGCATTTTTGGCTCATGCGGAAATTTTTACGGGCTGCCCAACGTTTTTTTTGCTTATGAAATTATTTCATGGGTCTCGTTCTTTTCCTGCATAGTCCGCAGTTTCTTCCAGCTGAAAAAAGCGTACAGGTCGTTTATCAGAAAAATCACAAAGTTGAAAACCATCGGAATGTAGACATGGTTTTCAATGCTCGCCAAAATCCACATGACAATCAGAACGATGTCGTTCGAGGTGTAGGCAAGCGCATAGTAAGGAACCCTCATAATTGTAAGAACGCTTGCCGCCATGCTTGTCGCAACAGAGACCGTGCTGATTTCAAGATTCGCAGTGTTCAGTTTTTTCAGTACAAAATAAAAAATGACAGTCGCTGCCGTGCTTACAAGAATTGCCACTGCGGATTTTTTCGGAGTAAGATGAGCCATTTGAACTTCACTCTTTCCTTTTTTGGAAGGATTTTTTAGCCACACAATCGCCGCAAAAAGGTCGCTTGGAAATGACATTCCCATATAAGTTATCGCCTCGCCATAATATTTGAATCCGAGCGCGACAATTGCGTAAAGCACACAGAAAACCAGCTGAAGAAACGGTCCTGAAATGTGTCCTTTTGCTATAAAAAGAAGCGACGTTACGCCCACAATCGTTGCAATCAGCGTAAGCGGATTTTTCTGCGGAACAAGACAGAACAGAACCGTAACACCGACTATGGATGCCGCCCAAAGAATCTTTTCAGGAACAGAAAACTTTGGGACAATCAGATTTTTTTTCATAAATACTCCTATAAAAAGCCAATGAGAAAAGTTGCAATAAATTGTCATTATCCGGCTTGACCGGATAATCTCATGAAATAGATTTATCATAGAGATTCCCTTGTCGAGCAAGGGAATGACAGCAAAGTTTCAACGGCAAAAAAAAGCATCCACAAAAGGACATCTGCATGGATTTCTCCAGACCTACCGATATTCCTTCGTGAATGCTCTTTATAGCATTTCTTCTGCCCGGTGGCAGAAAATTAAAATTTTATAGAACTATACTTTGTGCAGTTTTATTTGTCAATCCATCTTGACGCAGGACAAAACTGCGCAGAAAATGTCAGGAGTGGATTTTGCTTTTGGTTTATCCTGTGACTGTGCTTTCGTGGCACGAATCAAATTTATTTTCAGCAAGAGGAAAAAATGGAATGGCTTACGGCGATGAAAAAGTCAATTGCTTTTATGGACTCTCATCTTTGCGATGACATTTCGGCAGATGACGTTGCGGCGGAAATCTTTATGTCTCCGTTTTATTTTCAGCGAGGATTCAAGATTCTCACCGGAATTACGCCGGCCGAGTACATAAGGAACAGGCGGCTTTATCTTGCGGCTCTTGATGTTCTGGGCGGAAAGGAAAAAGTGATTGACATCGCGCTCAAGTACCGCTACGAGACTCCCGAAAGCTTCACGCGCGCGTTCACGAGGTTTCACGGAGTTTCGCCGGTTCAGCTAAAAAAATCGCCTCAGTCTCTTAACATTTTTCTTCCGCTGAAAATCACGATTTCCATTACAGGAGGAAACAGAATGGAAAAACTTGACTTTACGGTAAGCCCGATGTTCGGCTTCAAGGTGATTGGCTTTGAGCGGATTTTCAGCATGGAAAATTCCTACGGCGAGATTCCGAAATTCTGGGACGAGCTTCGTGAAAAATATCTTGGGGCAGTCTGGAGCGGAAAAAAGGAGCTGTCGGAAATTGAACAGGCGGTCAAGGACAACTGCATCGGCGAGTACGGAGTGTGCATTGATGACATCGGCGGCGGAAAGTTCCGTTATCTGGTTGCGGGGAAATACTGCGGCGGCAAAGTTCCAGACGGAATGACGCTCTTTGAATTCCCTGACTTGGAATGGGCAAAGTTCAATTGCACAGGTCCGATGCCTAATGCTCTTCAGAACGTGAACACAAAAATCTTTAAGGAATGGCTTCCCGGCAATCCCGGCTACGAGATGGCGGCCGGCTGCAACATCGAATGGTACGACAATAGCCCGATGGACAGCGAGGACTATAAAAGCGCAATCTGGATTCCTGTAAAACGTAAGCAGGAAAGTTCGGAACGCAAATTCAATTCGCCAGACAATTAATAATGCGTAATGGATAATTCGTAATGATTAATGCATAATGCATAATGCATAATGATTAATGCGTAATGCGTGTCTGACAATGTCATCTTCGGGCTTGACCCGGAGAGCTGTTGCATAGGACTGCTTCACATCGTGTTTATTAAGGCAGGGGCTGTTTTTTTTATTCTTTTTCCATTTCTTTTAAATCTTCACACAATCTTGACATTTCCGAAAGAAAATCTTGAAACATGAATTCTACTATGGCAGTGTCAAAAGCAGAGAGGGGAACGGAATAGATGCCTGAGCGTCAAAGTCCGTCGGGAAAACTTTCTGTTTTATGACAAGGAAAAATCTATGAAAAAGACAGTTTTAACTTTTGGTGTATCAGCGTTGGTTGCGGCGGCAGTTTTCGCACAGGAATTCAATCCTTCTTCTTCTTCAGTTCTCGGCGAACTTAACACAAAACCGAACGCTGAGGCAACAGCAAGTCAGGAGACACTTTCTGAAAATGCGGAGGATAAAACTCTTTCCGCTCAGGAAATTTCAAAGTCGATTGAGGAAGTTGACGGAATAAAAATCTTCGCGAACATCCTCAAAAATTCTTCAGACAAAATCCAGGAAGTTGCTTCTGATTCCGGCGTTACAGTTCTTGCTCCGATTGACGCAATCGCCGACACTGGAAAAATCACCCAGAACATCTCCGACTACATCGTTCCTGAAAAGCTCACAAAGGAAAACCTTGAGGCAAAGAAATCCGTTCAGACACTTTCAGGAAAAACTCTTCCTGTCGAAGTAAAGGATTCCGCAGTTCTTATAAACAATGTTGAAGTTGCAGGACTTGCTGACAGTGCGGACGACAAAGTTGCGGTTCTTCGCCTTGCAAACAACTTTAGTGAGTCAACTTCTGTAGCACTTGCTGAGTAGGAAAAATATCGGAAAACATTGCTGGCATTCCCTTGCTTGACAAGGGAATCTGTTTAGAAATTATCCGGTCAAGTCGGATAATGAAAAAGTAATATGTCAGATAATGAAATTAAAACTATAAATAAGAGGAAGAAAAAATGAAAACAACAAAGACTGCTTTTATCGCCGTATCAATGATCGGATTCGCCGCAATGATGTTCTCTTGCGCTGGAACAAAAAAGGACGCGCCAGCTTCGGAGGAAACAACATCTGCCGTTCAGTCAGAAGCACCGACTGAAGCTCCTGTAGAAGAAAAATCACTTTCCATACAGGACACTTTGCAGAGCGAAAATCCGGCCGCCGTTCAGGAGGAACTTCCACAGAACAACGATGTTTCTGTTCCTGCTGCAGAATAGAAACATCTTAAAATACAACAGCAAAGCCATCCTTCTTTAGTTAAAAATTGTTTTCAGCAGAGCCGGCTCAAGTCTCCAATCCGGTTCTGCTGATTTTTTTGTATCTTGAAATCGTTTTTTTGCATTTATATAATAGAATAAAATCACGTAATTGAGGATTAAAATGAAATCATCCCGTTTTTTTTGTTTGACGTTTGCTTCCGTTCTTTTTTTTGGAGGCGCGGAAGTTTTTTCGCAAAGCACGGTTTCAGTTTCAAAAAATAATTTGGCTGCCTCTCCTAAATTCAGTGGCTCGCCTTTTTCCGTCACAGAATACCGCGGGGATTCTCCGGACACGCTAAAAAAGTACAGCGTTCTTGAATTTGCGGACGGACGGATTTCAAAGGAAAGGCAGTTTGGCGACGACGGCTCTGAAAAAACTATTGTTGAAAGAAAATTTCTTGATGACGGAAAGATTTCTGAAATTACGGGGCTTGACTCGTCAAAAAGCGTGAAGTGGCGTTATTCCTACGGCTACGGCGAAAATGGGCTTCTTGCAAGCGAGACTTCTTATTCAGGAAGCGGCGAGATAGAGTGGCGCGCGGAATATTCCTACAACGAAAAATCACGGCTTTCTGAATGTAAGACTTATTCCGCGGCAGGCGCACTGAACTTTACGGAAAAATACATTTATACGGAAGACGGACGGATTAAAGATTATTCATCGTTCTATGCTGACGGAAAACTTTTCAAGCGAGTCGAGTATCTTTACAATGCGGATTCCACTTTGGCGCAGGAAAAAAACTATGACGCAAGCGGATTTTACGAGAGCGTGAGCTATTTGTATTCAAACGGAAAGGCGGTTTCTGTAAGAACGCTCGGCGCGGACGGCAACCTGAAAACCGAAGAGACGCGGACTTTTTCTGCTGGAAATATGATTCGCTCGGTTCTAAAAAATGCGGAAGGAAAAACCGTTTCCGAAAAAGAATTCTTCTACGACTGGAAAGGAAACTGTGCGATGGAAAAAAATCCGTCTGGAATCATCATGCGGAATTTTCTGTACAATGCGCCAGTTTCATCATCTTCTTCTGCTTCATCTTCATCTGAAAAAAAGGAAAATTGAAAAATGGCTTGCGTGATAATTGTTGAGGACAACTCGTTGATTCGCGATGCGGTTTCTGGCTACCTAAAGCTTGACGGCTACAAGACGCTTGAATTCGGCGGAGTTTCGGGCGTTTTGGACGCGGTAAAAAGGGAGACTTGCGACCTTGCGATTCTTGACGTTATGCTCCCCGACGGAAGCGGATTCGCGCTCGCAAAGGAAATAAGGGCTTCAAGCGACATTCCACTTATTTTTTTGACCGCAAAGGATTCCGAGTCCGACAGAATCCTGGGATTCGAACTTGGCGCGGACGACTATATCTGCAAGCCTTTTTCGGCGAAGGAGCTTGTTCTCCGTGTCCACGCGCTTTTAAGAAGAATCGGAAAAGCAGACAGCGGAAAAAGCGCGGCTTCGGGCGAATGGAAGAGCGGAAACTCGACCGTGCTTATTGACGAGGCGAAGCACAGCGTTAGCGTTGACGGAAACGCGGCGGAGCTTACTTCAACAGAGTGGAAAATCCTCTTGTATCTTGCGTCCAACGCCGGACAGGTTGTCTCGCGCGAGCAGCTTTTGGGCGAGTGCCTGAACTATTTTTTTGAAGGTTCGGAGCGCACGATAGACACGCACATGGCGAACCTGCGCTCAAAAATCGGGCAGCAGTGGATTTCAACCGTAAGGGGCTTCGGCTACAGATTCAGCGGAATAAAGGCGGATTCCAAAAAATAGAAAATGAAGTCGATTTTTGCACGGATTCTTACAGGATTTATCGCCGCCTCGTTTGCCGTAATCGCCGCGATGTCGGTCATTTTCACAGTGTCGGTGAGCCGCTCGATAAACGACTGGAACGCGGACAAAAGGGACGACTTTGTCTCTCTGATTCTTCCGGCAATCTCAAAAACGTACAGGCTTACAGGAAGTCTTTCTGCTTCCGAGCTTGAAAAAGCCGTAATGCCTTACACGACGGATTCCCTTTACATCTACATTTTCGACGGAAACAAAAAGCCGGTTCTTCTTCTTGAAAAAGGAAAGGTCAGCACGCAGGACGAAGTTGAAAAATCTGTCGGCTCGCTTTCGACTTTTCTTTCGCTTAATTCGCCTGTCCAGATAAAGGACGGTGGCGAGACAATCGGCTATCTTTGCGCGGACAACGTGGGATTCCTTGCGTACAAGGCGAACAGAATTTTTGTCTCCACAATGGAAAAAGGGCTTTTTGCAGGAATCGCTCTTGCGGTCTCGCTCACGCTCGCTCTTTCCGTTCTGATTTCAACAATGCTCTCAAAAAAGGCGCGTTCTCTTGCAGACTACATCTCTTCTCCGGACCTGATGAAAAAGGACATGGCGGCTCTCGGCGTGAACGAGCTGGACAGAATTCTAGACTCTGTGAAAAAACTAAAAAACCGGCTTATGCACGAGGAAACTTTGCGCAGGCAGTGGATGCAGGACATCTCGCACGATTTGCGCACTCCGCTTACCGCGGTAAAAATGCAGGTTGAGGGAATGAACGACGGAGTTCTTGAAGCTACGGCAGAGCGTTTTTCCGCCCTTTATTCCGAGCTTACGCTGATTGAAAAGCTCGTGTGGAACCTTCAGGACTTGAGCCGCTTTGAGTCCCCGGAAATGAGAATCTCGCCAGCGGACGTGAACGCATGGAAATTTGCCGACGATGTTTCATCCCGGTTCGCGCTCCTTGCAAAAAAGAAGAACATAAAATTCAGCGTGCAGAAAAAATGCGCAAAAGACTTTGACTTTACGGCAGACCCGCTTCTTCTTATGCGGTGCGTCTCGAATCTTCTGCAGAACGCGTTCCAGTACACAGCGGAAGGCGGCGAGGTTACGCTCTGCACGGAAAAACTTGAGGAGAACCGCGTAAAAATCTCCGTTATGAACACAGGCGCAATCAGCGAGGAAGATATTCCCCACGTGTTCGACCGCCTTTACCGGGGCGACCGCTCAAGAAGCACGGCAGGCTCAGGGCTTGGTCTTTCAATCGCGCAGGCAATCGCAAACCTCCACGGCGGAAAAATCGAAGTGCGCAACACAAAAAATGAAAAAGGCGAGAATTGTGTGTGCTTTTCGGTGGCGGTGTAAGTTTTTTTTGCAATGCCCCAACGCACTTTTGACGCGTT
>DKDI01000040.1:0-41788 GCA_002449305.1 Treponema sp. UBA6852
CCTGCGCCGATGATACTGCCATGCGGCGGGAAAGCAGGTAGCGGCCGGCTTCTTTATTTTTCTACAGGCCTCCCGACATGCGGGAGGTCTCTTTTTTGCCGTGGCAATAAAGCGCCGCCTCTCTGAGTGCCAAGAGGAACTGCGCAGGGTCACCTTTATCGCCCTCAGATAGCCGTTGATTTACTTTTCTGGCACAGTTTCTTGCTCCTTTGTTGACATCTTCGTATTTTGCATTTAAAATAAAAAATCACTTTTTTATTTTTCTTAATTGTTTACATTATGAGGTTATTGCATGGAAAAGAAAACCATCCGTGAAGCTTATGCTGACTTTTTTAAAGCTCTTTCATTGAATTCTGTTGCTGCTGCTAAAATTGACAGCTCAAATGTTTATCAACTTGCAAACCCAAAAAATAGAAAACTGATGGATAAACTGGTTGAAGACAATCTTTTGCCAGAAAGTTATTTAGGTGGCATTAATAATTTTTTGGATTTTTATAATCAGGTGAAATCAGGAAAAAGCGGGCTGATTTTAATGGAACATTATTCAAATACAGATTTGCCGGCTTTGCTTTATATGCTTGAGCACAGTGGAAATTCGGATTTGGCTGATCTTTCTAAACGGACAGTTGCAATTGCAGGCATGAAACTGAATGAAGACAATCCTATTGTCCGTGCATTTGCCGAAAGTTTCACGAGGGTTGTAATTTATCCTACTAGAAGCCTCACAAAAAATGAAGAAAAGGCTCAGTCTGAAGAAGAAGCAAAGGAAGAAATGCTCAAGGCAAGAAAAATTAATTTGGCTGCAATGCGTGCAATGGATGACTGCAAGAAACGTGGTGAAGTTATTTTGGTTTTTCCATCGGGAACAAGATACCGTCCGGGACATCCTGAAACAAAACGCGGATTGCGGGAAATTGACAGTTACCTTCGTTTGTTTGACATTGCAATTTGTGTAAGCATAAACGGTTCGATTCTTGAAATTCAGGACGGAAAAGAAGATATGCTGAGCGATTTGGTTGGTTCTGATAAACTCGTATTCACAGCAAGTCCTGTTATTGAATGCAAAAAATTCCGCAGTGAATATCTTGCGACTTTGCCAGAAAGTGAACCTGATCCTAAGCAGAAAATGATAGATAAAATCATGGATATTCTTGAAACTCAGCACGAAAATGTGGAAAAGACACGGCTTTCTTAATAAATCGTTTTTAAATCAAAAAACTTTATTAAGCAACGGTTATTTTTTTCCGAAATTTAAAAGAAAATGTTTATCAGCATTGTAAGGTAATTCTGCGGAAAAAAGCTTTCTTATTGGAATTGCTCCTTTTGTTCCGCTGTGCTAATATCTTATGGAAAAAAATATGACCGAGAATGAAAATTTTAATCAGAAAATTATTTCAGCTGCAGAAGAGCGGGAGCAATGGTTTGACAATGTGGAGCTTCCTAAACTTTTGGAAGATTATAGGCTTCATTTTTCCTGCTTGAGGAATATTTTTGACAATCTTGTAAAAAGATCTTTGGTTGTTCCAGATCCGTATAAAAATGACAGCCGCATTACTGCAATTTCCTTGCCTGAAACTTCATCTTTTGCAGATAACGAGCGTTCAATTGTTCTTGGAATAAGACTAAGCCAATATGAAACGATGCTGGATTATGTCTGCAACTTTATGAAATTTTCTGTTTCGCAGCTTGACAACGGAAAAATTAAAAAAATGCTTGAGCTGAACAATACTTTTTCTTGGGCAAACTTGAGCGTTAATTCAACTCGGCCTAATACGCGTGCGCTTGCAATTGCCATGAATGAACTTAAAAGCGGAGTTCAGCCGATAGTTCAAAGTCTTCTAAAAGACAGCGTTTCAAAAACACAAACTGCGATGGCTGAAATTGACAGCGGCTTAAAGAACCTTGCGGATTTTCAGCGTGAACGTTATAAAGTTGAAATCAGAAAAAAAGTTTTTGCAAATCCATCCTTTGACAAAGAAAAGGCGTTTGCTTCTTCGGGCGCATTGCTTGGTGAAATAAAGAGGCTTTTTCCATCTTGCTTTCCGGGAAAAGCGTTTAATAACGAGCTTGTTTCTGAACTGGTTGTGGAAGAAACTTCACCAGAAAAAGAAAAACTGCAAAATTCTTTGTACGAAAGGCTGAAAATAAAAGATGTCAAGGAAGAAAAAAAATCTACGATTGACACTCACGCAATTATAATGGATGCTTTGCGGATTTTGGCTTCAACAGGAGAGCAGTTCAAGGCAATTGCTGAAAAGGTCAACTTTAACCATGAAATTCTTCAGAGTGAAAAGAAAACTTTTAAAGACGCAATTCTTAGATTTTTAAGAAATCTTTTTGGATTGGAAGAGCCGCCCGTTTCTTACGATATTTTTATTACTGACAAGCGCACAGAAACAAAGAAAAAAGAAACAATAAAATACAACGAATTTTATGCAACTCTTCAGAAAAAAACGCGAGTTTATGCTTCGTTTATCAGTCCGAATTCACCTGGCTATAAAAAAGCCGACAGCCAGAATGATTCAGCGATTCTTGAATATTTAAACAAGCAGATGGTTGAAAACAATCATATTTTTGCGCAGCTTTACGGGCTTGATGAATTTTTCAAGAATACTTCAAAAACTGTTGACCGCTCAAGAATCAAAGGTTTGTCTATGGAGCTTATGACAATCAAAAATATTGTTGTCAAATTTAACCAGAAACGTGCAGAATATCTTTCCTATGTTGAAGAGCAGGAACAGATGAAAAAACTTGGAATTTTATAAGTTTTATAGAGGTTTAATTTGAAAAAAGTTTTTGCAGCGTTAGTTTTCTTTTTAATTAGCGTATTTTCTTTTGCACAGGATTTGCCAAAGCAACGCAGAGTCAATATTTGCGCATCGCTTCATTCTTATGACATGAATCCGCATACGGCCGCTTTTACTGCCGAAGCTCAGCTTTTTACTGGCTTGTACGAAGGACTTTTTTCTTATGACCCTGTTAATCTTGCGCCTTTGCCTGCGATTTGCTCGTCATATAAAATTTCACGTGATAAAAAACGCTGGACATTTTCCTTGCGAAATGATGCGAAATTCAGCGACGGAAATTTGATTACTGCAAAAGATGTAAGAAATTCCTGGATTTCACTTTTGGAAACTGCTAACGCTCCGTTTGCTTCGCTTTTGGATTGCATAGAAGGCGCGTCTGATTTTAGGCAGGGAAAAATTTCTGCGCAGGATGTAAGAATCGATGCAAGAGATGATTTTACAGTTGTTGTCCATTTGACTGAACCGGCTGGTCATCTTCCGAAAATTTTGTGCCATCATGCTTTTAGTGTTGTAAGTGAAAATAAAAATGTCTATAGCGGGGCTTTTGCGCTTGAATCTTACGACGGAAATGAAATTCTAATTAAGAAAAATGAATTTTACTGGGATTCTGAAAATGTGAAAGTTCCTGAAATAAAAATTTCTTTAAGCGATGATTATTCTGAAAATTCCCACAAATTCAACAACGGCGAAATTGACTGGATTATGGGAAATGCCGAAGCTTCAAAAATAATTGACAAGTCAAAGCTTTTGATTGGCACTGAATTTGGAACGTCCTATTTTTTCTTTAAAAAGCAAGACAATGTCTGGGCAAAAAAAGAATTCCGAGACGCATTGCTTGAAGCAATTCCTTATGACAAGCTGCGTGAAAAATTCAATATAAAAGCTGAAACTTTCATTTATCCTTTGCCGGGTTATCCTGAAGTTGCAGGAATTTCAGATTATGATGAAAGCGATGCTTTAAAAATGATGAATGAAGCGCGGCAGAAAAATGGAATTCCACAGGAAGAAAAACTGACGTTGATTTTTGCTGCGACTGGCGATGGTTACCTTTCAGAGTGCGCGCAAATTTTGAAAAATGCCTGGGAACCGCTTGGTGTGGATTTTAAAATTCAGACAACAAGCTTTGACAGATACAATGCTTCGATTCCGTCCTGGAAAGCTGACTTGTTCCATTATTCTTGGATTGGCGACTTTGCTGACCCGCTGGCTTTTCTTGAGCTTTTCCGCGGAAATTCTTCGCTGAATGTTTCTGGATTCAAAAATGAAACTTACGATTCTCTTTTGCAGGAAGCTTCACGGATTGACAATATTTCCGATCGTTACAAACTTATGGCGCAGGCTGAGCAGATTCTTTTGGATGAAAGCGTTCTGATTCCTGTTTCGCATCCTGTAAGCGCGCATCTTGTTAATACTGATGAAATCGGCGGCTGGAAAGTGAATGGACTTGATATTCATCCGCTGAAATATCTTTATATAAAGCCAGCTCCGTTTTCAAAAGTTCCGAACTTAGTATGCTATTAATTTATTATTTCCTTTAAATTTACGCTGATAAAGCCGGCTCTTGCAGTTTTAAAAAAGGAACTTTCTTCCCATGCGACATAAAGCGTGTCTCCAGAAACTGCCATTTCTCCATAAGAAAATCCTTTTGGCAAAAGCGGAAGCCTGAATGCTTTTATGGAATTTTCTGCTGATTTTTTTATGTAAGTTGTGCCGTCTGAAAAAACTGCTGTTATGTATTTTTTTCCAGCTGAAAATCCTGCGTGCGCGCTCAAAAAATTGTCGGATGTTCCAATGTGGCTGTAGTTTTCTGGACTTGTTCCAGATGGATTTTTCCATGAAATATAAAATGAAAATTCTTTGGGAATAGAGGCAAGCAGCGATTTTAGTTCTTCAGGCGATTCTTCAAAAAGCTTGGGAAGAATCATTTTTTTGTAGCTGTCTTCTGTCAATGGATTGAACATAAAAATTTCTTGGCCCAACGCAGGACAGGCTTCTGTCAAAGGAACTAAAGGCTGCCAGCAAAAATATGAAAATTCAACTCCGTTTTGTACTATTTTTTTTGCAGAACAAGCCCAAGTTTTTCCGTCCCAAAAATATCCTGTAATTTGATCTTCATCTTTAAGATTTAAATTTGAATAAGAAACTATTGGGTAGAAAAGTTTTGAGTCCGGTGCAAATTCAACAAGAAAAGGTCGCGTGCTGTGAATTGTAGTTTGATTAAAATCTGAATTAAAAAAACTGCTTCTGTACAAGTAAAAAACAGGCTTTCCGTCGCTGAAAACCAAAAAATCCGCAGTGTCCGGAAGAAAAATTGAATTGTCGCAATAAAGCTCTATTTTGTCGTTGTTAAAGCAAAGAAGTCCTTTTTTATTTACTAAGGCGTATGCAGAAAATTCAGAAGTTTTATTTTCTAAATCTACCAGGCTTGCCGCGCTTGTTATTCGCACTGATTCTGTCCAGGGTTTTTCATAAACTTCTGGAGCGTTTTGCGGCAAATCGATTTTTTGAAATCCTTCATTTGAAAAATAGTACCAGTTATGGATTTTTACAGTCGGCAGTTCAGTTGTGGCAGTTTTATTTTTTTTTGCGCAAGAAAACAGAAATATTAAATTTGCCACAATGAGCATTTTGAAAAATATTTTTTTCATTTTAAATCCTTATTTAAAAATCCATTTTATGATACAACGAATTCTTTTTCATTCCAATAGTTTTAAATCACTCTTTTTGAAATTGCCTGAAGAAATTTTTTTCATGATTCTTTCTTTGTCAAGCTTCCAGACATTTTCTTCAAAGACGCGGCATTCTTCCATGAGTTTTTGCCAGTTGAATTTTGAAAGATATTCATTTTTGCATGAATCGGAATCCACTGCGGCGGCTGAAATTGAAAACAAAACTTCCGCGGCAAATCCATCTAAATAAGTCAAATTGTTTCCGTATGGATAAATTGCGCCGTAGATTTTTTTATCTGAATGCGAATAGGCGAGCAAGGCTGTAGCTTCGTTTTTGTTTACTTCAGAGTAAAAATTTCTTCCGATGACAAATATTTCTTCTGAATCCGGCTGACGGCTTGTTTTAACACTCCATTCGCCTGAATACGGAAGACTGAATTTTTCATTTTCTGTGTAGCTGAAAAATTCGCAGGAAAAAAATAAAATGACCGGGCAGATAAATAAAAAGTTTTTCATGCTTATTATATATCCGCAGAATAAAAAAAATTGCAGAAAAAGTTCAATCTTTACATTATTTTTATATTTTCCTGCCTGAAGTTTTTTACAATGCCGGTTAAAATGCAGTTTTTGGCTTGAATTAAATCTTCATTTTTTATCCAGACTATAAGTTTTAATTTTGCGGAACCTCCAAGTCCGTCATAAAAAACTTGCGGTTCCGGAGACTTAAGAACTACTGAGCAGCTCAATGCAATTTCTTTTATTTTTTGCATTGCTTTTTGCAAGTCGGCTTCGTAACTTATATGAATTTCAAAAGTTTGTCTTGTCGTTTTGTAGCTGCTGTAATTTGTCAGCACGGAATTTATTATGCTGCTGTTTGGAATTCTGACTAGCTGATTGTCTAAAGTTTTTATTTTTACGCTTAAAAGCCCTACGGATTCTACAGTTCCGCTTGTTCCGCTTACAGAAATTGTATCTCCGATTTTCATGGATTTTTCGCCGAGCACAAAAAGTCCGCTTATAAAATTACTGACGCTTGTTTGCGCTGCAAATCCGATTGCAAGTCCCGCAACTCCAGCTGCGCCCCAAATTGCTTTTAAGTTGATTCCGAAAAGTCCCAAAATGTACATTCCGATTAAAACATAAAAAATGTAGCTTATGGCTTTGTTTACAAGGACTGCAGTGTTTTTTTCAAGTTTTGCCGCCGCTTTTATTCTTATGAATTTTTTTATTAGCCTATAGACAATATAGAAAATTATGATGGAAACAATGCTTATTGCAATTTTTAGTATATTTTCAAATGTGAAATATTTTATAAATTCATCTGCGTGCAAAATGCTTTTTGTTTTTTCAATTGCCTGTGAAAAATTTTCTTCCATGAATTTTCCTTCTATAAAAATGCTTTTATTTCATCAAGTATGCGGCTTGCAAGTTCTTCTTTTTGCATCAGTGGAAGTTCTTTTTGAAAATCTTTTGTAATTATTGTGGCTTGATTTGTGTCCGCTTGAAAGCCTGCGCCCGGAGTTTTTAAATTGTTTGCGATGATTAAATCCAAATTTTTGGCTGAAAGTTTTTTCTTGGAATTTTCAATTAAGTTTTGTGTTTCCATAGAAAATCCGCAGAGAATTTGATTCGGCTTTTTATTTTTTCCAAGGAAAGCAAGAATGTCGTCTGTGCGCTCAAGTTCTATTGAAAACTCTTCGCCTGTTTTTTTTATTTTTTCAGAGCTGATATTTTTTGGACGGAAATCTGCAACTGCCGCGGATTTTATTATTATGTCAAAGTCCGGCGCATTTTCTTTTACGGCTTCAAACATTTCTTTTGCGCTTGTGATTTTTATTGTCTTTGCATTTTGCGGCAGGTTAAGCGATGTCGGGCCTGAAATTAAAGTTACTTGCGCGCCTCTTGCTGCCGCTGTTTTTGCAATTGAATAGCCCATTTTTCCAGATGAATGGTTTGTGATAAACCGAACAGGATCTATTGCTTCTTGAGTTGGTCCGGCTGTAACAAGAATTTTTTTGCCTAGAAAATCTTTTTCAAATGAAATTTCATTTTCAATAAATTCAAATATTGCTTGAGGCTCAGGCATTTTTCCTTTTCCTTTTTCACCGCAAGCAAGAAGTCCTGTTTCCGGCTCAAGGATTTTAAATCCGAACTTTTTGCATTTTTCAAGATTGTCTTGCGTTATTGGATTTTCGTACATTGCTGTGTTCATTGCAGGACAAATTATCTTTGGGCATTTTGCAGCAAGGAAAACAGAAGTCAGCATATCGTCTGCCATTCCGTTTGCAACTTTTGCGATTGTGTTTGCAGTTGCCGGAGCAATTAAAAAAATATCCGCCTTTTGCGCAAGTGAAACATGGTTTACTTTGAATTCAAAATTTCTGTCAAAAGTATCTATGAGGCATTTGTGTCCGCTTAGAGTTTCAAATGCAATCGGATTAATTATGTTTGTGGCGTTTTTTGTCATTAGAACGCGGACTTCAGCTCCTGTTTTTACAAGCATGCTTACAAGTGTTGCTGTCTTGTATGCCGCAATGCTTCCTGTAACTCCGACTAAAATTGTTTTGTCTTTTAGCATATTTTGTTTTCCTTTTGCGCGGATTCAGTTTCTGAAGCTTTGTTTGCCTTTAATTCCATGTTTCTGTATTTGAGCGGCGTCATTCCTTTGTATCTGTGGAACATTTTTATAAAATAGCTGAAATCTTTGAATCCGCATTTTTGAGCGATGTTCAAGAGCTTGTCGTTGGATTCCCGTAAAAGCGCGCAGCTTCTGCTGATTCTAAACCAGTTTAAATATTCAACTGGAGAACGTCCTGTCATTTCTTTAAAAACACGGCAAAAATATTTTGGCGAAAATCCGGCTGCCACAGAAAGTTGCTCAAGTGAAATGTCGTTTCCGTAGTTCTTTTTTATAAAATCCAAAACAAGATCAAGCTTTTTATTTCTAGCTCTTTTTTGCGCCGGAAGAATTTTCTTTTCCGAATAAAAGTGATTCTTTTTTAAAAGCCCAAAGAAAACAATCAGCGCGCCGGAAGCGATTATGTCCCAGCCTTCTCTTTGCTCGCGGATTGTGTCGAATAAAAATTCAATTGTGCAAAAAATATCTTTTTGTTCCGCCGGAATATAATTTTGCAGCGAAATATTTTCCAATATAATGTCGTTTATAAAACTGTCCGGACTGAATCCATGCTGGCGCAAAAGTTCAATATCAAAAACAGCGGATTCGTATTTACTTGCGCCTTTTTCTGGTGCGTCTCCGTGGACAATTTTTCCGGGAATAATGCAAGAATCTCCTTTGTTTAAAACAATTTCGTGGTCGCCAAGAAAAAGATTGTAGCTCCCAGAAAGAATGTGGATAAGCTCAAATTCTGTATGCCAATGAAGCCACAAGTCGTAGTACGGATTTTCTGTATTGCAAAAATTGTACTGCAACGGAAAAAGCGAAGTTCCGCGCTGCTGCCGTTCATTTACAGGAATTTTTTCTTTCAAGTCAGAAGATACTTTTGTCATATTTTTATTCTCGTTCCGATTATATCATGTGGTTTTATCAAAAACAACCTTTTGTTTTAGTTGGGCAGCTTTTTGTTGAAATAAAGTTTTTTAGAATTTATAATGCCTTTATGCTGACTTATTTTATTGCCGTTGCTGTTTTTGCGCTTATAATTTTCTTGCTGAATCTTTATATAAAATTTAAATCCTTGGAAAATAAAAATTCAGAACTTAAAGCTAGAAAAATCCGCAGTGAAAATGCACAGAAAAAAGGACTTTTGGTTTCGTGTCCAATTTGCGGTTCTTCTCTTCTTCCGGGTGAAGATTTGGTTAGCAGAGTTTACAGACCTATGAATGTTCCGGATCAGCTTTGCACGATAAACGGCTGTCCGCATTGCTATCCGCGAGTTGAGCCTGGATTAAAAAGAATTTGTCCTGTTTGCCATAAAGAAATTTCTCTTGCAGACGGACATCTTGTTGCCCGGCTTTTTAATAAAACTGAAGGAAAAAAGCACGTTATTGTAACCGGTTGCAATTCATGCTGCAAAGGAAAAAAATAGCATTTTATCTAAAAAAAATCTAAAGTAAAAAAATCAAACTCCGACAATCAAAATATAGGGTGGTAAACCCAAAGCAGGGGAAGCAGGCACAAAATGTTTGCTTAGAACTC
The DNA here is from genome assembly GCA_002449305.1 of Treponema sp. UBA6852. Classification (GTDB taxonomy): domain Bacteria; phylum Spirochaetota; class Spirochaetia; order Treponematales; family Treponemataceae; genus Treponema_D. Next base: position 9,636 of record DKDI01000040.1, read on the forward strand.
CAGTATCTTGATCATAGGAGATAAATTATGGTTATCAATCACAACATGAGTGCAATGTTTGCACAGCGTTCACAGGGTTTGACTGATTTGAACAACCAGAAGAACATGGAAAAACTCTCTTCTGGAATGAAAATCAACCGCGCCGGTGATGATGCTTCTGGACTTGCTGTTTCAGAAAAAATGAGATCCCAGATTCGTGGATTGAATCAGGCTTCTACAAACGCAAAGAACGGCATTTCTTTTATCCAGACAACAGAAGGATACCTTCAGGAAACTGAAGATATTATCCAGCGCATCCGCGAGCTTGCAGTTCAGTCAAGCAACGGAATCTACACTGACGAAGATCGTATGCAGATTCAGGTTGAAGTTTCTTCACTCATCGCTGAAGTTGACCGCATTGCTTCTTGCGCACAGTTCAACGGCATGAACATGCTTACTGGTCGTTTTGCACGCCCAACAGGTGAAAACAGCGTTACAGCTTCTATGTGGCTTCACATTGGCGCAAACATGGATCAGCGCACACAGGTATATATTGGAACAATGAGCGCAGCAGCTCTTGGACTCCGCGCAGTTGGAACAGAAGAGATTATGACTCTTGAAAGCCCAGACGAAGCAAACCGCGCAATCGGAACTTTGGATGAAGCAATCAAGAAGATTAACAAACAGCGCGCAGACCTTGGTGCATATCAGAACCGCCTTGAAAAGACAGTTGTTGGTCTTGATATTGGTGCAGAAAACCTTCAGGCTTCTGAGAGCCGCATCCGCGACACAGACATGGCTAAGGAAATGGTTGACTTTACAAAGAACCAGGTTCTTTCTCAGGCTGGAACAGCGATGCTTGCTCAGGCAAACCAGAGCTCACAGAACGTTCTTTCTCTTCTCCAGTAGAATTGAAAGCGGCGTAAAATCTGCGTAACGAAAGCTTCCCTAGAAGTGAAAAACTTTTAAGGAAGCTTTTTTTATTTATTTTGTTTTCTGTACTGGTGCGGAGAGACGCCGTTCATTTTCTTGAAGGCGCGGATGAAATTCTCGCATTCGTTGTAGCCGCATTTCTGGGAGATTTCCTGGACTGTGAGTTCGGTTGTATTCAGGAGGCGGAGGGCTTTTTCGTTCACAAAAAAGTGGATGTCTGTCTGCGGAGTGACTCCGAAAGTCTTCTTGTATAATACCGAAAAATGCGAGCGTGTTAGAAAGAAATTGTCCGCCATAAGGTCAACTGTCCATTTTTCAGGATTTTCCGAAACTTTTTTTCTGAGCTGGTTGAGTCTGAACCGGGTTTCACTTTCGCGCTTTGTTTTTATGCTCGGATAAAGCCGGTTGTTCTGGAGGTTGGACAGAACCTTGCACAGGCGGTCCAAAAGCTCGTGGTCGTGGTTTTCGTAGCGTTCAGTCAGAAAGTAAGTGATGTCCGTCATCTCGCGCCTGATTATATCGGAATCGGTCACGTAAAAAATCTCGTCAAACGGAATCTGAAAGTCGTTGAAAAAAGTCATGTCCGCCGGAAGAAATTTTATGTAGTCGTTTTCAAATTCGTTGTTCTTGCACCAGTAAATCTGCGGAGTTCCGGGTCTGTAAAGAATGCACGCGTTCGCCTGGGTTTCAATCTGTTTTCCTTCCAATGTGATGACCATGGGATTGTAAAAATGAAGAAGGACGCATTCTTTTGTTCCTGAGACAAATTTCATTTTAAAAGAGGATTCTTCGGTTTTCTTGTAAAATGCTCCGGCAAAATCTATTCTCATCTGTTTTTATAAAAATCAAAATATCATTTCAAGGCTTTTAAAAACGGCTGCTCCAAGTTTTCAGGGGCAGCCGTAATTTTGTATCAAATCATCAGTTTTGTCAAAGACTTAAGTTTATTGTTTTGAATTCTTCCTTGAAAGAACCACGCTCTGAATCAGGAGGAAAAGACAAATCATGAAAGCAACCGTGATGTTTGTCCACCAGGCGTCGTCAAGTCCGAGAGAGGACACGATGTTCTTGATTGTCGCAAGTGAAAGCACGCCGAAGAACGTTCCCGCGATGTTTCCGACTCCGCCCGTGAGCATTGTTCCGCCGATAATCGAAGATGCGATTGCGTTCATTTCGTAGCCGCTTGCATGGCTTGGAGATGCTGAGCCTACGTGCATGAAGTATACGAATCCGCCGATTGCCGCAAGAACCGAGCAGATGAAGTGCGCAAGGAATTTTGTCATCGGAACATTGATTCCGAGCATATTCGCGCTCTGCTGGTTTCCGCCAACCGCATAGAAGTTGCGTCCGAGTTTTGTCCACCTGAGCACAAGGAAAAGAATCACAACAACAAGGAGCGCCACGAGAACGCCCGGTTCCACATAAGCCGGAATGTACTTGCCGACCTTGTTCACAGAGCCCATGCCCGGAACGTAGATTCTTGTTTCTATGAGCTTTACGAATCCCTCATGCTTTACGTTGAACTGAGTCGCGTTTACGATTGTCGTCATTCCTTTTGCGAAGAACATTCCCGCAAGCGAGACGATGAACGGCTGAATGTCAAGGAAGGCGACAAGGAATCCCTGCACAAGTCCGAAGCTTACTCCGATAATCAGCGCGTAGATGACCGCTCCCGCAATTGTTCCGCCGTTTTTGTCAAGGTGGACTGCGCAGCACATGCATACAAGAGCTGTTACAGTTCCCACGGAAATGTCGATTCCGCCGGTAATCATTACAAGGCTCAGCGCGCACGAAAGAACTATGAGCGAAGCGTTCTCGTTCAACAGATTTAAGAAAGTCTGAGGCTTCCTGAATCCTGCGCCTAGAAAAATGACCGCAAGAAGATACATCGCGACAAATACCGAAATCGTAATCACAAGAAGAAGGTTCGTGTCTGAAAGCGGTTTTCTTTTTGCAAGGACAGTATCGTTCTGCTTTTTTTTATTTAGAAAGTTCATTTAACAGCCTCCATTCGCTACAGCGTGTTTTCTTGCCCCGGAAATCTGTTTTGCCAGCTGCGACATTTTCTCGCGGAATACCGGAGCGCTGATTACAACAAGAATGATGACTACGACAGCCTTGTAAGCCGGAAGCGCGGTTGAAGCGACATTGAACTTGAACAGCGTTGTCGTAAGGAACTGGATTACGTAAGCTCCGAGAATCGAAGCCCACATATTGAATTTTCCGCCGCTCAAAGCATTTCCGCCGAGCGCGACCGCAAGAATCGCATCCATTTCAATATCCTTTGCGATAACGGAGTAATTAATAGAAGAAATTCGGCAGACTTTGATGAATCCGGCGACCGCAACGCAAAGTCCCATAATCACATAGGTGATGAATTTGATGAACTGAGGGTCAAGTCCGTTAAGCCTTGACGAGTTGCTGTTGATTCCCACTGCCTGCGTGTAAAGCCCCAGGTTCGTGAATTTGAGAACAAGCATCGTGATTATTATGCAGATTATCGCGATGAAAACCGGAGTCGGAACAGGAATTCCCGGAATAAAGTTTCCGAAGTAGCCGAACACAGGCTCCACAACAATCGGAAGCGCGTTGTCGTTAATCCAGGCGGCGATTGAGCGTCCGGCCGTAAAAAGAATAAGAGTTGCGACCATCGGCTGAATCTTGAAGTACGATACAAGAACACCGTTGAATCCGCCGAACGCCATGCTCACAATGCAGCCGACAAGAAATGCCACGAAAATCGGAGCCTGAAGTGTTTCAGGACGCGCATCCGTTCCGCAAAGAACACGCAGAACCACCGAGCCTGCAATCGCAATTCCAGCTCCAACGGAAATATCCTGTCCGCCAGAAGCAGCCGTTACAAGCGTCATTCCAATCGCAAGAATCACAAGCTCTGAAGCGTTGTCTAAAATCGTAATCAGATAGCCTGAAAGAACAGGGAAGCCTTCGCTGTTCTGACCGAGCGTAATCTTGAAGAATGAAGGATCCGCGGCAAGGTTGAATATTACAAGAATCAGCAGCGCCGCAATCGGAATGAAAATCTGCTTTTTTACAAGTCCAAGAAGGAAGTCCGTGATTTTTTTAGAAGTCATTGTTTTTCTCCTCCTGCGATAGTTTCCATGATTTTTGTCTGGTTCAGGTCATCGCCGGAAAGCTCTCCGACCTGCTTGAGATCCCGCATGACGATAAGACGCGAGCAGGTGCGGAGCATCTCGTCGATTTCTGATGAGATGAACGTAACGCTCTTGCCTTCCTTTGCAAGCTTCAGGACAAGCTCCTGAATTTCCGTTTTTGTTCCGATGTCGATTCCGCGTGTAGGCTCGTCAAGAATCAGATACTGCGGATTTGAGAGCAGGGCGCGCGCAAGAAGAACTTTCTGCTGGTTTCCGCCCGAAAGGGATTTTATCGGAGTTTCCGCGGAAGCTGTCTTTATCTCAAGAAGCTTGATGTATTCGTCCGCAAGTTTTTCCTGTTCCGCCCGGCTGAACGGTTTGAAGAAGCCTCTCATCACCTGGAGCGCAAGAATCAGGTTTTCTCTCACGGAAAGGTCGCCGATTATGCCGTCGCGTTTTCTGTCTTCAGGCAGATAGCTGATTCCGTTTTTCATCGCGTGAATCGGTTTTGTGATGTTCACGCTTTTTCCGTTTACTTTTATTTTTCCGCCGAGAACTTTGTCCGCACCGAATATCGCACGCACGCTCTCGCTTCTTCCCGATCCGAGAAGTCCTGTGAATCCGTTTACTTCGCCTTTGTAAATCTTGAAGTTGAACGGTTTTACGCCGCCCGTGCTTGAAAGGTTTTCCGCCTCGTAGACCGGAACTTCATCCGCAGCGAATACCGGAGCTTCTGCAGATTTTGAGGACTTGTCAAGATTCTCGACTGATTTTCCGAGCATTTTCGATACAAGCTCAAGGCGCGGAAGGTCGCGGATTTCGTATTCGCCCACAAGCTGTCCGTCGCGCAGAACGGTGATTCTGTCGCAGATTTCGTAAACCTGCTCAAGAAAGTGGGTAACGAAAATTATTCCGACTCCCTTTGCGCGAAGATTCCGCATAAGCCGGAAAAGCTTCTGGACTTCCTGATCGTCAAGCGAAGAAGTCGGCTCGTCAAGAATCAGAATCTTGCAGTCCATGTCAACGGCGCGCGCAATTGCGACCATCTGCTGAACGGCGATTGAACAGCTAGAAAGCTGCTGCTCGGCCTCGCAAGGAATGTCAAGATCCTTTAGAATTTTTTCGGCTCCCTCATTCATCTTTTTCCAGCTTGTGAACGGGCCTTTTGTTCTTCCTATATACATATTCTCCGCTACGGTGAGATTGTGGCAGAGAGTTATTTCCTGATAAACTGTCGAGATGCCTGCGTTCTGGGCATCCTGCGGGGAACGGATGTTGACCGCTCCGATTCCTTTTACAAAAACCTGGCCTTCATCCTTGTGATGTACGCCTGTCAGAACCTTAATCAATGTTGATTTTCCGGCTCCGTTTTCTCCCATAAGAGCGTGAATTTCGCCTTCACGCAAAGTAAAATCAATATTCTGCAATGCGTATACACCGGGAAATTTTTTGTGTATTCCGCGCATTTCAAGAACTGATTTTTCTTCCATGCTATGCCTCCAAAAAAAACACGGGATTCAGATTTCAAGGTAATCCGAACCCCGTGTCCAAGGTATTGGATTCTCCAGCAAATTTTTCTGTTGTTTATCGAAGAATCCGGTAATAACTTCGCTTAGATACCGTATTTTGCGACATCAGCCTTTGTGATTGTTGCAGCGTCAAATCCCTTTTCGTCCATTATGACTGTCTTCTGCTTTGCGCCGTTCTTGATGATGTCGTCGATGTAAGAAGCCTGGAACGGATTGCACTGGCCGTCGTAGTTCCATCTCTTTGCAAGAAGCTCTTCAAGCGCCCATTTGTTGCAGTCGAATCCCATTACGATTACGTCTTTGCCCACACCGTGAGAGATTCCCGCCTTGTCAAGAGCAGCAACCGCGCCTTTTGCCATGTCATCGTTTTCAGCGTAGATTACGTTGAATTTTTTGCCTGAATCGATTACAGCCTGAACAATCTGCTGTGCGTTTTCGGCGTTCCATTCTGCTGTCTGCTGGGCAACGATGTTCCAGTTGCTTTCTGCCTTTGCCTTCTCGTCAAGCGCGCCTGAACGTCCGATCTGTGCCGCTGAGCCCATAACGCCCTGAATGTGGATGATGTTGTATTCCTTGAGATTCTGTCCTGCAAGCCAGTTTACGGCAGTTTTTCCTTCCTGCGCCATGTCGGAAACGATTGAAGCTTCGTAAAGGCTTTCGTCAGCGTCGATTGTGCGGTCAAAGAGAATTACTTTGATTCCGGCATCCTGCGCGTCCTTGAGAACTGATGTCCATCCTGAAGTTCCTGCTGCGGAAATCAGAAGGTAGTCAACTTCGTCCTGAACCATTTTGCGTGCGGCGGCAATCTGCTCGTCGTTTTTAAGGCTGTAGAAGAAAGTCGGTTTGTAGCCGTTCTTCTTTGTGAATGTCTTTTTCATGTCGTTGACGTTCGCAGTGCGGTAGCCTGATTCGTTCGGGTCATTGTTGATGATTCCGACTTTTACCAATTTTGCCGCGAATGTTGGAAGAACCATCATTGCCATTACAGCAGCCAAAACTAAATTCTTTTTCATTTCTGCACCTCTGTGTGTTTGGATTTAAGGATGTCCTCTGCACCCCTTGTGATTATGATTATCACTCTTAACCGCAAGGAAAGGAATAGTTTTTTTGTTCCCGATTTTTGGACATTCCTATCATTTTGTTCGGAAATTCGTATTTGGTGATAGTTTTTGCCGTTTTTTAGGGGAAACCGCCACTTGTTTTTTTCGCAATGTCAGTTACTATAAAATCAGAGGTAAAACATGACGAAAGAAAATATTGCCAGAGAAATTGAAGACGGTCAGGCTGTCCTTGGAATCGAATTCGGTTCGACGCGTATAAAGGCAGTTCTTATTGATTCTGAAAAAAATCCGGTCGCTCAGGGCGGCTTTACTTGGGAAAATTCACTTGTGGACGGAATCTGGACGTACAGTCTGGAAGAAATTCACGATGGAATCGTTGCGGCATATTCTGAACTTAAAAAAGATGTCCTTGAAAAATACGGTGTCAAGCTTTTAAATCTTAAGGCTCTCGGAATCAGCGCGATGATGCACGGCTATCTTGCGTTCGATAAGAACAACAATCTTCTAGTTCCGTTCAGAACTTGGCGAAACACGATTACAGGCGAGGCTTCAAAAAAACTCACGGAGCTTTTCAATTATCCTTGCCCGGAACGGTGGAGCATTTCGCATTATTATCAGGCGATTCTGAACAACGAGGCTCACGTTCCGCAGGTGGATTTTTTTACGACGCTTGCAGGATACGCGCATTTCATGCTGACAGGAAAAAAAGTTCTGGGAGTTGGAGACGCTAGCGGAATGTTCCCGATTGATCCGCAGACCGGAAGCTACGACAAATCAATGGCCGAAAAATTCGATTCTCTTGTTGAAGAAAAGGGAAGTGTAAAAAAACTTCTGGAACTTCTGCCGAAGACGCTTCCTGCCGGGGCTGATGCCGGAAAGCTTACAAAGGAAGGCGCATTGTGGCTTGACCCTACAGGTGAGCTTTGCGACGGAATTTTGTGCGCTCCGCCTGAAGGAGATGCTGGAACCGGAATGGTCGCTACGAATGCTGTCGCTCCAAGAACAGGAAACGTTTCCGCGGGAACTTCCGTATTCGCGATGGTCGTGCTTGAGAAGGCACTTTCAAAAGCGTATCCGGGAATAATCGACATCGTTACAACTCCGGACGGAAAGCCGACTGCGATGGTTCACGTGAACACCTGCACCGCCGAATACAACAAGTGGGTCGAGCTTATCGGCGAGGCGGCAAAACTTCTGGGCGCGCAATTCAGCGCGGGAAAACTTTACGACACGATTCTTGGTTGCGCAAAGGACGGAGAAAAGGACGCGGGCGGAATTTACACGGTCAACTACATATCAGGCGAAAGTGTTACTGATTTCTGCGAGGGACGGCCTATGGTTGTGCGCTCTCAGGATTCAAGATTCAACCTTGCGAATTTCATGCGAAGCCAGCTTTATTCGGCGGTCGCAACGCTTAGGCTCGGAATGGACGTTCTTTTTGCCGAGAACGTGAAGATTGACTCGATGACAGGCCACGGCGGATATTTCAAGACGGAAGGAGTGGGACTTGAGACGATGGCGGCGGCAATGCACACTCCGATCAGCGCGATGGAAACAGCAGGCGAGGGCGGTCCCTGGGGAATGGCGCTTCTTGCTTCATACACGGCGGACTCAAAGGGAAAAAGTCTCGGCAGCTGGCTTGAAACCGAAGTTTTTGCGAACGCGCAGAAGAAAACCGTGAAACCGGACGCAGCGGATGCCGCAGGATTTGACAAATGGCTTGAAGGCTACAAGTCTGCGCTCAAAGCAGAACGCACCGCAGTCGAAAACGTGAAATAATCAGCTGAAAATTTTCAAGGAGAATAAAATGGGAAAATACACAGAATTACAGAGAGAAACTTACGAGGCGAATATGCAGATTCCAGCTCAGCACCTTGCGCTTTACACTTGGGGAAACGTAAGCGCATTTGACAAGGCGGCCGGCGTGTTCGCAATCAAGCCATCGGGAGTTCCTTACCCGGAGCTTACGCCTGAAAGCATGGTGATTGTTGACCTTGACGGAAATGTCGTGGAAGGAAAACTAAGACCTTCAAGCGACACTCCGACGCACGCTGTCCTCTACAGGGAATTTGCGGTTGCCGACGGAGCTAAAATCGGCGGAATAATCCACACCCACTCAACTTATGCGGTGAGCTGGGCGCAGGCTGTAAAGGCGGTTCCACTTTTCGGAACAACCCACGCCGACCACATACAGACGGAAGTTCCATGCACGCCGTATCTGAGCCGCGAGGCAGTTCAGAACGACTACGAAAAGGAAACAGGAAATCTCATCGTAAGCCACTTCCGCTCTCTCAAGCTGAATCCGAATGAAGTGAACATGGTTCTTGTGGGCGGACACGGACCTTTCGCCTGGGGAGCCACCGCGGACAAAGCCGTCTACAATGCCGCCGTCCTTGAGGAAGTGAGCCACATGGCGATGAACACGCTTCAGATTAATCCGTCGCAGCAGACCTTGCCGGACTATATCATTGAAAAGCACTACATGAGAAAACACGGCCCGAACGCCTACTACGGCCAGAAGTAGAAATAAGAATGTTTACATAAAACAGAAAATCCGCCTGCGCAAACACAGACGGATTTTTTTTTGCACTCTAAACTAAATGCTAAATTGCATATTAGTTAAAAGGATTTTCTGATGGATATAAAGTTCCCTTTGGCTGATTGTACGCAACATCAGGAATTCCAAGATACTTGAAAAGTGTGAACAATGCTTTTCCGTAGTGGCCGAAAGCAACTGCGCCGTGGTGCGGATAATTTTTCTGGATAAGAACGTGGCGATAGAATCTTCCCATTTCTGGAATTGCAAATACACCGATTCCGCCGAACGAACGGGTTGCAACAGGAAGAATTTCACCGTGCGCAATGTAAGCCTGAAGCTTTGTATCTGGAGTTGACTGCAATCTGAAGAATGTGATTGGGCCTGGCATTATGTCGCCTTCCAAAGTTCCGCGTGTAAAGTCTGGTGTGGAATCTTTTGGCTCAAGAAGTCTGTGCTGAATCAACTGATATTTGACTCCAGGGTTGCAAGCCTTGTTCATGCAGCAGAAAGGTGTGTTTCCGCAATGGAATGCCATGAACGTGTCGTTGAGAACATAAGGATAAGAGAATTTTCCCTTGATGCTTTCATCGTACATATCTTGCGGAACAGAATTGTTGATGTCAAGAAGTGTAACTGGAGCGCCAGAAATACAAGTTCCAATATATTCAGAAAGCGCGCCGAAAATATCAACTTCGCAAGCAACAGGAATTCCGCGGGAAGCAAGGCGGCTGTTTACATAGCAAGGCTCAAATCCGAATTCCTTAGGAAATGCCGGCCAGCATTTGTCTGCAAGAACTGCATATTTTTTGCAGCCCTTGTTTGCTTCAATCCAGTCAAGAAGTGTAAGTTCAAACTGCGCCATGCGTGGAAGAAGATCCGGGAAGTTGTTTCCGCCTGAACCAAGTTCTTTTTCCATGTCAGCGACAACTTCTGGAATTCTTTTGTCATCTTTGTGGGCGCGGTATGCAACAAGAAGATCAAGTTCCGAATTTTCCTGAATTTCAACTCCAATGTCATAAAGTCCCTTGATTGGCGCATTGCAAGCAAAAAAGTCCTGAGGGCGCGGTCCGAATGTGATAAACTTAAGATTTTTAAGACCGATTATTGCACGTGCGACAGGAATAAATTCTTCAATCATTTTTACAATATCGTTTGCTGTTCCAACTGGATATTCTGGAATTACGGCAGGAATTTTGCGCAAGTTTAAATTGTAGGAGCAGTTCAGCATTCCGCAGTAAGCGTCTCCGCGTCCGTTTATAAGGTCATTCTGTGTTTCTTCAGCGGCGGCAACAAACATGCAAGGTCCGTCAAACTTCTGCGCGATTTGTGTTTCTGGAGTTTCCGGTCCGAAGTTTCCGAGGAAAACGACAAGCGCATTGCATCCAGCCTGTTTTACTTCTTCAACTGCCTTCAGCATGTCGCATTCATTTTCTACAGTTGTTTTTGCTTCATAAAGGCTTCCTTTTGAACCGAATGCCTTTACGATTGCCGCTCTTCTTTTTTCAGAAAGTGAAATTACAAAGCAGTCCCGGCTTACTGCAATTATTCCGAGCTTGACTTCTGGTATGTTTGAAAACTTTTCCATATAAAAAGCCTCCTTGAATTGGTTTGTGTGTTTTTTGATTTGCATTTTCTGCTGAATCTTAAAAATCAGTTTAAGTTCACAAATGTCAGATGTCAAGTTTTTTTCTTGCAGGAATAAGATGTGTGTATTGAAAAAATGAAAAGTTGAGCAACAGTTGCGCATAAAAAGCTGTCATCTTTGAGCTTAACTGTTCTGTCATGGGGATGTCTAATAAGTTCTAAATGTCATCGTCGTACTTAATACTGCGATGTTTGCATAGCAATCTCTAAATGATTGCAATATATGCATTTAGATTTTCGGGTCAAGCCCGAAAATGACATAAAAGATACTTTTGGAACATCCCATCTTTCAAAAATTTCATCTGCAAAAAAAATTCATATAAATTCCTCAAAGTACTTGACAATTCCTGGGGGGGGGTATACTTGGAGAACCAAATAAAAGCGATTCTGCATTACAGAGTTCTTGTTTGGCAAATTCAATTTATAAGGAGTGAACTTATGAGAAAGTTTGCTAAAATTTCAGCTGTATTGGCAGCTATGGTTCTTGCGCTTGCATTTGTAGGCTGCAAGTCTGATGATGACAGTGATGACGCTAAGCCTATTCAGGCAATTGTAATCAACGGAGATGTTGTTACGTTGTATGACGATGGCACTGTTATAATAAAAGCATCAGATGGAACAACATCTAACGGAACGTATACAAAGGCAGATGGAAAAATTGTTATTAAAGACAGTAAAGGAAATACAACAGAAGCAAAGTCTACCCCGGATGGAAAAGTTGATACTTCCGAGCCTGTAACAATAAAAGACAAAGACGGAAATGAAACTAAAACTGAAGTAAAGGAAACAGTTATAGAAACTAATGAAGGCAATGGAACTTCTTCTACAAAAAATATCCTTGCAGGAAAAACTTATTATTCAATTGAATTTGAAAAAAAGGAATATACCTCAGAGTTAACTAACAAGGTGAAAATCCGGGTTAGTATGCTTGCTTTTGATTCTAATGGACAAAAAGTAAAATTCACTGGACTTAAGTATGACTTTAAAAATGGAGCTGTTGACGAAAAAAAGAACAATATTATCGAGTCTGGCGAATATGATTATTCAGTTTCTGGTTCAACTTTGACAGTAAAAGCTGATGAAGGGAATGATTTAATTGCTACAATTAATTCAGACGGAAGCATAAAAGATAATGAGGGCTCTGTAATGAAAGAGTTTAAAGGAAATCTTTATGCCATTGCAGAAGCTACAGCAGATAGTAAAAGACTGTTAGCAAAAGCTCATATAGTAATTGTTAACGGCGCGTCTTGCACTTATGAAAATCGTATATTTAAAAGCAGTGCTAATCCTCAAGAAGACTCTGAGGTTGTAGATGGCACAGTTTCAGGAAACACTTTGACGCTAGGTAGTGGTGGTGAAACGCTTTCTGGCTCATTATCTGACGAAAAGATTGTTTTTGTTGATGAAGATGGTACTCTGACTTTAAGAAGAATGTAGCTTTAATAAAAAAGTTTGAAAAAACTCCGTGCCAATTTCACTGGCACGGAGTTTTTTTTCTGTCATTCTTGCACTTGACACGGCAATCAATATTATTTTTCTTTCATTGTGAAAACGCCGTCCCATTTTTCACCGGAACCGTATATTAAGAAGTAGCTGCACCTTTTCATAAATACATCGGACGACATATCCTGCGGAAAGCATTCCTTTGCGTTTTTAAAAAACTGGTACGCTTTCTTGAAATCCTCCGGATCTTTTGGAGTGTCAGGGAAATCATTTCCCTTTAAATACCATTTGATTCCTTCATTGAAAATTTCCGCCGCTTCAATTTGCTTTGCCGGAAGTTCATCTTTTAATCCTAAAATGCAGTGAATCTGAACAGGATTTTCAATGTTCACAACACGCACAAAGTCGAATTTCCGAGCGACTAAAAGACCTTTGTTTTCTCCGTTGTCGGCGGCGTTCCAAGTGCTGTCTGAACACATTATCCAGGAATTGTAAACTTTGTTTGTTCCTTCAAGGCGGGATGCAAGGTTTACGTTGTTTCCCATGACTGTATAGTTGAGCTTCTTTTTTGTGCCCATGTTTCCAACAACCATGTTTCCTGTATTTATTCCTACACGTGAATTCAAATAGAATGGTTCTCCAGTGCGCGGATTTATTGGAAGCTTGTCTTTGTTTTCCTCGTTGTATTTTGCTTCCGCCTGCAACATTCTTATTCCCGCAAGGCACGCATGGAACGCATTTTCTTTGTCGTCAACCGGCGCGCCAAAAAATGAAACAATTTCGTCTCCTACATATTTATCAATTGTTCCGTGGCAGTCCATTATTGCATCGCTCAAAGCCCCAAGGTATCCGTTCAAAATTGAAACAAGCCGTTCAGCACCTTTGCTTTCGCCTTCCGCATTGTTTACAGCTTCTGTGAATCCAGAGAAAGTCTTTACGTCTGAAAAAAGTGCGGTTATGTTTTTGCTGTTTCCGCCGAGTTTTGCTGTTTCCGGATTTTTAATGATTTCGTCTACAACCGCAGGAGCAACATAAGCAGAGAATGTTGACTGAAGAAATTTTTTGTCTGTGTTTATAGCATGAAAATTCACAATTATTCCGGCAAAATAGTTTAGAAATGAAAATGCAAAAAGAATTACAAACGGAACATAAATGTTGAACTGTGTCATCAAAATATAAAAAACAACAAGCGGAACAATTACATATAAAAATCTTGTAAAGTTTTTCTTTCCTGTGCTGAATTTTGCCGTTATGCGCATTGTAAGCAGAATAAAAACAACGCAGAACAAAAGTCCTAAAAGCGGATCGATTTCACGTATGAATTTTTTCTGAAGAATTGTATTTATAACGTTTGCGTGAAGCCCAAGGTTTGCGTATTGCTTGGAAAATGGCGTTACACCCAAATCTGTACTGGAAGTCGCCGAGTTTCCGATTATGCAGAATGCGCCTTCCATGCTGCCTTTTAACGTTTCAAAGTCGCGAAGATAAAATTCAATGCTTTTTGAAAGCTTTGGAAGTTCTGGAATTTGATCAAATCCCGGAACTGTTGCAAATGAATCAGAAAATTCCTTGAGATTTTTAAAGAATTCGGTTCTTGCTGAAAAATATTTCTCGTAGTCTTCTTCAGAAAGTCCGCCTTTTATTGCCTTTCCTTCCTCGTCAAATCCACGGCATTTTAATAGAAGACGTTTTTTTGAATTTGAAAGTTTTTCGTATTCGTCTTCAAAATACATGGAATTCAAAATATATTCTGCATCTTCTTCTGAAAGCGAAGATAAATCCGCATTTTTTATATCCGAAAGATTTTGTATTATCAATTTTTCCGCAAGATCAAGGTTGTAAAGCAAATACGACGGAACGTGCCTAAAACTGTCCACGTAACTTTCGTGCAGCCAGTTTATGAGCATCCTGCCATGCTTGTCCAGCGGAATTGTAACGCTGTATCTTGAATCTGAATTCGGATTTTTCAGTCCTTGCAAAATTATTGAATTTGAAGTTCTTTCCATTGACTGAACATCCAAAAGCTTCATAAGCGGAGCAAAAGAAAGCTGTCCAACATATTTTCCGTTCTGAAAATTCAAAAGCTCAATTCTGCGCCTGATACCATCTTTGTCTACAATAACATTTGTAAATCCAAGCCCTTGCGCGCGTGAAAGAATTTTGTGAAGCGCCGGCGTAAATCCAAGTTCCTGGCTAGCTTCTTCTTTTACTGAATAAATATTGCCTTTTTGAATAAGATTTTTTTCATCTGTTACATTGTTAAAAAGAAAACGTGTTCTAGCATAATTTTCTTCTGATTCATCGCTTTTTTGCGCAATGTGCCGCATGTTTACCGTCAGCGAAGTGTTTCCAAAGAACTGAACGCATCTTGCAAAAAAATCATCGTAGTCAAGCTCAAACCCAGAAGTGATTTCTTTTTGCATTTCGTAAAGAATTCCGTCAATTTCATTTGAAATAAGATTTTCCGCATGTTCCTGCGCATTTTTCGCATTTACAGTTCCGCCTTCAATTCCATTCGCAAATTCCGAAATTGAACTTGAAATCGCCTGCTCGCCGTCTATAAAAGTCTTATTTACCGTGTCGCTTAAATTTTCGTTTACGCCTTTTGAAGAAGGTGAAATGTATTCAATATCGAATACAGCTTGTTTTGCGCCGAATTCTTTCATGCGGATTAAGGCGTTTCCCAGAATATCGCGAGTCCAAGGCCAAGAACCAACGCGTCCTAAAGATTCATCATCAACATCGACAATTACAATGTTAGGATGCGCTTCGATTCCTTTCGTTATTTTAAGCATTGAATCATAAAGCCTGTAGTCAAGTTTTTGAAAAAGGTTTGTCTGAATTGCCACTACGCTCAAAAGCGCAAAAACTGCCATGATAATCAGTTCTATTTTAGTTTTAAAAAATTCTTTGAATTTATTTTTCATTACCATGACAAAAACTATATCATATAGTATAATTTCTTGTAAATGAACATTTGTACATATTAATTTTTTAGAGGAGTGATATGAAATTTTTTACTTCGATTTTTCTAGTTGCTCTCATTTCTGTTTCGGCTGTTTTTTGTCAGTCTGCGGAAATTGTGGAGAAAACTGTATCTACTGAAAAGCTCACTTACGGAACTGCCGCGTATTTTACAGCAGTTGCAATGGGCTATATTTCAGATGACGATTCAGAAGAAGATGCCGTTGATGCTTGGAAAAAAATAGGAGAAGAGTATTCTAAACCAGCTATAAAAGCGGAGGTTTCCTCAGAAGATTTTATTAATTTTGAAAATCTTGCCTGGCTATGCTATTTTACTTGGAATGTTCCAGACAGCCTTATGATGAAGATTTTTCCAAGTCCGCGCTATGCCTTTAAGCAGCTCCGCAATGACGGCGTAATTCCTTCTTCGTTTGATCCAAAGCGCATTCCTACTGGCAGGGAATTTCTTAATGTTGTTACAGATTGCATTGATTTTTATGAGGTGAGAAACTAGCATGAATATGAAAAAATATTTTGCCGCCATTTTATTTTCAGTTTTATCTGCATTTGTTTTTTCAGCTGAACTTTCTTTCTTCTTGGGCGATAACACAGATTTGAAATTTGATGGTGAAGAGTACAGCGAGCCTACATTAAAGCAGAGCGAGGCTTTTTCTGCGCTTGCAAAAATTCCTTTCAATAAAAAAGGCACAACATTTCTTTCTTTGGAAGCAAGTATCAGTCATAGCTATGAAAAAATCTTTGGCGACCATGAAAATAGCGAAAATGAATTTATTGCAGATTTAAATGTTTTGAAGTTTTCTTCTATTATAGAGTGTTCTGCTGGGAAATTTTTCCTTGACGCAGGGCGTCTTTTCTTGACAGACATTTCGCAAACTATTTTTGCACAGTCAATTGACGGAGCTTACGCGCAGTTTTCTGCTTCTTGGCTTGATGTTTCTGTTTTTGGCGGATACACAGGACTTTTGAATCTAAAGAATACTTCGATTATGCACAGCGGTGGATATGTTTGGGAGCCGGTCGATGAAGATGAAAAGGACTTTTATGATTTTTGTGCTCCTTATATAGCAGGTGGTGCTAAAATCAGCTTCCCATATTTATTGCTCAACCAGACAATTTCTTTAGAAGGTCTTGGATTTTGGAACACAGAAGGTCCTGCTGATTCTCCAGAAGATGAAGACAACCGCTTTTATGGAACTTTGCGCTTGGATGGACCTCTTGCTCCTATGCTTTTTTACGGTTTGAGCGGAACTGCCAGCTCTACAGATTTTTCTGATTTTGGATTTTTGGGAAGAGCCAATATTTCTTTGTTCCCAGATTTTAAATCTTCTTCTATTACTCTTTCTGCTTCTTATGCTTCTGGAGATAGAGGTCCTTTTGTTCCGTTTATTGGATTCACACAGATTACAGCTTGTCTTTCAGCAGATGAGCCGATTTATTCAGGAATTTCAAAGGCTGGATTGTCTGCAACCATAATTCCAATTGACAAGCTTTATTGCGCTGTTGGTGGAGACGCTGTTTTCGTTGACAATGATAGCAGCGCATTTGATTATTGTGGTTTCCAAGTTTATGGAAATGCAAAATACCAGTTGTTCTCTGATGTTGCTTTGACACTTTATGCAAGTCATTTTGCAGGAGATTCAAGTGATTCTAGCAGAACAGAAATCGCGTTTAATGCGGTTATTTCGTTTTAACCGTAAAATTTTAGGAGGTGTTGTATGAAATTGAGTTTTAAGTTTTTGCCGTTGCTTGCTTTTGCAGTTTTTGCGGGCTTTTCAGCTTCTGCTTTGGAAGCAAAATTTGTAAGCATTGAAGGCAAGGTTGAAATTCTGGAAGGCGGAATGTGGATTCCAGTTGAAGAGGGCGATATTATTCAGGAAAAAGGCGCCGTTATTTCAACTGGATTTAAATCGAATGCTGTGGTTTCTGTAAAAGGAACAAATTTCACATTAGGACCGTTGACCAGAATTACAATTGAAAACATGGTTGCAATGGAAAACAAGGATTCAACTCAGATTTACATTGATTCTGGATCTCTCAAAGCAAATGTTTCTTCTTCTGACGGAAGAAAAGTTGGATTTAAAGTTCGTTCCGCAGTTGCAACAGCTTCTGTAAGAGGAACGGAATTTAGAGTTACTTCTTCTGGTCGCCTTTCTGTTACTCAGGGACTTGTAAGTTTTGGCGGTCCTGAATCTTCTTCTGCGGAAATTTCTAAAATAGAAGATAATTCAACTGATGTTGCTCCATCTGAAGAAAGCAATGCAGGAACAGTCGCTTCTACAAATGAAGCTTCTGATGGTAAAAATGTTGTTGCCGAAGAACATCCAAAATCAACTCCGTTTACTTCTAGCGCAGAAGTTGGAGAAAAAAATGGAGTTCCGGTTTTTGCAGGTCAGGTCAGCAAGTCTGATGTTATAGCAAGTAGGCCTTCAAATCCTCATACAGAAAAAGTTGCGGCAGTTTCTGGAAAAGGATTGGAAAATGAATCTATGGGAATGAACTTAATAAATACAACAAGTGTTGAGCCAGGTGCAGGTTCTAAATCTAGCTCTAATAAAGGCAATGGCTCGGTTGCTGTTACAATTAACTGGGCAGACTGATTTATTAACGAAAACTTGTGATTTTGTAAAGTAACCCAAAATGCGCCCCGTTGTTATTTTTGCAGCGGGGTTCGTTTGTTTTATAAAATGGAATTTTAAAAAAATGAAATTAAAAAAGAAAATTGCATTGATAGGAAAATTTCTTTTTTTTGCTTTTGCAATTGTTCTTGCAAGCTGCAAAGAAAAAAATGTTCCCAGTATAAAAATTGCTTCAGATGATTCTATTGAAATTCAGCCGCGCGAAAGTTTCTCTAAGCTAAAAGAAAATTTTTGGACAAGTGAAAATGGAATTGTCTGTGTTCTTATTGGATATGGCTTTAATGATGATGATTTTGTAAAAAAAGCGATAAATTCCTTGGAGAAGAAATTTGGACTTACAGAAAACGGAGGCCTTGTTCTTCCGATTGTTTTTCCAGATGATTTGCATGGCAGAATTTCTAGTTTGCGTGATATAATCGAAAAAAACAATGTTCATGGAATTGTTCTTCTTGGCGCGCCGGAAAATACGCATTCTCCACTTGCAAGAATAAAAGAAGAGTGGGATGGAAATCCTCCGTTCAATGTTTTTTCGATTTTTCCGCAGGATGATGTTTTGGGACAGGAATTTACTTGCAGTTTTGTGATTGACCATGAGTATGCGGCTGGAATTCAGTTTGGCGATGCAGAAAATAAAAATGAAGACGACGACACTTTGGCGCTTTTGATTTCGGCAGTTGAATATGCCGCGGAGCTTCCGTTTGTTCTTCCGCAGGACAGCGATCTTTATTATCATGTTCAGGCTGTGGCAGGAAAAAGAAAAGTTGCCCGCTACGTTGACAGCGAAACTGGAATTCAGTCAAGAAATCATTTTATAATTTTAAATTCGGCGGAATAAATTGAACACACTTTTACAAGATGAATCTTTGCTTATCGGCAGCCGTGAAGAAATACAAAAACTCGCAACAAAAGATTCTGCCCGAATTCTTGTTGTGTCGGATTCTCATGGCGCGTATTCTAATCTTTTGCTGATTTTGCGTCAGTTTGGAGTTATAAGCGATGCTCTTGTTTTTTGCGGTGATGGAATTTGCGATATTTCCAAGCTGATTTCAAATGCTGTTGATGAAGATGAAATTAAAGCTATTATTCCGCCTGTAATTGGAATTGTCGAAGGAAACAATGACGCGGACCTTTATCCTGTTAGAAATGTTCTTTCCGATGAGCCTTATTATGTTCAGCTGAAAGTTCCAATTTTTAATGTGCTTGAAGCCTGCGGGCAAAGAATTTATTTTACGCACGGACACAGAAATTCCCTTTACCTTGGAACTGGAGAAATTGTTTCCGCGGCAAAGAAAAACAACTGTAAGATTGCGCTTTACGGCCACACTCACATTGCAGCAGAAAAACTTGGCGAAGTTTTTACTATAAATCCAGGAAGCTGTTTTAGACCTCGTGGCGGTCAAAAACCTTCATTTGCAATGTTAAATTTAACAAAAAACATCGGATTTGAATGTATTTTTTATGAACTTTCGATTTCTGGAAGCAAAACGTTTTTTCCGGCTAGGACTTTTTGAAAATGCCGTTGCTTGAGCTAAAAAATATTTACTATGAATATCCTCGCACAAATAAAATCGCGCTTGACAATATAAATTTTTCTGTGAGCCAAGGTGAATACATTGCGCTTCTTGGACTTAACGGTTCTGGAAAAAGCACGCTTGCCCGTCTTATTGCTGGATTTTTTGAGCCTTTAAAAGGTGAAATTATAAAGCAAAATGGAATTCTTCCAGGCATTGTTTTTCAGCAGCCAAAAGAGCAGATTGTAGCTGGAATCGTTGAGCGCGACACAGCTTTTGGTCCTCAGAATCTTAGCATGACAGAAGCGGAAATTGAACTGCGCACAATCGAATGTCTTTCCATTGTTTCTCTTGTGGACAAGGCGTTAAGTAAAACTTTTGAGCTTTCTTTGGGGCAAACACAGCGGCTTGCTTTCAGCGGAATTCTTGCGCTTTTTCCAGATTTACTGATTCTTGACGAAGCCACGGCTATGCTTGATCCGGACTCAAAAAAACAACTTGTGGAATTTGTAAATGCTTGGAACAAAAAAGGGCACACTGTTATTTCTGTTACGCACGATTTGGACGAAGCTTTGGCTGCAAAAAGAATCGTTGTAATGGAGCAGGGGCGGATAATTTTTGACGGGGCGCCAAAAGAGTTTAAAGAAAACAAAAATGTTTTTGAATCGATTTTCGGAATTGACGGAGAATACACTTCATTTGAAAGTTTAAATTCAGCAAAAAATAAATTTGAAGAAGCAGCTTTAAAAGTTCAAGAGCTTTCATTTTCCTATGGAACTTTTTCAGTTTTTAAAAATATTTCTTTTGAGCTTAAAAAAGGTAGTCTTGTTGCTTTGACTGGTCCGAGCGGCTGCGGAAAATCAACTTTATTTGAATGTCTTGCAGGTCTTAAAAAAAATCAAAGCGGAAAAATTTATGCTTTGTCTCGCCCCGTTCTTGGCTTGCAAGAAAGCGAAGCTGCGTTGTTTGAGCCATATTCTGCAGATGACGTTGCGTTTGGTCCTAAAAATAAAAATGTAAAAGGTAAAGAGCTTTTTGAGCGCGTAAAAAATTCCATGGAACTTGCCGGACTTGATTACAAAAAATACGGAAATCTTCCTGTTGTTTCGCTTAGCGGCGGTGAAAAACGAAAACTTTCTGTTGCGGGGCTTGTTGCTCTTGATAGTGATATTTTTATTTTTGACGAGCCGACTGCTGGCTTGGATCCGATTTCAAGAAAAAATCTTCTTGCATCTTTTAGAAAACTTACAGAAAGCGGAAAGACTGTTTTATTTAGCACACACAGATTTCAGGAAGCTGAAGCTGCGGATTTTAGACTTCGTTGGGAAGATTTGATTTCTAAGCATGAAGAAAAAAATTCAGATTCAGATTTGGGCAATTTAAAGGAAATGGAGCTAATTGAAAATGCTTCACTTCTTGAAAAAATTTCTAAAGCGGCTTCAGTTTTTTCTACGCCGGAAAAAATTCCGCATTCAATTATAAATTCCCTTTCAGCAGGCAAGAAAACATTTTTATTTTTGTTTTTATTCTTTGTTTCAATTTTGCTTCCGTTTCCGGCTTGCGTTGCGATGGTTTTTGTCAATGTTTTGTATTCAGTTCTTTCCAAGTCGCCACTAAAAAATGCTTTTAAAATAATTGCAAAACTTGTTCCTTGGATTGTAATTTTTTCTTTGCTTGGAATTATTCTTTTTCCAGTTTACGAAGAAGATAAAATTCTTTTCAGCTGGAAAATAATTTTTGTTACGCAGCGTAAACTTTTGCTTTTTGCCGCTTCCTTTGTTCATTCTGTTTGTGCAATTTTTGCGATTGGAACTTATATTTTTACTGCGGATGAACGGCAGGTTATGGACGGAATTTCCTCTATTTTAAAGCCGCTGAATTTTTTTAAATTCCCTGTCAGATGCGTTGTTTTGATAGTTGGAATTATTTTTAGATTTATACCGTTGCTTTTAGATGAATTTTCGGGCATTATAAAAACACAGATTATCCGCGGAACATTTGGAAATGCAAAGGGAATAAAAAAATTAAAATCGATAATTCCTGTTTTTGTGCCGCTTGTTCTTCAGACAATCCGAAAAGCACGTTGCCTTGCGGATGCTCTTACTGCAAGATATTTTAAATAGTTTAGTTGGAGAAAATATGCTTAGCATGAAAACTTTAGTCGCTCTTATTGCGGTTTTGATGTACGCGCTTGTAATTTTATTTCAGAATAAAAAAGTTTTGTTTACAACTGGAGCGGCGGTTCTTGTTGTTGTTATTGCGACTTTTTTTCCGGGACAAATTTTTCCGCTTCCGCAGGATGTAGTTGCGCTTGAAGGTCAGTTTCCGCAGAGAATATACGCGTTTTATCATTCTGTATTTGAAATCATAAACTGGAACGTTATTATGATTTATCTTGGCAGCATGGTTATCGCATCTCTTTTTATTTATTCAAAAGTTCCAGTAAAAATCGCTGACAAAATTGTGAACAGTAGCCGGAACACTTGCATTGCAATGGTTGCGATTCTTGCAATGACAGGAATAATTTCAATTTTTGTTGAAAATGTTGCTACAGTTCTTGTAATGGCTCCAATCGGACTTGCGCTTTGCTCAAAGCTAAAAACGAATCCTACATTTTTTATGATGGGACTTGCCGTTATGAGCAACCTTGAAGGAACTGCGACTTTAGTTGGAGATCCGCCTTCAATGATTTTTGCAAGCTATGCTGGATATAGTTTTAACGATTTCTTCTTTTATTTGGGCAAGCCTTCAATCTTTTTTATAATTCAAACTGGAATGGTTGCCGGATGCATTTTCTTTTATTTCTTCTTTGCGAAAAACAGAAAAAATAAAGTTCAGGTTGAAAGTGAAAAAGTTGTTTCCTGGGTTCCTTTTGCTTGTCTTTTGCTTATGATTTTTGGACTTGCCGCAGTTTCATTTGTAAATACCAGGTTTGAGTATTTGAGCGGAACTTTAGTAATGTCGATTGGAATTTTGTGCTTGCTTTGGTTCAAATTGTTTCAGAAAAAAACAAACGCCGAAACTGCAAAAGTTGTAAAAGAACTTGACTGGGAAACTATTTTTTTCCTGCTTGGAATTTTTGTTGTAATCGGCGCAATAAAAGAGACTGGGCTTTTGAATGACCTTGCTGATTTGCTTGTGAATGTTACAGGCGGCTCTGAAATTGCGGGCTTTGTTATAATACTTTTGATTTCTGTCATTGTAAGCGGATTTGTTGACAATGTTCCTTATATAATTGCAATGCTTCCTGTTGCGGGTGGAATGGCATCTCAAATCGGAATAAATCCAGAGCTTTTTATGTTTGCGCTTTTAGTCGGAAGCTGCCTCGGCGGAAACCTTACACCTTTTGGTGCAAGCGCGAATATTGTTGCAATGGGAATTTTAAAGAAAGAAAATTATCCTATGAAATTTTCCGGCTGGCTTAAAATTGGAGTTCCGTTCACTCTTATTACAACAGCTGCCGCATCTGCTTTGCTTTGGTTTATCTGGGCATAATTTTTATGCTGAAACTGAAACAACTGCACCTGCTTCCGGCATTAAACCTGCAAGTCCGTAGGCTGACTGCCCTTGTGCGCTGCTGGCGGCAATCGCAGTTTTTATTTGCTGCTGGTAGCTTTTTATAAGTTCATCTTTTTGTTCTTCGGAAAGTCCTGAAGCTTCATCTTCTGAAAGGGCTGGCTTTTGCTTCATGGAAACAAGCTGGGAAATCAGTGTATTTAAAATGCGCAGACGGTTTATTGGAACTCCGCGCTGTCCATGCTCAGTTGCAGTTCCGTGCACATAATCAAATTGAGAATATATGACTGCGCTAGGCTTTACTGGAACACAGAGCGAGCCTGAAGAAGTAGAGAAGAGAGTTCTGTAAGATGCCGCATTTAGGCTGATTCCGTTTGAATACATAAGTCTACCCTCAGTTTTTAGTGCAAGCGATTTTCTTTACACTATCTTATGTATCGGAATTTAAAATAAAAAGTTTAGCTGGCTTTTTTGAACTTAAAAAATTAATAGAACTGCTTTGTCCATTCAGCAATTCGTTCTTCAAGCGACTGAACTGCGCCTGAATTTTCAGTTTTTGTACTGTCTTTTAAATACGGAATTATTACATTTGATTTTAGGCTGTTCCATCTATATGGAAGAATATTCGGCAATATTATAAATTGTTCCGGCGGCATATTTCCTAAAAGATGTCTGTAGAATGCCGGATAAAATTTTTCGTTTACTTCGCGCAAGGTAGAAAATCCGCCTGCAATCCCAAAGTTTACAGTGTCCAATTTCATGCTTTCTGTGCGCTCAATTAAAAGCTGTTGAGTTTCAATTTTCATAAACCAGGAAATAAATTCTTCTGCTTGCGCTGAATGCTCTGATTTTTTGTAAAGCCCGATTGTCAGAATATTGTCTTCAACTGGAATTTTATTGTCCTGTTCAATCCATCTAAAAGAAAGATCTGTAATCTGCGCATCTGTGAGCGTAAAAAGCTTATCGCTGGTTGTATAAGAAAAAAGGCATCGTGTTGTGGCAACCTGCTTGTACCCCGGCATATAAAGGTAGCGGAACTGAAAGTTTTGCTCTGCGGAAGTGCTGGAATTTCGCGCGATTGTCCATTGGCGCATTTCAGAAATTGAAGTTTCCATCGCTTTTTCGTTCCATATAAAGCTTGTTCCTTTTTCGTGGTAGGCGGCTCCGAAAAGTTTTGTTACAAGATACATAAAATCTGCATCCCAGGAAGGCGCATACCCCATTGCTGTATATGTTCCGTTTTTATTTTTTTTGTTGAATGCTGCTGAAAATGTCCTTATCTGCTCAAGATTTAAAAAATGCTCTGATTCTACAAAGCTTTCATTTTTTTTGCTGAAAACCATTGCTGGCAAATTGAAGCTTATGGGAATAAGATATTGCTTGTCGTTTATTTGTCCGTATTCAAGAAGCTGTTTATAAAACAAAGTGCGGTTCAGGCTTTTCTCTTGAAAAAGATAATCCAGCGGCTGAAAATATTTTCGTGTTGTAGAATTTTTGAGCCAGGAACCTATGACTAAATCCGGGGTAAGCTCGTCTTTTGCCGACGGAAGTGAACGCGCCGCTTCATCTTTGTAGACTGCAAATGCGTTTATGTTTTCGTGCGTGGCATTAAAAAGCTCCACATAGGAAACAATTTCTGCATTGTCTGTCCAGATAATTAATGGCTTGCTTCCCGAATTTTTACAGGAGGCAAGCAAAAGAGAAATCAGCGCGGCTATAAATGCAAGAATCTTTTTATTTTCCAAGTTCATCCGCAACGTCGTAAATCGCCTGATAAACAATGTTGATTTTTTCTTCATCAAGGCTTGAGAAAGCAACTCTTAAAGTTTTTGCGTCTATGGAAATTGTTCCGATTCCGCGGTCAGTCAAAAGTTTTTGTCTTAACTTTTCTGCGTCAATGTTCATTGTGTCAAAAGACATAAAGTAGCCGGAATTGAATGGCAGCGGCTTTATGAATTTGCTTTCGTGTGTGGAAACAAATTCGCGCACAAGTTTATAACGGCGTTCAAGGATTTTGCGGAATTCGGCTTTTTCTTCTTCAAATTTTCCGTCTGATGCCGCTTTTAAAATCAGCGACTGAGATGGAGTTGCCGCGCATGAAACTGATGAGCGGATTGCAGCCATAAGTTTTTTTACAAGAGCTTCGTATTGCGCATCAGAAAGTCCTTTGCAGCCAAAAGTTATAAATCCAGTTCTGAATCCCCAGGCAAAATCTTCTTTTGTAGGTCCGTCAATTTTTGCGGCAAGAACATTTTCGTGCAGGTCGCACAGATATGCAAATAGCGACTGTTTTTCTATATCGTCTTCATAGTTCAGTCCGAAGTACGCATCATCGCACCAAACCATTACTTTTGCGCCTTTTTCCGCAATTTCCTTTACAATTGAAACAAGCTGTTTTGCTTCGTCTGAAGTTGGACTGTAGCCTGAAGGGTTCTGCGGAAAATTCAGAAGAATCCGAACAGAGCCAGATTCAGCCTGTTTTTGCATAGTTTCTTTCAATCCTTCAATGTTGAATTTTCCATCCTTGAACATCTTGAACTGAACAAATTTTGCGTTTCGTCTTGCTTCGGCAATAAGAACGTAATTGTCCCAAGACGGATCTGCTGCAACAAGCGGCTTTGTTTCATCAAGGAAAAGGTCTGCAAGGTAGGAAATTCCCGCTGTAAGTCCAGGAACAACAACCGGCAATGAGAATTTTTTATCTTTTAAAAGCGGATTTTTGCGGATAATTGATTCTTTCCACATTGCACGCAAATCTGGATTTCCTGCTGTCGGCGCATATCCTACAAGTTCTGAAGAAGTTAAGTCCGGCACATATTTTTTTATAGAAGGAAGCATAATAGGTTTGCCTTCAACAACTGTGGTTCCGATTGTTCCGTTCGCAGTTTTTCCAAGTTTTTTGGCTTCTGCGCTTTGTGCGATTATTCCCTTTGGAAAGTAAAGTCTTGTTCCAACATCAGAAAGCAGCTCGCCTGGCGTTGTGCCTTTGAGCGCGTCATTTAATTCTTGTGCTAATGGGTTTATCATGATTGCAAATTATAGCTTTTTTGCCTGTTTGTTTCAATAATTTTGAGTTGCAGGATAAATGTAGAGTTTTGTATTTTGATATGTCATTATCGGACTTGATCCGATAATCTTATGTTACAAATTTTGCTAGATTCCTTGATCAAGTCAGGGAATGACAAGTGTCGTGGCACAAAAATGAAGTTTCTTGAAAATCTTTTGAATTTAACTTGAAAAATTTAATAGATTTTATTATATTTAAAGAAATTAGCAATAGCTAACTATTCTTTTTATCCCAGGAGGAAATTATGGGCGGTTGTAAAATTCAGAAAATTGTCGGACGTGAAATTCTTGATTCTCGCGGAAATCCTACAGTAGAAGTTGACGTTACTTTGGAAAGCGGCGCGTTTGGCAGAGCATCAGTTCCTTCTGGAGCTTCTACTGGTGAGAATGAAGCTCTTGAATTGCGCGACGGAGACAAAAAACGCTACTTGGGAAAAGGCGTTCTCAAGGCAGTTGAAAATGTTAACAAAGTAATTGCTCCGGCTCTTATCGGAATGTGCGGACTTGAGCAGCGCTCGATTGACAAAAAAATGATTGAGCTTGACGGAACAAAAACAAAGTCCAAGCTTGGAGCAAATGCAATTCTTGGAGTTTCACTTGCAGTGGCAAAAGCAGCCGCAGCTTACCTTGGCATTCCTCTTTACCGTTACATTGGCGGAACAAATACTTACACATTGCCAGTTCCAATGATGAACATTATAAATGCCGGACAGCATTCAGACGCTCCTATCGCATTCCAGGAATTTATGATTCGCCCGGTTGGAGCTTCTTCATTTAAAGAAGGAATCCGCATGGGAACAGAGGTTTTCCATAGCTTGAAGGCTGTTTTAAAGGCACGCGGACTTTCAACTGCTGTTGGCGATGAAGGCGGTTTTGCTCCTAAACTTGACGGAACAGAAGATGCTCTTGATACAATCGTAAAGGCTATAAAAGAAGCTGGGTATGAGCCTGGAAAAGATGTAAAAATCGCAATGGACTGCGCTTCCTCTGAATTCTATGAAAACGGAATTTACGATTATACTTGGAAAGAAGGCGCGGACGGAAAAAAACTTACTTCGGCACAGCAGGCAGATTATCTTGCAGATCTTATTTCAAAGTATCCTATTGATTCAATTGAAGACGGAATGGCGGAAAGCGACTGGGAAGGCTGGAAACTTCTTACTGATAAAATCGGCTCAAAATGTCAGCTTGTTGGCGATGACCTTTTTGTTACAAATGTTGAATATCTAAAGAAAGGAATCGAGCTTGGATGCGCAAATTCAATTCTTATAAAAGTAAATCAGATTGGCTCTCTTACAGAAACTCTTGATGCAATTGAAATGGCTCACCGCCACGGATATACAAGTGTAACTTCGCACCGTTCCGGCGAAACAGAAGATTCAACAATTGCCGACATCGCAGTTGCAACAAATTCAGGACAGATTAAAACAGGTTCCGCATCTCGTTCAGACCGCATGGCAAAGTACAATCAGCTTTTGCGCATAGAAGAAGAACTTGGAGACTTGGCGGTTTACGGCTACAAGAGAGTGAAATAGCTGTTTTTAATTTTTATACAATAGGGTTCAACCTCGAGACCTTTGTAGAATATGCTCCGGGAAAAGGAATGTAAGCCTCCTTGCCCGGAGTTTTTTTTGTTTCGGGAAAAAATTTACGGTTTTGCAGTTCTGCATTTTTCTTACAACAAAAAAATCCTAATAAGTTTCTTTCCTTTTTTATGGATTTATTCAAAAAATCACATAAATTAACAAAATAATCAAGAAAATTGGGAATTCAGGAAACGTTTCATATTGTATACTTTAATCAAGCTAAAAAGTAACGGAACGTTTTTGGAGTTCTGTTAACTAAAAAAAAATAAGATATGCATTTTTAAGGAGGTTTATCTTATGAAAAAAATTATCGCTGTTCTTTTGGCTTGCGCTCTTGTGCTTCCATGTTTCGCAGCAAAAAAGAAAGGAACAAAAGTAGGTGTTTCTATGCCTACAAAAGACTTGCAGAGATGGAACCAGGACGGAGCAAACATGAAGGCTCAGCTGGAAAAAGCAGGCTATGTTGTTGACTTGCAGTATGCTAACAACGACATTGCAACTCAGGTTTCCCAGATTGAAAACATGATTACTGGAAAATGCAATGTTCTTGTTGTTGCTTCTATTGATGGTTCAGCTCTTAAAAACGCGCTTGACGGTGCAAAGAAAAAGAGAATTCCGGTTATTGCTTATGACCGCTTGATTATGAACACAAATTCAGTTTCTTACTATGCAACATTCGACAACTACAAAGTAGGAACAATTCAGGGTGAATATCTTGTTGACAAGCTGAATCTCAAGAACCGCACAAAATCAGATCCTGCTTACATCGAATTCTTCACAGGTTCTCCAGATGACAACAACATCAACTTCTTCTTCGGCGGAGCAATGGACACACTCAAGCCTTACCTTGACAGCGGAGTTCTCGTTTGCCGTTCAGGACAGACTTCAAAAGCACAGTGCGCAACTTTGAACTGGTCTACAGAAGAAGGTCAGAAACGCATGGAAAACCTTATTACTTCAAATGGATACGGTCCACGCGGAACAAAACTTGACGCTGTTTATTCTTCAAACGACTCTGTTGCAATGGGAATTACAAACGCTCTTGTTGCAGCTGGCTACACAAAGGCAAACTTCCCGATTGTTACTGGACAAGACTGCGACATTGGTTCTGTAAAGAACATGCTCAAGGGAACTCAGGCAATGTCTGTTTTCAAAGACACACGCACTTTGGCAGAAAAAGTTGTTGGAATGGTTGACGCTCTTCTTCAGGGAACAAAACCAGAAATCAACGACACAAAGACTTATGACAATGGCAAAGGAATTGTTCCTTCATACCTTTGTGATCCAGTTTACGCTGATGTTTCAAACTACAAGGCTCTCCTTGTTGATTCTGGATACTACACAGAAGCTCAGCTTAAATAGCAAAAGCTAAAATGGTCAAGGCGGGGTCAAAAGCCCCGTCTTTTTTAGAAGTTTATAATCGGCTTAAAATAGGAGATTCCAATGGCAAAAGCATTATTGGAAATGCGGAATATTACAAAAGAGTTTCCTGGCGTCAAAGCTCTGAACAACGTTACGCTTTCTGTAGAAGAAGGCGAGATTCATGCTCTTTGCGGCGAAAACGGAGCTGGAAAGTCTACTCTTATGAATGTTTTAAGCGGCATTTACGGATACGGCTCTTATTCCGGCGATATTATCTATGACGGCAAACTCTGCAAATTCCAGACAATAAAAGACAGTGAATCGCTGGGCATTGTAATTATTCATCAGGAGTTGGCTCTTGTTCCTCTTCTGACGATTGCAGAAAATATGTTCCTTGGAAATGAGCGCGGCTCAAAATTCAAGGTTGACTGGGCAGAAACATTCGACAAGGCTGATTCCCTTCTTGCGGAAGTTGGTCTTAAAGAATCATCACATACACTTATAAAGGACATTGGCGTTGGCAAGCAGCAGCTTGTAGAAATTGCCAAGGCACTTGGAAAAAAAGTTCGGCTTTTGATTTTGGACGAGCCAACCGCTTCATTGAATGAAAACGAATCCAAGCATCTTTTGGATTTGCTCCTTGAATTCAAAAAGCATGGAATGACTTCAATTATTATTTCCCACAAGCTGAATGAAATTTCTTATGTTGCTGACAAAATTACAGTTATCCGCGACGGCGCTGTAATAAAAACGCTCGACAAGAGCAAAGACGATTTTTCAGAGAATACAATTATTGCGGCGATGGTTGGCCGTGATATTACAGATAGATTTCCTAAGCGCGCTTCAAAAGTTGGAGATGTCTGCTTTGAAGTCAAGAACTGGTGCGTTGATCATCCTGTTTTCGACGGAATCAAGGTTTGCGACAATGTGAATTTCAATTTGCGCAAAGGCGAAGTTCTTGGAATTTCGGGGCTTATGGGAGCCGGGCGCACTGAACTTGCAATGAGCGTTTTTGGGCATTCTTATGGCGCGAATATTTCCGGACAGATTTTTCTTAACGGAAAAGAAATTGAGCTTCCGAATGTAAAGTCCGCAATCAACCACAAGATTGCCTATGTTACAGAAGACCGCAAAGGCAATGGACTTATTCTTTCAGAAACAATTACACAGAATACAATTTCTGCAAAGCCGGAAAAAGTTTCCAAGCATGGAATTTACAACTTTGACGAATGCCGGCGCGTTGCCCAGGATTCAGCAAAGGAAATGCGTACAAAATGCGCAAGTGTAGACGAAGCTGTAGGAAATCTTTCGGGCGGAAATATGCAGAAAGTTCTTCTTGGAAAATGGCTTTTTGCAGACCCGGATATTCTGATTCTTGATGAGCCGACACGCGGAATTGATGTTGGCGCAAAATACGAGATTTACTGCATTATAAACCGCATGGTTGCAGAAGGAAAATCTGTAATTTTGATTTCTTCTGAAATGCCGGAAGTACTTGGAATGAGTGACCGCATTTATGTTATGAATGAAGGCCGCATGATTGCAGAAATGGACGCTAAGGATGCAAGTCAGGAAAAAATCATGTCATGCATCATCAACTCGGAAAATAAATAGCCTAACCTAATTAAGGAGTGTAAGATAAAACAGTCGAAATAGCGTCTGTTTTATCTACTTAAAGTTTGCGTTGCAAACTTTTTATTAAATGCAATTTCTCACTTTGTTGCGAAATTGTGTTAAAAAGTCAAATCGGAAATTGATATTTCCTCATTGACTTTTTATAGGAGTGTAAATATGGCAGTTAACACAAACAGCTTAAAGAAAATGCTTAAGGGCAACACGATGATTTTTATTCTTCTGGCGGTCATGCTGTTTTTTCAGGCTTTGATTGTTGGATTCGGAAAAGGCTCGCTTTTTGCTCCGGAAAATATTACAAACCTTATAAACCAGAACGCTTGGGTTGTAATTCTTGCAACTGGTATGCTTCTGTGTATTCTTACCGGCGGAAACATTGACCTTTCTGTTGGTTCTGTAATTTGTCTTGTTGGCGCGGTTGCAGGAATTTTAATTGTAAATCTTGGCTGGCCAGTTATTCCTTCGATTATTGTATGTCTTATTGTCGGAACAGCAATCGGCGCATGGCATGGATTTTTTATTGCCTATGTTCATATTCCGCCGTTTATTTGTACTTTGTCCGGAATGCTTTTGTGGCGCGGAGTTGCCTTGATTCTTCTTGGCGGAATGACAATTTCTCCGTTCCCTTCAACATTCATGAATATCTTTAACAGCTATCTTCCAGACCTTGCGCTTGAGCAGGCAACAGACGAGCTTTTTGAAGCCTCAGAAGATGCCTATTATGCTCTTGTTGACAAGAATGCGCAGATTACTTTGATTGTAACTTTGATTATTGCCGTTATCTGCTGCTTTGTTACTGTTGCTTCCGCAGTTTGTAGCCGCGCCTCAAAAAAGAGAAAGGGATATTCTGTATCTTCTGCAGGCTCGTTTATTGGAAAGCAGGTTGTTTTGTGTGCTGTGATTATGCTTGTTGGCTGGCTTCTTGCCCAGGACAAAGGACTTCCGCTTATTCTTGTAATTCTTGCGGTGATTGTCGGAATCTATTCTTACTACACACAAAATACAGTTCCTGGCCGCTATCTTTATGCAATCGGCGGAAATGAAAAAGCTGCCCGTCTTTCCGGTGTAAACACAGACAACGTTATGTTCTTTGCTTACACAAACATGGGATTCATTGCGGCTGTTGCTGGCCTTGTTTGTGCTGCCCGATTGAACTCTGCTGCTCCTACTGTTGGAACAAGCTACGAAATGGATGCAATTGCGTCATGCTTTATTGGCGGAGCTTCAGCTTATGGTGGAACAGGAACTGTAGGCGGTGCTGTAATCGGCGCTGTCTTTATGGGAATCCTTAACAACGGTATGTCGATTCTTGGTGTTGATGCTAACTGGCAGCGCGCTGTAAAAGGTCTTGTTCTTTTGCTTGCTGTAATCTTTGATGTTGTTTCAAAGAAAAGAAGCAGTTCAAAATAAAAGTTAATTCTTATTCATTTTTTTCCTCCTTTTGTTTTGCCCGGTGTCTAAAAAGATGCCGGGTATTTTTTTATATTTAGGTTCAATTTCAAGTTTTGATAAAAACAGTTACCTAACTGTCATTCCAGTGCTAGAAAGTCTGTCATTGCCGTTCTTGACACGGCAATCTGATGTAAATTTGCAATGGATTATTAACCGAGTTTCTTTC
>DKDI01000040.1:41814-45467 GCA_002449305.1 Treponema sp. UBA6852
CGAGTTTCTTTCAGAAACATCGCAGGGTCAAGCCCGATAATGACAGTAAAATATAAAATTTACTTTAACGCTGATTGCGCTTTGAATTAGTGTATTTAAAAAAGACTTGGAATGTTGTATAATATAAGCACAGAATTTCCTCAAAAGAACTTAAGCTTTTAGAGGTTTCAATTAATTTTAACGAGGTTTGTCATGGGCGATATTACCCGCAGAATCACAAGAAAATCATTAAAGGCAAAAAGAAAAGCGGCCATAAAAACTATAAAGGCGCAGGCAAAAGAAAAAATCCATCAGATAAAGGTTGACTATTCTATGGATGCTGAAAAGAAAAAAGAAAAGGCAGCTGAACGTGAGCGCAAACGTGAGCTTAGAGCGCAAAAAGCAAACGCCCGCTTGTCTTACAATGCACGTCAGCCGCGTCCATTTACACTTGGCGAAGATGTTCTTAGTTCAATTGCAAACGGAATAGGGGCAGGACTTAGTGTTTCGGCGATTGTTCTTTTGGTTATCCGCGCGTATTTTTATGCCCCGGCTGCGCAGAAAAGCACTTATATTTCAACATTCGCAGTGTTTGGCTCAAGCCTTTTTGTGCTTCATCTTATGGCGACTCTTTACCATGCGATTTCACCTTCAAAGGCAAAAAAAGTATTTTCTATTTTTAACCATTGCGCAATTTATCTTTTTATAGGCGGAATTTTTACACCTTTGATGCTTGCCAAAATGTCTGGACCTGCCACAACCGCTTGTGCTGTTCTGTGGGGAATTCTTGCGTTTCTTTTGGTTTTGTATGCAGTGTTCGGCGCAAGGCTTCATTCATTTTCTGTTTTTACATACATAGTTTTTGCGGCGATTCTTTTAGGGCTTGTTGCTTCTGGAGCTATTGCGTTGAGCTTTTCAAGCAAAGTGTTTTTGTTTGCAGGAGCAGCCGCTTATGGAATAAGCCTTGCATTCTTTATGATGCGGAATTTCAAATGGACTCACAGCATTTTCCACCTGTTTGCGATTGGAGCTGCGGTTTTAGTTTTCTTTGGAATTTATAACCTTATATAATCTGAAATTCTTTGATAAAAATAAAAGTTTAAGTGTCATTCAATAAATCGAAATGTCTCTGAATGACATAAAGTACTTTTGGACGCTCTAGCTATTGTAGGGGATTATCCAATCAAGCTGGATAATGACAGTAAAATATAAAACTAGAAATAGAATTCCCGGCTGTTTTTGCAACCGGGAAATTTTTTTAATAATGCGGCGGCTTTCTATTTGGAATGTCGCCTTCAAGAATGTCAGAAACTTCATGCAGCTTCTGAGACAAAAGTTTGTTTTCAGTCCTAAGCCGCTCAATTGTTTCTGTATGCTCAACAGAAACCGCCTGAAGCTGGTTTACAAAATCTTCCATGTAGGCAAGCTTTGTTTCAAGGCTGATTATTTTTTCTTCAATTTCTTTTTCCATTTGAATTATTCCAAATCGTATGTTTCGCCGTATTTTACAATTTCAACATTCGGAAATCCATTTTCTGCAAGATAACCTTTAAGATGTGCCTGCGCATCTTTTTCGCCATGCACAAGAAAAATCTTTTTGAGCCTGCTTGTGTCTATAAGCTTGAGCCATTCAGTGCATTCTTTGTAGTCAGCGTGCGCGCTGAATGAGTCAATTTGCTTTACCTGAGCGTTCACCTTGTACCAGTCGCCAAGAATCTTAACTTCCTTTTCGCCTTCAAGAATTCTGCGTCCCAAAGTGTGTTCGGACATATAGCCTACAATCAAAATTATGTTGTTCGGATTTGAAATGTTGTTCGCCAAATGGTAAAGAATGCGTCCGGCTTCGCACATTCCGTCTGCGCTCAAAATTATCATTGGACCATTTTTTTTGTTAAGCTCTTTGGATTCATCGACGCTTGTAATAAACTGAAGCGAGTTAAAGCCGAACGGATTTTTGTGGTGCGCAAGGAACGCTTCCTGAGTTGCAGCATCGTAGCATTCCTGATGAAGCTGGTAGATTCCGGTCGCATTCACCGCCATAGGGCTATCCATGTAAATTGGAATCTGCGGAATTCTTTTTTGGTCAACTAAAAGATGAAGGTAATAAACAATTTCCTGCGCACGCTCGATTGCAAATGTTGGAATGATTATTTTTCCTTTTGAATCAATTGCCTGACGCACAACTTTTTCCAGCTCGTACATTGTGCTCGAAGTTTCAGCATGAAGCCTGTTGCCGTAAGTGCTTTCCATGAAGATATAGTCAGGAGCGGGCATATTTGTTGCCGGGTCTTTTATGATTGGCTTGTTGCGCCTTCCCAAGTCTCCAGTGTAAAGAACTCTAAGCTCGTTTTCTCCGTCTGCGTTTTGAGATGGTTCATTTTTTAAAGAAAGCTTTGCACCGAACAGTTTGTGCCAAAGTTTTGGTTTTATGCCGCTTCCTGCGATTGCTTTTGTTCCTTGCTGATTTTTCCTTTGCCCGGTAATTGTAAAGTAGGCTAGGGAACTTCCGAGAATGTGCCCCGCATCAAAAAATTCAAGCTGAACATCCGGGGCAATGTACATTTTGCGATTGTAGCCTAGAGTAACAATCTGATTTGCCGCTTTTACGCAGTCCGCTTCGTTGTATAAAGGTTTCCAAGTAAAAGCTTCGCCTTTCTTTTTTGCCTGCTTTGCAAGAAATTCAGCGTCCCTGGCTTGAATGCGCGCGCTATCCATCATAACAATATTTGCAAGGTCTCTTGTTGCCGGAGTTGCGTAAATTGTTCCGTCGTATCCGTTTTTCATAAGAACAGGAAGAAGCCCGCAGTGATCATAATGTGCATGGGTCAAAACAACGCTTTCAACTTTGTCCGCCGGAAAACTGAATTCCCTGTTCTTTTTATCTGATTCCGCTCTCCGCCCCTGAAAAGCTCCGCAGTCTACCATTATGCTGCGTCCGTCAATTTCAAGTATATGCCGGCTTCCTGTAACTTCTTCTGCCGCTCCAAGTGAATATGCTGTAACTGCCATAAAAGCCTCCTGATGTAATGCTAAAAAAGTGCCTATTTTTAATTATAAACCCGATTTGCGATTTTCTCAATTTTTTTCTTTTATACTGAAACCCTTGCTTACGTAGCTTTGCAAAAGAAAATCCTGAACAGAGAAACGGCAGGGAACACTAAAACGATTGCCTTTGTCAAACCTTGATTTTTTAGCAATTAAATTAATTTTCAGCTCGTTTTTAACTTGAAAATGACTTGTTTTTCTTGAAAAAACATTTTGTTTTTTACGTAAAAACACTTTGTTTTAAATGGAAAAACATTTTGTTTTGAACTGAAAAACGTCCCATTCTTAGCTTGATAATTATAATTCATAAAGTTTATTTCATTGCTAAATAAAACTGATTTTATCGCTTTCTCCATATACACGTTAGCTATCCTGTTGTGTTCTTGCAACCCCCTCTGCCTAACGCTAGGCAGACCCCCTGACGTGTGCATGTCAGCACCCCTTGCAAAGAATTTTGGGCAGGAGGCCTAACAAAAACAGGCTGCCTGAAATAGCGTCAGAAACTGCACTGCAAGTTTGCCCGGTGGCAAACTTGTTCAATCGACTACTGTTTTTCACTGCGTTGCAAAACAGCCTGTTTAAATCTTATCGATGCCAAAGCACCGCTAAGATTTAAACATAAGGAGGCT
>DKDI01000021.1:0-14103 GCA_002449305.1 Treponema sp. UBA6852
GAAGCTTTATTTTGTGCGCTTTTATAATTTTATTTGCAGAATCAAGGAATGGGCGAACTTTTCCGAACCCAAGATAAGCCGTTGCCTGATAAATAACTTCTTTTGCCTCAACCGCTGTTATACTGCCGGAAGAAAGTGCCTTGTCCAGCACAACTTCAAACTCTTCTTTTCCCTGAACGCCGAGCAACGCCGCAAGAACAGCAAGATTTCTCTCCTTTTCTTCAACTTTGCCCTTTGCATACGCAGGCACTTCACCGTCAGAAAAATTGCGGAAAGTCTGCATAAATTCCGCATCCGTCTTAAAAAGCGATGAATCCAGTTTTGATTTTTCTATTTTCATATTACCATTTTCTTCTGTTTTGCCAGCAGTTTCCGCGCCACAAAAAAATAAAGCGCAAAACAAACCGATAAATGCCGTAATCAGTTTTTTCATGATTCCACCTCGAAAAAGATTTTCTTTCTAAAAAGAATATAATTCTGCAAAGTTTTTATGTCTAATATTTATTTCTTATTTCAAGATATGCAGAAAGTGAATAAAACTATATTTTTTGTAAATTTTCAAATATGCAAAAGAATTTTGTCCCCTAAAAAATCTATTTTTTGTCTATTTTTTCCTTAAAATACAACATATCAGGAGATAAAAGCATGAAAATAAATTTAAACAGAATTTTTTATGTAAAGAAAAGTTCCAGTTGCATGAATAAAGATGGTAACATCCTTTCCGTTTATAGCATTAAATTACCCTTTACATATATACAGTAGTAATAAAATGTACTATAATTATTTTACTGGAAATGCCTGATTTCTAAGGCGGCGTCTCCCGAACTCAAACCAGCTCGCTGGAATCTTGAAAATCGGGAGGACTTGCGTATGACTTTAGAGCTTGTTTTGGCAGTAGCAGCAATTATAAATTGCATCGCTGGTGTTGCAAGTGCAGTTATCGCAGCCCTTTCTTACCTTAAAAATAAGAAGAGTTAAAAAGTAAAGCCGCCAAGTTTGAACCTCTGTGGCGGCTTTTAAAGCAATACAGTGGAGACGACCGACAGAAATCGGGCATTTCCTTTATTTCAATATACTACAGAAAAATGCTTTCGTCAAATTTGTTTCTAATATAATTTTTCCTACTTCCCAAGCTTCGCATATTCCGCAGGGGCAACTTCTTCAAGCCATTCTGTTGAAACATCTGGATTTCTTTGCATTACAGAAAGGTGCTGCATTATTGCGTTCGGTGCAGCTCCGTGCCAGTGCTTTACGCCTTCTGGAATTGTCGCAACCACGCCGGGTTTCAGTTCAACAGGTTTTTCGCCCCAAATCTGATAATATCCGCGTCCGGCTTCCGTTACAAGAATCTGGCATGAGCCATGATGAACGTGCCAGAAAGTGTGCGCGCCTTTTGTAAAAGTTACATTTGAAACGCTTATGCTGTCGTTTGCCATAGGACAAATAAAAGTTCTTCCTGTGAAATATTTTTCGTAATTCACATTCGGACCGCCAAGCGGAAAAATTGTGCCCTTTTCTTTTTTCAAATCCTTCATAACTGATTTTTCTGAAGGATATTCCAATGTTTCTGTTTTTGTCTGTGCGAACATAACCGAACCTCCTGCAATAATTGCCGCCAAAATTACAACCAAAAGTTTTTTCATGTTTTCTTCCTTGCTTTGTTTTTTTATGTCATTCCTGTGCTTGAAACAGGAATCTAACCAGCATTTATTTCAAATTCGTCTTAAAAAAGTCTGTGATTTTTTCAAAAGGAATTTTTTCCAAGTTGTCGTACAAGTCGGTATGAACCGCGCCCGGCACAATGTAAAGTTCCTTGTTGTCGCCCTTAAGCCTCTTAAAAACATCCTTGCTGAAATACCTTGAATGGGCATTTTCACCGTGAACAAGCAGTACTGGAGCTTCAATTTCATCAATGTATGCAAGAATTGGTGTGCTCATCATTCCAAGAACCCATGTTTTAGCCCAGCCTTGCCCCGGATTGTTCACAGAATTCTTGTGGTATCCGCGCTGAATGTAGTAATCCCAGTATTCTTTTTGAAACTGCGGCTCGTTCCCTGTAAGTTTTGCCGCCCGACCTCCGTTTAGTTCAGGTTTTCCTGAAAGATAATCTTTTGTCCGCTGCGCGCTCAACGCTTCCTTTGTCTTTTTTCTAGCTTCCGCATTGTCATTCACGTCATTGTAGCTATTCGCCATAACACGGTGCATATCGTACATAGTGATTGCCGCAGTCGCCTTGATTCTTGTGTCAATCGAAGCCGCATTTAATGCAATTCCGCCCCAGCCGCAAATTCCAATCGCTCCGATTTTTTCAGGGTCAACTCCGCCGTAAGTTGAAAGAAAATCCACTGCCGCACAAAAATCTTCTGTGTTTATATCAAGCGAAGTAACATTCCGAGCTTCTCCACCAGAATCCCCGGTAAAGGAAGGGTCAAACGCAAGAGTTACAAATCCGCGCGAAGCCATCTGGTTTGCATAAAAACCGGCAACCTGCTCCTTGACAGAACCATAAGAACCTCCAACCACAATTCCAGCCATCTTTCCAGCCGCATTTTTGGGAGTGTACAAATCGCCAACAAGCGTAATTCCGAATTTATTGTGAAAAGCGACCCGTTCTCGAACAACATTTTCCGCAAGCTCAAAAGTATAGCGGTCATTTTTCATCGCCTTTGCCGACAACGCTTTTTTTACCAGTTTTGAAGAGTCTGCAAATGACGCTGAAACCATTCCTCCAGCCATAACCACCGCCAAAATAGAATGCAAAAGTTTTTTCATAATTCCTCCAACTGGAAAATAATATAATTCTGCAAAGTCGTTATGTCTAATATTTATTTCTTATTTCAAGATATGCAAAAAGTGAATAAACCTAATCAAGGTACGCTTACGTTCAAGACCTTGATTCAGCCGTTTTTATGCTTTTGATAGATTCTAAATAAAAACAAAATTCCGCAGGCAGAAAATGTGCTTTGCAAGGCCGCGGAATTTTTCCGAAGCAAGAAAATACATAAATTCAGCCCGTGGAATTATTCCGTTTGTTGAAAATGCTTAACGGCAGTAAACGGAATTATTCCGATTGAAGAAATTACTTGCGGTCAGTAAACGGAATTATCCCGTTCCAAGAAATTGCTCCAGTTCGGGGTGCGGAATTATTTCCATAGATGAAATTGAACAAAATCAAGCCGTTAGATTTTTTGCTCGAACTAAAAGTTTAGGATGAATCTTTTCGAATGACTATAAATCCTCGCAGATTGCATCAATCAGCGCGCCGACATTCTTTCTGTCGCGGGAAGACATGGACTCAAGTTTATCCGCCATTTTGCGGATTTCTGGAGAATATTTTTTTCCGCCTTCAGCACAGGATTTTCCGTTCACAAGATACTCAACGGAGACATTCAGGGCGGACGCAATTTTTACGGCGACATCGGCGGATGGAATCGAGCTGTTTTCCTTAAGATAATTACTCACCGAACCGGCATTAAGTCCGGCACGCGCGGCAAGCTCCTTTATCATCAGCCCCTGATAAGAAATCTCATCCCGCAAATTTTCCTTGAATCCCATGCACAAAATTGTACGTTAATTTACTGATCTTACGTTGACTTCTAGTAAATTAACGAATATAATTCAAATTAAGTAAATTTACGCACAAACAAAATCACGCGTAGAAATACGGACTAATAATAAGTTATTGGAGGCGGTGATTATGGAAAAAGATGAAATTATTGAAAAACTCAAAAAATTAAAAACTCTAGTTGACAGTTCAATGCATACTATTGCAATAAAAGGAATTTTTTCATTGTTTGAAGAAATTGAAAATTCTGAAACTCTTACTCAATCTGACAAAGATGACCTAAAAAAGGAATTAAGAAATATTTTATCAGAAAATGAAAAAAAATATTCTTGACTTCAAGAACAAAACTCTTTTTTGATTTATAAAATATTATAAATGGAGGTTTTTTATGGACGAATTTGTGGAAAGACTTGCAGGAATAGGAATTCCCGCTATTGTTTTTTTGACTGTAATGAGCACAACAGGATTGGTAGGCGCAGCAGCAATAACATCAACATTGGCATCACTTGGTCCTGGCGGAATGATAGGAGGAATTGTATTACTCTGTGTTATAAGCACAAGTTCTTCAATAATTGCAAAGTATGGATATTCTGCAATCATAACTGCAACTTGTAAAAAAATCATGGCAAAAGAAAACCTTACTGTAGATCAGATGAATGAAAAAATAGACAAATATCTAATCACAAAAGGATTGAAAGAAAAAATAAAATCAAAAATAAGAGACTCTGTTTTAAAAATATAAATCAATTTTTGGGAGAAAATAAAAATGACAAAAAATGAAATTACTGAAATGAATAAGAAAGAAAGTGAATTGGATTCTATTCTAGCTTGGGCGGCCTGGTTTGAAGGTGAAGAAAGCTGGGGTTCAGACTCTGATGATGATTAAACAATAAGTGGCAAATAAATTGAATAGAATATCAATTACTGTAAAGCCTACAAACAACTGTAATATGCGTTGCAAACATTGCTATCACGCAGAAGAAGGTTTTGATAATACAATGATGAAGCCTGATTATGCAAAAAAAATGTTCGCAATTGCAGCGAAAGATTATTCTGAAATTTTTGTTGTTTTTCATGGCGGAGAACCAACGCTTTGGGGAATAGAAAATTTTACAGATGTTCTTGAATATCAAGAAAAGATAGCCTCTGAAAAGAATGTCATTTTTAAAAATTCTATTCAGACTAATGGGCTGTTGATTGATGACAAGTGGATTGAGTTGTTTAAGAAATATAATTTTTCAGTAGGAATTTCTTTTGACGGTCCTCACAATGATGATTTGAGGTCCAACACTGAAATTGTTTACAAAAATATGTGCTGTCTAAAAGAAAAAGGCATTAAATTTGGCACACTATGCGTAGAAAATGGCTTATCAATAGAACATTTTGAAAACACCTACAACTGGTTCAAAAATGAAGGATTTAACTTCAAGGTATTGGCAATGTTCATGAGCGGAAATGCTCTTGAGCACAAAGAGTTAGAATTAGACGTTATAAAATATGTTGACTGTTTGTGCAAAATGTATCAAAAATGGTTATTTGACAAAGAATGTAATATATCAATGCGAACTTTTGAAGATTTACTTAAAGTTTCTGATAGGTTGTATTGTATTCAATATGGCGGTTCTTGTATTCACAATAGGATTTGCATAAACCCAAATGGCGATATATATCCATGCGGAAGACCATATACATCTGATTTTATTTTAGGAAATATTTCATTATTAGAAAATTTTTCACAAGCTTTTAGCACTGCAGCATACAAAAATCTTGAAAGAATAAGTATTGAAAGACAAAAACAATGCAGGGAAAACTGTAAATTCTTTGGAGTCTGCAAAGGAGGCTGCGTTTCCAGTGCAATTCTTGAAGGATCTTTTGAAAAAATAAACAATACGACATGTGTCCGGGCAAAAAGACTTCTTTCTAAAATTACAGAAATTAACACTGAAATTTATAAATTTTATGATTCTGGAGCAGATTTAAGCAAATTAAATCCTCATGCTGTAAAAATCATAAAAAAATCCCGCGAAGGAAAATTTAA
Source organism: Treponema sp. UBA6852 (assembly GCA_002449305.1). Taxonomy (GTDB): domain Bacteria; phylum Spirochaetota; class Spirochaetia; order Treponematales; family Treponemataceae; genus Treponema_D. The sequence goes on from DKDI01000021.1 coordinate 5,604, forward strand.
TTTTATGCATCAAGCAAATTTATAAGCTGTTTAAAGAATATTCTCAAGACAAATGAAATTTTCAATTCGAATATGAATAATATTTATTATTTCAACATAGACTATTTTTGCAATAATAATTGTGTTTTTTGCTTTTCATCTTCAACAGGAACAACAAAAAAAATAATTACTTTTGAAAGTCTTCTAAATACAGTAAAAAGATTGAATCTTAATGAAAATGATTTGATTGTATTAAATGGAGGAGAACCAGCACTTCATCCAAGTTTTTACAACATTTTATTGTTTCTATATAAGCAATACAATTCATCTGTTGCAATTTACTCAAATGGTACAAACCTAGACATTTTAAAAATTCCAGATAGTAGTAGATTCAGGTTTATAACACCAATTCACGGAAATAAAAATTTGCATGATTTTATAACACAAAATTCAGGTTCATTTGATAAAACTCTTAAAAATATTTATTTATTGCAGCAAAAAAAATGTAAAGTTAATATAAAATTCATTGTCTCACAAGAAATGATAGAATCTAATTTCAATATTCAAGATTTTTTAGAAAGCAAAAAACTTTTTCCTGATACAATAATAATTGCAAGAATGAATAATACAAAAAAATCAAAAAAAAACAATGTAAAATCATTGTTCATACCACAGTTTTCAGATTTTATTCAGAATTCATATATGAACTTACATAAAAAAATGCGTATAGAATTTCTTGATGTGCCTGTTTGCTTTTTGCCAGATTTTGAAAACTGTAACATTCAAAAAACTCCATCATTTTATTTTTCTGACTATAACCATAATCTGCAAAAACGAAATTATTTTAAGAAAATTCGAATTTTAGAAAAATGTAAAAATTGCAATCAGATGAACATTTGCAAGTCTTTGGAAAGTTCTTATCTTACACCAATATATGATAAGCAATGGATTATCGACTGTGAATAGGAAATTTTATGCAATTATATCTATTAGTAAATCAAAAATGTAATTTAAAATGCAGTTTTTGTATAAGAGGTAATAAATACAAATCTTCCGCAGATATTAATATCCAGACCTTAAAAAGCATATTAAAAAGCAATGATTTTTCAAAATATACATTAATAATTACAGGAGGAGAACCAAGTCTTTCAAATTTAACAAACATAATACAAATTTGTAATAATCATTTTAAGAAGATTTGCGTAAACACAAACGGAGTTTATAACGGCTGGTTAAAAAGAATAAAAACAAATAATATCCACATCCAAATTTCAATTGATGGCAACAAAGAAGTTCACAATAGGATTCGTGGTCAAGAGAATGATATTTTTACAAAAATCAATGAAACAATAAAAATAATTAACAATTTGGGAATTTCATATAACATTTCAACAACAGTGAACAAACAGAATTACAAACATATCTTTGAGTTTGTAAAAGAGATTAAAAGTTTTCAAAATATGAAATATTGGAAAGTTTCACCTGCGTTGCCGTTTGGATGTGAAAAATTAAAAAACACAATTTCTATAAATGAATGGAATGGGCTAGTTGATTTCATATTAGAAGAATCTCTTGTTCCTGTAAAAATAAAAAAACTTTTTGATTTTGAATTGCTTGATAAATTTATAGATTCTGGAAAAATAAATAATCTGAATATCACATCTAATTGCGGAGATGTCAAAAGCAAAATATATGTTTATCCAGATTTTACAGTATATCCATGCACTTGCCTTACGGATTTTCCGCTTGGAAATCTTGCAGAACAAAACCTTGAAGAGATAATTCATTCAGAAAAGGCAAAAATATTTTCAAACTATAAAGTAAAAGAAAGCTCTTTGTGTTCTTCTTGCGAATATCTAAAATACTGCAATGGCGGTTGCATAGGAATGTCCTGGAATTACTTTAGAAAATTAGGAATGGGAGATTTTAGATGCCCTTTTGTAAAAAAATAACTCCTTACTATGAATTTAATTTATCCTCTGTAAAGGAAAACTATTCCAATTGGAAATCAATCTGCACAAAAAACAGCAGAACCGACATTCCTGCGTATTCAATAAAAGCAAATTATAATAAAAAAATTCTAAAAACTATAAAAAAACTTGACGGATTTTTTGAAGTCTGCTCATATCTTGAATATCAATATTTAAAAAAAATAGGAATTGACTCAAAAAAAATAATTGTAAACGGAACCGCTTTTTCAAAGAAAAATTTGAAAAAAATTTTAAAATCAGGAACACTAATAATTGCTGATTCAGAAGAAATTATCAAAGATATATGTGAGCTAAATATAAAATGCAGCATAGGACTTCGTTGCAATTTAGACTATATAAAAACTGACAAAAATACTTTTTTTAATAAGGTTTCGAGATTTGGAATTACAGATATAGAAGAAATTATTTCATTTCTCTTAAAATATAAAAAAGTTAATTTAATTTGCCTACAGGCACATTTTTCAGGAAATACACGAGAACCTTCTGTCTTTAAACTTATTGCAGAAACTTTATGTGAAATTATTTTACATTATAATCTGAAAAACATTACAAGAATTGATATTGGCGGTGGATATAAAGTCTCCAGAAAATATTGGAATATAAGAGACTATTATGAATCGGTGCTGAATGTTCTAAAAGAAAAGAAAATGGAATATCTAAAGATAATATTCGAGCCTGGTAACTCTATTGTAAGAAATTGCGGAAAATATTATACAACCATTATTGATATAAAAAAAATAAACGAAATAATATATTGCATTGCAAATGGCTCTATTATTCATTTGCCATTTCTAAAAGGAAAAAAAATCAAGGGTTATAGAATACAAAATTCAAAAAATAAAAAAGAAGAAAAACAGTACATTGTTGGCAGTACATGCAAAGAATCTGATATTCTTACAGAACTTACAAATGAACCTGCATTAAAAATCGGTTCAGTCATAGAATTTAATAATGTTGGAGCTTATTCTATTAATGAGATTCCAGAATTTATCATAAAAAAAACTAAAGTTTATTATCTGAAATAAGTTTTTCCGATCATTCCCATACTTAACTTTTCCAAGCACTGAACTTTATCGAGGCAAAAATCTATGACAAATTAACTGCCTTTTATCCTTAATTTTTACAACAAGGAAGTTTCACTAAAAATAAGCCGGAAGTACGGATTTTCGCTCATGGATTCCTACAGAAAATTCCTGAATTCAAAAACATACAGAATGCTCTCCGACCCGAAACTTGAAATGTGGGATTTCAGCCCGGACGGAATTTTTGATATATGGGAAAACGAGCAGGTTACAGGCAGCCTGCAAAGCTCGCTTTATCTTAGAAGGGATTAGGAGGCGCAGAATGACAAAAGAGATGGAATTTTTCTCATTTCTGCTTGAACAGTACGCATTTTTCAAAAAGACAACCGCTGACAAAATTCTGAACAAACTGGACGATCTGAATCTTACGGAGCGCGTCTTTAATATGTACGAAATGTATCATTCAGAGGCGATTGAAAACGCATTCGCCGACATCGACAGTATGATTAAGGATGCAAGTTGTTGACGTAACAATATGGCTTAGGGATAGGAGCACCTGCGTAGCAGTTCCGAAACGAAGTGAAGGAATGAGCGGCAAGCGAAGTGCGGATAGCCCGACCTGCCGCAAGGCGGGGAAGCTCCACTAAAAAGAAAAATCTTGACGAATCACAAATTAACTTGTATATTCTTTTTAGAAGGTCTCCATTAACCTGCGGTCTAAGTCCGTCAAGAGATGAAGATTAAAGAAGGTCTCCATTAACCTTTGATGAATATCATAAAGAGATGAAGATTAAAGCAGACCGCCCTTTTTGGACGGTCTTATTTTTTGAGAGGGGCAATATTGTTTTCTTTAAAGGAAAATCTCAAATTCATAAATATAAATCAAAATTATCTGAAATATCTTCATGAATCCTGCCCGGAAGTTTACTACAAGCAAAGCGGATATGAGTCAAAACCTTATCTTGGAATTCTTGTAAATACAGAAAATTATGAATATGTAGTTCCCTTGTCGTCCGCAAAAGAAAAACACAAAACATGGAAAAATGTTGACCAAGACCGTTTCGTAATCTACGAGAACTGTCCAATTGCAAAAGTCTCTGAAAAAGATATTTTCGTGCAGATTTCAGAGAATGAAGCAAAGCATATACTTTCTGTAATTGACTTAAAAAAAATGATTCCTGTAAAAAAAGGAGTTTATGATTTTGTAAACATAAATCCTGATAAAAATGATTCACTAGACACAAAAAAATACAAAATCCTGCTTAATCTTGAATATACATTCTGTCTTAAAATAATCGGACAGATAATAACAAAAATCTCAAGACTTTACGAAAAACAGGCTAAAACTGGAAAAATCATAAAATTCTGCTGTGATTTTAAACTTCTTGAACAAAAATGCGATGAATGGAAATAATCAATGGAACTAAGAATCTTGCGGTATTTTTTGGCGGTTGCGAGGGAGGAAAATTTCACAAAGGCGGCAATGTCGCTGAATGTCAGCCAGCCTGCCCTTTCGCGCTAGATTGCGCAGCTTGAGGACGAGCTTGGGCAGCCGCTTTTTGTGCGGTCGAGCCACTGCATTGTGCTTACGGACGCGGGGCTTCTTCTAAAGCGGCGGGCAGAGGAAATGCTTTCGCTGGAAGATAAAATCCGTCGGGAATTTTCCGAGGGCGGCAACGAGATTTCAGGCGAGCTTGCGTTCGGGTGCGGCGAGAACATGGGAATGAGGGAGCTTGCCGAAAAGCTTGCGGAGTTCAAAAGGCTGAATCCTAAAATCACTTACAGAATCTACAGCGCGATTGCAGACGACATAAAATTCCGCCTTGACCAGGGAATTCTGGACTTCGGGCTTATGAGCGAGCCAGTCGAGATTCTCCACTACGACTTTGTGCGCATAAAAACGGTTGAGCACTGGGGGATTCTTGTGAGAAGCGACAATCCTCTTGCCGCAAAAAGCTCCGTAACGCCAGAGGATTTGACAACGATTCCGCTTTACATTCCGTGGCGCACGACAATGCGGAGCGAAGTTTCAGCATGGCTTTCAGACTGCGCCGAAAAAATCACGGTTGCCGGAACTTACAACCTGCCGGGAAACATAACGCACCTTGTAAAGCTAGAGAACACCGCGGCCATCACTGTTGAAAAACTCTACAACTACGATGGTCTTACATTTGTTCCGCTTGAAAAAGCAAACCCGATGACCTCAGTCCTTGCCTGGAAAAAGTCCGCAAACCTAAGTCCGAGCGCAAAAGCGTTCGTGGAGTTTTTCAGAGGGTGAGAGGGCGACACTGCCCTAACTTTTTTTTATTTTTTCACCTTGTACTTCAAAAGCACGGTGTCTTTTTCAAGCCGCTCAACATCCAGCAATTCAAGCGCAACAGGATTTCTGCCTTGCGGTCTGCCGTCAAAACTTGCAGCCCAGCCTCCGCGTCCGTCGATTCCAGCTCCGAACATCATCTCAACTTCGTCAATCAAGCCCGCGTCAAGGAACGAGCCGTTTATGTGTCCGCCGCCGGTAATCACTGATTTTTTTACGCCGAATTCTTTTTCCAAAAACGCGACTGCTTTTTTCAAATCAATTTTTTCCGTGCCGCAAGCAATGTACGAAATTTCTTTTGACTTCAAATAATCCAAATATTCTAAACTTGCCTTTTCGCTTGTAACGACAACCAAAGGCTTTCCGTCAACGCGGTTTGAGTTCCAGAGCAGAGTTCCTTTTGTGTCCATGCAGACCTGATAGCCGGCCGCATCTTCCGCCTTGAAAAAAGTTTCGCCGCACGCGCAGTAATTTTTCACCTCAAAAACGCCGCTTTCCGCGTAGTGCATCGCGTTCGTAGTTTTTCCGTTAATCTGCGTAAAATCCCCGAATGACGCAAGATGAGTGTAATATGACTTCGCCTCCGGGTCGATTTTTTCAGTCATCGCACAGTCAATCCGCCCGTCAAGGCTCGCGTACATAAAACAGATGATTTTCATTTCGATTTTCCTTATTTCCCAAGTTTATTATATTCTTCGTCGCTTACAGGCTCCAGCCATTCGTTGGAAGTTTCCTCGCCTGCCGGCTCAAACGTTATGTGGCTGAACCAGCTGTCTTTTTTCGCGCCGTGCCAGTGCTTGACGTTCGCAGGAATCACGACAACGCTCCCCTCTTCCATTGAAACCGCCTCTTTTCCCCATTCCTGATACCATCCGCTTCCAGCCGTGCAGATTAAAACCTGACCGCCACCCTTCGTTGCGTGGTGAACATGCCAGTTGTTGCGGCAGCCAGGCTCAAACGTAACGTTGAAAATCGGAATCTCGCCCTTTTTCGCGTCCGTAAGCGGCTTCAAAAACGACTGCCCGATAAAATACTTCGCGAACGCCTCGTTCGGTTCTCCAACTCCAAATTTGTCGATTTTAGAAAATTCTTCTTTTGTCATATTTTTGCCCCATAATAATTGCTCAACACGCAGACGCGAAATCCCACGTCCACGCATTAAGCATTATTCATTACGCATTGCTAATTGTCTTTCTACTCGTGGATTTTCCAGCCATTTATCATTTTTACAAACGCAGGGTCGGAATGGTTCACAATCTCGCTGTGTCCGATTTCGAGCGCGGCGATTTTCTTCATATCGTCCGCGGAAAGCTCAAAATCCCACACGTTGAAATTTTCCTCGATCCGCTCCTTGTGAACGGACTTTGGAATCACGACAACACCGCGCTGAATGTTCCACCGCAAAACCACCTGCGCTACAGTTTTTCCGTGGCTAGCAGCAATTTCCGCCAGTACAGGATTCTTGAAAATCTCGTGCTTGCCTTCCGCAAAAGGCCCCCAGGCTTCAGGCACAACGCCGTAATTCTTCATGTTTTCAAGCGCGCAAGGCTGCTGGAAGAACGGATGAAGCTCCACCTGATTCACCGCAGGAATCACGTCAAAATTCTCGCAAAGGTCAGCAAGCCGGTCAGGATACATATTGCTCACGCCGACTGCGCGGATTTTTCCTTCCTTGTACAAATCAATCATCGCGCGGTAAGAGCCGTAATAGTCGCCGAACGGCTGATGAAAAAGATAAAGGTCAAGGTAGCCAAGCCCCAGTTTTTTGAGCGAAACTGCAAACGCCTTTTTCGCATTCTCATAGCCGTAATCCTGAACCCAAAGTTTCGTGGTAACAAAAAGCTCCTCGCGCTTCACAATTCCGTCAGAAACCGCACGGGCAATCGCACGTCCGACCGACTCCTCGTTCTGGTAAGCCGCCGCCGTGTCAATCAGCCGGTAGCCCGCGCAAATCGCGTCATAAACCGCCTGCTCCGTAACATTTCCGTCCGGCACCTGAAACACGCCGAAACCAAGCATCGGCATTTTTACGCCGTTGTTCAATGTAACAAAATCCATATTTCCTCCAAAAGCAAAAGTTTCCTCTATAATATATGATATATTTAGGGCGTTCCGGTCGCTCTGGTTGCTTCGCGCCTACGGACGACATGCGCAACCACCGCAACCGTCGGGCTTTTCAGGGCTACGGCTTCCGCCTCCGACCAAACGCAAGCGTTTGTTTTCGCGCATTTTCTCAAAATGCGCTCACCCTTCCAATCCCTAACGCGTCAGCATTTTTTATCAACAAAATCTCGCAGCAAATCTCAAGGCTTGCCTTTCACTTCACGCCGATTGAATCAATCCAGTTTCTAACTTCACTGTCGCTTGCTCTTGTGCCGAACCTTTTTCCGGCGAGCCAGTTTCCGTTGTCAGCTCCAGCAAGCTCATGAAGCAGTTCGCCGCTTCTTCCAAGCCCCGAGCTCATTGAAGTGCAGAACGGAACAACTGTTTTTCCCTTAAAATCCGCGCCCTCGACAAACGCGTTTACAGGCCAGGCGTCGATTCCCCACCAGATTGGCGCGCCGATGAACACTGTCTCGTATCCGCTTAAATCCGGCACGCTGCCTTTCATCGCGACAGGAAGTTTTTTCAGGTCTGAAACAGTTGCCGTTCCGTTCGCCTTTGAGCCGAAAATCGTGTCGTGCTCGCGGCAGACACGGCTTTTCTTGTTTGTCCAGTCAAGGTCAGCGGAAGTGTAATCGTCTTTCGGCACAACCTCGAACAAATCCGCGCCAAGGTATGACGCAATTTTTTCGGCAACCGCCTTTGTTGTTCCAGACGCGGAATAGTAAGCCACAAGGATTTTTCCGCTGTTCTTTCCGCCAGCCTGAAAATTCGAGCCGCTTCCAGAATCAGCCGCACAAGCAGAAAACACACTCAAAGCCGCAGCAGCAGCCATAACAAATTTTTTCATATTTTCCTCCAAAAAAAGTCAATGAGAAAATTTCAATTTTCGATTTGACTTTTTTAAGTTGTTTCGCAACACAGTGAGAAACAACAGTTGATATAGAAGTTTGCAACGCAAACTTGTAAACAAAAACTTTGACGCTATCTTAGGCATAGTTTTTGTTATACCTCCCAAAAAAGCCAATGAGAAAATTTCAATTTTATTTCTCGCCGATATTTTTAAGCCAGCTTGAGACACGCTCTTT
>DKDI01000021.1:14253-14632 GCA_002449305.1 Treponema sp. UBA6852
TCTTTCCGCGGATTTCAGGACGGGCATTGCTTCTCTGCTCACGCGCCGCGCGGTTCAAAAGCGCAGTGTGGTCAGTCGGATATGCGTCTTTCGCTTCAAGGCGGAAAATGTCCGCGCCGGTCTCATCTGCAATAAGGCCAGCCACATACTGAACATTCCCCAACGCCTTTCCGTCCACCACGACAAGACTGTTCTCCTCGTTCCGCGTAAGCCCCGAAGTCTTAGTGCTTTCAGGAACAGAAAAATAAACAACAAGCGGCTTTGCAGAAGCCGAAAAACACAGCGCGGCCGCCGCAATAAAAGCCAAAATCAGTTTTTTCATCATTCGTAACCTCTCTTGAAAGATTTCCGCCGAATCTCTTTATGCCTAGAATATAAA
>DKDI01000023.1:0-26802 GCA_002449305.1 Treponema sp. UBA6852
CGTTTTATCTCTGCTAGTTTGCTTTGCAAACTAGAGGCGGTGCTGACCAAACCAAAAAGCCTCCCTTCCGGGAGGCTTTTTTGCTTTTAAATGGGTAAAACTCTGTATATATGGTTCAATTTCGAGTTTTATGATTTAATGTCATGCACGGCAATGACGCCTTGCTAGCATAGGAATAACTGTTTAGCAGCTGTTTTATTAAAACTCGGCATTCGGCCACATACTTTTTTTAGGAAAAAGACGCAGTGCAATAAAACACAAAAAAAACTTCCGTCTACTGAATAGAAAATTTGGACAGGCATTAAAGTTCGTAGGCTCGTTTATCCTTTTTATTGTTGACAGAAAAAGAAATTTCTTCTATTTTTATTGAGAACTTGCGACGCAAATGCTGTAAGTTTTCAGTATAAGATAAGGTTCAAATGGTAAAGCGAGATTTATATTTAAGAAAACTATTGAATTATATGTGGGACGGCCAAATAAAGGTAATCACAGGAATCCGCCGCTCAGGAAAATCCACGCTCCTGTTCGAGATTTTTTATGACTATCTGCTCAAAAACGGAACATCCCAAAACAACATTATCACTTTGCAGCTCGACAAGCGCAAATACGCAAAATACAGAAATCCTATAGTCCTTGCTGATTTCGTGGAAAACACAGTTTCTGCAAGCAAGGAAAAGTTCTATCTTTTTATTGACGAAATCCAGTTCTGCTATTCAGTTCCAGATCCGGACAATAACGGCTTTGAAATCACAGTATATGACATGCTGAACGAGCTTAAAGACTATAAAAATCTTGACGTCTATGTTACCGGCAGCAACTCAAAAATGCTTTCCAAGGATATTTCTACGGAATTCCGCGGACGTTCCTCTCAGATTCATGTTTTTCCTTTGAGTTTTGCAGAATACAACGAAGCGGTCGGAGGCGACAAGCGCGACAATTTTGACCGCTATATGATTTACGGCGGACTTCCTTATCTTTTGCATTTAAAGACCGAAGAGCAGTTCAAAGATTATCTTTCAAATCTTTTTGATGAAGTCTACATAAAGGATATTGTCGAGCGGAATAAAATTGAACGTCCGGATTTGCTGAACGACATTCTGAATTTGCTCAGCACATTTATCAGTTCCTTGACAAATCCGCTGAATATTACGAACAGCATAAAAAGCGTAAAAAATGAAAAGCTCAGCTCAAACACGGTAAGCGATTACATCGGGTATTGCAAGGATGCCTTTTTAATAAGCGAAGCCAAGCGCTACGATGTAAAAGGAAAGCATTATTTTGACTATCCGAACAAATATTATTTTACGGATATTGGCCTGCGGAATGCTCGGCTGGAATTCAGGCAGATTGACTCTGGCCATATTATGGAAAACATAATTTACAACGAACTGCTTGTGCGCGGATATTCTGTAGACATTGGAGTTGTTCAGGACAGGCGGAACGGTGCAAATGCTCAAAAAGAAATCGACTTTGTTGTGAACAAGGGCGACAGGCGCGTATATATTCAGTCCGCATGGCAGATGAGCACAACCGAAAAAATTGCAGCGGAACTTGACTCATTAAAACTTGCCAAGGATTTTTTTGCAAAGATAATTATCCAGAATGACATTCCGTCTCATTTTTCAGATAACGACGGAATAATCCACTGCAACCTGATAGAATTCTTGCTTCACCCGGAATTGATTCCGTTATGAAACTGCTTATATTACCGGTATTTATTGCCGCTCAATAAAATCAATCTCGGATTTGATAAAAAAAGCCTCCCAAAAGGGAGGCTTTTCGCATTACTAAGTCAAACGCAAATTGCGGATAGAATTAGAATGAAAGATTGAACATAACTGGGATGCACCATGCGAAGTTATCGCTATATTCAGTATCAGTTATAACATTCTTCTTGTTCTTGTATGCTTCAAATGCACTGAAGCCAGAGCCGTTTGTTGCTCCCTGGAAACCAATTCCAATATTTCCGTTGCTACCAATAGTCTTTGTTGCACCAACAAGGAATGAAACAGAATCATCATTTCCATCATATGTCCAGCCGTTCTTGCTGTATTTTGTTTCGCTTACATAACGAACATCAGCATTCAATGTGAGACCTTCCATGATTACATAGTCAACACCAGCACCGATTCCCCATTTTGGATCAAAGTCAGAATTCTTATAGAGTTTTACACCGCCAGCCATATTGAATGTGATAGCGTCAGAAACTTTATAAGAAGCATTCAATGCAATGTAAGCTTTGTTCTTGTATCCGCCCCAATCATCAAACTTATTAAATTTGAGAGTTGATTCATCAAATAATGTATCAGCTTTATAATCCTCATCAACAATATCAAACTTTGCACCAATTGCTAAATAGAGATTTTCAACTGCTGTAAGGTCAAATGCAACTCCAATTTTTCCTGTGTAGTCATATTTGCTGTTGCCAATTTTTGACTCATCACTTACGCCAGTCCAAAGAACTTTTAAAGTTCCAGTTCCGTCAATTGTATACGCCGCGCCAATCTGTGTTTTCTTATAGATGTCGTAAGCCTTGTTGCCTTTAACTTCTCCTGCACCTTTCAAGAATGGAACGTTTACCATAACTTTGAAGCCTTCAATTGGGAAGATTTCTGCCATAAAGCCGTCTCCGCCAATAGCGTCCATAATGCTGTCGTCACCATTGAAGAACAAGCCTGTTGTTGCTGATGGGCGTACCCAGTTCCATGCACCAAAGCCTGTGCCTTCTCTGAATCCGTTATCTCCGCCATCAAACTTACCAACAGAAAGCTTGAGCTGCTCAATTGGTTTAAGCCATGTTACTGTGCGGTCACCCATATTGATTCCTTCGCCAGCCTGGTTACGGATTTCAAATGTGAATCCTGCCATTCCGTCTTCAGAAACGCCATTTACTCCAAGAACTGCAGTACGTGCTACTCCGCCCCATGACTGTGTAAGACCTCCAAGATAGTCTTCTCCGTCATAAGCTACTGGAATAAGAGCAGAACGAAGCCATGCTCCGAATGTGATTTCTGCGAAAGCAGAAGTTGCTGTAAGTGCGGCAGCCGCTGCGACCGCGATAAGAGTCTTTTTCATCTCTTAGCCTCCTTATGTTTAAATCTTGGGGTTCCCAGGACATAAATTTTCTTTATTTATCTAGTCAAACTAGATAATGATAGGGGCGGTTCAAGTAAAAAATTAAACAAAAAATATCTTTTATATAGAAGAAAATCGGCTGCGTTATTGTTTTGTCCGGGCATTTTGGTATATTATGAAACTGTTTGAACTGGATTATCCAGGAAGAATCCTAATCGCCTCCTTGGGACTTGAGCCCGCACATAAGAATAGGACTTTGGCTCGACTACTTTCGGGCAGGATAGTCCCGTTTCAAACTTAAATCTTTAAACTCAAGGGGCAAATATGTACATAGTTGGAATCGACATCGCAAAAAAATCACATCAGGCGGCAATAATGAAGCCGGACGGAACTCTTGTGGGTAGGTCATTCAGGTTCACAAACACAAAGCAAGGGTTTGAGTTTCTTATGGACAAGCTTGCGGCGGTAGATTCTAGCCTTGAGAACTTTGAATTCGGAATGGAAGCCACGGGGCACTACTGGCTTAACTTGTACACTTGGCTTGCAGACAAGAACGCAACAGTTCACGTAATAAATCCGCTCCAGTCAGACGCTCTTCGAAATCTTTACATCAGAAAGACAAAAACAGACTCCGTGGACGCAAAAATAATCGCGCAGGTAATCAGAATCGGGCAATATTCTGAAACAAAACTTGCAGACGACCGTATGCTCATGATGCGCGACCTGTGCCGCCAGAGATTTTTTCTTGTGGATATGGTTGCAAACTTAAAGCGCAAGATAATTGTGATGATGGACAGAATTTTTCCGGAATACCAAGGATTTTTTTCGGATACGTTTGGAAAATCTTCTACTGCAATTCTTAAGCACTGCACAACCCCGGAAGAAATTACATTGTTTGGAGAAGACAATCTTGCCCAGCTTCTTCAAGTGGCTTCCAACGGAAAGTTCGGACTAAAAAAAGCCCAGGAACTTATAAGCCTTGCACGCAATTCTTTTGCAGCCCGTCTTTCTTCAAAGACACTTTCGCTTCTTGTAAAACAGATGATGGAGCAGATGGAGCTTCTTCAAAATCAGATTGAAATCCTTGAAAAGCACATTTCGTCGCATTTTAAGTCGTTTGGAACAAAGATTACGCAAATTCCGGGAATTGGTCCTGTTCTTGGAGCTTCCATTTTAAGTGAAATTGGCGACATAAGCCGTTTTGCAAATTCAAAAAAGCTATGCGCTTATGCTGGAATAGACCCTTCGGTAAAGCAGTCAGGTCAGTTTCTTGGGAACGAAAACCATATGTCCAAGCGCGGTTCAGGCTACCTTCGCAGATGTTTATGGATGGCTTCTTTTGTTTCCGTGAACCATTGCCGTGAAATAACGATTGTTTACAAGTCGCAGGTTTCCAAGGGCAAGACGCATTTTCAGTCAATGGGATTCGTCTGCCACAAGCTGCTCAACATAATCTATACAGTTTTAAAAAATGACATAGACTATAGTCCAATGCTCTGTATAAATCCCGCTATCACAGCAAGAACTTCCCGCCGCATAGCAAGAGCCTCCCTAAAAGCCCGATAAAAAATGTATTTACTGATTAAAATAGATTGCCCGGTCAAGCCGTGGAATGACAATTATTTATAAAAGTAATAGTAAAAACACCAAAGCAGGTTCTTAGGGCGGCAGCCCTAAGCGTTGCAAGGAAAGGAGGGTGGTATGGAGGGAGGAAAACCTACGCTTACGAATTAGTTGGTTTTCCTCCCTCCATAGACTTTAGCTGCACGTAATGTTAAAATAGTTATATATATGTACACACGAGATTTGCAGGAAATTCCTCCGTCATTTGTTCAGAACGGGCGGCCAGTGTTTGGTACGTTCCGGGGGCATCCTAAGCGTTTTGACATCCGCGGAGTTTATAGGCCTTATGGAGTAATTCCGCTTCCGACTTTTATAACAAACCTTCGCATAAAGAGCCGCCTTATATTTTCGTTCAATATCGGGGAATATATCGGGCGCATAAGTTTTATAGACGCAAAAATTGCTGGATTTTCAGAAGTTGTGTTTTGGAACAAAAATACTTCTCAGCGTTTTGCTTATCATTCGCTCATGGGGCCAAGAAAGAGGCTTATTCCGCATAACCTTGAAGCGGCTTCAACTTCAAACTACAGCAAACGGCGTTATACAAGAATCAGTTGGAACAGGGAGCAGAACAGGCTTTCTGTTATATTTGACTTGAAGGGAGATTCTGTGCGTCCTTCCGCGCGTGGAGCTTTTTCCGCAGTGTTCAACGATGCCCAGTTTGCAGAGCTTACTTCTGTGCGACCAAATCCTACTTTAAGACGAAGCTATGCAAGCTACAATTCTGTTCTTCCTTTGCACGGCTCTCTTACTCTTGCCTACAACAGTGGCGAAACCAAAACCATGTCGGAATCCGATGGGGTTTGTTCGTTCGACATGACGCGCACCTATATGAAATTCCGCTCGCATGGAAAATCTGTGCTTGGATTTGGAGAAGTGAATGGAAAGAAAATTGCGTTCAAGCTTGCTTCTGAGTCGCATGAAAGCGTGGACACGGACAAATACAACTGCAATGTTCTTTTTTACGACGGAAAGGCTACTCCGCTTCCGCCTGTTGTTATTTCGCATTATTCAGGCATGAACAAAAAGTGGGTCATTCAGGACACAGAAAACATGGTTGATCTTACATTTACGCCTGTTTCAATCTGCGTTAACAACGTAAATGCGTTTATTGTGCGCAGCGTGTACCATACAATATACGGCAGCTTTGAAGGAACTTTAATTACTGCAAGCGGTGAAAAAGTTTCATTCAAATCTCTTGCAGGAATTTCCGAAAATTACTTGATACGTCTTTAAATTTTTGCAGTTCTTGAGGAGTATTTATGGAAAATGAGAACCGCCCAAAGCGGACACTTGAACCCGGCACGCTTGACAAAACCCGGAAAAATATCGGACCAATAGATGCTAATGAGGCTCTTTTTATGCAGAAAAAACTTGGCGGTGAAGTTCTCCGCGAAAAATTATCTCCAGCGGACTATTCAAACATGCCGGCAAACAGGAGAAGGCAGGATGTTGTGGTAAAAGCGTCTGGAAGATCTGCTTCGGATATTTCGTCTCAAAGCGCGTCGTTCGGCTCATCGTTTTCTTCGGCGGCTGTGGGCGGAATAAAGGCTTCTGCAAAAAAAATACGCACGGACGATGATTTGCCTGAGATTTCCGCGCATGACTTAAAGCTTATGGACAAAACCATGATGGCTCCTGGCTGTGATATTAAGCCGGACTTTGGCTTGTTCAACTTCTTCTATAGAATGTCTGCCAAGAACCGCGAGCGTGTGCAGAAAAAATTCGGTGAATACATTGTGCGCCGCCACGTTGACCACATTCAGTCTTTTATCGGAACTATAAAAACATTTATTCAGATTTCCCCGGATGTATACAAAGCCAAAATCGCTACAGAAACCGACCTTAAATTTAAGTTTCTTAGAACCGTTGGCAAGTGGACACTCCGCGACATCAAGCTTCTGGCAATGGATGTTGAAAACGCTTCGGACTATCTTACAGTTCCTATGCTTATTCCTTTTGTGCGGGCGGTTTACAGGCAGCTTCTGACCGTTTACTATATTGGCGAGCAACAGGTTTCGCTTTTAATAAAAGACATTTACACGGATCTTGCTGAATTTCCGAATGCGGACAAAGCAAAACTTCAGACTTTGGTAAAGCAAGGTGTAACGGAATGGCTTTACGTGCATGACCAGATTATTCAGGGAATGTATCCTCTTTTAATGAGAATGTCTTCCGATGAATTTGTTGAGTTCCCGGATTTCTTTAAAGTCAAAATTGTAGAAATTCTTAAATTCCTTGGAATTTCAAAGTTCGACCTTCTTCTTCCTGAAAAAAAGAAAAAAGAAAAAAAGCAGGAAGAGGCACAAGAAAAGAAAAAGCAAGAAGTTCACCATATTGCAGGCGAAAAAAACGAAATTGTAAATATGGGGCTTAAAATTCTTGACCAGCTTTTTCCGCAGGCAGGATTTCTTCACTTGGAGCGGCATCCAGATTTGTTCCCGTACTTTAATCCAATTTACAATTTTGAAGACGGATTCAACGTTATTGCGCCTGAAAATCCTTTGCAGGTAACGATTGTTCTTATTTTGATTATCGAGGATTTCCTAAAAGGCTGCCGGAACATAAAGTTCAATATTGAAGCGGACGAAAAACTTGCCGCCTATCCGGACAAGCTTGATTCTGCAATGGAAGACTGGGCTTCTTATTATGAAGATTTGTTTGCAAAAAAGCTTGGCGACTATTTGCGTTCCTATGTGAATTCAATTTACTCGCAGAAGGAATATGCCCAGAGTAAATTCGGCAAGGAAAACTTGAACAACATTTTGTGGCGCATAAAATTTTATTTTCTTCCAAACTACAAGTTCAACGCTCCGGTTTTGCAGAAGCCCGTAAATGATGCAAAGTACAGACCGCTTGCCGCCCGAACTGACTACATTAGAAGCGTTCTTACGGCTCTTGTCCGCAGAATCGATGAGAATTCCGCTGGAAAGAAAACTGTGCTTGGCGTTTTGAATCCATGGGACCGTTACACGTTCGATTTGCCAAATGCGGTTTCAAAAAGAATTGATGTGCTTCTTGGCGCAAAAAGAGATGACGATGTTACAGCCGCCACAAATGCGAATCTTATAAAGTACACGCTTTGCACTGTTTCAGTTTTGGACTGGTGGATAAACAATCCTTCAAGCCCGGCTTACGATGCGAATTCTTCCAAGCTTTACCGCATTTCAGAAAAAGACGGAGGTCCTTTGTTTTCTGTTCCAGAGCGTTCAGACCAGAATCAGCTTTTTGCAGAAGGCGTAAAAAAGGCAATCGAAGCAAAACGCAGCAAATAGCGTGGACAATGGCATGGGAATGTCCTAAAAGTATCTTTTTTGTCATTTTCGGGTTTGACCCGAAAATCTAAATGTATATATTGCAATCATTTAGAGATTGCTAACTGAGTTTGCCATGCAAACATCGCAGTTCAAGCACGACAATGACATTTAGAACTTATTAGACAGCCCATCTATTGGAATGTTATAGCAGATTCCCGTGTCATAAGCACGAGAATGACACTTTATTTAATAAAAAGAGGTATTTATGGCACATTGCATTGTTCCTGCCGCAGAAGAAATTTTGGACAAGGAATTTCAAGTTTTAGACAAAGGCTTTGTCCGTCTGGTTGACTATTATGGCAGCGACTCAAGAATCGTACAGGCGGCCCGTGTTTCCTATGGCGAAGGAACAAAAACTGTAAGCCAGGACGGAGCGTTAATAGATTATCTTTTGCGCCACCAGCACACTTCTCCTTTTGAGCAGGTTGTTTTTACATTCCACTTGAAAATGCCGATTTTTGTAGCGCGCCAGTGGGTTCGGCATAGAATGGGCAGAATGAATGAAGTTTCCGGCAGATACAGCATTATGAAAGATGAATTTTATGTTCCGGAAAATTCGTGCATTTCAAAGCAGTCAACAAATAACAAGCAAGGCCGCGGAGAAGCTTTTGAAGAGCAGCAGGCAAAAGAATTTCAGGCTGAATTTATTGAAGGCCAGCAAAAAGCCTACGAAGTTTACAAAGACATGGTTGAAAAAGGAATTGCAAGGGAAATTGCCCGCATAAATCTTCCGCTCGCATTGTACACGGAATTTTACTGGCAAATGGATTTGCATAATTTGTTCCACTTTTTAAAGCTCAGGCTCGACAGCCATGCCCAGTATGAAATCCGCTTGTACGCAGAAAAAATTCTTGAGATTATAAAAACTGTTTGTCCAATGGCAGTAAGTTCATTTGAAAATACAATGGAAAAAGCGGTTTCGTTTAATGGCGAAGAAATGGAAGCTTTGCGCAAAATTTTGAACGGAGAAGAAAATCCTATTCAGGACGAAAAGAAACTGAAAAGGTTCAACGAAAAAATCAAGACAGGCGTTCAGCTTTAAAAGAAAAAGGCTGTTCAAAATTTCATTGAGCAGCCTTTTCAAAAATCTATTCTATTATTTCTGCTTCGACTTCAGTTGGAGAATATTTCCATTCCCTAAATGCGAATATTATTCCAGAAACTAAAATTAGAACTCCAGCGGCTCTTACAAGTTTTACGCCAAAGTCGGCAGGAAACATAAAAAGCAAAACTGCAATAAAAATTGAGCAAATGGCTTCTGTTATAAACGGAGCGGAATTTTCTGTTCCGCCAACCAAAATGAATTGTGCAATCGCCGACAAAAGCAAAAACACAGCCTGAATATAAAGAAAAATCCGCACAATTTTTTGAATCATGCTGAAAAATGCGAACGGAAGAATTACTGCGAGAATTCCAACTAAAATTCCTGCAATGCTTTTTATAATTAAAGTGCGTTCAAAATAAGGCGCAAACGAAAATCTTTTTACTTTTAAAATAGAATTGATTCCGTTTACAATTGCGCCGATTCCAATCAGAATTACAATTGCCTCAATGCTTGACTTGGGATTTATAACAGCCAAAAGTCCGACAACTGCGCTTAGGATTCCTAAAAAAATTCTTGGATTCATGCTCCCTCCGAATGAAAATGTTACTTGAATTATAGCATTTATTTATAATTTGCAAAATAGCAAAACTGCTTTTATAATAGAAGAATGAAGTTTGTTCAGAATTTAATTGAATATTACGATGAGCTTTTTAAAGTTACAGAAGCTCAAAAAAAATTATATATGGAATTATGTGAAAACTTTAGCTCGCCTGTCAGGTTTTTGAGAGCTTTTTGCGGCTCTGGGCTTTTTGAAAGTTCGCTTTCCAAGCAAGGGCATGATGTTACAGGAATTGAAAACTGCGAAGAGCTTTTGCATACGGCAAATTTGCGCCGAAGAAACCAGTTGATGTCAATCCGTTTTTTTCAGATGGAAGCAGAAGACATGACGAAATTTTTAGGCAAAAATTTTTACAACATTGTTTCTATTTTAAACAGCCGCTTGCTTTTTTTAGGCGGAAGAGAAAAAATCAGGCAGTTTTTCTTTGACTGCAAAACTCTTATGTCGCCAGACGGTTTTCTTGTCATTCAGTGCATCAATTTTGAAAACAGAAAAGATGAAAAGTTTTTTCAGCTTAAATGCCGTGAAAGTGTGAGAGCCAAGCTTTTTTCTGAAGTAATGACTGCACAAGACGAATCCAAGCTTTTTTCCATGAACCTTGAAACTGGCAACGGCAAGCTTCTTCCTATAGTAAAAGATATTCCGATTTATCCTTTGCTTCCTTCCGAAATAGAAGATTTTGCAGAAGACGCAGGTTTTAAAAGCGCAGATTTTTTTGCTGACTTTGAAAAGTCCGAATTCACAGGAAATGAAGAAGAATTTATTGTGGTTTTAAAAACAGAATGACACTTTGTTAAAAAAAATGATTACTTAAATGTCATTCCCATGCTTAACATGGGAATCTATGTTTTAGAAGATACTCCGGTCAAGCCGGAGTATGACAATAAAATTATTAAGCAATCACAAAGTGTTAGCTAAATTTTATTTCTGAAATTTAATTTTAACGTCGTAGCCTTCAGAAGTCCACTTTGGATCAATGTGCATATCCAAATCAGCATTGAGAGTAATCGGCTTTGTGAATTTGTACGAGCGTTCTGTTTCTTCGCAGTCAAAAGAAATGCTTACACCGGAAGTGCTTGGGCGAATTTTAAAGTTCTCTACATTTGAATCGTCAAAAGTGAAAACTGTTTCTCCACTAGAAGCTTTTGTAAGAATAATTTTTCCGTCTGCATTGAAAGTCCAGTTTGCATCCCAGTTTTCATCCTGCCAAGTTCCCTGAATGTCCTTCAAGTCAAGAGCGAACATTCCCGCAGTTCCCATAACAAGAGCCGCTGCAATTGCAAAAATTTTTTTCATATTTCCTCCTATAAAGTTTACATTGCCTTTTTCAGTATGCTTCCAAAATTTTTTAAGTAATCTATAAACGAAACATAAGCCAAAATTACACAAACAACAAAAAATGCCTGGCCTATGTGAAGCAAAAGTTTCATGTCCAAGTTCCAAGCCGAAGCAAGCTCTGTGCGAACAAATGCTTCCTGTATTAAAGCTACAAAGCATGAAGCCACATAAAATACAGTTTTAATTTTTCCGCCTTTTCTTGCCGCAATTGCAGTTCCTTGTTTTGCCGCGACCATTCTTAAAAAGTTCTGGCTGAATTCCCTGTAAAGAATCAGAACATAGCAAACGACCGGCATATATCCAGAAAAAACAAAGCAAGTGAACATTGAAAGATGAAGAAAAACATCGGCAAAAGGATCAAACATTTTTCCAAAGTCGCTTACATCATTCAGCTTGCGTGCGTAGTGTCCGTCAAAATAATCTGTGAGTTCCGCAAATGCAAGAAGTGGAATCGCAACGCAAATTGAAGCAATGGCAACAGGACTTCCGTTTTCAAATCCAAGCCAGACTGGAATGTTATATATTATAAAAATTATTGGCGCTAAAATAATCCTGGAAAGTGTGAATTTATTTGAAATTCTCATAATAAATTCATTATAGAAGATTTTTGCTGTTTTAGCAATAAACGTTTTTTTATGCTTAAAATCTACACTGTTTTTTTGTGGTAATGACTTTTTGGCGGAATTTGAATATAGTAGGAAAAATATGGCGAAAAAATCTGTTGTTTACAAATGCTCAAAGTGCGGCTACACTCAACCTGCCTGGCTTGGAAGATGTCCTGAATGCGGAGAATGGAATTCTCTTGAAGAGTGCATTTTGGATTCAAACGCTCCAAAATCATCTTTAAAATCTGACGGAACAGTTTTAAAAGCTAAGCCAGTTCCAATGCAAAAAGTTTCGCAGCAAAATAATTCGCGGATTTCAACTGGCAATGAGGAATTTGACCGTGTGCTTGGCGGCGGAGCAACAAAGCGAAGCGCAATTCTTGTTGGCGGAGAACCAGGAATAGGAAAATCAACACTTCTTTTGCAGGCGGCGGCAAGTCTTCTTCCCAAAGGAAAAATTCTTTACGTTAGTGGAGAAGAATCCGCAGGGCAAATAAAAAGCCGAGCAAACCGCTTGAACCTTGAAGCCGGCTCTTTGGAAATTTTATGCACAATGCGGCTTGAAGACATTCTTGATGCGCTTGACTCGCTGAATCCTCTGGTTGTCATTGTGGATTCAATCCAGACTGTTTATTCCGTGGAAGCAGGACTTGTGCCTGGAACTATAACGCAGCTAAAATATTGCAGTAACGAGCTGATTGGATGGGTAAAAGAAAGGGACAGCGTTTTGTTTATGACTGCCCATGTTACAAAAGACGGAAGCATTGCCGGTCCAAAAAGCCTTGAGCACATGGTTGACACAGTTTTATCTTTTGAGCGGACAAGCGATGAAGTTAGATTTCTGCGCGCTCAAAAAAATAGATTCGGATCTGTTGATGAACTTGGTCTTTTTGAAATGGATGAAAAAGGACTTAAGTGCGTTTCAGACCCAAGCTCGCTTTTTATAACACGAAGAAAAAAAGAAACTCCAGCCGGAATTGCTTGCGCTAGCGTTTTTGAAGGAAGCCGGGTTTTTATTGTTGAAATTCAGGCATTGACTGTTCCTGCAAAAGCCGCTGTAAACCGTGTCTATTCAGAAAAAATTGACTCGGCAAGAGTGAGCAGAGTTGCTGCGGTTCTTGAAAAAAGGCTTGGAATAAAATTCAGCGATCAGGATATTTATATAAATGTTGCCGGTGGAATAAGGCTTTCAGAAAGCGCGATTGACGGAGCATTGGCAGCGGCTCTTTATTCAGCAAGAACAGACATCTCGCTCCCGGAAAAAACTGCAATTGTAGGAGAAATAAGCCTTGCCGGTGAAATCCGTCCTGTTACAAAACAAAAGCAAAGGATAAAAGCTGCGTGGGACCTTGGCTTTCAAAAATTTATTGTTCCTGAATCCGAGGCTGGAGCAACACAAGTAGAAACTATAAAGGATCTTATAAAATGTCTTTTTGTGGAAAGTAAATAGCCCAAATATTGAAACTATCATTATTGGGCGCGCTAATTTGTCATTGCTGGATAATTTTATTGTCATACTCCGGCTTAATCGGAGTATATCCTGAAATACGTCTGACCAAGGTACGCTTACGCTCAAGACTTTGACTCAGCCGTTTTTAGATTTTTGATAAACCCTAAATAAAAATTCCCGTGTCAAGCACGGGAATGACAGCTAATCAATTAATTTTATAAAACTAAAACTTTGCTTTTCTAAGTCTTACTTTTTCTATGTCTTCGCAGAAAAGCTCGCGCAAATCGTTAAGACCCAAAGCCATCAAAGCCATTCGGTCAATTCCGATTCCCCAAGCAAGAACAGGAACATCAACGCCCATTGCCTTTGTAACTTCCGGTCTGAAAATTCCAGAACCGCCAAGTTCAAACCAGCCAAGCTTAGGATGCTTTATGTGAACTTCAATTGAAGGCTCCGTGAACGGGAAGTAGCCCGGCACATATTTTACATCTGTTGCGCCTGCAATTTCCACTGCGAACATTTCAAGGAATCCAAGAAGAGTCTTTAAATTTACTTCTTCTCCAAGAACAATTCCTTCTGTCTGGTAAAAGTCGCTCAAATGAGTTGCGTCAACTTTATCATAGCGGAAACATCTTGCGATTCCAAAATATTTTCCAGGAATTTCCGCCTTATGAAGCTGGTGCGCAGAAAGAACTGTTCCCTGGCTTCTCATAATCAGGCGGCGTGTAAATTCGTTGTCAAAGTTGTAGTTCCAGCCACGGCTTCCTGTGTTTCCGCCGTTTCTGTGGACTGCCGCAACATTCGAAAGGTACGGCTCTTCAATCGATTTTGCGTGCGTTGGATATTTCAATCTGTAAACATCGTGAATGTCGCGAGCCGCATGGAACTGAGGCATAAATAAAGCGTCTCCGTTCCAGAATTCAGTTTCTACAAGCGGACCGTCAAATTCTTGAAATCCGAGAGAACAAAGCTTGTCTTTTACTGACTCTAAAAATTGAACGTAAGGATTTGTGCGGCCCGGAATTATGCGTGCCGGCGGAATTGAAATATTGTATCCGCGGAAAGTTCCTTTTTTCCATTCACCTGAAGCAAGCATTGACGGAGTTATTTCTCCAATTTCATTTCCGGTGATTCCTGAATTTCTAAGAGCATCAGCCACGCCTTTGAATGCTTCTGTAAGTTTATAAATTACAGTTTCGCGCTCAATAGTTTTAAATGGTGTTTCTGAAATTCCGCGTTTCTTTGTAAGTCCGCCCATTATTTCAATTTCGGACTTTGTAAGATTTGCGGCATCAAGCTGGCAGTTTTCAGCTTCGGAAGCTTTTTTTATAAGCGATTTTGCTACAGCGAATCTTTCAGGAAGCGGCTCTCCTGTGTATTCGGCTTTTTTTTCTGCGTTCATGGCAAGAACATTGTCTTTGCTAAGCGAACCGAATGCCGAGCCAACATCTTTGTTTTCAATTCCAAGAGCAGCTGCAATTTCTGGCAGACGTTTTGGACCGTTTTCCTTTAGATAGGAAACAATTCTTTCTTCTGCAAAACCGTCTTTAAAAATCTTGCGGCCAAAATCTGTAAGCTCAAAATATGTGTGCGGAGTTCGGGAAGTTTCTGCCAAAAGTTTTTTTCCGGCAAGCCAGCTGAACGCCTGGTTCGCATGACCTTCCTTGTATCCTAATTCAGTCTGAAGCCTTGTTGAAGTAAGCTCGTCTTTTAAGCTGTAATGAAGAAGAACTTTTGTTTCAAGCGGATGAAGATTTTTAATTAAAGTTTTTAAGTCTGCCAATTTTATATGCACCAAAAAATTCCGGCTGCAAAACCTGTACTGCAAACCGGAGCAAAATGAAAATCACCTAACAGGTAAGTGAAAATAACTGTTTAAAAAATTATTTTGTAAAGATAACTTTTGAAGTGTACGTTGCCATTCTTACGCCCTTGTCATCTTTAAAATATTTTTTTCTGTCTTTCTGTGCGTAAGTATAGTGCTTAAACTGATTTTCTGCGGCGAAATCTTCGTAAACTGCAATTGCAACATTCATTGCTTCGCCTAAATCAAAGCTAGACTGCATGCAAGTATAAGTGAAAATAACTTCGCCAGTGAGCGGTGTAAATTCAAGCTGAAGAGTTACGCTCTTAGCTTTTGGATGCAAGCTAGAATATTTGTCTTCTATAGGAAGAACTTTTGTCTTTGTGTCCGCATAGCTGTTTGCAGCTTCCAGTGGATCTAAAGCCATCTTAGTTTCTAATGATTCTTCCTGCTGTGCAAAAACTGTTCCTGCTGCAAGCATAATTGCTGTTGCCAATATAAATATCTTTTTCATGCGATACCTCCTTTCAAGTAGCGTCAATAGTAAGTATACGGAACTATTCTATCAGTTTCCAAGAAAAAATCAAGGTCAACTTCATAGCGTCCGTTTTTTATGAAAATTCTTGGGTCGCGGATTAAAAGCAAAGTTCCAGAAATTTCCTTGGGTTTGTTTTTTTCCATTGTGCGCCAATATTCTCTTACTGCATTTTTTGCCGCATTGCTGCACGCCTGCTTTATTCCTTCAAATCCGTCTTGAACAGAGGCTGAGCCAGAGCCTTTTACTTTTGGATGAATTATAGAAGTCCATCTTTTGTATTCGAGCTGCTGGGCTGAAGTTCTGTTACAGTAAACCCAGCTTAAGAGTTTTCCGTCCTTAGGAAGTGGATTGTGATATTCAAGGCGATTTATAGAAGAATCAAATTTTCTTACTTCGGAAAATTCCCAGTATTCTTGAACTCCGCGTTTTTTGTCATAAGGCGTGTAGTCAAAATTCCAGCCGTACAAAAGTCCTTCCATTAAAAAAGGCGCAACCTGCTTTGTTCTTTCAATTGCAAATCCGTACAGTTTTTCAAAGTCGGATTTTTCTTCCTGCTTGGATTGCGATTTTTGCTCTTGAACTGAATTTTCGTCTTCAAATTTTCCGGGAAAAGAATCCAGTTCCGCCCAAACTTGAATTCTAATCTGTTCATTCTGCAGCGGAGCCTGGCAAAAAGCATTTACGCTAAATAAAAACAGAACGCAAAAAAAAAGCAGTTTTCTTATCTCCATGCGTCTTTCCATACTCTTAAAGGATGAATTCCCATTCTTGCAATAAAGTAAATCCAAGCGACAGCAAATCCTGCCAAATGCGCAAGATGTGCAATTCCTGAACCATCGGAAATTTGGCTTATAATTTCAATCAGCGCATAGACAAAAACAAGCAACGGAGCAGCCACAGGAATTATTCCCCAGATATAAATCACATTCCGCGGAAAAATAACGGCATAGGCAAAAAGCAGCGCGTAAACAGCTCCGCTCGCCCCCACAAGAAGAACATTGATTCCAAAAAAACGATACAAGAGCGTAGAAATAATCCCGTCAAGAATTCCGCACAAAAAATAAAAAAGCAAAAATTCCTTAGAGCCAACCGCGCGTTCCACGGAAATTCCAAAGAAAAACAAAGCCAGCATATTAAAAAGAATGTGGCTCCATCCTGAATGCACAAAAAGATAAGTGAACGGCTGCCAGTAATAATGAAGCAAAATGCCAAAATACGACATTCCAAGATAAACTTGAAGCCGCGGAAAAATCATTGTCAGAAAAAAAACAACTAGATTTAAAGCAATTATTATAGAGGTCGCATTAAAAAAAGTATAACGGAAAGGTTTTCGGATTATATTCATGAATTTGATTTTTCTAATGCAGATTCTGTTTCTTTTGCGGAATCTGAATTCTGTGAAGAAGGATCAAAAATGGTAACTCTGTTTCTTCCAGTTCTTTTAGAAATGTAGAGAGCTTTGTCTGCTTGATCTACCAAAATTTTTGCAGAGCGAACAGGATTTGTTTCTATGTTGAACACAGAAATTCCGCCTGAAATTGTAATCTGCATATTGTGGCCTTCATAAAAAACCGTTGTCTGTTCAATTCGTTTTCTTATGCGTTCTGCAACAAGCATTGCCTCGTCTTTTCCTGCGTTGCACAAAAGAACTGTAAATTCTTCTCCGCCGTATCTTGAAGCAAGATCTCCTTCCCTTGTGCTGTCGCTTATAATTTCTGCAACTTTTTTTAGAACATAATCTCCGCAGGCATGTCCGTAAGTATCGTTAAACTTCTTAAAGAAATCAATGTCGAACATTATAACGCTTAGTGTCTGCTCATTGGAAAATGCCGAGTCAAGTTTGTCCTCAAGAATGTTATAGAAATAAAATTTTAGGCGAAGCTTTGTCATCATGTCGGTTGTGGACTGGTCAATCAAAGACGCATTGTGAACCGCAACCGAAGCAAGAGAAGCAATTGTCTGAATTTCATTTCTTTCGTAAGTTGTGTAGTCAGCAGAAAGATTTTCCACAAAAATTCGCTCGCCCATAACAAGAATTCCGTTCAAATGATTTTTCAGCATAAGCGGAACTATCAGCGACGGATTCAGCGATTCTATGACTTTTATTTCTTGAGATTCCGGGAATTTTTCAGAAAGCTCACGCAAATCAAAAACGGCTGAAGAACTGGACAAAAATTCAATGAGCGGAGAATCTATGCTAATTTTATATTCAATTGTTGGGTCTATGGCGATTCCCGAATAATTTTCCGAAAGCTTAAAATATTCGCTGCCGAATTCTTCTGAAATAAAAAGTCCCGCACCTGTAACGCGCATCTGAGCCATCGCCACATAAAGAATCGATTCAATAAGCGGAGAAAATTCGATTGTTGAACAAAATGACTTTGAAATTTCAAGCATCTGCTGTAAATCGTAAATATGCTTTTCAAACTCGGCAATAACTTGTTTTTCTTTTGCCGCTGGAGTTTGAGTCTTTGCAGAAATTGCTTTCTTTTTAGCCATTTTATTTCTTCTCTATATTTCCGATTATAACATAATTCTTCATTATTTCAAGAAAAACTTTCCACTGGCCGTTTTGGTTTTCCATGCAGTCGGAATTGTCTCTGTTTCTTGAAGAAATCATAAGAACCTTTAAATTCGTTATAACCTCGGAACTTGGTTTTTTGGATTCGATAAGAATATCGTTTATTTTTTTGTAAAGCTGAAAAACATTTGTTGTTTCCGTCTGAATCAGTTCTTTTGCCTGCCTGTTGATTCTGTCGATAAGGTTTTTCAGCGTTGATTCAAATGTCGCATCTTTGTGACTGTCTCTTATAAGCGAAGTGATGTTTGTTTCATCGAATTCATTTCCGCGTGTAAATTTGGACTCGAATGCGTTTATTCTTTCAAGCGAATCGTTGCAAGTAAAAACAGCAGAAGAAAATTCAGACTTGTACGCAGGATTATTGAAAAAACCTTCTATTACAATGTCATTTAAAAGCGGCTTTACGTGCTCTTCATAAAAAACTGAAATAAAATTCTTTAAAAGCTGAAGCGGAGTAATCCAGGCAAAAGAAAACGGCGTGCTTTGTCTAAGCTGAAAATCCAAGTCCTTGCTGTAGCCCTGAACTGCCGCAAGAGGCGCACCACCAAAAATTTGCTTTATTTCATTGTTTATTGCCGCGTCTTGAATTTCGCCTTTTAAACGAGCTTCGTCTGTGCGGAACCGTGTTTCAAGATAGTCAGCGTATTTTTGCCTTGAATTTCCGTTGTAAACCGCGCGTTCTGGAACAAGCTCGTAGTTTTTCTTTGAAATTCTAATCATGCAGGAAAGAATTTCCTTGGTAAAAATGTGCTTTACAATGTACTGAATTTTTTTGAAATTTTCTTTTAAACTTTGAAGTTCCCTGTCTGAAATTTTGCCGCCTTTTTTCAGCCTGAAAAGTGCAAGAACCGCATTGTAAAGCGAATTTGTAACGTCCATTTCCGCAATCACAAAATACAAGTCCAGCAAAGAATTTTCCAGCAATTCAATAGGCACTGGCTGAAATTCCGGTGTGTAGGAATCTTTTGTGCTGTAGCTTGGATCAAAAAGTTTAAGAGCCGTTATGTAGCTGAACTTGCAAATGTCATTCAGCTGTTTTATTTTGTCCAAGGTTTCTTCAATTTTTATAAATGCAGGAGAATTCAGTTCCTTTTCAACTTTTTCAAGCTGCCTGTGCTCACTTTCAAAATGCCGGATAAGCGACTGGGCTTCCATCGCGCTTTTTTTTCTATTTTCATAAGAAAGAAGATTTTCAAGAATTTCCCGGGCCTCGCTGTCAAATCCTGTAAAAATAAGTTGCTCTTCAAAGTGCCGGCTTGTATCTAAATCTGTGGAACAGTAAGTTTCAGAAAGAATATCAAAAATTGGAGCTGTGTTTACAAAAAGCACTCGCAAAGCTTCTGCAAAATCAGGCATTACAAGACCGTTTTTGTAAAGTCCAGGCGCAAGGTTTTTCAGCTCAGATTCAATTCTTCTAACTGCCTGTCTCTGGAGGCTTTCTGGTGATGTAGGAGAAAATATTGTTTTGAAAAACTCTGCAATTATTTGAAAAAGCCCCATAATAAGTTATTTTATGGATAAACAAGGATTTATTCAAGTGCAGTAAAAATGTGTTTTGCGCAAAAGTTTTTCACAAAAACTGCTTAAAAAGTTCTTCGTAGTCTTTTATAGAAACTGAATTCACAATTTGCTCTCTTAGTCTTGCGCCGCCTTTTATTCCTGAACTAT
The DNA here is from genome assembly GCA_002449305.1 of Treponema sp. UBA6852. GTDB lineage: Bacteria > Spirochaetota > Spirochaetia > Treponematales > Treponemataceae > Treponema_D. The sequence continues at coordinate 19,664 of DKDI01000023.1, forward strand.
ACGCGCAGAATTTTTTTCGCATCAGCATACAAGCGGCTTTCTCTCCGTGCTCTGCGACATTCATTTTAAGTTCGCGAAGACCTGCTTCAAGCCGTTCTTTTGGAGTTTCTGTTTCGTATTCTCCTTCTAAAAGAAACTGTTTTGTTCTTTTGAATAAAAAAGGATCTCCCATTGCGCCTCTTGCAAACATCACGGCATCTACGCCGGTCTGTTCAAGCATGAGTCTTGCAGTTTCCGGACTGAATGCGTCTCCACTCCCAAACACAGGAATTCTTTTTGCAACAAAATCAACCAGCTGCTTTTGAATTTCCCAGTCGGCTTTTCCGGAATAGCCTTGGGCTTTTGTCCGTGCATGAATCGTTATTGCATCTGCTCCGGCTTTTAAAGCTGCGTCTGCGCATTCTTTCCATGTTATATTAGAAGAATCCCAGCCACTGCGGATTTTTATTGTTACAGGAATATTGCCGCGTTCTGGATGCAATGAAGTATATTTAATAGAAGATTCTTTTACCGCCTTTACTATTGAATAAAGACGTTCTGGCTCTTTTGTAAGCACACTGCCTGCTCCGGTCTTTGTTATTTTGGGAACAGGACAGCCGCCGTTTATGTCTATGCAATTGCAATCTGTTTTTTCAAGGACAATTTTTGCAGCTTCTGACATTGTCCGCGCATTTCCGCCGAAAATCTGAACACAGTAAACTTTTTCATTTGGGGCACGGCGCATAAGAAGTTCTGTTTTTTTGTTTCCGCGCACAAGAGCTTCCGCAGAAACCATTTCCGTGGTGCAAAGAGAAGCTCCGTATTCAATGCAAAGCGAACGGAACGCCATGTCGCTGTAGCCTGCAATCGGTGCTAAAAAGAGATTTCCGTCTAAATGAAGAGCTCCAATGTCTACTGAATGGTAAAGTCTCATTCTTCCGGCAAGTTAAAGACTTTGCAGCTGTTTGTCCAAAGCTGGGCAGAAAGTTTTTCCAAGTCCGTTTCAAGCATTTCCGCCAAAAATCTTGCGGTTGAAGGCAAATACGCTGGCATCGTTCTTTTTTTCTCGCGGAATTCGGCCGGAATCATAAAAGGGCTTTCTGTTTCCAAAAGAATTCTGTCTAGCGGAATATTAAGAACTGTTTCATGCAGGTTGCGGGCGTTTCTGTAAGTCAGGTTTCCTGCAAAAGAAAAATAGACATTCATTCCTGCGTCCAGGCATTTTTTTGCATAAGGAGCGTCTTCACTGTAGCAATGGAAAATCGCGCCTTTTTCCGGCAATCTGTCCTGAAGAATTTCAAATATGTCTTTTCCGGCATCGCGGTTATGGATTATGACTGGAAGATTATGCTTTTGGGCAAGTTCCAGCTGAGTTATAAAAAGCTCAATCTGGCGGCGTTTATCTCCGTACTGCTTAAAATAGTCAAGTCCAGTTTCCCCGATTGCAACAACATTCGGAAGTGAAACACTTTCTTCTATTATCTTAATCCAATCTGCGCCGGGATTGTTTACTTCCGAAGGACCAACTCCAACGGCATGGTAAACACCTTTCTGCGATTTTAGAAAAGCATATTCTTTTTTAAAGTCGAGAATGCTATTGTTTATGCTTATAATTCTTGTAACGCCGGCTTGTTTTGCCTGCTGAATAACGCTAATCTGTCTTACAGGGTCGTCGTAAATCAACCCTATATGGGCGTGAGTATCAAAAAACTGCATGGCTTTTCCTTAAAAACTTGAAAGACTTTTCTAAAGAAGATTCCCTAGAAAATTTTAATATTTTTTAATTAATTATCCGATATATTATTAATAAGATAACATAGGAACGCCTTGAAGTCAAATGTAATTTGCCTTAGGTTTTACCAACGAAGTCCGTTTGACAGCATAGACGTCCTTTGATATACTGTTTGTTCGGTAATTCGGAAGTGGTTTTAAAAGTCAAGTTTTGAAGCTCTTTTGCTGCTTTTCGGATAAAGTTTTTTACGGAGATTTTTGTGGCGCGTTCTCGCAAATACAAGAGATTAGAAAAAAATATAGTTTCCCGTATTATGCATGCCTTTAGACTTTTCTTTATTTCTATAGGCAAGGTTTGCGCAAATGTCATAAAATTCTTTGACGGAAAACTTACTTTGATGATTGTTCCGCATTCGCAAGGAAAAGTTTTTAGCGTGCAGACAAACGTTTTTGCGCTTGTCCTCGGAATTATTCTTGCAGTTGGAATTACAGGCTCGTTTGTTTACTTTAATCAGAAAAACGCTTCTTCCGGACTTGAAATTTCACGGCTCAGAGACGAAAACAGAGAAACTCTTGCAAGCCTTGACGAGCTTAGAGACGAAAACAACAATCTTCTTCAGACTGCAAAAAAATTCCAGTCAACTTTAAGCCAGTCTCTTTCACTTTTGGGAATAAACCAGAACACTGGAACTTCAAAATCAGCCGGAAAAAATTCAGATCTTTCATCTTTGTTTGACACGCAGGATATAACTTCAGGCTCTTTAAAGGAAACTTCCGACATAAAGCAGCTTACGGCTTATTTGGAAAGCGCAGTTCGCCCAGTTGAGCAGATTGGAAAAATGCTTGAAAACCAAGGTGCGCTTTTTTCTGACATTCCGAATGTCTGGCCTGTAAAAAATGGAATTGGACATATTTCCATGGAATTTGGACAGAATATCCATCCAATCACACAGCAATGGTACATTCACAAAGGCCTTGACTTTAGTACTTGGAGGCAAGGAGATCCTGTTATTGCAACTGCAAACGGTCAGGTTGTTACAGTTGCCTACGATGACAGCTTTGGTCTTAATGTAATAATCAAGCACAAGCACGGAATTTACACACGTTACGCCCATCTTGGCACAACACGCGTAAAGAAAGGCGACATGGTTGCTCAGCGCCAGATAATTGGAACAATCGGAAACACAGGAATCACAACAGGACCTCACCTTCATTACGAAGTCCACATAGGTTCAGATGTAGTAGATCCTGCAAAATACATCAACGTAAAATAATATGGCTATTTTTAACGACAATATTTCCATTAACAGCATCCTTGGCGCAGGCTCTTCTGTAAAAGGCGATGCCAAAATAAACGGATTTGCTCGTATTGACGGCGATATTGACGGAAACATAGAAGCTAGCGGAAATGTTATAATCGGCGAAAATGCCAGAATCCGCGGAAACATAAAAGCAAAATCCATAACGGTTATAGGCGGAATTGTTTTAGGCGACATTGTTGCTCCGGACTTTATAAAGCTTCTTTCCTCAAGCGTGGTGATTGGAGATTTGCAGACAAAAAAACTTGTCTCAGAAGAAGACGTTGTGCTGCACGGCCACTGTATTTCGCTTTCTGACAGTGCGGAATTTGCATCCGCAGTTTCACGGCAAGAAAACATGAAGGCAATTTCTTCAATGTCCATAAGGATTTAAAATGGAAGTTGAAGGCACATCCTCAAGCCTGTATTTTTCCGCAGCAGCTTCAATAGCAAACGCTCAGGCTCAAAAAGCCCAAAAAGACGAAAAATCACAAAAGACAGACAAAGCAAGACGGAAACTTTTTTCCAGCGCAATGGAAAAGGCCCGGGAAGAATTCGCTCTGCAAAAGGACGGATTTCCCAAGGAAATTGCGGGGCTGGACACGGAAGATGCGGCAATCTACTTAAAAGATCAGGCTGACATGGCGGCGGACCGTCTAAAGGAAAAGCAGACCCCAGAAGAATTTGCTGACTACAGAAGAAAAGTGTCGCAGTTTTTAAGATACCTTGCAAAAAACAACTTTGAAGTAAAAAAAAGAGAACGGCGCGGATTCACAAGAAAAGGAAAGCCACTTGATCCGCAGTTCAAGATTGTGGTCATAAATCAGAAGCTGGACGAAATGGCAAAGTGGCTTTTAAGTTCGCACAAAGAAGCGTTCGCAATGCTTGCCCGTGTAAACGAAATCAGCGGTCTGCTTGTAGACCTTATGGCGTCATAATTGATAAACTAAGACAACTGGAGTTTTTATGTCTGATATTTTTGAAAACGATATATATGAAGAAAATGAAGATCTTGCCTCTCTTGAAGACTCGCAGGAACCAGAAAACACCGACTCAAGGAATTTTGTTTTTCCCAAGGAACTTTATAAGCTTAAGCTGGTGTATTCATTTGAAGGAATTTACGCCACGTTTCCAGGCGGAAAGCTGAATGACGGCGACAAAGTGATTGTTCCCACACGCTACGGGCTTGACCTTGCAGAAAATCTCGGGGTTTCTAAAGTTCCCATAGGAATAAAACCGGGCGATGTTGTGCAGATTTCGCGCAAGGCAAACAATGACGACCTTGAAAAAGCTTCTTCACTTGCAGAAACTGAAAAGTCTGCATTCAAGGTGTTCCGCGAAAAAGTAGAGCATCATCATTTGGACATGAAGCTCATTTCCGTGCATTTTCTTGTGGGTGAACAAAAAGCCTTGTTTTTCTTTTCCAGCGACAACCGGGTTGACTTCCGCGAGCTTGTAAAAGACCTTGTTTCAATCTTTAAAATGAGAATTGAACTGCGCCAGATTGGAGTGCGCGATGAATGCCGAATTACAGGAGGACTTGGAGTATGCGGACGGCCTTACTGCTGCAACAGCATAAGCGACAAACTTCGGCCTGTAAGCATAAAAATGGCAAAGGAACAAAACCTAAGCCTTAACTCCATGAAAATCAGCGGACAGTGCGGACGCCTTTTGTGCTGCCTAAGCTATGAGTACGACTGGTATTCCGAAGCGCGCAAAAAACTCCCGAACGAAGGCATAAGGCTTTTTTACGACGACACAAACTTCCGCGTAATTGAAGTGAACCCAATAACTTCCATGGTAAAAATGCTCGGTGAAGACGGACGCGTAATCGAAGTGAACGCCAAACGGTTTGTCCGCGAAGGCAACAGATGGAAAATCGGAAATTAAAAAACTGAAAGAACACATAACTGTTGAAAATAAAAATGATAGGGAATATACTTAAATCCATATCAAAGAGGTTTTTATGCTTTTAGTTGACAAAAATATAAAAGAACTGGTTTTGCAGGAAAAACTTATTGTTTCAGGTTATAAAGAAGAAAATCTAAAAGGAATTGCCTACGAACTTTCTGTTGATTGCATATATGACTCTCAAAAAAACAGCGTTTTGTCTTTTGAAATGAAACCTGGAGACGTGGTTTACATAAAGACGAATGAAGAAATAGAACTTCCGCCTCAACTTACCGCTCGGATTGTTGAAAGAAATTCAGTTATGAGAATGGGACTTAAAGTTGACGGTCCTCAGTATATTCCGGGGCACAGAACATTCTGCTTTTTGCGCGTTCAAAATATTTCTGATTCCGTTCTTACAATTGCCAAAGGATTCGGAATTGCACAGGTTGTTTTTGAAGAGCTAAAGGAAATTCCAGAGCAAACTTACGACAAGCAGCATGACGCTTCATTCAGAAACGAAAAAGATTTTGTAGGGGTTGGAAAATATCAGCCTGAATACGACAAGCTTATGAAAGAATATAAAGACGCAAAAGAAGACCTTGAATCTTTAAAAGAAAAGATTTATGGAAATGTTCTTACAATAATGGGTGTTTTTGTTTCAATTTTTACACTTGTAAGCGTGAACATTCAGGCATTTGCAAGAGAAACTATTTCTAAAAATCTAATAGCCACCGTGAATCTTTGCCTCCTTACTTGCATTGCAACTTTGCTTGGGTTTGTAATGCTTATTGTCAATAAAGGCAAGAAAAAATGGTTTAGCGCAGTTTATACTGTGTTCCTTATATTGCTTGCCTCTTCAACAATAATTCTTGCCCTGCTTAAAAACTGATTTTTTAGCTGAAAACGTGCATTTTTTGATAATTTTCTGCAATTAAATATGCGGAGGATTTATGAAAGAAATGCATGAACTGACTCCCGCGGAAAAATGGGAGCGAGCGACACTTGCGGACAACTTTATCTTTTGCAAGGTAATGACGGCAAACCCGGACTTGTGCAAGGAATTACTGGAACTTCTGCTTAACATAAAAATTGAGCGGATTGAAATTCCTGTGGCTGAAAGAAGCTTTAAAGTTGACTACGATTCAAAGGGAATCCGATTTGACGTCTATGTAAAGGACGGAACCGGACGTTGCTTTGATATTGAAATTCAGACTACAAACAGAACGAATCTTGCTAAGCGCGCAAGGTACTACCAAGGACTCATGGACGTTGACAGCCTTGTTTCCGGCGCGGATTACAGCGAGCTTAATGAAAGCTACGTGATTTTTCTGTGCATGGAAGACGCTTTTGGAAACGGACTGCCTGTGTATGATTTTCATCAGGTTTGCAAGCAGAATTCTGAGATTTTATTAAACGACGGAACTCACAAAGTCTTCTTTAACGCTTCAAAATATGATAAAATGCCCACGGAAAGCCTAAGGGAATTCTTTAAATTCCTTAACGGACTGAACGCGGCCTCGGACTTTACAGACCAGCTTGAGCAAAAAGTGAGGTACGCCAAGACAAATGCGCAATGGAGGCATAGGTTTATGACGTGGGAACAGGAAATGCGAATCCAAGTAAAAGAAAAATCCGAACAGCTTGCAAAAATCATAGCAAAAGAAATGGTTGAAGACAGGGTTAATGCCATGAGAGCAGATATAGAAAAAGAAGCTAAAGAAATGGCAAATGAAATTGCGGAAGATAGAGTTAATGCCATGAGAGCAGATATAGAAAAAGAAGCCAAGGAAATGGCAAAGTCTATGGCAACAGAAATGGCTGAAAAAATGGTGGAAGAAAAAACTGCTGCCATAGCAGAAGAACAGGCAGCTGAAAAAGTTGAGGAGACTGCAAAAAATATGCTTGCGGAAAAGATTGCGCCGGAAGTGGTTGCAAGGTGCACTGGTCTTTCTTTGGAGCAGGTGAAAAAGCTTGCCAGTGAAGCGTAGATTCCGCTAAAGAATTCCGCGGAATTTGCCGAAAATATAGCGTTGCTTCTACAAACCGTAGGCACTTCGAAAGGTTACAAAAATTTAATTTTTTTTGTTGACTTATAGATTGTCTTGGGGTAGAATAACGATATGATATCGTATGGTATCGCAAAAAATAAGGAGGCTAAGAGATGAAAAAGACTCTTATCGCGGTCGCAGCGGCTGCCGCACTTACAGCAACTTCTGCTTTCGCAGAAATCACATTCGG
>DKDI01000023.1:26841-38671 GCA_002449305.1 Treponema sp. UBA6852
TCACATTCGGAGCATGGCTTCGCAGCATTACAGGCGTAGCGTCTAACGGCGAGGACATTCTTACTGGAACTTCCAACTCTTGGGGCGGAATTAGACCTTCAAGAGTAAATGTAGCTGGCACAGCAGAAGACGGAAACGCTGGATTCAAGCTTGACATTTACTTCAATGCTGCTTCTTGGGGCAACTACGTTGCAACAACTGATGAAGAAGGTAAGAAGGTAACAGGTAAATCTGATGAATTTCTTCAGGTTGGCGACAATGCATATTTGTGGGTAAAGCCAGCTGAGCAGATTCAGCTCTCTATTGGTAAATTCGATGGTGGTGAGACAGGACTCCGTGGCGACTTCTGCTACGGTTCATGGAACTGGCTCAGACCGGGCAACTGGATTGCAGAAGACGAAGGACTTACTTTCAACGGAAGCCACAAAAATGGTCTTATGGCAAAAATCACTCCTGTTGACGGTCTTGTAGCTGTAGTTCAGCTTCCTGTATACAATCCAGTTTGGGGCGGAAACAATGCAGAGTATAAAAATGGCAACAATACTATCGAAGACACATTCAAGAACGGTATGTATGCAGCTGCTTACTCAATTGAAGGAATAGGTACTCTTAAAGCTGGTTTCTTTGGCGACTATCAAAAATCAGGTAGCTACGAAAAGACTGGAACTGTAAACGTTGCATTCGACTTCAACTCTGTTGAGAACCTCTATGTAACAGTTGGCGCAAGATTCGGAATTGCAGACAAAGAGATAGATGTTAACAACGAAAAGATGAAGTTCACAGCTGGTGCTTCTTACCAGGTTTCTGACGCTATGAAGTTCTCTGTTTCTGGTGGATATGTTCAGTATCAGGACAAAACAACAGAAAAAGTAAAAGACGATGGTGACAGCGCATTCGGAATCGGTGCTGGAGTTGACTATGCTATCATGGACGGACTTAATGCAGCAGCAGACCTCCGCTACAAGAGCAATGCAGGCAGAGACAAAGACGGCGCAATCAGCTTCCTCGTTGGAGTTACAAAGAACGTTTCTAGCAACGGCTACATCGGAGTTGGCTTCCAGGGCGCAACAAACGGAAACGGTCTTACTGGAATCTCTGCTAACGCAGGCGATGACTTCGTATGGGCAATCCCTGTAGCATTGAGCGTTTGGTTCTAAGAGATAAAGCGAAGCTCGCTTCGTTTTATCTCTGACAGTTTTGCTGTGCAAAACTGTCGGACAACAGCGCGTAGCGCGAATGCTGGCTGGCACATTATGTGCTGACCAAAGCAAAAAGCCTCCCTTCCGGGAGGCTTTTTTGTGTTTAAATGGGCAAAACTCTGTATATATGGTTCAATTTCGAGTTTTAAATTTTAATGTCATTATCATGCTTGACCCTGCGATGTTTTTGAAAGGAAGTCGGTTGATAATCTGTTGGAAAGATTGCCTTGCTAGCATAGGAATAAGTGTTTAGTAGCTGTTTTATTAAAACTCGGCATTCGACCTTATATATTATAGGGTTGTTCCCAAAAAGGGCAGTCCTTTTTTATGAATCTATATGCGAATTCAAATCTACTAAAATTAAATAAAGAAAGAAAAATATATTTAGCCTGAAATTCGAGTTTTACGGTTTAATGTCATTATCGGGCTTGCCCCGATAATCTGTTACACTTTTTTTTGCAAGATTGCCGTGTCAAGCACGGCAATGACACTTAAACTACTGTTCTTATCAAAACTCGAATTTCAGGCTATTTAAGTTCCGCAGCCCGGCAAAGCGAGCCACGGACAATTTTTATTAAAGCGGAATGTTTCCGTGTTTTTTGGCAGGAGCTGAATTCTGTGTTTTTTGAGCAAGGAATTCAAGGCTATGGGCAACACGTTGTCTTGTTTCTTCAGGATTTATAATTTCGCTGATATAATCACGCTGAGCCGCAATTGTCGGAGTCATAATTGTATCTTTGTACTCCTGAGACTTTTGTGCAACAAGAGCAGCCTGAGCAGGATCTTTCATTTCCTTTGCGTAAAGAATTCCAAGAGCGCCTTCTGCACCCATTACCGCAATTTCAGCTTTTGGCCAAGCATAAACAAAGTCCGCGCCCAGATGCTTTGAGCACATTGCAATGTAAGCTCCGCCGTAAGCCTTGCGTGTAATAACTGTAACTTTTGGAACAGTCGCTTCGCTGTATGCGTAGATTACTTTTGCTCCATGGCGGATAATTCCCTTTTGCTCTTCATCAGGACCAGGCAAAAATCCTGGAACATCAACAAAAGTAACAAGCGGAACATTATAAGCGTCGCAGTAGCGTACAAAGCGTGCAATCTTGTCAGAAGCATCGCAGTTCAAAAGTCCGCCCCAGACAGCCGGATTGTTTGCAACAACGCCAACAGATTTTCCTTCAATTTTTGCAAAGCCAACAACCGCCATCTGTGCAAATTCTTTCATCACTTCAAAGAAACTGTCGTCATCAACAACGCAGTCAATTACATTGCGGATGTCGTAGCCTTTTTTGCTTTCTTCTGGAAGAGCCTCTGCAATTTTCTTTGCCTTTTTCTTTTCGTCAAACTTGAATTTTGCTTCAGCAACAATTTCTTCGCCGTAATAATGCGGAATGTAATCCAAAAGTTTTCTTACAGCTTCATAGCATTCAGGTTCTGAAGAAGCTCTAAAATGCGCAACACCGCTTTTCTGTGCATGAATGGAAGCGCCACCCAAATCTTCCGCAGAAATATCAAGCGAAAGAACACTTTTTACAACTTTTGGTCCTGTGATAAACATTTGGCTGATTGTGTCAACCGCAAAAATAAAATCAGTGATTCCAGGTGAATAAACAGCACCGCCAGCGCAAGGTCCTACAATAATTGAAATCTGCGGAACAGTTCCAGAGGCACGCACATTCTGATAAAAAAGCTCGCCGTAACCACAAAGAGCATCAACGCCTTCCTGAATACGCGCACCGCCTGAATCGTTAAGGCCGATAACCGGACACTTTGCCATAATCGCCTTGTCTATAAGCTCCGCAATTTTCTGCCCATGAACTTTTCCAAGAGAGCCGCCCTGAACTGTAAAATCCTGAGCATAAATGGCAACTTTTTTTCCGTTAATTTTTCCAAAGCCAGTAATTACACCGTCGTAAGGAATTTCTTTTTTGTCCATTCCAAAGCTTGTGCAAGTATGACGAGCGGCTGAATAAATTTCATAAAATGAGTCTTTGTCGCAAAGATTATTGATTCTTTCAATAGCGTGAAATTTTCCCTTTGCGTGCTGTTTTTCAAGATTATAATTAGAAGCCATATTTCCTCCAAAAAACAAAACAATGCTTTTTTTGCAACTGTTTTCTTATAATATCGTGAATGTTTTCTAAAGTCAATATGACAAAAAACGTAAAACTGTCATTTCATTTGCTGGCAGGTTTTACAAATACAAGGCTTTGTTCTTCCACATATTTTTCAGCATCTTTGATTTCTTGATCTGAAGGAATAAAATCATATTCTTGACGCAAAACAGAAGCGCAGGTAAAAACATCTCCGCCGCATTTTTCCATTGCAGTAAAATATTCCACCTTTAAATCGCTGAATTCCAAGAAGTTGCTTTCAATTTCAGTTTGAATATCAAAAATAATCCAGCGGTCTTTTTTAAATTCCAAGGAAACTTTTTCTTTTTGAAGCGAAACACAAAGGTTGTCTTCTCCAAGCGAATCAAAAATAAAGAATTCAACATTGTATTCTTTTTTTTCGCCGGGGAAAATTTTCTGTCCATTTTCTTCCGTAATAGCAGCCGGATTTTCTTTTCTACGCTGACCTTTAAAAAAAGTTTTGCAAGGATTTCCGTCAACCGTAAAATTTGAAATTCCGTAAATATTGTGATTAAGCTGATTTTTTACAAGCCAGACAGAAGGCGGAACAAGGTCGTTTCCAGCGTTGTACATTGAGCTTGTTTTTCCTGTAACAAAAATGTTTGCAAGTCGGTCTACTCTTCCGCCAAGAGACTTTGCAGAACTTGCCCGGGCAGAATCTATGTCCAGCAAATTTACCGCGCTGTAGTACATTTCCACAGTTTGAAGCGAAGTCAGTCCTTTTGTCGTCCGTTTTTCCAAAAAAGTTCCATAAAGTGAAACCGCAGCCGCAATTGCAAAAACAAAAACCGCAATGCAAATTTTTATCACCGTGGATTTTGCCCTAAGCCACCTTTTTAAACGAACTTTTTTTTCTTGATGCAAAAGAAATTTTTGAGATTCAGCATTGAACTTTTCTAAATCCGATGAAGGAGACTCTTTTAATTCAAGTGTGGAAACTTCTTCTTTAGGGAACGCGCAATTTTTGCCTGCAAAAGCGTTTTCTGTAAACAAAAGAATTTTTTCGTCAATTCCAAAAGCCGCATAGCGCAACGGACAGTAATTTAAATCCCGAATATCGTTTTCCCTTGCAGAAGAAGATTTTTCTGCAAACGGAACTTTTCCGCAAATAGTTTTATAAACAATAACCGCCTGCAAAAAATGCACCGCGTCTTTTCCAGAAAACACAGGGTTCAAATACTTTCCATATAATTCTGAAAAAATTTCTTCCCCAAGCGATGACAAAGAAATTTCAAGCAAATTCTTAGGCAAAAATAAAACTTTAGAAAAATCCTTGGAAACAATAATTCCTCCTGCGCCAACTAAAGAAAGAACTACCTTGCTTTCATCCAAAGCATCAAGCGCATTGCAGACAAGTGAACAGGCTTTTATAGAATCTTTTTTTCCAAAGGCTTCAAAACATTCACTAAGCGCAAGTCCATCAAAGCATGAGCCTTCAAGAAAAACTGTTTCATCTTCAGAGTGCGCAAATTCTTTTAAATCCTCAGAAGAAACTGTGCCGTCAAAGTTCCATAAAGAAAAATTCCAAGCTCCGTCATTTAGCTCAGCAAGCAGTCCGTTTTCTCTGATTTTTCCGGCAAATCCGGCTTTTACAAAAACATTGCTAGCCATCCGGCTGTCTAAAAAAATCTTTCCGTTGTAAAGAAAAACTGTTTTGGAACTCATTGACGCTTTCCATCTGAACTATACAAATATTTAAAGTAGTCCATTTTTGTGCTGTACGTAACATCAAAATTGCCCATTGTATTTTTGTACGACTCAAGGCTTTTCCAGAACTCATAGAACTTAGGATCGCGCGTGTAAGACTGAGTGTAAATTGCCGCAGCTTCCGCATCCGCCTTTCCTTTAGTTTCCTCGCTTTTTCTGTAGGCTTCTGATTCGATTGTGCGCTTTTCGTTTTCAAGTTTTCCAAGCCATTCGGACTTTTTTCCTTCACCAAGAGAACGGTACGCTTGAGCCACTTGATTGCGCTCCTTAATCATTCTGTTGTAAACGCTTTCTGTAAGCTCGTCTGAATATTTTATTTGCCGCGGAACAATGTCAATCAGTTCAATTCCGTATTCGCCCACCATTTTTCTTGCGTCGTCAGCCATTTCCTGGCAAAGCGCGCTTCTTCCCTTGGAAACACTTTCGTTGTTTGAATTCACATTGACCAAAGCTTCAATTTCCGCGCTGTCCTCGCCTTCAATTCCTGCAAGCTGATTTGAATCCGCACTGTCTTTTTCCTCGTTAATAAGATTGCTGCTTCTTACAATTTCGCTGAGCCTATTGCGTGTGATAATCGTCCTAGTTGAAGAATCAATTACATCGCTAAGCTTGTTGTACGCCGCATCCAAAGTCTTGAACGACTGATAAAACAATGCCGGGTCTGAAATCTTCCAGCGGCTTGTAGTGTCCACAATTATAAACTGGTTTTCCTTTGTAGGAATGCGAGCCTGATCCCCTTCAAGTGAAAGAATTTTTGCAGGATAAACAGTGACGACATCAAGAAACGGAACTTTAAAATAAAGTCCGGTAGAAGTGCACGATTTTACAATTTGTCCAAACCTTGTAACAACAGCCTGCTCTCCTTCGTTCACAATATAAAAAGGACCTGCCGCAAGCAAAATCACAATGACAGCAACAAAAGCCGCAAGCCTAAGATAAAATTTATTCTGCTTTGCCATTTTTTCCTCCAAGATTCTTAAACGGAAGCACATTGTCAAGACCGCTGTCTATCAAAGCCGGATTCTTGTCTGCGCCGGAAGCAAAAATTTCTTCCATAGTTTCAAGATAAAGACGTTCCCGGGTAACAGCAGGAGCTTTTCTGTACTCCTCATAAACTGAATTGAACCTTGCCACATCGCCCTTTGCCTTGTTAACACGCTCAGCCGCATAGCCTTCCGCCACTTGAATCTGACGGTCAGCCTCGCCTTTTGCCTTTGGAATTTCTGAATTGTAGCTTTCTTTTCCTTCATTTATAAAGCGGTTCATATCCTGAATAGCCTTGTTCACGTCCTCAAACGCATCCTGAACTCCTTCCGGCGGAACAATATTCTGAAGCTTAACCGCAAAAACGTTTATTCCAAGTCCCAGCTGCGAAAACTGCTCATTCATCATGGAAACCGCAAGATTTTCAATGTTGCTTCTCTCGCTGCTCATAACATCCAAAATTGCCCGGTCGCCGACCAAAGTATTGATTACAGAACGGCTTATGTCGCGGATTGTCTGCTCTTTTTCCTGAACTGTAAAAAGCCAAGCGCGCGGATCAACAATTCTGTACTGAATAATCCATTCAACATCCACGATATTCAAATCGCCGGTCAGCATAGTTGATTCACGTGTAATATTGTTCTGATACTGATTTACAGAGCCACTTTTTGTGGTTTTAAATCCAAACTGCTCCGTCTGGACAACTTTGTTTCCCGGAACAATAAATTTTTTATCTATAAACGGAATTTTATATTGAAGTCCCGGTCCCAAAGTAGCATTATATCTTCCAAACCGAGTGATTACAGCCTGCTCCGCCTGATCAACAACAAAAAGACTAGAGCCAGCCGCCGCAAGCAAAACAGCGCCTACAATAATCGCCACAACATACGAAGGCTTTTTAAAAAAGCTCCTGATTTTTACTTCCAAATCTGACATAACTAATAAATTAATGCAAATTCGCTTAAAAAACAACGGTATCTAGCAGCAAATCTTTTATATTTACCGCGTTGACTTTGATATTTTCATTCTTGATATTAATTTTTAATGGGAAATTCTCATGGACATTGCATACAATATATGCAGAAAGAGGATTCAGCTCCGCAGGAATATTTGTAATTGCCAGCAATCGTTCATAGAACTTTTTTATTCCAGAAGCATCATCAGACTTCGGATTTTCCGTAAGCTTGGATTCTATCAAACGGCAGCCTGCGCCAATTTCAAGAAAATCAATTTCTGTCTGAGAAATATCACGGTAATAACAAAGCTGTTTTTTGTTTCCATTAAGCTTATTGTTTTTCCTTAATTCAGCAAACACAGCTGTTTCAAAAATACTTCCTGCAAAAGGAGAAATTTTCAGTTTTTCTTTTTCAATTCCCAAAAGCCAGCATAAAAGCCCAGTATCGTTAAAATAAACTTTAGGGGTTTTTACAATCCGCTTTCCAACGTTACCAAACCACGGCTGCAAAAATGTAATTTGCCCTGAAGTTTCAAGAACACTAAGCCATGAAGCAACAGTTTTTGAACTTATGCCAAGCGAATTGCCTATTTCCGCCATATCCAGTATTTGAGCGTTTCGGACTGCAAGCAAGCGAATGAACTGTTCAAAAGTCCGTAAATTTGAAACATTTACAAGTTGACGCACATCGCGCTCAAGGTAAGTTGCAAGATAACTTGAAAAAAACATATCAAGCGGAAAATCTGGCTCACGTGTAAGCTCAGGAAATCCGCCGCGGAAAATAAAAGTTTCAAAATTAGCTGGATTTTCATCTGAAAAACACGGAGCATTTTTGTATTCCGCCCAAGAAAGTCCTTCAAGTTCCATTACACAAGTTCTTCCTGCAAGGCTTTCTGAAATATTTTTCATCAATTCGAACTTTTGACTTCCTGTAAGAACAATCTGTCCCATATTATGCCGCTCATTATCAAGCCGTTCCTTTAAAAACCTGAAAAGTTTAGGCGCATACTGAACTTCATCAACAATAAGAGGACTTTTATATTTTTCGAAAAAAATTTCAGGAGTTTCATCCGCAAGAGCCGCAATACTCGGCAAATCAAGAGAAACATAATTATATTCCGGCAGAAGAGAACGCAAAAGTGTTGTTTTTCCTGTCTGACGAGCACCAGTTAAAGTTATACACGGAAAATACTTCAATGCACTTTTTACTTGACTTCCAAATTTTCTGTCAATCATACTTCAGATATTATGAAATTCAATTCCCGATTTGTCAACAAGATGGTGCTCTATTTCTTTCCTTCTCAATTTTTTTCTTTTATACTGAAACCCTTGCTCTGTTAGTTTGCAACAATCTTACAAGAAAATGCGGAAGAAAAAAGGTAGCGTTCCATAGAAGAAAAGCCATCCTTGCTTAATCTGCGCCTAATGCTTTATTAAGTTAGAAATCAACTTAAAAATGTTTTAAAATTAACTTAATTTCACTTTGTTTTTAACTTAAAAACGTCTTGAAATTAACTTAATTTTACTTTGATTTTAACTTAAAAATATTTTGATATAAAGTTTATTTCATTGCTAAATAAAACTGATTTTATAATATCTCTATATATATTCCTTTGTTCCGAAAGCCTCCCCCAAGATTTAAGTCATAAGCAGTGCGGTTCCTGCCTAAAATAGCGTCAGAAACTGCACTGCAAGTTTGCCCGGTGGCAAACTTGTTCAATCGACTACTGTTTTTTACTGCGTTGCAAAACAGCCTGTTTAAATCTTATCGATGCCAAAGCACCGCTAAGATTTAAACATAAGGAGGCTAAGAGATGAAAAAGACTCTTATCGCGGTCGCAGCGGCTGCCGCACTTACAGCAACTTCTGCTTTCGCAGAAATCACATTCGGCATGTGGACAAAGGCAGTTCTCGTGCCTGTAGCAAATGATGGCGAGGACTACAAAGCTGGTCTTACACAGGCATGGGGCGGAGCAGCGCGTACAGCAGGACTTAGTGTTGCAGGTGTAAACGAAGAAGGAACTGCAGGATACACATTTGAAATCCGTGACCAGGCAGGCGAAGACAAAATCGCTCATGGAGACAGAAGCGTTCTTTGGGTAAAGCCTGTTGAGCAGTTCAAGCTCTCTGTAGGATATTTCGATGATGGAGACAACGGACTCAGACAGGGAAGTGGATTTGGAGCATGGGACTGGCTTCGTCCAAAACAGACAACAGATTTGGTGTTCAACGGTGATAACGCAATTATGGATGGAAAAAGCGGAGACGGCTTGATGGCTGAAATTCTTCCAGTTGACGGCCTAAAGGTAATAGCAAACATTCCGTTCCTTAAAACTGGCGAATACATACAGGATGCCTATGACATCTATAAAAAGACACAGATTGGCGCGGCATATACAATCGACGGAACTGGAACTTTAAAAGTTCTTTGGACTGGCGTAAGCGAAGAATCTAAAATTGCTGATAAAAAATACGACTACACAGGAAAAATCGGCGTTGCATTTAACCTTACAGCAGTTGAAAACCTGAGCCTTGCAATTGGCGCAAAATTCGACATCGTTGATGAAGATTATAAAATCGATGATCTCATGAACGCCAAAGAAAAAGGTTTTGGTGAGTGGGGTGGAGCAAAGAATAAGGCATACTTCGCTTTGAATGCTGGTTACCAGGTTTCAGATGCCATGAAGGTTTCTCTTGCTGGTGGTGTAAAACTCTTCAAGAACTCTGGCTTTGATCCAAAATGGGGAATCGGTGCAGGTGTTGACTACGTAATTATGGAAGGTCTTACATTGAACACAGATTTACGCTATATAAGCGAAACAAAGTACAGCAAGGATGGTATTAAGGTTGATGGCAAAGACGATGCTGTTTCTTTCCTCGTAGGCGTTTCAAAAGGCTTCAGCAACGGCTCTCTTGGAGTAGGATTTGAAGGCGTTACAAACGGTGCAGGATTCTCAGAAATTTCTGCCGGAACAGACAAGAACGGCAAAGTTCATGACGGATTCATGTGGTGTGTTCCTGTTGTGCTCACATTTAGCTTCTAATTCTACCCGCAATTTGCGTTTGACTTAGTAATGCAAAAAGCCTCCCTTCTGGGAGGCTTTTTTGTTAAATAGGGGTAATTTCCAGTTGACTATCTTATCAAAAATGATAAAATATATTTATGGAGCATAAAGAGTATCAGGTTGTCTGGAAAAAGAAAATAGACAAGCAAATAAAAAAGCTTCCGGCTGATGTCAAGAACAGATTCTTGCTTCTTGCAAGAGACTTAAGAAAAAAGGAGCGGTTCTGCCGGAATGGGACAGATACTCAAAACTTTCTAAAGATTTTTATCATTGCCACCTTGGATACAGCTGGTGCGCGGTCTGGCATTGGGAAAAAGAGGCAATCGTTGTGGAGGTAACCTATGTTGGTAGCAGAGAAAACTCACCATATTAACACATATATCTATGGTCAGGGCTCTGACTATGTGATTCAGATTCTACGTGAAAAGCTGCCGGATATTCAGGTGCTGCAGGAAGAGGAAGTCTCTTCGGATGATGAGGATTACATAAATTCCAAAGACAGCGAAATTATGAAAGAGATTGAGCGCCAAATAAAACCAGGCGATGTCCTCAAAATCCGAAGGGAAAACAAGGAGTGGTCTCAGGCAGACCTTTCTCAACGTTCCGGCATCGCTGTTCCGAATATTTCCCTGATGGAAGCAGGCAAACGTCCAATAGGCGCAAGAACAGCAAAAAAACTCTCGCTGGCTTTAGGTTGCGATGTTTCCGACTTCATAAAATAAAAGCAAGCTTATTGACTATGGAAAAATAAAATTGACAGATTACAACGCGGTAGAGTATCTGAACACAGAAAGGCTACCTTGACTATGTGGCGAAGAAAGTCACTACGGAAGAGCTAATCGAAGCGATAAAAACAGTCGCTATGGCAAAAGGAATGACTAAGACAGCAAAGGAAACAGGAATCTCCCGCAGCGGACTTTACAAGGCTCTGTCTCCAAATGTAAATCCCACAATAGACACATTGGTCAAAATTGCAAAGCCCATAGGATACAATCTGAACAGCTCCTTTTTGTGTTTTAAATATATGTTGTTTCTAAGTGATGTTAGTAATTTAGGAAATAGCTTAGTGTATCGCTGGAAGTTTTTCCAGTTTTATTTTATAGCCTAGGCAGTTGAGCACTGAAGTAAAGGTTGTAAGAGTTACTCTTTCTGCGTCCTTAGAGCGGAGTTTTTGGATTACTGTTGGAGAAACATGAGCCTTCTTTGCAAGCTCCCGGACAGAAATATTTTCCTCCTCCATTTTTTCAAGCATAAACTCAGAAAGAAGAAAGTCATTGTATTCCTTGTCATAAATAGGTTTCTGCCCTGGATGCTCATCAAAAAATTTGTCGAATGTTGTCATTTTGAATCCTCCTTTATTTCTGAACTTTGTGCAGTCCATTATTTTCCCAAAGTCGCCCATTCGCTGGCATAGCATCAAAAATTTCCGCTTTTGAGTTAAGTCGCATTCCTGAAAATAATCAAAAGGCTGGCTGTTTCCTTTAGAGTCAAAGTACCATTCGATTTGGAAAAACAAGCCCTCATAGATTACGCAGTCTTCCTTGGTCATCAGCAAACTGTATCATATATATGGTACAGTGTCAAATTTTATATCTTATTATAAAAAATAAATAAATTTTCTTTCTTCTGCAAAAAAATATAAAAATCAACAAGTTTTTGTGATTGCAAAAACTTGTTATACTTACAAATTTTACCCTATTTAAAAGCAAAAAGCCTCCCTTCCGGGAGGCTTTTTGCTTTTGTCAGCACCGCCGCTAGTTTGCAATGCAAACTAGCAGAGATAAAACG
>DKDI01000032.1 GCA_002449305.1 Treponema sp. UBA6852
CTCTTTATGCCTAGAATATAAACCAGGCAGAAAAATATTTAAAATACAAGTTTCTTTTAGCCAGTATAAGTTTTGATTATGGAGAAAGTCTTAATGTTTTTTTTATAGAAAATTCCGTTTTTCTATGCTATATTCAAAACAGAATTGGAGGAAAAAATGATTGTCGTTTCATATTCTGATTTTTTTGAAAATCCGGCAAAATTCAAGGACAGTGCCTCCCGATACGGACTAAAAGTCCTTCCGTCGGATTCAGAAAAAACTTGATTCGCTTAATGCCATCGCAGGATTGATTCCAAGTGAAATTGACGCTGAAAAAATCTTGACCGCACGGAAAACAGAAAAATCAGGCGTTTGATTCTCCAATGTCAGATTTTGAAGACGCAGTTCAGGCTTTCTGCGCAAAAAACGCCGGGACAAAAATCATTATCACAAGAAACATTCAGGACTACAGACTTTCTTCTGTCAAAGCCGTTATACCAAAAGAATTTTTAGATAAAGTGAATTTGCATTAGGGATTTTGCAAACCTGCGGTTCGCCGCGAGTTTTTGCTTTGCAAAAACTCGGTAGTGAGCGTAGCGAACGCACGTTAGGGATTGCAGCACCTGCAAAGCAGTTCCGGAACGAAGTTCAGGAATGAGCCGCGGTTAGACGGCGAAGTGCGAAAAGCCCGACCCGACATTTGCCGCCAAAGGCAATTATTCTGCGGAAGTTGAATCCGCCACGGATGGCGGATTAGGGGCAGAAAAAAATTGCAAGAAGCGAAGTTTCTTGTGCGGCAGGATGTCGGGGAACGCCCAAATAAAAAGCTATGCTGCTGTTTTCCTCACCTGATAGCCAATCAATGCGCTGAAGGTCGTCGTGCTTTACTCGTCCATTAGTCTGAAGTTCGAGATCTCACTGCTTCATAACTTCTTTTCCATTTTATTTTCAATATTTTTTATAAATCTGGCCGGATTGCCACCAACAATAGTCCTTGGTGCAACATCTTTTGTAACAATACTTCCTGCAGCAACAACTGCACCTTCGCCAACTGTAACTCCCTGCAAAATTTTTGCACCCTCACCAATCCAGGCGTTTTTCTTAATCACAATCGGCTTACATATAATTATCTGTAAATCATTCAAGTCATGATTAGCTGTAAGCATAGACACATTTGGTGCTATCATTGCACCATCTTCTATCGTAATACTTCCTGTTGATACCGTATTAAATCCCCAATTTATAAAAACATTTTCTCCAATATTGATTGTTGCACCCCTGTCAATATACACAGGTGTCAAAATATTTGATGATTCAGGAAGCCGACCTTCAAATAATTCATCAAATAACTTTCGTACCTTTTCATCATATGGCTCAAGCATATTTATACGATGGCACAATGTTCTACTACGCACCATTTCTGGACCGCAAATGCGTTTATACTCGTCATCAGTACGCATATTAATAGGTTCACCAGCTTTTGCTCTATCATAAATTGTCATAATAATTCCTTCTTTTTATGTGATGGGCGATTTTCTGCCGTCCAGTTTTTGGGGTTCGTGTCATCTGGTTTCAGCCCGGCAAGAATATCTTCATAATGAGAAACCTTGTCATCCATATATTTTACGGTAGATTTTGCCTTGTCCAGCTTTTTATAAGCTTCATCCCGCTGTTTTAAAATTATTTCATAACACGCCCGGATATTTTCTTTTGATTCTTCCAACAGGCACAAGCGGCAATATTCCTGAATGTCCTCAATTGATGCACCGCAGCCTTTTAAGCATTTAATACCTTGCATCCAGTTGACGGATTCCTCATTGAACACCCGGCGGTTGCCATTATCGCACTCGCAGGGCAGCAAGCCTTTGTCTGTATAGAAACGCAATGTATGCTCTGTAACATCGAACATTTTTGCCATTTGCTTAATCGTATAGTGCATAATTTTTTAAAATCCTCTTGACTTCGTGTTACACGAACTTATTAGAATAATATTAACACGAATCATTGAATGATTCAATTTTGATTTATGGAGGATTACATGGAATATCTAACGCTAAACAATAATCTTAAAATGCCGCTTGTGGGTTTTGGCACATTTATGCTGAATGGAGAAAGTTGCACCAATGCGGTTAAAAACGCAATAAAGACAGGCTATCGCATGATTGACACAGCAGAAGCCTACGGAAACGAAAAAGAAGCAGGAATGGGTATAAAGATGAATGGAATTGACCGCAAGGAAGTTTCTTGTTACAAAGGTGAATTTTAAGTCCTATGAAAATGCAGAACAGACGGTTATGCAGTCGCTTGCTAATTTGCAAACTGACTATATCGATTTGTTGCTTTTGCACTGTCCTTTTGCCAATTACTATGCGGCATGGCGTGTTTTGGAAAAGCTATATAATGAAGGAAAAATTCGGGCAATCGGCGTTTCCAACTTTGAGCCAGACCAGCTTCTTGATTTGATTGCCTACAACAATGTCGTTCCGGCTGTCAATCAAATTGAAACAAACCTTTACTGCCAGCGCAGCACGGAACGCAGTTGGATGGACAAAAAACAGGTTTCACACATGGCTTATGCGCCACTTGGTCAGGGAAACCGCAACGAAATGTTTAAAGAGCCTTTTGTGCTTACGCTCGCTGAAAAATACGGAAAAACTCCAGCACAAATATTGCTTCGCTTTCTGACACAAAAAGGCATTTCCGTTATTCCAAGAAGCACTCAACTAGAGCATAATCAAAGAAAATTTTGAGTTGTTTGATTTTACGCTGAATTCTGATGAAATGACACAACTTAGCTCACTAGATAAAAAAGAGCCAGTAATCGGAAAACCTGAAACTCCTGAACTGGTCGAATTTTCTTTGACTTGGTAAACTTGTTATTTGCGCGCACTTTTACGAGAATGCCCTTCCCTCTTCATTCTCGTAATAAGTTTTCAAATCGCCCCCCCAGCGCAGCTACCCCCCCCGTCTGTCTATTCCGGCTTTTTATCGTGCAGCACAAATATCTTTATTCCTTCATCAGGGAATTTTTTCTTTTCGTATTCGATTACTGTCTGAATGTCGGTTTCGGCGGTTTCGGGGCAGTATGCGATTAGAATAAAGTTTGTTTCCGGCCAGGTTGTGCTTCCAAGTTTATAGGAGTTTTTTCCGCGGCCGTAAACTAGCGGAATCAGCGAATAGCAGAAGTTCGGGATTACGGCTTCCAGATTTTTTATGATTTCCTCGTGGACTGACTGGTTTGCGATTATTTCTATTCTTATCATTTTTCTTTCCTTTCTATAATTAGCAATTAGCAGATTGAGTTTTCTTTGCGTTTTCTTTCAGCATTGCCAAAAGCTCCGGCGCAACTTCATTTTTTTTCTGGCTGTCTTCTTTTTTGTTAAAAAGCGAATACAAAACTGGAATTATAAAAAGCGTTACAACCGTGCTTGATGTAAGTCCGCCGACTATGCACAGTCCGATTGGCTGCGTCATTGAGGAATTCGCGTCTCCAAAGAACGCCATCGGTATCATTCCAAGAATTGTCGTGAGCGTTGTCATAAGAACAGGGCGAAGGCGCGAGGCTCCGGCGCTTTCACACGCTTCAAGGACTTTTATTCCGCGGCGCACAAGAAGATTCGTCTGGTCAACAAGAATAATTCCGTTATTGACAACAATTCCTACAAGCATAACTACGCCGAGCATTGAAACCATGCTGAACGCCTGGTTTGTAACAAGGTGAATCAAAACAACGCCTACAATAAGGAACGGAAGCGTGAACATATTTATGAACGGGTCTTTGAACGACTCATAAGTTCCTGCCATTACGCCGAACACAAGGATTACGGCAAGGAAAACTACAATCAGAAGAATTTTCATTGTGCTCATCGTGTCTTTCCAGGAGCCTTCAAAAGAAACATTGACTTCTTCCGGGATTACCATATTTTCGTTTATTGCCTGCTTTATCTGGTTTTCAACTTCGCCTGCGCTAGAACCGGCTGTAATTCCTGCGGTAAGGTGGACTGTCCTTGTCTTGTCTTCACGGTTAATTGAGACAGGACCTGTTCCGCGCACAACCTGCGCAAAATTTGAAACAGCGTAGCGTCCGTTTGTTCCGTTCACATAGATTTTTTCAAGGTCTGGAATGTCGCCTCTGTCCTGGTCGTTAAGCAGAACAACCACGCTGTAATCATCTCCGTCTGCGCGGTAGGTTGTGGCGGTTTTTCCGTTTATGCTGTAGTTTATCTCGTTTGCAATTGAGCTTACGCTGATTCCGAATGACGAGGCGCGCGCACGGTCAATCTGAATTTCAACCTGCGGAAGTCCTTCCTCAATGTCAAGGCTTGGCTCTGTAGCTTCAGGAATTTTTTCTTTTATAAGGTCTTTTATCTGATTTCCTGTCTCAATAAGTTTTGCAAGACTGCTTCCAGAAAGAGCAATGTCAATGTCGCTTCCTGTCATCTGCTGCATTTTTCCGTCGTCAAAAGTGAACGTGGCTGTAGGGAAATCCTCAAAATGGCGGCGGAGCTTTTGCTTTACGCTGTCGGCATTGTCAATCTGCTTTGAGGCGTCAGGAAGGGTTATGCTTATAGAGCCTTTGTATGAAGTGTCGGAGCTTAAAGCCATTCCGCTGGAAGAGCCCACGCTTACAATAATGTTCTCGTAGCCTTTAATTTCGTCCTTTGCAATCTGGTAAAACTGCTCAAGGACGCTTTTTGTCTCGGAAAGTTTTGTTCCAAGCGGAAGCTCCACGTTCAGCCCAACTTCTGAATCATTGAAATTCGACATAAAGCTTACGCGCAGATGGCTGAAAAGCAAAAACGACGAGGCAAGAACTGTGAATGAGACAAGGACAGTTGCAAAGCGGTGATGAAGCGCAACCCTTAAAGCGGCGCGGTATCTGTCCCGAATCCAGTTGATTGCGTTTTCCACGGCAGAGTCGCATTTTTTAAGGAATTTGTTCTTTATAGGAACTTCAGCCCTGTTGTCAACTGGAAGAAATTTTCCGGCAAGAACCGGGACAAGGAACATTGCGACAACAAGAGATGAAAGCAGCGCGATTATAATTACAACCATAAGCGTTGTAAAAAGCTCGCCGAGCATATCGAGCTTTGACTTGTACACAAAGAACGGAATAAAAACGCAGATTGTTGTAAGGTTTCCGGAAATTACAGAGGACATTACTTCCTGAGTTCCGATTTCCGCAGAAACTTTCGCGCTCGTTCCCCTCATTCTGTATGAGTAAATATTTTCAAGGACAACGACAGAAGCGTCAACGACCATTCCGATTCCAAGAATAAGCCCGGTCATTGTAATCATGTTCAAGGTGATTCCGCTAAAGACCATCACAAGAATTGTAATCAACACGCTGAAAGGAATTGAAATCGCCATGATTACCGTGCTTTTTACGCTCCGCAGGAATAAAAAAAGAACAAGAACCGCAAGAACAAATCCTTCAAGAATTGACTTTACAAGAGAATTCAAAGTGTCGCGCACAGAAGTTGAGTCATCGGAAATTATGTCAAGGGAAACGCCTTCCGGCAGAATAGACTGAATTTCCTCGATTTTTTTATAAACCGCATTCGCAACGTTCACGGAATTGCTTCCGCTCTGCTTTTGAAGGCTTATGTAAACGCCCGGTTTTCCGTTTATAAAAACTTCGCTAGTCTGGTCTTTGTAGCCTAAAAAAGCCTCGCCAATGTCCGAAAGCTTTACGTCGTAGCCGTTTGCGCTTCCAACAACAGTGCCGTTTATCTCGTCAATTGAACTGAATTCGCCTGTCGTGCGCACCATATATTTTCTTGTGCCCTCATAGACTGAGCCGCCGCCAACTTCTATGTTCTGGCTTGCAAGCGTGCTTACAACAGAAGAAAGAGTTAATCCGTAGGCGTCCAGCCTGTTCTGGCTAAGCTCGATTCTTACAATTGACTCCCGGCCGCCGCGCACCGTGGCCTGGGCAATTCCGGCTGTCTGCTCCAGACGGTCAGAAACTTCATCATCGGCAAGTTTTCTAAGCTCGTCCGCCGAGCGGCTTCCGTTAAGAGCAAGAGTCATAATCGGCATTGCGCTTGAGTCAAACTTGAAAATCTGCGGAGAGTCCGCGTCATCCGGCAGGCTTCCTTTTACCATATCAAGCTTGTCGCGTATGTCGTTTATCGCGGTGTCGATGTTTGTTCCGTAATTGAACTCAAGCTTTATGAGCGAAGAGCCTTCCGAAGATTCAGAAGTCATTTCCTTTAGATTGCTTACGCTTATAAGTCCGCTTTCAAGAACTTCTGTGACGGATTTTTCAACTGATTCAGGGCCAGCGTTGTCGTAGCTTGTCATAATCATTGCGACCGGCATATCCATATCCGGCATCAAGTCAATCTGAATGTTTCCAAGCGTAAAGAACGCGACTATCGCAACAAGCGCGAAAACACAGATTGTCAGGACAGGATGTTCAAGAACTTTTTTTGAAACGCTCATAACCTATTCCCCCTGCTGCGCTGTCTTTTTGTTCACATCGCGGACTTCAGCTCCGTCTGAAAGAACCTGCATTCCGCTCACAACAATTTCTTCATTTTCATTCAGTCCTGCTGTGATTTCAGTGCGTGCGTCAACTGTAACGCCCTCTTCAATTTCGCGTTTTTCAACGGCCAGCTTTTCATCATTTTCCGAGGCAACATAGACGTATTTTTTTCCGCTTTCTGTAACAATGCAGTCCGACGGAACAGAAATTATGTTTTTGTGAAGAACCGTGTTCAGTTTTATGCGCACGTACATTCCGGCGTTGATTCTTGAATCGTTTGTGTCAAAAAGAAAATAGACTTCCTTTGTGCGCGAAGTCTCGTCAACAATCGGGCTGATTCTAAAGATATGAGCCGGGAAAGTTTCGTTCTTGTACGCTTCAAGTGAAATTTCCGCAGTCAGATTATTTTTAAGGACGCCGATTTTTCCTTCCGGAACTTTTGACTCAATCTGCAGGTTTTTTATGTTTCCAATCTGCGCAATTTCTGTCGAGGTAGAAACGGTTGTTCCCGGAGTCAGCGGAAGAGACGTGATATAGCCTTCAATCGGAGCGTAAACCGGGCTTTTCGCGTAAACAGAGCCTGGAACTGAAGGGTCAACCTCAGCAATCACCTGCCCTTTTTTTACGTAAGAGCCAAGAGTAACCGGCACATTCACAAGCTTTCCTGCCATATCCGGAAAGACAGAAATCGTGTTGTCGGCCTTTACGTTTCCGCTTAGCAAAAGATATTCCTGCAAGTCTGATTTTTGAACTGTTTCAAGCTGGACAGGATAGACAGTTTTTTCAACAGGCGGAAGCTCCATTTTTCGTTTTGGAAGACAAGCGACAATTCCAAGAAGAACCATCGCGCCGGCTGTATAGCAAAGTCGTTTTTTTGTGATTTTCATTTTTTCACCTCAAATATATTTATTTTCTTGCTTTTAATTTTTTTCTGATTCAAAAAAAGTTTCAGACGGAAGCGAAAGCATTTCCTGAAGCGACAGAACGTTTGACAAAAGCGCGTACTGCTCCGAGCGGAGCTGAAGTTTTGCCGAGCTTAGCTTGTCCAGCGCGTCCTGCAAGGAAAGCAGGTCTTTTGTTCCCCGCCTGTATGCGTCCTCTGTCATCTCGTAGGATTTTTGGGCAAGCTCCACGTTCATTTTCCGGGCGGCTATGTTTTTTTGCGAAAGCTCAATCGCCTCGAATTTTTCGGCGGCGGAAGTTTTTACAGTCTTTTTTAGATTTTCAAGCTGAACTTCATAATCTTTTATGGTGTCGTCAAGCGCGGCTATTTTCACAGAAGCAGAAGAGCCTGGAATCCAGCTGTCAACAGGAAGTGAGATTCCAGCTGAAACGCTCCAGCTTGGATTTTCCGCTCCGCTTTTTGATTTCTTGTCGTAGGAATAAATTTCTGGCGAAACATCTGCGCTCAAATTCAGGCTTGGAAGCCTAAGAGAAGAATATGTTGCATTTTTTGTGTGGCGCGCCGTCTCAAGATTTTTTTCAAGAATCTTTATTTCCGAAGAATTTTCCACGCACTTTTCAAGAACAGAACGGTCAATTTTCAGAACACGCTCCGCATCATCAAGAGTTCCTTCAAGCTCAACATTAAGGTTTTGGTCAATTCCGATTGCATCAAGAAATTCTTTCAGCGCGTTTGAAAAATTTGTGCGCGCGCTGTCAACATCAGGCTTTGCGGTCTCCACGTTCACTTCCGCGCTCAATAAATCAAGCTGGGTTACAGTTCCGCGCGAATATTTTTCCTTTGCCTGCTCAAACTGCTTTTCGTAGCTTTCAAGAGTTTTCCGCGCATTTTCAAGCTGCTCTTTTAAATAAAGAATCCGGTAAAATTCAGTGCGGACAGAGCTTTCGGTCTTGCGGACAGTTTCATCATAGGAAATCTCCCCTGCCTCATAAGAAGAACGCAGAGCCTTTATTGAAGAAGCAATTCCGGCATCAAGCGAAAGAGAAGCAGAAAAAGAAAGAGTTCCATTCACAATGTCTGAATCAGAGTCCTTCCAGGATTTTTTTTCGGAAGCGGCGGCTCCGGCAGAAACAGACGGCAGAACCTTGTTCCACGAATTCTTATACTCACGCTTTGCCTGCCCGCGCGAAATTTCGGAACGTTTTATGTCAACATGAGATTCCAAAGCCTTCTCAACAGCTTTGTCCGCCGTAAGAACAAGTTTTTCCTCTGCAAAAATAGCGAATGAAAACAAGGAAAAAATCCCTAAAAAAACAATTTTTCTATAAAGAGCCAAAATCGACCTCCAATAAGTTCATGCAGTGTTTTACTGTAGCATACTACATACAAAACGATATTAACTGTAGCAAGTTACAGTTAATTGCTAAATTTACTTTAAAAAATTGTTCTTGCGTTATAAAATATGACTGATGAACGACAGCCACAAAAACGACATTGGATTTCTTTTTAAGAAAATTGATGAGAAACTTGAAAAACAGGTGAATGCAAATTTAAACTCGCTCGGAATAACGTTTGCGCAGCTAAGAGTCCTGATTTTTGTCCACGAGGCGAAAAACCAGCAGACGACACAGAAAGAAATTGAAACATTTCTTGAAGTCTCGCACCCGACGACAAACGGAATAATCAAGCGCCTGGAAGAAAAACACCTTGTAAAAACGGAAATGACATTGAAAAACGGCCGAATGTCAAAAAATGTCGCCATAACAGAAAAAGGAATGGAACTCTGCTCAAAAAACGAGGCGGACAAAAATCTGCTTGAAGACAAGTTCACCGAATGGCTTTCAGAAGACGGAAAAAGCACGCTTAGAGAGTTTCTTTTAAAAATATACGAAAAATTGTGCTAGGAGTTGGTAAGAGGCAGAAAAATATACCCAGTATGTTGGGGAAATATAGTGACTATGTTTTAAAATAAAGTAACTATATTTGGAAATATAGTTACTTTATTCGGGGAACTTAGTTACTTTATTTTTTATGATTTTCTAGACAAAGCGTCATTGCCTATGCTTAATAATTACTCATACTTCTTGAAATTTTCTGCCTGGTCAAAAACTTCCTTAAAGACTTCTTCGCGAGGGACCGGAGGATAGCCGTTTTCATCAAGCAGAATCCGTAAATCTGCCTTCATTTCAGCCTTTACATCCAGACGGTGATTCCAGTCCGTATATTTTACATTCTGGGCAACAAGAAACTTGACCTTTTTTGCAAGTTCAACCATTTTTTCTTTTGGATACTGATTCTCAAAATTAAATCGTTTGGCACAGCTTACAAGAATGTCGTAAAACGCTTTTTTCTCAAAATCAATTCCCATAGCTTCAAAGGATTTTTTGTCTTCCATCATATCGGCAAAAAGCTGATTCAATTGTTCTGCAACATCATCAAGAACCTTGCTTGCAAGGTCGCCGTCGGCAAAACGATTGTTGTAAGCGATAATCAGACTGTTCAATCGTTCGGAAAATTCTGTCGCCTTTATTTTGTTCGTTTTCTTATATTCACCGATTGCCTGCTTTAAAAGCTGCTCAAGTATTTTGATTTTTGTATTGGGAAGCGGAAGCCTGTTAATTTTTTCAAGGTATTCAGAACTGAATAAATCAAAGTTTACATTTTTTCCGACCTGAAAAAGTTCCTCTACACCGTCAGATTTTATCGCTTCCTGAATCAGTTTTGAAACGTGGCTATTCATCGTGGCAATATCAGGAGCATCGCCTTTTGTAAGTTTAAAAAGAATCGCACGGACTGCAATATAAAAATTAATCTGATTTTTTTCATCGACGGAAAATGATTCGCTTGTAGAGCAAAGGTTAAACGTCTTTTTCATTTTGCGAGCAGCTTCCATAAAACGTTTTTCCAAATCTTCAGTAAGCTGAACATATTCAACGGTCTTGTTCAAAGTTTCAAGCTGCTGAAACGGCGTTCCGTTATAATACAGCGATGCATCAAACTTGTTGAACATTGCATTGACAACGCTCAATTGGTCTTTCACAATTACAACAGCTTTTTCAGAGTCTTCAAATTCTTCCTGTTCGCCATCAGTATATTTTTTCAAGGCTTCATTCATTGCCTTTTTGATTCCGATGTAATCGACAACGAGTCCTTTCTCTTTTCCTTTGAAAGTTCTGTTTACACGGCTGATTGTCTGAATCAATGTATGTTTTTGAATCGGTTTAAAAATATAGATTGTATCAAGTGAAGGAACATCAAAACCTGTAAGCCACATATCGCAGACAATTGCAATCTTAAAATTAGATTTTTCATTTTTGAACTGGCGGTCAAGCTCTTTGCGGTATTCATGGTTTCCAAGAAGCTCAAAAAGTTCTTTTGTATCTTTCGCCTTGTTCTCGGTCATCACCATTTTTATTTTTTCTATAGGTCTTAGTTCTTTTTTTTCTTTTTCAGAAACGGTCGCATCTTCTGGACAAAGTCTTTTTTCATTCCACTGCGGGCGAAGGTGAACAATTTCCTTCCATAAGTCAAACGCAGCTTCGCGGGAAGAACAGACAAAAATTGCTTTTCCAAAGACAGTCGCCCCTTCGCGCCCCCGTGTTTCATAATGATTTATAAAATCTTCGGCAACGGCTTTTATAACATCAGGGTCGCGCAAAATCGCCTCAAGATTTGTAACAGCCTTTTTGCTCTGCTCAATCTGATTTTCGTTTGCTCCCTGCTCTGCGCATTGCGCGTAATAATTTTCAATTTCAAGAATCTTTTTGTGGTCAAGAAAAACTTTTGCAGCCCGTCCTTCGTAAACAAGATTCACTGTGATTCCGTCGGCAACAGATTCTTTCATCGTGTAAGTGTCTACAATTTCGCCAAAAACTTTTTCCATTTCATCAATCGGAGTTCCTGTAAAACCGACATAAGTTGCATTCGGAAAAGAATCGTGCAGATATTTTGCAAAACCAAATTTGTGCTCGACAATTCCCTTTTCATCATTTACCACAAGTTTCTCATCAAGATTGTTTTGCGAACGGTGGGCTTCATCGCTTATGCAAATGATGTTTGGGCGTTCAGAAAGAAGCTTTGTGTCCTCACAGAATTTTTGAATCGTTGTAAGATAAACGCCGCCGCTCTGACGGTCGCGAAGTTTTTCGCCAAGACTGGAACGGTTTTCTATTGTTTCAATATTCTGGTCGCCGATATAATTTTTTGATTTAAGAAAAAGTTTCCCAAGCTGATCATCCAAATCAGTTCTGTCGGTAATAACAATGATGGTCGAACTTTTAAGCGAAGTTGATTTCATCAATAGTCGGCTCAAGAAAACCATAGTGTAACTTTTGCCGCAGCCTGTCGCGCCAAAATAAATTCCGCCCTTGCCGCTGCCATTCGGTTTTATGGAAGATTTTATGCTTTCAAAAAGTTTTGTTGCAGCAAAGAACTGCGGATAACGGCAGACGATTTTTAGCTCATTGTCGCTTGAATCCGGAAAATACAAAAAATCTTTTATGACAGAAAGAAGCCGCTCCGGCCTGAAACATCCGTTAATCATCGTGATTAAGGAACTGATTCCGTCAACTTCCTTGTCTGCGCTTTCAACTTTGCGCCAGGAATAAAAATATTCATAAGGCGAAAAAATCGATCCCATCTTGGAATTTGCGCCGTCGGAAATCACTACAAAAGCGTTGTACTTAAAAAGTTCCGGAATATCGCGGCGGTAGCGCACGGCAAGCTGCTTGTATGCATCCTCAATCGTAGTGTTTTCCCTGATTGCAGACTTGAACTCCAGAACAACAAGCGGAATTCCGTTCACATAAACAATTCCGTCAGGAATACGAAGCTGTTCCCTGCCCTGAACCTCAAGCTGATTCACAATCTGAAAAATATTGTTTTCAGGATTCTCAAAATCAATCAGATTAATAAAAAGGTCTTTTTGGGAAGAATCATCGCGACGAATTGTAAAGCCATTGCAGATAAAATCCAAAATCCGCCTGTTTTCATCATACAAATCCGAAGAGACATTTTTGATTTTATTCACAGCTGCCGAGATTTCGCTTTGAGTAATATTCTAGTCTGAATATCGGAACAAAAGAAAATTTCTAAGAACATCAGTCAAAAGAACTTCCGTTTTGTCGTGGTGGATTTCGCTTCCAGTAAGGTGTGCGTAGCCTGCTTTCTCAAACAGTTCAATAATGGAAAGTTCCAGTGCGTGCTCGTCGAATTGCATTTTATCTGTCTCCGGTTTATTTAAATTTCCTGCTGAATGATTCGGCCGTTTTCTTTTTCTGACTTATAAATATCATAAATATAAGAGGGACTTTCAAGATACAAACCTGTTTCAATATTGTTCAGCTTTGAAAAAGTTTCTGATGTGTAAAGCCGCTGCATTGCCTCAAGAACCGGGACTTTAAAATCTTCCATTATAAAAGAAACAACATCATCCGTGATGTATTCAATCAGCTGTTCCTGCTTAGACATTTTCAACCCCAGTTTTTAAAAGATATGACAACGCTTTTTCTGTATGAAACGAATATTGGTCTGTCAATTTCTTGAATTCCATTTCTTTTACTAAAGTTTCAACAGAAATAAGCCCGTCCGAAAACTGCCTGAAAAACTGAATGTCAACATTTGAACCGTGATAAAGCGTCATTGAATCTTGTCTCCGTTTTTCTGGCAAATCTGCGTCATATCAGAAACCGCATCAGCAAAAGAAAGCGTATGCTCAACATCATAAAATTCCGTAAGAAAATCCAAAGCCTTGTGCTCCAGCAGATATAAAAATGACTGAGTTTTAGAAAGCGACTTAGCCTGCGCGAATTCATTCACACACGCGACTGTATACCGGATTTGATTTTGCTCCTGATTTGACATAAGCACAATTCCTATAGATAAATTATAACATACTTTGTGGCATAGGAAAATAATGGAAAAGGGAATGTTCCAATGCGTGCTTATCTAAATGCATATTCAGAATTTCAAAATTTATCCTAATTAATGATAATATTTATTGATTATATTGTGTTGAAAAATTTTGAAAGAATAAAAGGAAAAAATAAAAAAAACGGAATGAATCTGTATCGTAAAACGGCTGGATCCATTCCTTATAGAACATAAACGTTCAAGTTCAATACTCAAAATATATAACAAATTTATTGTTCTGTCAAAATAATTTTTTATATTCTTTGTAAAAACGAAATACAAATACATAAACAGAAACAATATTATTATTTGTTTTATAATATGCCGCATGTTTTCTGCAACGCTTAAAAAAAGCATCCACCTCTTTTAATCTCTTATTTAAAACATTTCTTGTTTTATCCAAAATTTTAAAAACCATAAGAACATCTAAAAAATCTTGAACGACTGGATTAGTCAGATAATGCTTCAGTTTTTTTGTATCTATAAGCGGAAAATTTCTTTTTATTGAATCTCTAAGAGCATTGTTTATAAACGGTTAAGAATACATGAGTTATGAGCCGCAGCATTTCTCATTATTCGGACAGACCATAAATATTGCGACACACTGTTTCCAATTGGAAATCTTTTTATATAGAAATCATAGAATCGAGTAAGTTCACCAAATGAAATAACTTCTACAAAAACCCATATTGGCAAATCCTCGATATTGTTTTTAATAAGTCGAGCAGAATAACCTGAATTATCAGAATGTTCTTTTAAATTATCTTTTATGTCCTTATTTTCCTCAAGAAAATCTGATACAACTTTATATCCGTCATCAGATTCATTTTGTTGAGATGCAGCCAATAATTGGACTTTAATAAAATGCTCAATATCAACAGTCATTTTAAACACAAGTTCTCTAAAATACATATCCAATCTTGCCAAATCTTGAAGATATGAAAAATCCAAACCAGAATATTTATTTCTAACAGGATTTTTTACATAGTTTTTTGCATAAGACTTCAATTTAAAATAATAAGTATTATAAAGCAGATAATTTCTTGCCTCTTCTTCAGATACATATTTAAATGTAATATTCTTAGATTTTATGTCATTGATAATTTCTTCAACCGAAAGTTTTGGCTTTCTATGCATTGTCATTTTCCTCTCTTTGCCTATTTGCAATCTGCGAAACGAGAAGTTGTTTTAACCGAGCAAGTTTTTCAATTTCCTGATAATTATTTTTCAAGTTCTGAATTATCTTTGCAAGATCTGTTTTACTTCTAACTTTTTCATCAGGGACAACAAGCAAAAGTTTTTCGATAAAATCTTTACTTAAATTGTTTTGTGCTCCGCCATTTGACATTAAACTTATTTCTTTCTGATTCGCAAGAAGTACAAAATAAAGATATGCAGAATCATTTAAGTTTTTACAAATCATTCCACAAACAGCCTGATTCGTTGTTGCTTCAATATTCAAATATCCGACTTCACCAGCAGTAACTCCATACATAGCCATAAGAACAGTATCTTTTGGCAACAACTTAGTCGATGTTTCATTCAATGCTTTTTTTGTTATAAACTCTTCAACTGAAATTGTTACATTATTATGAACTTCACCTGACTTTAACCAAGGTATTGTTCCATTCTGCCAATAATCAATTTCTGTTCTTGAAGGAGTTGAACCAGATTTCATTTCCTTGCAAAAATCTTTGACAGATTGAATTTTCATTGAAACATTCAATTTGTCTTTTATTTCTTCAAGTTCATTATCTGTATAATTCAATAATAAATTTGGATTAAAAATCTGCTTTACAATGTTCTTTCCCAATTCAACCAACTTTTCGTTTATCTTCTGTTTAATTTTGATGCGGTTTTCTATTGCGTTGTAGGCATCTACGATTTTCTGCTGCTCTTCGAGTGGAGGAACTGGGAGTTCAACACGGCACATTTCTTCCCAGTCAAATATTTCCCGAACGCTTCCGTGTGATTTGTAACGGGCATAACGGTCAAACTCTGGACGAAGAAACCACAACATCAGATATTCCGGCAAAAGTTTTGAAATATCTATAATTTCAAAAACAGAATAAGAACTTGAAATAATGCATTCCGGTTCTTTAAGCAATGCAATCGTAATTTTTTCGCCATTTCTGGAAGTAACCGGACCATAGGCAAACTGTCCTTTCTTTACTACTTTATACGATTTAAAATCAGTTCCAATTGTATTTGCAATTGACTCAATAAAGCATTTGTTAATACTCAATCCTAACAATCTATTTACAGATAAATCTCTATTACGAATATCAACTTGCCGTATATATTCACCTAGCTTTTTCAATTCACTCATCATTCTGCCTCTTCATAGTAATACGAATAGTCAATTCCTTTCATAAACATCTCACGGTCATTGATTTTATCGGTCAGGACATTTTTCAAAAGAAATTTGATTTTTGAAGAGTCGTAAACACTCTGTTCCATTGCATCAAGATAATCTTTTTTGTTGATTTTGCTCCAGTCAACAGATTTTTTTAGGCTGCGCTTTAAAATCAAATCCAGCCAGATTCTTGTTGTTCCGCCGTTTCCTTCGCGGAACGGATGGGCAATGTTCATTTCCACATATTTTTCCGCAATCTGCTCAAATGCTGATTCCGGCATTTTTTCAATTGAATCTAAAGTCTGTGGCAAAAACTCCGCCGCGGCAAACTTGAATCCGCCCTTTGAAATATTCACAGTGCGGATTTTTCCTGCAAAGTCATAAAGCCCGCCAAAAAGATACGCATGAATCTGTTTAAGTCCGTTTACTGTTCCAACTTCTATGCTTTCCAAAAGAGAACTTTCAAAAAGTGCATAAGCCTTTGTTTTGCTTTTTCCGTCAATCGTTTCGTCAGAATAATTAAACCATTGGATGAATGGAGCAGACTTATTGTTAGGGAAATTTTTTGCAAGCTCAATTACCTGATTGTAGTCCATTACATCAGTTTTGTATTTTTTGCCGTCCGCTGCCGTCAATTTCAGTTGGTTAGTGCCACTACCCAACTGGATGTTTTCTCGCTTTAGTTTCGCCTTTAAATATTTCCAGTAGTTTCGATTTTTTTCGTAATCATCCTGCTCATTCAATACGCCGATTATATCAAGCACACTGAACCACCATTTGGAATTTTCTTCATCCCAAACTGCACGGACTTCTCTATCATTAAAAAATCGGATTGATATTTTTTCACTCATCTACTTCTTTTCTCCAGCTTTTGCTTCTTTTTCCAAAGTCCGAATTGTTTCCAGATATGCCAGTTCGACTGGGGAAAGATTTTTCTGAATGAATTTTTGATATTCTCTTTCTGCTTTTTCAAGAGCCTGCTTATGACTTACCGAGCCTGCGCCTTCCAAGATTTCTTTTCCTGTGCCAGAAAGAATTCTGTCCAGTTGCTCAACATAATCGCTCATGTACATTGTCTTATGTTCCATGGCGTTGATTTCAGCCAAGTCAAAATATGCGGAAACAAGATTGTTCAAAACTTTTAGTTCAGTTTCTGAAAGATAGTTTTTTGCAACTGCAATATCTTTTTTAGTTGGAAAATCACCTGTAAAAGTTGTTAGCCCCATAAATTCTTTTTCTGAATCCGCGCGGTTATAAATCACTTCCGCTGCAGTGTTTCCATGAGCCGCATAGTGAAGCTTATTTTGAACCATTTTAAAGAACGCAATGCTTTCTGCACTTTTTGGATTGTAATCCGCACTGGTAGCATATAAATCCAAAACCTGACGGTACATCACTTTTTCGCTTGAGCGGATGTCGCGGATTCTGTCTAAAAGTTCTTTCCAGTAATTTCCGCCGCCAAGTTCCTTTAAGCGTTTGTCATCAAGTGCATATCCTTTTTTAAGATACTCCTTCAGCAATTCAGTTGCCCAACGCCTGAATTGTGTTGCCACCATGGACTTAACACGGTAGCCAAGGGAGATAATCATGTCGAGATTGTAGAAAGGAAGTTCTCGACTGACTTGCCTTGTACCTTCCAATTGAACCTGTCGGAATTTCCGACAAGTTGACTCTTCTTGCAATTCCCCTTCTTCATAAATATGCTGGATGTGTTCTACTATATTTGTTCGAGAAGACTGGTAAAGTTCTGCCATTTGTTGCTGAGTAAGCCACACTGTTTCATCTTCAAACCTGACATCAATTTTTGTAAGACCGTCCTTCGTCTGGTAAATTACAATATCGCCCTTGCTTTGATTTTCCATACTCATATCCTACAGCTTAATCTCATACCCCAAGTTCTTGAACACATTAAGCAATTCAGCTTTGCTTTCTTCTTCCTGCCTGAGCAAGTCTGTAAGTTCTGTCTGTAAACTTTTCATTGTTGTGTCAAAATCCTGAGCCTCATCCCGGTTTACAAATTCAATGTAGCGGCTTGGAACAAGGTTATAGCCTTTTTCTGCGATTTCCTTTTTTGTTGCGCTGTAGCAGAATTCGGGAATATTTTTATAAGTTTTGTCTTTGTCTATTTGCTGCCAGGCATGGAAAGTAGAGGTTACTTTGTCGCGGTCATTTTGTGTAAGCTCGATGTATTTCTTTTCAAATGGAGAGCCCATCTGCCGCAAGTCCATAAAAAGAACTTCGTCCTCGCGGTTTCTGTAGTTTTTGATTTTTCCGTTCTGTTGAACCATACGCGCCTTTTTATTTTTATTCAGAATCCACAGCGTTACGGAAATATCTGTTGTATAAAAGAGATTTCTTGGAAGAATCACGATTGCCTCGACAAGATTGTTTTCTACAAGCCGTTTTCTGATTTCCAGTTCCTGACCTTCGCCGCTTAACGCACCGTTGGCAAGCAAAACCCCTGCGACACCGTTCTGGCTCAGTTTGCTTACCATGTGCAGAATCCAGCCATAGTTTGCGTTGCTTGTTGGCGGAACAACATAACCGTTCCAGCGGGAATCATCGGCAAGTTCGTTTTCCGCGCGCCAGTCTTTTTGATTGAACGGAGGATTTGCCATAATATAGTCGGCGCGCAAATCTTTGTGCAAATCGTTTGTAAAAGTGTTGGCTGCCTTTTCGCCCAAATCACACGAAATTCCGCGGATTGCAAGATTCATCTTTGCCATTTTGTAAGTTGTTCCAGTCCCTTCCTGACCGTAAACAGAAATATCTTTTGCATTTCCGGCATGATTTTCCACAAATTTAAGCGACTGAACAAACATTCCGCCCGAACCGCAGCAAGGGTCATAGATTTTTCCTTTGTACGGCTCAATCATTTCAGCAATCAGATTTACAACTGACTTTGGCGTATAGAATTCGCCTTTTCCCTTTCCTTCCTGAAGCGCAAATTTTGTAAGAAAATATTCGTAGACACGACCCATGATGTCGTTTTCTTTGTCGGCTGTAGTCTGAATATTGTTGATTTCGTCCAAAAGAGCAGCAAGTTTTGAAACATCAATTCCAAGGCGTGAATAATAGTTGTCCGGGAGCGCGCCTTTTAACGAGGGATTCTGTTTTTCAATCGTGTTAAGCGCTGTGTCAATTTTTAATGCAATGTCCGGTTGCTTTGCATTTTCCATTATGAACGGCCAGCGGGATTCCTGCGGAACAAAAAAGACATTTTTCATGTCATAAAATTCCTGCAAGTCCAAATATTTTTCTTTGCCTCGCGCAACAAGTTCCTTACGGCGGTCGCTGAATTTATCGTTTACGAATTTCAAAAAAATCAGGCTAAGAACCACATGTTTATATTCTGCCGGCTCAACCGTTCCGCGCAATTTATCACAGGCACTCCAAAGAGCATCTTCAAAACTTACAACTTTCTTTGCTTTTGCCATTTTTTCTCCAGCTGACTTGATAAAACAAATTTCTTCTATTAATTATATCATTATAGCTGTTTTCCCGATAAAAAAATATACCCAGTATGTTGGGTAAATATAGTGACTATATTTTAAAATAAAGTAACTATATTTGGAAATATAGTTACTTTGTTCGGGGAATTTAGTGGGAAAATTTTTCCGTGTATTCGCAGTAGGGATAGTTTGTGCAGCCTATGAACCAGTGCTTGTTTTTCTTGCCTTTTCTTTTTACAAGGAATCCGCCACAGCTAGGACATTTTTTCGGATTTTCCAAGACTGTCGCATCATGGATTGTGTATTTGCATTTTGGAAAATTTGAGCATCCGACAAAAGATTTTCCGTCATGCTCAACTTTCAGGAGATTTCCAGTTTTGCAAAGTGGGCATTTTTCCAGTCCTTCATTTGAAGCCTGCCTGACAGAAATAAAGCAAACTGAACTGGAAGCCTTAAATTCCTTCAAAAACGGAGAAGGATTTCTGTTGTCCGTAAGAATGAATGTTCTGTTTCTTGTTCTGGTAACGGCAACATAAAAAAGTCGGCGTTCCTCGGCAAATTTAAAGTCCTCCGAATTTGTAAGAACAAGATTCAAAACCTTGTCATCGGCAATTTGGTTCGGGAATCCAAGCTTGTCATTCTTAAAATTCAAGAGAATCACATTGTCAGCCTCAAGTCCTTTTGATTTGTGTACCGACATAAAATCAACCTGGAGTTCAGGAATGGGAATGTATTCGAGTTTTTCTTTTCTGTTTTGATAATGAATTTTGAAAAGCCCTGTTTTCTTTGCGATTTCCAAGTCGTAGTTTGTGCGCCCTAAAAGCAAAACAGAAGAATTTACTCCAAAATCCAGAACAATTTTATTTATCATCTGCTGCAAAGATTTTCTCGGATCATCATCGAATCCCCAGAAAACAAGAGGATAGTCAAGATTTTTGTCTGAGCGCAAATCCTTTTTCAGCTGCATAGGATTTTTTAGGACAAAATTCGAAGCCTCATCTATCAGCCGCTGTGAATTGCGGTAAGTTTTTTCAATCCGTAAAATTTTTGTGCAGCCAAAGTATTTCTCAAAATCAGTGAACAAAGAAATGTCGCTTCCGGCAAAACGGTAAATCGACTGCCAGTCATCGCCCACGCAAAAGAATTTCGCTCCGGTTCTTTCCGCAATCGCCTTTAAAAAATTGAACCGAGACTTTGAAATATCCTGATATTCATCGACAATCACATACTTATATGGAAGAATATTGCATCCGGCAGAAACCAGCTCGGCGGCATTGTTTATCATATCAGAAAAATCAATCGCATTGTTTTTATAAAGATAGTTCTGATATTCCTCCAAAAGGATTTTTATTATATCAAGGAAAAGGTTTGTGCGCTGGCAAAGAAATTCATTTTTCTCTTGCGCAAGATATTTCTGCCGCAAAATTTCAATTTCTTCTATTTTGTAATTGTCCGACTTAAAAAGAGTTATAAAAGTGCAGCAAAGTTTTATAAATTCGCCGAAATACTTGTTGCTCTTGCTTGCATAAACTGTGTTGAAAATATCTGAAAAATCGCGCGGCTTAAATTCAACGCTGTTTTCAACAAGAAGCTCCTCAAGTTTTTTAAGAAGGATTCCTTCCGAACTGTAATACGAATAAGTTTCAATCAGCTTTGTGCCGTTTTCCCTATGAAAATCGCGCTTCCATAAAATTCCGTCAAGATACTTTTTTTCTTCAATCGGTGAAAGCCAGGGAACTGTAAAATCTTTTGAAATGCCAAAATGCTCCAGATAAATGTCGTAATCGCAAAGATAAAAATCCGGCCTGTACGCTTTTCTTTTCTGGTCGTCGCTTTCAAACGGATAGAGTTTTTCGTATTCATATTTTATTCCGTGCATAAAAAGAAAATTGGCGATTTTTGTTTCCTCAATGCTTTTTACCTGCTCGTTGTTAAGCGTTCTTAATGCCTTTGACTTTTCAACCCCAGTTTCGCGGATATATATTTCCCGGTCATATTTTGATTTTAATGTTTCAAGGTCTGAAGTTTTTTCTTCTTCGTACAATTCACCAAGCGAAGAGCAGTTTTCCAAATTTTCAGGAATCTCCAGAAAGTACGCAAAGTATTCAGTAAGATTTTTTATAAGATCCGGATGATTTAAAAGCTCGCTCTCAAAAAATTTATGGATAAAATCGCCAAGAACATTTTCATCCAAAACTTCCGGCCGCCTGCCGCTTGCATTTTTGATTATTTCAAGACCGAGCTTGTGAAAAGTCGTTGCCTGTGCATTTATTCCAAGTCTTCCCTGAACCCGTTCCGTCATTTCCTGCGCGGATTTTTTTGTGAACGAAACAAGAAGAATTTCATTCGGATTTATGTTTTTTGCTTCACAAAGATATTTTACTTTTGCCGCAATCGTAAGAGTTTTTCCGCTTCCCGCCCCGGCCAGAACCAAAATTCTGTCCTCATCAGTGATAACCGCCGTCCGCTGCTGAAAATCCAGATTCTTACCGTCAACATTTGAAAAAAGCCAGTCATATTTTAAAGATTCATTTTGAATAAACTGCTGGTTTGCATTTTCCAAATAATCGTGCAGCGAATTGAAAACAGTTTTAAAACGCTCAACTTCCGAAAATTCTTCATCTTCATTGTGAACGTCCGCTTGATTCGCCTCAATAAAGAGAAGCTCCCAGTTTTTTACAAACTGAAGCTCTGCGGAATGGGCAACATAATTTTCAGTAAGTTTGAATAAATCATTGAAAAAGTCAGATATTTTTTGAGCAAGATTTTTGACTTCTTCTTTGCGTTTTATTTCAGCATTTGACTGAAAAATAATCTTGTGCAGATTTCTAAAAGTTTCCTTGAAATTATTGATTTCTGAAAACGCCGCATTTTTCTTAGGAATACTGCATCTGACAAGTTCAGAATAAAGGTTCTGCCATTTTGCGGCAAACTCATCTTCCTGTTTTTTTGTTACAATCGACTTTAAAAGAGAATCAAATTCCGAAGAAAAAACTTTTATCTGATTCTGAAACAAACTGATTTTCTGAAGATTTTTTATTGCAGACTTTTTTCTATAAATATGAAGAATCAAAAGAGAGAAAAATATTACAAATGCAACTGAACTTCCAACGAAGATAACCATTTTTATATTATATCATCGTTCTGAGGGGAATTTTCTAGGAAATGCACGAGGGGATAAAGAACTACCATTCATTGCAAAATTTTTTAGTTATCAAGAGATTTGCATTCCATATCTACAAAGAGAAAAATCTACTTAATCAGCCAAAATAATTTGCATCGTTCAAAATCTATAATCAATTTAATATTACTTTGCATAATTTTCATGCCTAAATTTAGAAAATTTCTATGAAGCCAGTTTTTCAATAAACTTTTCTTTTTCAGACCAAGGAACAACATTTATTCCATAATTCGAAAACGCCTCATTAACCTGAGAAGCAATAGCTTTATCAGAATCATTTAGCATTGCAAATAGAACTGACTCTGTCGGCCGCTCATCTTTTGTATCAATCCACTTAAAAACAAGATTCATAGAATTTTCTTTTGACGGATTCGTTATAGTCTGCACAAGTCTTTCTGAATATTTTTTTGACTTTGGTATGCCAAAATCAAACATGTTGTCAAAACCAGTTTTCCCTGAAAATTTTACTTTCTGAACATAACGAATATCGTTTTTATCAAACCAAGCGACAACATCATCGAAAAACAGATTCTGCACTTGTGGCTTGGAAAGATAAAATAAATCATTGACAGCAAGCATAGCCTGAATCAAGTCATGCTTTTTCTGAGGAAAATTTTCTGCCGAAGTTTTTACAATCAGCTGATTGTCATCCAGAAGAACACCAAAACCACGAAGAGTTATATTCAAAATTTCTTTTCGTCTAGGAGAATCCAAATGACAACCAGAAGATTCCAAATCATCAATAATATAACCGTCATCTGAAAGAATAATCTTATCACCTTCTTTTTTAGCATAAATCTGAAGGCAATCATTGTGTCTGTCTAAATATGGCGTTGTTATTTCCGACCAAGTATCATTTATGATTTTTGAAGAAGTATTTTCTTTTAGCCATTTAAAATAACTATCAATAAGAGCATCTATTTCTGTTTTTTTCATACAAATAAATCCTCCTCGATTATCGGCTTTTTTATAATATGACAATAATCCATAAACTTTTCAAGAAACTCTCCTGGACTTTTACAATCCGCAAACTCGTCTGGTAAAGGATACGCAAATTTATCACCGTAGCCTTCTCTATAAATATGAAAATGCGTTCCGCCCAACTGCACCCCATCAGGATTTTTATGTGGCGCAGAATTAATATCAAGCCTTAAAATAGGAATTGTATTTCTAGCTCGATTTTGAAATTTTGTCCTTGTCAAATCAATATGAGAACGCCAAACATCTAACAAGAAATCTTCCTTCTTATCAGTTGATGATAATTCAATCTCGATTTTTCCGCCTAAACTTGGAAAAATGTATTTTTGTGAAGATTTACAATTTTTTTCAAGGTTAAGAAGATATTCAATTTCTTCTTTTGAAAGATTACCTGACATATTTATATTATAAACCATTAGATTTTAAGTGTATATAAATGATTTTATTAATCAAGAAAAAAATCGTATCTAAGAATCTATATAATTTCTAAGTCCACTGGCACGATGAAGATGTCTCAATCTTCTAAGAGCTTTTGCTTCTATTTGGCGGATTCTTTCTCTTGAAACATTGTAATATTTTCCAACATCTTCAAGCGTCATCTGTTTAAAATTATTAAGTCCGAACCGCATTTCCAACACTTTCCGTTCTCTATCTGGCAATGTAAGCAAAATTTCACTCAATTGCTCTTTTAATGATTCATAAATAACATCATCTACAATATGGGCATCAAACGGAAAGGTTTTATAAGAAATATCATCTAAATCAAGATAAGGCAAAAAATACATTTTTAATTTTGGATTGATTTCTAAGAAAAAATCATCAGATATAATCTCCATACTTTCTTCTGGAGTTTTTCCTTTTGCAAGATATTTTGAAATTATCCCTAAAAATTCAAAGGTCTTTTGCGAAAAATGGGCAGGCAAATCAAAAAAAGAATTTTTTACTTTATACTTCCGTTGCATCTCACTTAATACTGAAAGAGAATAATAACCAGCAAATGAATTCGGGCTTGTTACATCGAAACTTTTTATAGCTCGGATTAATCCTATCGTGCCATTTTGAAAAGCATCCTCAAAATCACAGTAATTTTCTTTCGCGAAGTTATAAGAAATACGCAAAACCCCACGCAAATACATTTCTGTCATTCTGTTGAAAGCATAAACGTTTCCGTCTTGAGCTTCCTGAATAAGAGTTTTCCATTCTCGATGCTGAGGCGGCTTTATGCTTTTTATATGAGCCACAATAATTTTAAAGTTTGGATATTCATTTAAAACTGTATTAAAAAAGTCCTCATAATCAATTTGAGCCTTATCATAAATACCTTCTTCGTCATAAATGATTTCACTTTTTTTCTCTGAAAACAAAACTTTCTTATCTATAAGGAACTGCATGACTTCATCTGTTTCGAAAAAATCAAGATTGTTGCCGACACAATAATCTGTAATTTCATTCTCAGACAAAAAGCCTTTAATTTTATATTGAGAAAAAAGTTTATTTTGAATTTCTGTAACTGTCATTTTATGATGTTAATCTCTGGCAATTTGTTCCAGTTTTGCCAAAAAATCTTGACTTGAATCTTGCTCAGCCTCATAACGTTCATGAATTTCTGCAAGAAAATTATTGAGATTGCTAATATAATCATCTTCAGAAGACGGATTATCTTGCTCAATCAGCTTCTCATAAAGAACGTCAATTCCGCCAAGAAGATATTTTTCAAAAATTTTAAAATCTTCTTCCGCTGTTCCCTGAGCCTCTCCATTGAAGGCTTTATTAACTCGCTCATTCAGAGAATGTTTTTCTTTTTGGACTGCGAGCATTACAAGCCTGTATGTAAAATAAACATCATTATGATGATTTGTAAATTGACCAGGAAATATTTTTGTAGTTTCATTTCCAGAATCAATATCTGACATTCTGTTGTAGAGCATTCCCACAATTGGAGCAAAAACAAAAACATCAATATTACGTTTAAACAAGCTATTTACAGACTGTGGAAATTTTGCTGTAAGTTTATTAACTTTTACCGCATGGCTTCCTTTAAATAAGTATTCATTATCAAACATATTTACCTCGATTCAATTCTAGTTTCCAGTTCATTTATTTTTATGAACTCGTACTTTTTTCCAATTTTTGCGCTCATATTCTCT
Organism: Treponema sp. UBA6852; assembly: GCA_002449305.1. Lineage (GTDB taxonomy): Bacteria > Spirochaetota > Spirochaetia > Treponematales > Treponemataceae > Treponema_D. The sequence goes on from DKDI01000032.1 coordinate 25,398, forward strand.
TCCGCAACTTCTGCATCTTTGTCATATGAAAAGAAAATAACTTGTTCTGCAATTTTAGGAAGAGTTTCGCAGACATTTTTAACCCGCTTCTTGTCAAAATTTGAAAGAGGCGCATCCATTACAAGAGGATACGGTTCTGATTGCAATGGTATATCAGAATTTCTGTTTTTTGCATTTTCGCGAGCCATTTTTATTACTCCAGCGATAAAAGCAAAAATGACAGACATACTTTGCGCCATTGAAGTTTCAATCATGCCGCTGAAACTTGCAAATTCATCAAGCTCAACTTTTATGTTGTATTTTTCATCTACTTGCAATGAAAGTTTTCCGTTGTAAATATTTTTGAATATCTCATTAATATTTTTTTGAAGCCGCTCTCTTACTTCCTTTTCCCGTTTTGAATAATCATCTTTTAACAGCTGATACATATATGTTGCATAGGCTTTATAAACTGCAATTTTCGTATTGCTGGCACTTTTCAGAGCTTGCTCATCAAGAGAAGATTGAGTCCGATTTTGTTTTTCTGTTTTTGCCCCTTTCTCTTCCAACAGCGAATCTTTTTCTCTATTAAGTTCGGCAATCTTTCTTTTATTCTCATCCGCTTTTATTTGCAAATCTGCCGAAGACTTAATATTTTTAATCCGTTTTTCAATTTCTAAAATTTCCGAATTCAATTCTTCAAGTTCAGAATCTTTTTCTCTGATTTCTCTGTACTTTTGAACAATGGAATCCTCATAAAAATTTTCAGAATCAGCAAGTCGCTGCTTTGCACTTCCACTAAAGTCAGAAATAAAATTTCCAAGACTTTTAGGAGGAATAAATTTCAATAATTCATCAAATGCTTCAAGTTCTTTTGAATTTTCTTTTAAGCAAGTTCCGCAGATATAAAAACCTCTTTGTTTTAGATAATCTATTGTTTTTGCAGTTATATCAGGAATTCCTTTATCAAGACTGTCTGTCTCAGAAAGTTCTGTTAAAATATCCCTGATGATTTTTCTTGAAAACCAAGACAACCCTTTTGTATTGAATGTATCAACATAATTAGAAACAACATCGTTCTTTTCTTTTCTTAGTTTTTCACAAGAAATTTCATAAGCCTTTTTCTCTTTTATAAGCTTCTCAGTATCTTTATTTGCCTCCATTTCCGCTGAAAGTTCTTCCTGCTGTTTTTCAAGTTTTGCTACAGAAGCATCTATTTCTTTGTTCCGTTCATCAATTTTAACCAGGTCTTTATTCAACGAATCAAGAGCATTTTGCAACTCTGCAATCTGCGAATTTGCTTTTGAATCAAAGTCTCTATTGTAGCTTTTTATTACAGAAGAGCTTGAACGCCCATTTAAATGATCAAGAGTAATCGTAAATGCGGAAAGCCCCAGTAATCGTTCTACAGCCTCTTTGAATTCTGCGCTTCTTCCATCATTTATTTCTTTGCTCATATTTTGTATTCGTTCACCATCAAAGAAAAAATAATTAGAAAGCTCGGAAGGAAGAATTTCTTTTATTCTTAAATCAACATCTTTTTCGAACTTCGTTGTTCCCTGCGGATTTCTATACTTGATTTTCAGCTCTGAACTATTCGGTGTATTCAGTTCTCCTGTCGCATTCGTTGTATATTTTTGCTCCCGGGTTATCTCATATTGAATATTGCTATGTATAAGCTGCAATGAAACTCTTACAAAAGATTCTTTGTTTGGTCCTAGATTTTGCGAGATTTCCTTATTCAACAAAATAGAGTCGGTAAAAGTTGTTTTTCCATACAAGCACCACCTGAATGCCTGAGCAAAAGTTGTTTTTCCTGCTCCATTTTCTCCAAGAATAATCGTGATATTTTTCTCATTATCTTCAGAAAAGTCCACAGACTGTATATCTTTGAACTGCCTAAAATTTTCAAGTGTGATTTTTTTTATAAGCATGCAACTTCCTCCGCAATTTTTTTCTTAATATCCTTAATCATTTCTGAATCGCCTTTTTCTTTTGTGGCAATATTTTTCTTTTCCGCAATCAAAATTGCTGTAAGAATGTTTCTTGCCTTTTTTACATCAATTTCGATTCCATCCACCTCAACTTTTTCATTGTTCATTCTCAAAATTCTCCTTAAAAATCAAATCCTTATCTGTAAGTTCATACAGTTCTTTTATTTCATCAATTTTTTCCATTGCTGAAATCTCATTCATGGAAAGACGTGCAAATTCAATTGCACGAACAAGTTCATTTATAACTAGTCCCTTTCCTTTCTTTTTTTCTTCTTCTGTTTCGTAAATAACTTCACTTAAAGGACGAGGAATCGTTATAAAGTCATAAATTTCAGCAAAATCTTTTCCGTCTGATTTTCTTAACACACGTCCTCGCCGTTGAATGTACTCTTTCGGATTTGTTGTGCTCGCAAGAATAAAGGCTGTTTTTATTGCAGGAATATTTACACCTTCATCAAGGCATTTTATTGCGATAAGAGCCTGCAGATTTTTTCCTTCCGAAAACTCTTTCTTTATCACTGAACGTTCCTGCATATTTTCTTTTGAAGTAAACTGGGCAACTTTCATTCCAAGAAGATTTCCAAGCAAATCTGTAACAACTTCGATTTGCCTTTTTCCTTCTGAAATTTCATCATCGTTAGAATCATCAAATTCTGAATCCTCATCGAAAACTTTTGCAGCTCCGCAGTAAACAAGAATGTGATTGTCGCTTATGTAAGGAGTTATCTGCTCTTTTAATTCTCCGATTTTATTAGAAGCACCAGCTACAAGTCTTGCCCGCTGCAACGCAATTCGCTTGCCTTTTTCATTCAGCTTTAATTTTCCATTTTTTCCTTTTACAACGCACTTTAAAATCTCGCGGGAATATTGTTCATAATAAACAAATTCATCATCTGTCAATGAAACAATAACCGGATAATATTTATATCTTGTGAGTTTTCTCTCTTTTATTGCTCGCTCAAGGTCATATTCAATGCATTTTTTCCCAAAGTAATCATAAAGTGATTGAGTTCCGTCTTTATCTCCGTGGCGTTCCAATGTGGCAGAAAGCGCAAGGCGATAAGAAAATTTATTGCTTAAAAGTTTTCTCAAATATTCCGCACCAAAATTATGAGCTTCATCAACGACAAGCAAGGCGTTTCCATGCAGTTTAGAGATTTGATTTTGAACAAGTTCGGAAGAAAATGTAGCGTTTGTAGAAATAAAGCAAAAAAATGTCCTATTTTTTATTTCCAGATTAAAATCTTCCACAGCATATTTTAGCAATGATTTCCAGTTTTTCTGTTCCGAAGAACTATAGCCGACAATCGGTTTCATTCCGAATTTTTCAATATCCTCAACCCACTGTTCAACTAAATGCTGATAAGGGCAAACTATGAAAACTGTAAGCCTGTCATTTAAAACTTCGCTCAACCTTGAAATCGCCCCTAAACCTGTAAGCGTCTTGCCGGTTCCTGTAGCCATATCAAAAATGCCTTTGTAGTCTTGTTTTTCCCATTCTGAAATCGCTTCTTTTTGATAATCAAAAAGATTTATGTCCGAAGGAATTCTTGGAATATTCATTTTGTTTTCAATTTCCCCATTCTGTATTTTTTCAATCTGTAATTTTTTCTTTTCTGAAATGAACTTGCTTTCAATGCCTTTTGAGAACGAACGACATCCTATATTTGTCTTTAATACGGTATAAATAAAGATTTTTTCCCAAGATTTGCTGCTTTTCCATTTCTCATCAAACCAGAAGATATGACCTTTTACAGAAGTTCCGTTTTCAGGACGCACAACGACATTGGAAGAATTCATCTCCAAATAATTCAATTCTGAATTATCTTCAAGACCTTTCTTTGTGAAATTGGAACTCCCAACAATCGCGCAAGAATCGTTCTTCCCTTTAAATATGTAGCACTTTGCATGAAGAAAACTTGAATTATGCAAATCTTTATAAGTGTGAATTTTAAACTTTGGATTTTCTTCAGCACAATAATTTAAAAGCAATGAAATTGCATCTTCATAATCAGCAACGACAGGGATATTTTCCAAATGATACTTGATGTAACTGGCCGGATAATCATTTAAGTCAATTTCATCAGCATGGCTTAACTGATAATTCTGAACTTCTGGGTCTTTGCCAAGCAGAAGTTTTATTTTCGTATCTGACCGTTCAAGAAAAATTTTGAGTTCCTCAAAGATAAGCGCAATAGAGGGAATATCCCAATAACCGGTCGCTATATAAAACTCATTATAATTTTCATCCAGCAACAAAGTTTTTATATATGAACTAAGCTTGTAATTTTGAGAATTATCGATTAAAGGATTTTTGAATTTTTGCAGCATTTTTTCTCTCCTACCTATTTTCCTCTATATATTCCATCGCCTTTTCCAGCGCGCAAAAGTCCTCTTCGCCTGTGAAATATCCCACGCTGAAACGCACTGTGCCTGCCGGAAATGTGCCTAAAAATTTGTGGGCGAGCGGCGAGCATTGAAGCCCGGTGCGCACGGCGATTTCCGCCTCGTCAAAAACGTTTCCAATGTCTTCCGCCGAGTAGCCGTCAAAAACCGTGGAGACAACGCCTATACATTTTGTCTTTTGTGAAAATCTGTCTGCCGGGCCTGCAATTTTTACAAAGTCGTAACGCTGCAAAATCTCTAAAAGACGAAGGTGATTTTTTTCTTCGGTAGCGCGGATTTCGTCCTGATTCTGTAAAAACCACTGTGCCGCCGAGTGAAGCCCAGCAACCGCGCAGATGTTCTGGCTTCCCATCTCGTAGCGGCTCGGAATATTTTCGGGCATTTCCTGATTCGCCGACTCAACGCCTGTTCCGCCAAAAAGAACCGGCTCAAGCGCAACATTACGACTCTTCACAAATCCTGCGATTCCGAACGGACCGTACAAAGTCTTGTGCCCGGCAAAAACCGCAAAGTCAACAAGCTCGCTCGCCACATTCAGCGGAACAAGCCCAGCCGTCTGCGCCATGTCGGTTACGGTAATCGCGCCAAACTTTTTCGCCGCCGCAAAAATTTCAAGCACAGGCGCAATAATCCCAATCACATTGCTTGCGTGGCTTACAATCACAATGTCAGGCGGAAGCTCTGCAAACTGCGCGTTGATTTTTTCAATCTCGTATTCAAAATCAGGCGAAACAAAAAGCTGCCTTACACAAATTCTTCCGCACTTTTCAAAATGATGCAGAACGCGCGTCACCGAATTATGCTCAAACGGCGAAATGTAAACGGTTTTCTTCTTGTCGTTCGCAACCAGCCCCTGAATCACCATGTTCAGCGCAATCGTCGCACTCGAAGCAAAAATCACGTCCTTGTTCGCACAGCAAAGAATTTTCTGTATAAAGCCACGCGTTTCCGAAACCATTTTTGAAGCCTCAGCCGCCAACTTGTACTGTCCGCGCCCGGCATTTCCGCCGTGAGTCCGGTAAAAAGAATCCATAAATTTGTAAACACATTCAGGCTTCGGAAAAGTCGTAGCCGCGTTGTCAAAATAAAAACTCATTTTTCCTCCAATTTTTGGGCGTTCCCACCGCAAGCGGCGGTCGGGCTTTGCGCACTTCGCTAACCGCTCATTCCGTCGCAACCTTCGGTTGCTTTGGAACTTCGGTGCTACAATCCCTAACGTACGTTCGCTACGCTCACTATCGAGTTTTTGCTTTTCAAAAACTCGCGTCAGTGTTAGCACAGTTTTTCCAGCAAACTCACCAGAACCTGCCTTTTTTCCGCATCCGTCACGGACTGCCCCATTTCTTCAATCGTCCGCCAGATTTCCTCTTCAAGCGATTTTGCTCGCACGGAACATTCCACTTTCCTAAACGACTTTGATTTCGCGTTTTCAGCTCCGCTTTGGGCAAATCTGATTTCATAATTTTCAGCGGCATTAGATTCACCAAACGTTGAAACAGAAACTCCGTCAATGCTTGAAGCCGACATTTTTTCAGCGTTACTAGCCGGCCACTGATTTTGCCGAAGTACCGGCTCATTCTTTTTAGCAACAGAATTATTCTTAAATTCCAAGAGCGTCTTGTTCAGCTCATCAAGCCGCTCAAAAAATACGCTCGCGGTCTCATCGTTCCAGTCGTCAATGCTAAGCCCGGTCAGAACTTTTGACATCTCAAACACAATCTGCTTTTCATCGTTTCCGGCGGACTTGTAAATCTTAAAAAGAGAGTGCGCGCCGTTTTCAAAAATCTGATTTTCAACTCCGCCTGCAAGTTTTTTGCAAAAATCAGCAAGAAGATTTTTCAGCGACTTTCCGTTCTGAGTTTCGCTGTTTGATTTTTCAAAGATTTTTTTAGTCTGTTCGATAAGAGCGTTTTCCAAAGTTTCAAGCGCGCAATCAAAAAACTTTTTCGCTTCCTTTACAGAATACGAAAGCTCCCGGCCGGGAGAGTTTTTTCTAAAAGCGCAAGGAATTTTCTCAAAAAGGATTTCGTTCGCGCCGAATCCGCCCTGCTTCAAGATGCTCAAAAAGTCAGAATATTCTTTCCGCACGGCGGCAAATTTTGTTTCAGCAAGAGAATCTTCAAAGCCGCAGTAAACTTTTTTCATCTGCTTTGTGTATTTTGCAAGCGAGCGGTACCAGCGAAGCATCGCGTTTATCAGATATGAATAGCCGTTCGTATTTTTTTCGTCTTCAATCACAAAGTCGGCAAAGAAATTTTCAAGCGAATGAATGTAATTTTCCTTTTCATCATTCCATTTTTGGACACGGACTGTAAACGCCTCTGGAGTTTCCGCGATTTCCGCCAGAGTTTGGGCGTTCACTGGAACTTCAATTCCGCCTTTTTTAAGCACAGCATTTTTTATCCGGGAAGAAAGCATAGCCGCAAGATAAACCGGAATCACGCCGCGCCTAAGACCAAATCCGTTCTCTGCCTTTACGAGAATCTCAAAAAGAGATGAAAAACTGACTTCGTTTTCTTCCGCGCGCGCAAAAAATTCTTTTATCACCGCAAAAAGATTCTTAAAGTTCCCGTCATTTTTTGCGTTGTCAGAATCAGGCTCAAGATTAAAGATTTTCTTTTCCAAAGAATCCTTGTCAGCCTTTTTTAGAATTCCAGGCAGAATAAGCACGCTTCTCATAAACGAAACTTCCTGACCGCTTCCGCTCAAGCCCAAATCCAAAGAAGGAGAATTCAGCATCGCGTCCACAAGCTTAGCTCGGCTTTTTGTAGCCGCACCTGTAAGGCAGTTTTTGTTCAGCATTTCATTGTTTATGACCGGCGTTCTGTAAAAAATCGCGGCGCAAATGGCAGAAACAAGATTTGTAAGATCAGATTTTCTGTAAAGTTTCTTTTCCTCGCCGCCTGAAAAATACCGCGCAAGCTTACGCTCAGGCTGAATGTAGGAATAAACAATCTGCTTTACAACCTCATACAAATCCTGAAAAATTATTTCGTACTCGTCAAAAAGAACGGAATCAGAATCCGCGGCCAGCTGATTTTTTAAGTATGAGACGGCTTCAAAACGGCGCAGTTTTTCAGAAAAATCCTCGTTCAGTTTTGAAACTATAAAGACAAGATTTTTTGATTCGGAAGAAAACTCCACTGCCCTTTTTTCGGCTTTTTTCCTAGCAGAATCTTCATCTTCAGAAATATTTTTGTTTTCATCAAAAAGAGCGAAAACGCAGCCGTCGGATCTAAAGGATTGCGCATAAGTTTTCCAGTCATTGCGTTCAAAAAAATCAGAAAGCGAAACAAAAGAAAAACTGAAATACCGCGTCATCTTTTTTTCGATGTTATACGAAGTCGGATAAATAAATTTCTGCGTGTTGAATTCGTTAAGAATATCGACAATCCGCACCGTGCGCCGCCTTTTTTCAACGCAAGCAGAAATCAGAGCAGGAATATCTGCGCCGGAATTCGTTTTTAGCTGAAGATAATTGTTGTGGACGTTCAGATAAACCGCGCCGAATTTTTCAGAAAGATTTTTCACCGCGCCGCGGATTTCTTCACGCGAGTAGTCTGAGTCATCGTAAAGCGCGAAAAGAAGATTCAAGTCCGGGGAAAGCCGCTCAAACTGATTCAGGCTGTAAATAAGAGCAATGGTTTTTACAATTTTTGCCTCAAGGGAATTCTTTTCAAGCTGGCGCAAAGCAGACGATGCAACAAGATAGTATTTTTTGATTTCGCTTGTGTAAGGCTCGTTCTGAAGCTGATTTTCAAAATAGTCAAAAAGAACGTCTGGCGTAAAAAGAATTATTTTTCCGCCCTGCAAAAATTCTTTTCCGTCAGCCTCTGTTTTTCCAGATTCTTCAAGTTTTTCAATCAAGGAAGAAAAGCCATTTTTATCGTTACCAGAAAGAAAAGTAAAAAGCGTGCGCTCGTTCTGCGCAACTTTTTCAGAAAGACGCGGCAAAATGTAGCTTGTAACCGGGTGAAGCGGATAACAGCCGTATAAAACTGTGTCCTTAAAATCGTCTTCAAGATTTGAAAAGAGCCGGAATCCGCTTCCAAGCCAAACATTTTTCAAATTTTCAAACTGCGCCTTGTTCTGAACGCAAAAGCTTTTCCATTCAGACGCATTTTTTAGAATCGCCGCGCTTATCAGGCTGTAGACTTCTGAATAGTTATTGTAAAGGTGAATATGACGGAACCGCTCGGAAACGCCTTTCCAGCCGTCAACTTTTTGCTTTGGCAGAATGTCGATGTAATTTTCAATTTCCTTGTGGCAAATCAAAAGCAAATGAAGCTGCTCTTTTCCGTTTTTTCCGCTCCGGTCAGAACGTTCGGCAAAATCCTGCAAGAGTTTTGTGTCTTTTACGGTCGCATGCGCAATGCTCGACTCAAGATATTTTCCAAATTCATCGTAAACAACAAAAATTCCGTCATATTTTCCGCTTTCGCAAAGTTTTTTGCAGACTTGCTCGTAAATATCGACAACATCAAATCCGCTGAACGGATTGAATTCGCTTCCCGATGTGAGCGACGGATAAAGTTTTTCAAATTCCTCAAAACTCGCTGAATCATAATTCAAAAGATTCCGCTTGAACTCCGCCGCTTTTACGGAAGCAAGCCGATTGAATTTTTCCAAAGTCTCAGGATATTCGTCTTCCCATTTTTCAATCATTTTTACAGCCGACTCAAAATGAGTTTCTGGCATAAGATTTTCAAATTCCCGCCTTTTTAAAGTCAGATGAAGCGCATACAAAAACGACTGCGAAAGGCTCTGCGAGTTTCCGTTTATCACGATTGGCAAAAGCCGCCGACCGCTTTTTACATATTGAAGAATATTTTCCGCTACATCAGGATTTTTCGCCCTGACTTTTTGCGCAAGCGACTCAAAGGAATCTTTCAAATCCGGGTTATTATATAGAAGAGAAAGCATTTCAAGCACAATGTACGACTTTCCTTTTCCATACGGGCCGATTAAAATTTCCGCCTTTCTTTTTGAAAATTCTGTTTTATTTCCGCCAAGCGCGCTTAAAATCTCTTCATCAATAAATTTCACTGATTCAGAAGTCGGAATAAATCCCGCAAGTTTTTCAGGATTGTCAAAATCGAACGCAATGTTTACCGAGGTCTGAAAGTTTTTTGATGCGCTAATCATCTTGTTTTTTAAATCCATTTTTATTTCAGCTCCGCGTAGTATTTTTCAACATAATCCTTAAATTTTTCCTCTGCCGTACTGTCATTTTTCAGCTGCACAACATCAAGCCCAGCAGTCCGCACAACTTTCAGCAAATCACGGCTTTCAAGCTCGCTCAAAATGTCCATCAGCGTAATAACATCAAGATTGAAAATTTTTCCAGCGTTGAATTTTTTGTTCTGAATGTCCGAAAGCTGAATTTCAAAATTCTGATACTTGATTCCTTTTTTTTCGTTTTTCTGCACCATTCTGTAAAGAACCGCCAAAAAAACGAGCGGAGGAATATTTTGTTTTGGCGGAATCACTTTTCTGTAAATTTTCTGTCCGTTTTCCCTAAGATTTCCGGCAACGTCCAAAAGCCCAAGCTCAGCAAAAGGACATTCAATATTGTCTTCCGGATCGATTTCCGCCGCATTTTTAAAACGTGAAATATAAGTGTTCACAATACATTCAAAGTCGCTTTCAAAAGAACTTCTTGCAGTCGCTCCGCCGTTTCCTTTGTCAAATTTCAAAAGTTCAGTAACAAAATCTTCTTTTGTAAAATCTGTCAGGTTAAATTCGTTGAAAAAGAAATACCAGGAAGTCGCAAGCTCCAGATTCGAGGCAAGTTCCGCCTGCAAAAGCCAGAGCGTTCCAGCTTCCTCCACAAATTTATCGTTCCTATAAATAATTTCTCCAAGCGGAGTAAAGACAGTTTCCGTTTTTTTTGATTTTTCGCCTTTCTTTTCTTCTGTAAGTCCAACAACTTTTAGCCAATAACGAAGAGAAACAACCATATTTCGTCCGATTCCAAGCTCGTCCATAGGCTCAAGCGTTTTGTCTGTGAAAATTCCATTATTTTTCTTGACCGCGCCAACGCCTTTTGCAAGCCAATTTTTGCGGATTGAAAATGTCTCGTGTCCTCTGTATTTCATTTTATAAATCCTTTGTCCTTAGATATTTTTCCATCATGCAGCCGCCGGTCAGGTATTTTTCCGTGACACATTTTTTGCAGTGCCTGCATTTTTCCGGATTTATGTGATATTCGTTTCCGGCAAGAGAAATCGCTCCAAAACGGCAAACGGACTCGCATTTCAGGCACTTTCTGCACGCGTTGAATTTCCTTACCTGATAGCCAATCATGCGCTGAAGTTCGTCGTGCTTTTCAACGCTCATCGTGCGGATTTTCACAGCGTGCTCAAAACCGCTCTGGTTGAACGGCTGGACGGAAATTATCGGAACATTTGTCTTTACGTCTAGAATCAGCGTCTCGTGAATCAGCTTGCGGCCAAGCTCCGGAGCCAGAACTCCAAACGGAACAAGCATATTCAAAAAGCTGTCGTCAAAAGCGCGCGTAAGCTGGTAGATTTTTGAGTGCTCCTCGCTCGTGCAGTTTGTGAATTTAAGTTTTACGTCGCCGGCGGCAGCAACTCCGTTTCCGCCCTGCCGGGCTTTCCATTTTCCTGAATCCACATATTCTTCCGCGTCGTGCTTTCCAATCTGCCGGGCAAAATCAACAAGGAAAGTCCGCCATTTTTCGCTCTGCTCGCTCATGTAAATGCGCGAAAGAAACTGCGCGCGAAGATTGTTGTTCGGGCAGCACCAGCAGCCTACTCTGTCGTAGCCAAGCCGGTAAGCGTCGTTGAAGTCAACTTTTTCCGAAAGAAGATAAAGCCACACGTCTAGGTCTTTCCATTCAAAAATCGGGCTTGCGACTGTCTGCTTCTGGATTTTTACGGTCTCGGTGTTTTCTGTAACGCGGCTGTACTTTGAGCGGCTCACGCTTTCGTTCCTGCGGATTCCGTAAAACGTTAGAATCTGCTTGTCGCCGAATTTTCGGTTCAATACGCGCGTAATCGGGCCGGTCTTGAACATTGAGCAGCACCATCTCATCATTCTTGCAGGCGGACCTATTTCCTTGCAGACTTCGTAAAAATTCTGATCGGTGTTCTGAGCAATTCTGAATTCAGCCATCGGGTGCGCCTTTCTGTAGCGTTCGGCATATTCGGTTGTGTAAGGAAATTCAAGCGTGGTGTTTCCAAAAAGATGAGTTATGTACGGATTTCCAAGCGCCTTTACCACAACATCCGCCGTCGCCGTGGAATCTTTTCCGCCACTGAACGAGACAATCATGCGGTTTTCTGAGCCTGCACCGTTTTTTTGAACGAACTTCGCTGCCTCATCTTGAACAAAAGCAAAAGCTTCGTCCTTTATGGAATTAAAACGGCTTTTGTTCGCTTGAATAAATTTTTGGATTGTTGAGTCAAAATGCGGTTTTGAAATTTCAAGATTTTCTTTGGAAAACTCATTCAGTTTTTTGCGGAGAACATCGCAGTCGGCGTTTCTAAAAACCGAAGACGAAATTGCAACAGATTTTCCGTCGATGTAGTAACGGTTCGCACTATTCCACACCGAAGATGAAGCAAGGGAAAATGGCTCTTTTTCAAGCAACAGTTCAAGCAAAAGCCGCTCCTCCAGAAAAACCGGCCGCAAATCGCTGGAAAGATATTCAGTCTCATCGTGGCAAAGCGGACACTTGCAAACCGCACCAGCTGAATTATTTTCATCAAACACAGGAATTCCGCAAGACGCGCACCAATTGACCTGCGCAAGAAAACGGTCGTTTTTTGGGACAGGATTTTTTGTTTACAGTAGCTACTTTTCAGTATATACTTTCTCTATGAACGTCGAGTGGGATGAAAATAAAAATCAGCAGAACAAGCAGAAGCACCACATAAGTTTTGAGATTGGAGAAAAAGAAATCAAGATTGGCGACCAACCAACATTTGATGCACTTAATGAAATTGAAGCTGCAAAAAATCACGAAATAAATTATGAAGACGCTCCAAAACTTTCAAAACAAGAGCTTTCTGAGTTTGCTCCTGCAAATCCAGCATACTACAAACCTAAAAAACAGCAGATTACACTGAAACTCGATGCAGATGTCATCGAGGCATTCAAAAGGCTGGGAAAAGGCTACCAGACAAAAATAAATGCGGCTTTGCGCAAGGCGATTTTCAACTGAAAATTAACAGAAACTCATAAAATGTGATATAATTCTGAAGATTATCTTACTTCAAAATGGAGGCGTTTATGTTTGCAACAACTGGCTATATTCAGGGAAATGTTGTTCGTGCATCAGATAATTCTCTTGAAAAATTCAACGGCAAAAAAGTTATAATTACAGTTCTTGATGAAGAAAAAAGTCCAGCATACACTTTTGTTTCTGATGATGAAGTGCAGAAAATTTCGGATGCCCTTATAAAACAAAATCTTGAAGCATACAGAGAACTTGCAAAATGATTTTAATTTCAAAAGAACAAGTTTTAAAAATTCACACTTCCTTAATAAAAGAAACCGGCGGAATTGATGGCATACGTGATGAAAATCTTCTTGAATCTGCATTAAATTCGCCTTTTCAAACTTTTGACTCAAAAGAACTGTATCCTGAAATTTCAGACAAAGCGGCACAGTTATCATATTCAATCATAAAAAATCATCCTTTTTTGGACGGAAACAAAAGAATTGGTACTCATATCATGCTTGTCTTTTTGGTACTAAATAATGTAAAAATTTCATACACACAAAAAGAACTCATAGACTTTGGATTAAAAGTTGCCGATTCATCAGTTTCAAAAGATGAAATAAAAAACTGGATAGAAAAAAGGACGGCGAAAAATGACTGAACCTGTCCCAAAAAACGACCGTTATTAAGGACAAAAAATGGCGTGGAATTCAAAATCTGGCGAATTGAACTTTTCCTCACTTTCCGATGATGAATATTGGAGCCTGTTCAATTTTGTTTTTTCGGAAAGCTGCCACAAGACTTCAACCTACAAGTTCGCGCTTTTAAAATCGATTCTGGACAATCTTCTGAACAACACGCCGGGCGAGAACGGCCAGCTGATTTTCTATTCCGACCTGTTCGCAAAATTCGCCGAAAGTTTTTGGAATCTTGTTGTAAAATATCATCTTCATCAGCAAAAGCCGACGGCTGAAGGAAAAACTTCAAAAATCGAGCAGATATTCGGTGAGGCTATAAAAACAAATCCGGTTCTTGAAAATCTTGAATTCGCTTCTATCGAAGAAAATGCAAGAACGCAACTGATTCAAAAAGTTCAGGCGGAATGCAAAAAATATGTTCTCGGTGCGCTTTACGGTGATTTCGGCGGAAAGCTCTACGGCTTTGACCAGAACGGAAATTTCATCACGCTTTCGCAGGGCGCTTACGGATTCCTTTTGAAATATAAAATCGAGATTGAAAAACTGAATTACTATGCCTGGGCAAAATTCCTTGAGAAAATCAACGAGGAAAATGTGCTGTTTCACCTTCTTTCAAAACTTGAGCTTTCGCTTCCGAAAAGGACACCGCTTGAAATCTACCGCGACATTCTTTTTTCGGAATTCGAGGAATGTAACTGCTTCTACTGCGGAAAAAAACTTCCGGGGAAAATCCATGTTGACCATTTTATTCCGTGGAGTTTTGTAAAAGAAGACAAACTTTGGAATTTCGTCCTGAGCTGCCCGGAATGCAACATCAAAAAAAGCAATATTCTTCCGCCGCAAAACACAATCGCACGGATTTTGGAGCGGAACAGAATCATTTTAAACGCAGGCGATGTCAAAAACGGCAGCAAAATCAGCTTTGCCGCAAACTCTGAAAAAAACAAAAAGAACGAAACCGATTCCACTTTCATAAAAGTCCAGTTCAAGAACTACGACGAAAATCTGATTCCGCGCCTGTGGCAGTACGCAAAATTCTCAGGATTCCGAACAATGCAGCAGGCTTATTTTATCCAACCGGACTTCGGAAGCCTGAAAGTCGCAGAGCCGTAGTTCAACTGTCATTGCCGTGCTACGACACGCGACGTTTGCGAAGCAAACTCGGTCAGCAATCTATAAAAAAACATCGGCATTGGTGAACTTGCAAACTCCCTACTCCACTTTTGAAAGCGTGAGCCGGGCGAGTTCTTTTTTAGTGCTGTCCGGGTAGACGTTTATGCTGAATTCCGTGTGTGTTCGGTTCATGCTGGCAGGATACGCCCATTCGATTTTGCGCAGACGTTTCGTTTTTGCGTTGCGGAAAGTCGCATTCAGCTTGAAGATTTTTCCGCCTGAAAAACTGTCGCTTGTGTACGAATAAGTTCCGCTGCCTTCCAAAACGGTTTCATTGCCGTCCGAATCTACGGAAACGACTTTCATGCCGCACTTTGATTTTTCGCCGAAAGTGATTTCGTAGCTGTCGTCAAATTCGTCAGTCGAAAGAGTTCCTGTCCAGACGCCGGTAAAAATATTCGGCTGGGGAATTTTCTTCACACATTCAGACGCGAATTTCGGAAGCTGGGACTCGTACTCGTTCCAAAAGTTCAGGCTCATTTTTGCGGAATGAAGAACAGTGCCCTTCTCAACGTCAATCATTCGGGCAGTGATGTAAAGCGGACAGCCCAGAGCCGCCACAGAGCCCACAATTATACAGTCCGCGCCGATTCCCTTTCCCATCTGCTTTGCCGTCGTGATGTCGATGTACGGATTCGCCTGAAAACGGTACTCCGCCATCACCTTGTCAATTTTCTTGCGCTCAACAACGGTAACATCGCCGCCCTTCACAAGCTCATGAACAAGCAGGTCGGTCATCGTGGAAACCTTGTCATAATAAGCCTCGTCGTCGCAATCAAAGTCGAACACCGCAACAGTCTGCGCCGGAAGAACCACCGCCACCGCAAACATTAAAACAGAAAGAAGAATTGATTTTTTCATTGTGCACCTCGTTTTAGCTGGATTAGTTGTCTATGCTAAAATCCCGAACGGCTCGAACAGAATTTGTATTATTCTTATTGTTGTTGTTCTGATTGCCGTCACTGAATCTCTGTTTCCACGCGTTATTATTATTGTTGTTGTACTCCGACGAAGACCAGAACGCGTTTGTGTGCAGTTTGTTCTTAAGTGTTTTCACCGCTGAATATAAACTGGTTTGAGGCTGAAACAGCATTCTCCCAGTGTGCACACCGCTTTTACACAAAAACCTTGCTCGCTTTCATGCACCGTAACACATGAAATTCCGGCTATTGACTGCGGACTGAATTTCTCCAGCCCGTAATCTGCTTTCCAATTCCGTCCATCTGCAATGCAAGATTCGCCTGCTGGTTTATTGTAAACAAATGCAAATCTGTGCACAGCCGGACTTCCAATTTTAGAACTTCAAAATCATCAAGAAATTCTTCAAGATATTTTTCTCGTTCATGGCATTTGTTGGCTCTGTATATGCTTCTTACAAGATGAATGCAGTCCCGCTTTATGTCCTGACCAAGAGTAAATTTATATTCTCTTGGAAGATGCTGCGTAAGCTCGAACAGGCGCAACGTAAGCTTGTAAGTGTCCTTAAAAACTGGCAAATCATAATACAAAGCCATTTTTAATACTCCTCCAAATAGTTAAAGTGTTTAATAGCTAAAAGCCCGAACGGCTCGAACAGAATGTGTATCATACTTACGGTAGTAGCCCTGATCGCCGTCACTGAACCACTGCTTCCACGCGCGATTAGGATTGCCGCCGTCCTCCGACGAAGACCAGAACGCGCCGTCGCCTGAAATTTCTCCAGTTTCTCTCAAGTTCAAATAAATATAATTTAATTCATCTTTGTTTGGCAGATACCAGTCGTCATATCCACCGCCTCGATATTCACTGCACAAAGTTTTTGCCTCGCTCCAATTTCTTTCACCTAGAACTTCGCTGCACTCATACGCACGGTTGCCTTCTATGTAGAAAACAAGTCCACCGCCCGGTCCAATGTCGCCGATTTTCAGAGAAAGACCTTCCACCGCATCCTTTGCAAATTCCGTCAGAATTCCGAAAATGTCATCAATAGAAACAAATTGAACTTTCGCACTCGACAAAACTTTTGCGGTCTTAACGTCAATCAGCGTTGCGGAAAGATACATCTTGCTTCCAAGCTTTATAATCTTCCCACGGCTTATAATTTCCGCACCAGTAGCTGTTCCAAGTTTTACTGTTTTTTCACTGTTCGCCCAGTCTCCAGCCTGAAACTGCATTTCCTTTAAAATCTTGTTGAAATTCGTGCGGTCAACCACAGAAACTTTTCCGGTTGAAACAAGTTCTGCAATGTATAAAGTTCAGTTATGGATTCCGCCTCATCACTAGAAACCGCATTTCCTGTAACATCAAATGTTGCAACCGCCATAGACTTAGGTGCAGATTCCGCAAAACCACATACAACCGCTAAAGCGGCAATAATCAAAGCGGATATTAGTTTTTTCATGTTTATTTCTCCTGTTTTTCTTATTTTAATTTTCTCAAATTTCATTAGCGTTTCTCTTGAGTCAATATCGTTCAGTTTTTCATCGTTTGTAAAATCGTTCTCCTCAAAGATTCATGGATGAGAACTTTTCTTCATGGCAAAGTTTTTGTATTTGCTCCAACTCTTTAAGCTTATCTTCTTCTACTTTTTTATAAGGCTTTTTATCACTAGCACTTTCAAAAAAATCTTGGCATTTTTTCATGCGGTCAATTTCTATAAGTGTATTAAAAAGTCTTCTTGCGTTTGTTTTTTCAAATGCACTGGTTGTAATATGGTCTCGGTTGGAATTGTGCATAAGAAGTTCAAAGACATACACATTTTTTCCATCTATCTTTTCTTTTGATTCATAAAATCTTAAAACCTGAAAAAATGCTCCACGCAAAAGAACTTCTTGCTCTTCCATATATTTAGAAATATTTTCTATATCAACAGCACAAATAGAAGAGACAATAGAAGTAGGATAATAACTTTTATAAAGGTCAAGAAAAGTTTTATCCAAACTTGTAACATGAATTTTAAAAAGTACAGGACAAAAACCTCTTACCTTCTCTTCATACGGTCGACGTTCCTGCTTTTCTAAAAACTGTTTTGCAACATCTTGACTCTTGCTGCAAGACATAAAACTTAACGGAACTGCAAATTTTCGATCCTGAACTTCGAGCTCCTTTATGTCCAGCAAATTTGAAATTGTATTTTCATCAAGCATTATTCCTCTGTAAATTGTATTTTCAAAGTTGGAAAATTCAAGCTTCGTTTTTACCAAGTTGTAAAGTTCAATATTCATGCATTCAACAAGGAACGCTGCAGAATCATACACTTCTTTGTCATGTTCCTCTCTAAAAATTGAATTCATGTATTTAAAAATCGTTTCATAACCATCACTAGATGTATAAAATCTTATTAAGTCGCAGTTCTGTTCTGCAGGAGGATTTTTCTGAAACTCATACCACTCATCGTTAAAAAAATCCATAAACAGCAAAGATTTTCCACCTATATGATTTTTAAACAACTTAATAGCTTTCTTCCTAAATTTTTTATCATTCCAGTTTTTTCTAACTTCAAGAATAGAATTTCTTATAAGATTCATTCTTGCTTTTACATCTTCACCAATAAAAAATCCACCATGTTCTAAAGAAAATTTTCCAAAAGATTTATTTCCATTAGTATTGGCACTCTCTCCAAAGCGTTCATCTCTTATAGTCTTATAGCTCATATTTCAATCCTCCAAAGGTCTTCTCTAACAAGATTTTCTGAACATGAAGATAATGTAACTTTTTCGACCTTTTTTATAAAATTATTTGGAGAAAAACATCTGAAAACAGCGGCTGTAAAAAAGTCTACTTTTCTTTCATATTCGTTAATCGCCTCTGCATCATCAAAATAGGCAATCAGGTTGTAGCAGTCCGTAAGAAAATTAATTATTATGTTGCTGTATCCTCGGTGGTGCAAAACCTTTTCATTCCCAAATCCATCTTTCTTGTCAATATTTGGAAAAAAGAATCTTCCTTGTTCTATAAGTCCGGAAAATCTTGCTTTTGCTTTTTCCAGTTCTTCTTTATTATTTTTTATTATTGGAATAAGCTTTAAAATCTGGATGCATTTTTCATACCATTCCAAAACCTGAGTTCTATAGTTCATGGAAATTTCCACCATCTTAAAATGACGGTCAATAAGATAAAATGCAAAAACAAAAATACTCAGGATAAAAGAAAATACAGAAACAATAATTTCGCAATTCATATTCAATGCCTCCATCTAAAAAAATTAAAATCATAATAACACAATTGTGTTACACAAAATTATACAAACACATTATTGTCATGTCAACGAAATAAAAATACAATTGTGTTATTATTTAAGGCATGAATTTTTGGGAAAAAGTGGATCAAGAACGCGAGCTTAAAAACTTAACAAGAAAGGAACTTGCTTACAAGGCAAAATTTTCGCTCAATTCAATTTCAACAGGAATTGCTAGAAACAGCATTCCGGCGGCGGATGTGGCGTTAAGAATTGCAAACGCGTTAGGAACTACGGTCGAAAATCTTATGGGGCAAAAAAGCAGTCAACAAGCCACCCCCCCCCAGCCAACAATTTCAGCCAAGAAGAAGGAAGCCTTGTATAAAAAATATCACATATTAATAGAAGATTTTGACAAACTTTCGCCAGAAAATCAAAAAGCCATAATGCAGATTGTAAGCCAAATAGCACATTAAAGACGAATTTTTTTTCGCAAATGTCGCCGCAAATCTACTCCGCCCAGACCTGCTTTGCCAGACTGAAAACAGCCCAGGCTTTCGGCCAGCCGGCATAGAACGCAACGTGGGTTACAATCGCGGCAATCTCGTTTTTGGTTACGCCGTTTTTCTTTGCGTTTTCAAGGTGGTATTTGAGCGAATTGTCCGTTATTCCCTGCGACATGAGCGAGACAACCGTAATAATGCAGCGGGTCTTTATGTCGATGTCCTGATTGTTCCAGTTTTCGCCGAAAAGGATGTCGTCGTTGAAGTGCGCGAAGTCCGGGGCAAACTCGCCGAGAGCCGCGCGTCCTGCAGTCTGAACAATTTTCTGCGGAGGCAGCTGCTGATTTTGGTTTTCTGTGTTTTCGTTTTGCGGCATATTTTTTTCCTTTCTGATTTTGCGGATATTTCCCCTACCGGATAAAATTTGTCGAAACACGCTGTTCTGTTTTAGGCAGACCGAATTTTTCTTTTCCTAATGCGATGCTTTTCATTAGGAATGTCATGTTTCTTGCAAGCACGCGCATGGTCTGTTTTCCTTCCTCGTCCATTTCGGCTTCTCTAGGCAGACGGCCGTGAATGGAATTCCAGTATTGGCTGGATGCAACCGGCATATTCGATATGGTGAAATATTTGTTCAGCTCGTCGAATGTCGCCGAGCAGCCGCCACGTCTTGCGCACACAACGCTTGCGCCGACTTTCATTGTCTTGTCAAAATGGGAACTGTAAAAGAGGCGGTCAAGAACTGCAATCAATGTGGCATTTGCGGAAGCGTAATAAACCGGGCTTGCGACAACAAGTCCGTCCGCCGCCTGGAATTTTGGGGCAAGCTCGTTCACAACGTCGTCAAAGACGCATTTTCCTGTCTCGCCGCAGCGTCCGCAGGCAATGCAGCCTCTTACATTCTGGTTTCCGACGCGGACAATTTCTGTTTCCACGCTTTCCGCCTTAAAAGTCTTTCTCATTTCTTCAAGCGCAATCGATGTGTTTCCGTCTTTTCGCGGACTTCCGTTAATCATCAGAACTTTCATTTTCAAACTCCAAAAAGCTTCGATATTTATTTCAAAATTCCGTCGATGTATTTTTTCACTTCAACGCCAGATGAACTTCCTCTGAATTCCCGTCCGCCTTTCAGGAGCGCGCCTTTCGCGTGCTTTGCCAAATCCGAGCCGCTTCGTCCGAGTCCGCTTCCGCCGCTTGTGCAGAGAGTTACAAGATTTTTGCCGCTTAAGTCGTTCTGTTCAACAAATGTGTAGACGATTTTCGGCGCAAGTCCCCACCAGATTGGATACGCGACAATCACGTTGTCGTAGCTGCTCAAGTCGATTGAGCTTGCGATTGCAGGCCGGCTTTTTTCGTCGTTGCACTCAACAGAAGAAAGCGAGTTGCGGTCGTGCCAGTTCAAGTCCGCGCTCGTGTATTTGTGAACCGGCACAATTTCGTGAATATCCGCGTCCAAGGCTTGAGCAGTTGTTTTTGCGAGCCGCTCGGTTGTTCCTGTCGCGCTGAAATAGCAGACAACCGTTTTTTTTGCGTTTTGTGTTCCCTGAGAACTCTGCGCATTTGCTCCAAACATAATAAATGCTCCTAGAATTAAAAAAATTGATTTTTTCATTTTATTCTCCCAGAATTTCTTTCACGTCAGCCACAATCTGCCCGGTTGTCATTCCGACTTCCTTCAAAAGCTCGGCAGGATTGTAGCGGTCGTAGAATTTCTTTTCCAGGCCGTAGTTCTTCACCTTCATATTTGAAGTTCCGTAGAACGAGGCGATTTTTTCGCCAAATCCGCCGCTCACGATTCCGTCCTCAAGCGTAATCACAAGCTCGTGGTCTTTTTTAAGCTCCTCAAGAAGATTCTTGTCAACGCCGCTTGCAAAACGAGGATTTATCAAAGTCGGCTCAAAGCCTAGAGCGCTTTTTATCGCCGCCGCAACAGCCTCGCCTTTCTGGTAAAAATCTCCGAGCGCAAAAACAGCGACTTTCTCGCCTTTCTTTTCAACTTTGTAAGTGTCAAGCACGTCAAAAGTTTTTTCTTCTGCACAAGATGAGCGGTGGAAAACTTCATTTCCCGGAATCAGAATCAGAACCGGATGGGATTTCTGTCCGATAGACCAGTTCAGCATATTCAGATATTCTTCCGCGCATGTCGGGGCAAGAACCACAAGATTCGGAATGTTTGTGAACGCCGCAAGCCCGAAAATTCCCAAGTGCGTAACGTCCGTAAGTCCGTCAAACGAACTGTAGTTCATCAGCATTGTAACAGGCAGATTGTTTATGCAGACATCCTGCGAAATCTGGTCGTAGGCGCGCTGCAAGAAAGTCATATTTGTAACCAAGAGCGGATTTCCGCCGTTTTTCGCGATTCCGGCGCAGACCGCAGTTGCAGCCTCCTCCGCAATTCCAACATCAAGATATTGCGCCCCCAGCTTTTCGCGAAGCTCAGGCACAAGCCCCACAGAAGCCGGCATTGCAGGAGTCACAACAACAAATTTCTTGTCCTTTGCCGCACGCTCCATAATCCAGTTCGGAGTAATCGCGCCGTAGCTTTCGCCGTTTCCAAAATTCACAGTCGATTTTCCTGTCGCGCGGTCAAACGGAAGCGTCCAGTGCCATGCTTCCTTGTCTTTCTCAGCAAAAGCGTAGCCCTTTCCCTTCAAAGTGTGGATGTGAAGCACAACTGGATGGTCAATGTCCTTTACCTTTTCAAAAAGCGAAATCATCGCGCCGATGTCGTTTCCGTTTTCCTCATAAATATAGTCAAGACCGAACGCGCGGAACATATTGTTGGAAGATTTTCCGTTGGTCTCGCGCAGCTCCTTCAGATTCTTGTAGATTCCGCCGTGATTTTCCGCAATCGCAATCTCGTTGTCGTTCACAACAATGATGAAATTTGAATTCATCTCAGAACCGGCAACGCTCAAAGCCTCCAAAGCCTCGCCACCAGAAAGAGAGCCGTCGCCAATCACCGCGATGATATTTTCCTTTCCGCCAAGGACATCGCGCCCTTTCGCAAGGCCTGCCGCCAGCGCAATCGAAGTTGAAGTGTGCCCGACGTTGAAAAAATCGTGCCCGCTTTCCTCTGGATTTGTGTAGCCCGAGTCTTCCACAAAATGCGCGTCGTCCAGATAGCCGGCCTTTCGCCCAGTCAAAAGCTTATGCGCGTAGCTCTGATGAGAAACGTCAAAAACAAACTTGTCCACAGGCGAGTTAAAAACGTAGTGAAGCGCGATTGTCGCCTCAACCATTCCAAAGTTCGGTCCGAAATGTCCGCCGATTTTCGTAAGACGGTTGAACAAAGCCTCGCGCATTTCGCCCGCAAGAGCCGTCATCTCTTCCAAAGAAAGTTTTTTCAAATCAGATGGTGAATTGATTTTTTCCAAGTACATATATTCTCCTGTATTTTTAAGATACATAATGTAACTAATAAAAAATATAATAAACTAAATATCAACTGTCAAGGATTTTTTTTTGAAAAATATAAACTTTATGTACTTTAGATTTTTAGAATAATGTAATTAGCCCAAACTTCGAGTTTTATGATTTAATGTCATTATCGGGCTTAACCCGATAATGACATAGTGGCGAGTCCGGCAATGACAAGCTTACTCTCCGTTTATGACGCCGTCGGTGCAGATTATCTTTGCGCCGATGAGTTTGTCGTTGCCGGTTGTGCTGATATTCGCCTTGAGTGCCTCCCACTGCGTCTGCGTGCCTTTGTAGTTTACGGTTTTTAGAGCAGTGCCTGCAAATGCGGAAGCGTCGATGAAAGTCAGGTTTGCAGGAAGCGTTATTTCTGTAAGATTTATACAATCTTTAAAAGCTGACGTTTTTATAGTTTCAACAGAATTTGGGATTACAATACATTCAAATTTGTTATTTTCAAAAGCATTATTGCCAATCGATTTTATAGAATTCGGAAGAGTTATTCCATACAGATTGCAACTCTGAAAAGTATAATCAACTATTTCTGTAAGTTCGTTTGTATTCGCGCCAGCAGTAAGGTCAAGAATATATCTCATATAATTGCGATTTTTATTTATTGCAGTTCCTATATCATACAGTTTTTTGTTGGTTATCTCTCCGCTTGTAATTTTTATTGTATAAATATTCGTATTTTCCGAAGATGTTCCGCTTTCCAGTGTTGCGATTGCTGCTGCGGCTTTGTCGGTATCGGCATTCACAAATTTTCCCCACACGGCATAGAGCGTAACGTCCGCCGCGCCGATTGTGTATTCGGAACTGTCATCGTAGGCTATGTTTCCGCCGGAAGTTTTTGCCCAGCCCAGAAAGTCCTTTCCGTCCATTGTGAATTTGTTTGGTGAAAGTTTTTGCGGCTCACCATAAACAAAAATCTGCGAATTCATTGTGCCACTTCCACCGTTTGGGTTGAAAGTTACGGTGTAGGTTGGTTTTTCATCATCAGAATCTGAACTTGAGCCGTTGGAACAGGAAGTGAATGTGAATGCAAGGCTAAGAGTTAGAATGCAAGCTAAAATCCAATGGGGGGGGTAAAGAAGTTAAAATTGATTTTCATCGCTTTCTCCTAAAATGAAATATTTTTTAGTATGTTCAAATTATACAGCATAGGAAATCAAATATCACGATAAATAAAGAAAAAAGTTGGGAAATTTGCAGAAACTCTTGTATAACGATGCAATTTTGTCTGTATAAGCTGTACAGTTTTTCTGGGGCGACAGTACAGCTTGTCTGTGCTTGTTATACAGTTTAACTATGCAGCAACTACAGACAAACTGTAGCGTCTATTTTGCATTATATGTCACG
This sequence comes from Treponema sp. UBA6852, assembly GCA_002449305.1. GTDB lineage: Bacteria > Spirochaetota > Spirochaetia > Treponematales > Treponemataceae > Treponema_D. Next base: position 49,274 of record DKDI01000032.1, read on the forward strand.
TAAGCACAGCCTGAAAATTCTCTTTTTTCATCACATAAACTTCCGGCTTTTTGGAAGCGCAAGCTTTTCCGTGTTGATTCCCTCAAGTTTAAGAAGCGCGATTTTGTTTTTGATTCCGCCGCCATAGCCAGTGAGACTTCCGTTTGAGCCGAGAACCCGGTGGCACGGAACCACAATGCAGATCGGATTCCAGCCGACAGCTCCGCCCACAGCCTGCGCGCTCATTTTCTCAAGCCCTTTTTTCGCGGCAATATTTTTTGCAATCCCACCGTAAGTCGCCGTTGCACCGAACGGAATTTTCAGCATCTCATCAACAACCAGTTTTCTGAAAGGCGTAAGATTTTCGATTCTGAATTCCGGAGTGAAGTCAGGATTCCGCCCCGAAAAATAAACGTCAAGCCAGCGGCAGGTTTCAAAAATCACGGAAGGCAAATCCGGGGAATCCGCAGAAAGTTTCTTTACCTCACCAGCTGAATTTTCTGCGTGCTTTTTCTCGTCGAACGAATATTCAAACCAAAGACCGGTCAGGAATTTTCCGTCGCTTTCGATAAAAATTTTTCCAAGCGGAGAGGCGTATTCAAAAATATATTTCATCTATTCAACCTCAGCAAATTTTTCGCGCCAGTCCTTCACGATGTCGGGATGGGAAGAAGCGTAAGAAAGGATTTTCCCACCAAGCCCGGATTTCACAAGCTCCTGAACTTCAGAGAACGGAAGCCGGTTCACCGCAGGGCAGGTCTTAGTCAGCGCGACAAAAATTTTTCCACCAGCGGATTTTCTCACAGCACGCAGCGGCCAGATTTTGCAGTCGAACGGCTTTTCCTCGGCAGAGAGAACGCAGCCTTTTTCAGAATCCAAAAACGGACAGGCGGCCTCCTCGTCAGGCTCATCGGTTTTGTAGCCGGCTGAAAGGTCAACGGTGAACGAATCTTTCCCTACAGGGCGGAAACGTGCAAGCGGAAATTTTTTCTCAAGCCGTTCCTTTGTCTCCCGGTCAAAAAGCGGAGTTTCCCAAAGGCTCTGGCGGCGGAATGAGCAGCAGAACCGGCATGACGCGCAGTCGGATTTTTTCAAGATTTTTGAAAGCATGATTATTTCTCCACCTCTCCGTAGAATTTGTCCAGAATGATGTCGGGCTTGTACGAAAGTTTCGCCTTGCGCAGTCCTTCAACACCCATGTCCTCCTCGCGGTTAAGGTAAGTAAAATTTTCAGATTCCTTCGCAAAAAGATTGTTCACCACGGAATACGCTCCGTCCGCCGCATAATCTGAAAGCGCCTTCTCAAAATGAATGTCCAGAACCTGAGACGAAACCGGACTTGCAAGCGTCATCGCAGCAGGCTTCTTGTCAACGTAAAGAACTCCGCCCCGGATGTTCAGCGCAGAATGGAATTCAACCGCCGAGGTGATGCTCTTTTTTTCAAGCAAAAGCGCATGGTCAGGATTTCCGCCGGAAGAATTTTTCTCATCCAGCCACTTTTCTTCTATATAAATGATGTCATCCGCAATGTCATTCTGGGGGAAAGTCCTGAATTCCCAGCGGTTCTCGTAAAGCCGCATGAAGCGCGCGATGTGATTTTTTTTCTTGTGGAATTTCTGCCCCGGAAGCTCCGCAAGATTTTTCGCAAGGTAAATGTAGTCGCTGTCGTTGCGGTCAGAATTCCAGCTGATTTTAATTCCCGGAAAATTTTCGGCAAGGCAGGAATCAATCTCGTTTTTCTGGTCGCGCGTGCAGAGGCAGAATCTGAGAGGCGTTTTTTCCGCGGAACATTTTTCAACAAGAAAAGAAAGCGCATTCTTCAGAGAGGAATTTTCAGAAACCGCAAGAGGAAAACCGAATCCGTTCCTGCTACCGTTTCCGTTGTAACGCCGGAACAGAAATCCGTCCTTGACCAAAAGCTCGATTCCGTATTTGTCCTGAAGAAGAAAAATGCTTGCAGGCGCACTGTCGCTTCCCAAAAGTTTTTCCGCGCGGAGGTTCTGCCCAACCCACTCAAAGTCAGAAAGATTCATGCAATAAAAATAATCATAACGGGCGAACTTTGCAACAGATTTTTGTATAGTAAAAGTTTTGAAAAAATAACACATAAAAACAGCCGTGCAAAATTATGCAAAGCTGTTTTATTGAAAGCAAAAACTCCAGACGTTACCACGAAAGCCTGTATGAAACTCCCGGCTCAACTCCATGCGCAGTCGGAATCGCGCCGATGTTCATGCTTATGTTTACGCTGCTGTTCTTGTGATAGAAAAAAGGACGAACAAATCCGTAAGCTATAGACGCGCCAATAATGTAAGTTCCAACCTTAAATCCCGTTTCAGGATCTGCAACGGCACACAAAATTCCAACCGCATCTGCCACTGTCATCAAAATTCCATCACCCCAGTGCCCATTCCTATATGAACCTAGTCCTAGCAAGATATTCTGAAATCCGATTCCAAACCTTTCTCCTGTTGTGTAGTCGTTAGCCTGAATTTTTCCGCTAGCACCGACAACTTTTTTCTTGGTTAGAAGCTCCAGCGTTTCATCGCTTACAACATTGGCTCTATATGTATCCTGAATCGTGGCAGTTGTAACATCGAACGCCTGAATATCAAGAACATAAAAAGTTCCAAGAGGTTTAAAAGTTCCCGATATTACAGTCTGCGCGCCTGTTTTTGCTCCGAGCTGCTGCATTGTTTCATCGCTAACCTCGCCTGAAAGCTGAAAGTTCATCTCTTTTTTTATGACATCAAGATTTGCTCGAGTAACAACCTGAAGCTTTCTAAGCTGAACAACATCTGTAGTCAGCTCGCCAAGCATATATTCAGAAAGCTCGCTGTAAGACGATGAAATTCCAAGAATTGCAACAGTTGTTTTGTTTTTTAGCGAAGAAGAAAATTTCTCTGCCGCCTGATTCAGCGCGTTATCAATCGTAACGCCTTTTGACTGCGAAAAAGAAACGGCAACACCAATCAAAGAAAACATGAACGCAAAAATTATTTTTCTCATTTTCATCTTAGCGAACCTCCGAAGTAATAACGCCTGCCTTATGCGCAGACAGCTGAACAGCGCGGTTTATTTCATCAAGCGAGCTTTTCTCTTCAGCAGTTTTTGCCTCGACTTTTCCCATGACAATCGCAAGCTGCTCATCAAGAACGCTGTTGTCAATTCCGAACAATGCGTAATATCGGTATTCCACAACGCCGTCCTCTTTTCTTTTTACTTGGGTCCAGAATGTTGAAAGCCTTTGGAATCCGTTGATTTTTGACTGCGAGAATGCGCCTGTAACAGCTTTTGCCATTTTTATTTTGGCGTCGCTCGAGTCTTTGTTTCCGCTGGCAGCAGTTCCGGCTTCACGTGTAACTGTCTGTTCAATTCTGTTTGTCATCTCTCCAGACGCACGGTCTGTTTCAACCCAAATTCTAAGCAAGTCCCTGTCATCCCCATAGCCTTCAACCGCAATTAAAGCCTTATCTTTTGCCTCTGGCAAAGCGCTGAGCTTTCCGTAGTTCTGGGAAGAGACACATTCAACCCAGTCTGGAACTCCTTTTCCAAATTCAGAGCCTTGCCAATCAAGAAGCTCCGTTCCACTGACTTGCGCAGCTGTTTCTGGCTTTGACGGAGCCGAAGCGCAGCCAATCACGCAGGAGCAAATCAAAGCAGCCCCGGCAATCAAAATAATTTTCTTCATTTGTCTTCCTCCTGAAAAAACTGAGATTCGGTTTTTAAAACAATGAATCAATCAGGTTTTCCTTTAAATCTTTTTCTATTTCAACGCGCGCCTTAGCGTACGCATTGCTCAAATCACGGTGGCCGTATTTTGGATATTGCCTTGAATAAGAGCCTAAAATCTCGTTGCTTCCATCCAGAGAAAAAACCTGAAGCGAGATTGCAGGACGCACAAAAACGCCGACTGCATTTTTTGACTCTGAATAATGAACGTTTCCTGAAATCAGAAAATTCGGATTTTTTATTCCGCAGACAAAGCCTTTAGACTCCAAAAGCTGCTGAACCGTATAAGACACGTTTTTTTCGGCATCATTTTTAATTTCCACGCTGAAAGTCAACTTCGGCTTTTCACGCGACATAATGCCGCCCGCCCGCTCTGAAAGAATCCCGATTGACTTTAAGCTTTCACTTCCGCTTTTCGCGTCAAGAACAGAAAGGCTCTGCACCGTATCCCGCAATTTTTCAAGCGAAATAATAGCAGAATTTGCAACAGAAAAAGCAAGATAAGGATTTTTTGAGTTTTCAGATTTTTGGATTTTCTCATTCACGCTTAAAATTCCAGCAGATAAAATTCCTTGGAATTCGTTTATCGCATCGCTTTTTTTAATGTAGGCGCAAACCGAATATTCGTTCCGCGCGGAATTGAAAAAGGAATTCGTAAAAGAAACCGCAGGAAGCTTTGTTTCAGATGCAACATTTGTTTCTGAATAAACTGAACGCTGCTTTTCAGTGTTTCCAAAAGAATTTCCGGATAAGCTTTCGCTTCCGTGCAATTTCGCAGAACGCTGAACAGAAATCTTTGCTTCAAAATACAAAGCCAGTTCAGAAAGCGCAGAATCCTTTGCCGCAGCTTCGCTATAGCCAGTTCCAACCGCTGATATATATTCAAAATCAGAAAACTGCAAGCCTTTGTTCTCATACCAAAGCGGAAAATTCTCGCAGAAAAGATTCGAAACTAAAATAAAAAAGCCCGCAAATAAAATCCTTTTTTTCATATTTTCATGATTTCCATTCTTCAGTTTTCCAAATATTCACCCATTTTTAGCTATAAGCGGTCTTAATATAACACTTAAATTCCAAATATTCAACCATATTTTATTTAAAAATGGCTTATTAAGATATTTGGATTTTTATGTCTTTGTTCAAAATAATGCTATGAAATCTTCAGACATTCAAAAAAGGCTGGCGGAAAACCTAAAAAGAATCAGAAAGCAGCAGAAGCTTACGCAATTTGAGCTTGCGGAAAAAGCTGGAATTTCCGATGAGACAATAAAAAACATCGAGCTTTGCAAAACCTGGACCAGCGAAAAAACGCTCTCGCAGATTACAGATTCATTGCAGGTTGACATTCACACGCTTTTTCTTCCAATCGCTTCAAGTTTTGACAAGCAAATTTCAGATGACAACAGGCAAATCAAAGAGAATATAATAGAAAACTTGCGGAAATTTATTGACGAAAATTTACGGAAAATGGCTGATGAATGCTAAAGCAGTTGTTTGCCAGTTTTAATTTAAAATTAAAAGTCCTCTTTAGAACTTTTTTCATTCCATTGATTTTTTTCATTTAAAATATCATTATGTTCCCACTATGTTCAAACCAGAAATTCTTAACACATTAAAAAAGTATTCAGCAAAAACATTTTTAAATGATCTTACAGCTGGAATTATCGTTGGCATTGTTGCGCTTCCATTGGCAATAGCTTTTGCAATCGCTTCAGGAGTAGAGCCGGAGCGCGGACTTTTTACAGCAATCGTAGCAGGATTTTTTATTTCGCTTTTAGGCGGAAGTCGTGTGCAGATTGGAGGACCAACAGGAGCATTTGCTGTAATTGTTTACGGTGTTGTCGCAAAGTACGGATATTCAGGACTCGCAACTGCAACTGTAATGGCGGGAATTCTTTTGATAATGCTAGGCGCATTTAAAATGGGCGGGCTTGTAAAATTTATTCCATACACAATCGTAACAGGATTCACAGCAGGAATCGCAGTAACAATCGCAACAGGACAAATCGGAGATTTTCTTGGACTTTCAATTTCAGTTTTTCCGGAAGGATTTTCAAAAATGCCAGGAAACTTCGTTGGCAAAATTGAAACTTATGCAATGAACATAACCCACATAAATTACTACTCGCTGATTATGGCTTCGGTTTGTCTTGCAGTAATTTTTACATGGCCTCGCTTCTACAAAAAAATCACAGGAAAAATTCCAGGCAGCTTGATTGTAATTATACTCGCAACAGCAGCAAGCATTCTTCTAAAAAAATACGCAGGACTTGAAACAGACACAATCGGCTCTCGGTACGGAAGGATACCTTCAACATTGCCTTCCCCTTCACTTCCGCAGTTCAGCGTGGAAACAATCACAGCTCTTTTCCCAACTTCAATTTCCATTGCAGTTCTGGCGGCAATCGAAAGTCTTTTGAGCGCAGTTGTCGCAGACGGAATGACAGGCACAAAACACGACTCAGACACAGAACTTATTGCGCAAGGAATTGCAAACATAGCATCCCCAATTTTCGGCGGAATTCCTGCAACCGGAGCAATAGCGCGCACTGCCACAAATATAAAGAACGGCGGAAAAACTCCTGTGGCAGGAATAATCCATGCAATCACGCTTCTTCTTATAATGCTGATTCTTGGAAAATATGCGGTCTACATTCCAATGGCGGCGCTTTCCGCAGTGCTGATAAATGTTTCCTGGAACATGGCAGGATTCCCGGCGGTCAAGGCTTTGCTAAAAGGTCAAAAATCCGACATCTTTGTTTTGGCGGCGACTTTCCTTATCACGGTTTTTATCGACTTAACAGTTGCAATTGAATTTGGTCTTGGATTCGCAGCGTTCTTCTTTATTAAAAAAATGATAGATGTTTCAGAAGTTCAGAACAAACGCGATTCTATTGCAGGCGGAATTTCAGGAAATTCATTTTTGGAAGAAAACATTGAAGTTCCAGAAGGCGCAGTTGTCTATGAAATTGACGGTCCGCTTTTTTTTGGAACTGTAAGAAAATTTGAATTTGCAATTGAACGCGCAGGAGCGAATGCAAAAGTTCTTGTGCTCAGAATGCGAAACATGATTTACATTGATGCCGGCGGAATCCGCGCGCTTGAACAGGCAAAGGCAGCTTGTGATAAAAACGGAATCACAATTGTAATATCAGGAATCCACACGCAGCCCTACATTCTTTTCAGCAAAATGGGAATGATTGAAAAACTCGGAAAAGAAAATATTTGCGCAGACATAAAAGAAGCATTAAGCAGAACGAAACTGCTTCTTGAAAAGTAAAAATTCCGGCTGTCCTATTTTTTTAGGGCAGCTATTTTTTTTAAAGTATATCAATTATTTTTTTTTAATTGTATACTAAGCACATGATTGAAGAAAAAGAAACTGATACAGAAATTCAAAAAGCTGGACCAAAAACCGCGCTTGTTTCCATCGTAGGCCGGCCTTCAGCAGGAAAGTCAACATTTTTAAATACAGCAAGCGGAGAAAAAGTCAGCATAGTTTCTCCGGTTCCGCAGACAACAAGAAACGCAATCCGCGGAATAATAAACACATCTCTTGGACAACTAGTTTTTATTGACACGCCAGGTCTTCATCTAAGCGAAAAAAAACTGAACCTAAAACTTTCAAACATTGCGCAAGAAAACATAAAGGAAAGCGATGCAATTCTTTACATCATGGATTCAACTCGCCCACACAACGAGGAAGAAGAAATGATTGCTTCACTTTTAATTCCGCACAAAGACAAAGTTGTAATCGCAATCAATAAAACAGAAGACTCAAAATCTAATCCGCTAAATTCCAGAAGCTTCATTCAAAAGAATTTTCCAGATTTTCCAAGTGAGCGGATTATTGAAATTAGCGCAAAAGAAGACAAAAATATAAATGAAGTTTTAAAATCTCTTTTCAATCTTGCAAAAGAAGAGCCGCATCTTTATCCAGAAGAATTTTACACGGATCAAGAAGTTGATTTTAGAATCGCAGAAATTATCCGCGGGCAGGCAATCAACAGGCTTGAACAGGAACTTCCGCACGCAATCTATGTTGAAATCAGCGACCTTAAAATGCAAACTCCGAAACTTTTAAAAGTTCTTGCCTACATTTATGTCGAGCGCGAAAGTCAAAAAGGAATCGTAATTGGAAAAGGCGCGTCAATGATAAAAACCATCAGAGTTGAATCAATTAAAGAATGCAGAAAAATTTTTCCATATAAAGTTGACATCGACCTGCGCGTAAAAGTTGATAAAAACTGGCGGCAGAAAGATAAAGTCCTAAACAAACTTATAAAGTAGTTTTTTTCATGCGGAAATTTTGTTTATTGAAGAATTGAAGCAAAAGCATTAAAATGGTTGCATTCTAAAAATTCACTTTGAGCGACTTTTTAAATTTTTATTAAGGGAAAAAATATGAAACTTACTTGCGGCATAGTCGGACTTCCAAATGTAGGAAAGTCTACAATTTTCAGCGCGCTAACAAAAGCTCCTGCAGAAGCTGCGAACTATCCATTCTGCACAATTGATCCAAACATTGGAATTGTTGATTTACCAGATGAAAGACTGGACTTCATGGCGAGCGTTTTTCAGCCAAAGAAAAAAATTCCTGCGACAGTTGATTTTGTTGATATTGCAGGCCTGATAAAAGGAGCTTCAAGCGGCGAAGGTCTTGGAAATAAATTTCTTGCAAACATCCGTGAAACAGCAGTCATTGCCCATGTTGTCCGCTGCTTTGACAACCCAGACATTCAGCACGTCCGCGATGACGCAAGAACAGAAGCTCCTGTAGACCCTGAAAGCGACATCCTTACAATTGACTTTGAACTTGCTCAGGCTGATCTGGACACAATTGCAAAGCGCGCAGAAAAAATTACAAAGCAAATCCGTGCGCTAGGAAAAGACGAGGAAAAACGTCTTGCTCCATATTTCAGCGCAGTCGAAAAAATCAAGCCTCTTCTTACAGATGGAAAATGTGCCCGCATGGCAGATTTGACTGATGAAGAAAAAAATGCAGTTTACGATCTTCACTTGCTCACAATAAAGCCGCAAGTTTTTATCTGCAATATAGACGAAGATACAATTCCAGCAGGAACAAACAAATATGTTGAAACCGTCCAGAAAATTGCAAAGGAACAAAAATCAGAAGCAATTGTTATCTGCGGAAAATTTGAAGCTGATCTTGCAGAAATCGATGACGAAAACGACCGCAAGGAATTCATGGAAAGTGCAGGATTAAAAGAATCTGTACTTTCAGTTCTTGCAAAGCATGTTTATCATCTTATGGGACTTAGAACATTTTTTACAGGCGGTTCTGATGAATGCCGCGCCTGGACAATTCACGAAGGAGACAAAGCCCCACAAGCAGCCGGCGTAATTCACACAGATTTTGAAAAGGGATTTATAAAAGCTGAAGCTTACACTGTTGATGACTTGAGGCAATATGGTTCAGAAGCAAAAATAAAAGAAGCTGGAAAATATCGTCAAGAAGGAAAAGATTACGTTGTTCAAGATGGCGATGTTCTTTTCTTTAAATTCAATGTATAAACAAATCTTGCACTGCTACAAAAACAGCAGTGCATTTTTTTTCAGCAAATTAAAAATCACTTTCACAGTTAAATTCCATGACTTTTCCAGTAGAAGGATGAGTGAATTTTATATAGCAAGAATGAAGCATAAGACGCTCATTTGGCTCGCAATGCCCATACAAGGTATCTCCAATTATCGGAAGTCCAAAACCGTGAAAGTCGGCACTTGCAAGACGAAGCTGATGAGTTCTCCCAGTATATGGAATAAACAAAACGCGGGTAACATTTTTTTTATTTCCCAAAGGACTTAAATATTTTTCCACATCAAGAATTTTCCATTCAGTAATAGCTTTTTTTCCATATACAGAATCCCAAATTTGATGCGGACGATTTTCAATATCAAGTCTAAAATAAAGTTCCATACTTCCACTTTGCGAAATTCCTTTTTTTGCAAGAATTCCATCAAGCAGGGCAACATATTTTTTTTGGACAAGCCCTTCTTCAAATTGCCGGCATAAATTTCTATGAGCATCTTTTGTAAAAGCAAGAATCATAAGCCCAGAAGTTTCCATATCTAGTCTATGCACAGAAGGCTGCTCAATACATTCAGGAAAAAGTTTCCTTACACGGTTTACAATGCAATCTTGCTTTTCAGGTCCGCGCCCGGGAACACTTAAAAGCCCGCTTTGCTTGTTCACAACAATTATGTCTTTATCACGGTATAAAATTTTCAAGCCAAGAATTTCAGGAAGAACTAAGCCACATCGTTCATCGCAAGGAGAATATTTGCAGCCTGAAATTTTGTTTTCAGTTGATTTTCCATAAAAAACTTCGCACATACTAAGCGGAGTTAAATTATTTTTAAATGCAAAATTCAAAAGTTTTGGAGCACAGCAATCTCCAGTTCCTGTAGGCGGAAGACGGTTTTTGCAAATTTGCTTTAGCGAACGATTTTTTCCATCAAAGCAATAAAAACTGTAAAGCTCATAAACTTTTTCCAAAGACTCAGATGTAAGCACAGAACGGCGCAACTGGATTTTTTTTAAATCATCTTTTTTGCAAATCTTTAATTCGTCTGTAAGCAGATGAATTTCTTTATCATTTTTTTGAAGAGCTGACATAATTTTTTTGTTAGAAACAATCGGTTCAATAAAAATCGCATCGCAGAATTTTCCTTCTATTTTCCTTGAAATTCCAGAAACAGTAAAAAGAATTTTATTTTCCTGCGCAGAATTTTTTGCAACAAGAACTCCAATCATAATCCCATTCGCAAAACGTTCTGCGCTTATTTTTTCCGTCGTATAAACAAGAGAAAGTTTCTTTTCTTCCAAAAGCGAAATTATTTCTTTGCAATATTTAAATGCCAGCTCTTCATCAAAAGGAGGAAACATTTTTTAATTATACAGAAAAAATCTGTTTAACTAAATATGGAATCGCCTTTTCAAATTTTACGCCGTACCAATGATCCTTGTCATCAAGAGTCGCCTTTATAGACTCAACAACATAATTTGCAGCAATTTTTGCAGAACCAAGCAAATCTTTTCCATTGCAAAGCGCGCCTGTAAAAGCTGAAGCAAAGACATCGCCAGTTCCATGCATCTGAACAGGAAGCCTTTCTGTAAAATAATATTCAACTGAATTTCCATTACAAACCGCAACTCCAAGTTTTTCCTTTTCAAAACTTACACCAGTAAGCACAATTTTTTTTGCGCCAAGTTTTATAAGTCCGCCACAAATATTTTCAATATAGTCTTTGCTGTAATTTTCACTTTTATATTCGATTCCTAGAAGAAACGAAGCTTCTGTAATATTCGGAAGAACAACATCAGCACCATTGCAAAGTTCAGACATTTTTTTGGGAAAGTCGGGAGCAAAGCCAGCGTACATTTTTCCATTATCAGCCATAACAGGATCAACAACGACAAGCGCATCATTGCGGGAAGTTTCCTTTATGATTTTTTTTATAATAGGGATTTGGGCTTCTGAAACATATCCTGTATAAAACGCGCTGAAAGTAATATTTTCTTTTTTCCACTGATTTAAAATATTTTCCATATCGCCGGTCAAATCATTGAATGTCCAGGATTTAAATGCAGTATGATTCGAAAGAACTGAACTGGGAAGTACGGCAGTTTCAATTCCGCAAGCTGAAATAACAGGAAGCGCAACCGTAAGAGAGCACTGTCCAACGCACGAAATATCTTGAATTGTAAGCAGACGTTTGTCCATAAAACACCTCAGTTTATAAAATTTGAATTTTACAATATACAAAAACTGACATTATTAATATAATCATATTGATACAATTTTTATATAACCAGAGAAAAAGATGTTTACTTGTGATTTTTCAAAAAAAGGAACGATGACTTTCTGTGATTTTTTAATCGAAAGCATAAAATCAAAAATCATAGATGGAACTTTATCTTCAAATGAAAAACTCCCGTCAAAACGAACACTTGCCTCACATTTGGGAGTAAGTGTAATTACAGTTCAAAATGCCTATTCGGAATTAATAAGCCAAGGCTATATTTTTTCAATTGAAAAAAAAGGTTTTTTTGTTACAGAGCTTACAAAGGAAATAAAAGCACTTTCCTCAACTTCTTCAAAACAGTATTACAAAAAAGAAAAACGTATAAAAAAAACAAATTCAAAAAGCAAAGAAAAAATTTTCATTGATTTAAAATCAAATTCTATTGGCTGGGAAAAATTTCCATTTTCAATTTGGTCAAAAATAATGCGTAAAGTTTTAAATAGTCCGCATGAAAATCTTTTAAAAAGTCAACCGTTGCAAGGAACGCTTGAATTAAGAGAAGCGATCTGCAAGCATTTAAAAAGCTTTAAAAACATTGAAGCAGTTCCAGAACAAATTGTAGTAGGAGCAGGAACAGAAATGCTTTACAGTTTTGTTGTTCACCTTTTAGGGAATGAAAAAATATATGCTGTTGAAAATCCAGGATACAAAAAAATTGCGCAGATTTTTGAAATGAATGGAGCAAACATAGAACATATTCCAATCGACAAGAACGGGCTTAATATAGAAGCTTTAAAAAAAACAAATGCCTCTGCAGTTCATGCAACTCCAAGCCATCATTTTCCAACAGGAATTGTAATGCCGGTAAAAAGACGGATGGAACTGTTGTTTTGGGCACAAGAAAAAAATGACCGCTACATAATTGAAGATGACTATGACAGCGAATTTCGATTTACAGGAAAACCAATTCTTCCTCTTTTATGTGCGTCAAAAAATGAAAATGTAATCTACATAAATTCATTTTCAAAAACACTTTCTCCTTCGTTTAGAATAAGCTACATGGTTCTTCCAAAAAAACTTTCTGAAAAATTCAATTCAAAATTCAACTTCTGTTCATGCACCGTAAATTCATTTGAACAATATGCACTTGCGGATTTTATAAAAGAAGAGCATTATTCCAAGCACATTATCAGAATGAAAAATTATTACAGAAACCTTCGCAATGAACTGATTTTTAAAATTGAAAATTCAGAACTAAAAAATTTTGTAAAAATCCACGAAGAGAACTCTGGGCTTCATTTTTTGATTTCAATAAATTCCAAGTTCAGCGGAAAGACTTTAGAAATGCGTCTTAAAAAAAATGGAATAAAAATATCGACACTAAAAGATTTTTTTTATGAGTTTAAAGAGTTTTCAATTTTTTCAGAAGATAGCAAAAATTTTCCAATAGATAAAACATTTGTTGTAAATTATTCGGGCATAGAAAAACAAAAAATTCCAAAAACAGTCGAACTGATTCTGGAATCTATAAAATGAAAAAATGCAAAAAGTTTTTTAGTTTAGCTTCTAAAAATTATATCGCCATTATACGACATTTTTTCAATTATTGCGCCGCTTTCAACATGAATGCCTCTTTCACGAAGCGCATCTCCGCCAGACTGAAATGCTTTTTCAATTGCAACACAAATTCCCTGCACTTTTGCGCCAGCGTTTTCAGCAATTTCAATCAGACCGTTTAGTGCATTTCCATTCGCAAGAAAATCATCTACCAAAAGGATTTTATCATCAGAAGAAAGATATTCCCTTGAAATAACAATATTATAATTGCAAGAATTTGTGTGCGACCAAACTGTGGAATAGTACACATCGTCTGACAAAGCCGCGCTCGTGTGCTTTTTGGCAAAAAGAACAGGAATATTTCCAAATGCTCTGGCAACAGAACAGGCAACAGCAATTCCGCTTGCTTCAATTGTAACAACTTTCGTTATGTCTACACCGTCAAAAGATTTTTTAAAATCCTCCGCCAATTTATCAAGCAAGCCAACATCAATCTGATGATTCAAGAAGCTATTTACTTTTAAAATATTTCCTGGCAAAACAATGCCATCTTTTTTTATTCTATCTTCGAGCAATTTCATAACGCAATATTAGAAAAAAAACAGCATTTATGCAACACAGTTTTTAACGCTGCTTTTTATACTGATTTTTTTCAATTTGCTTTTGCCGCGACTTTTCCCTGTTTTGCTCAAGAAGCTTGTCTTTTTTTTCTTGTTTCTTGTCTGTAGAAGTATCCCATTCAACAGCAACAGATCGTTCTTGAATTGAAGGAATTCTAAGAAAAGTCAAACAGTCCGCGCGATGAACAGTTATTCCTCTGCTATGCGAAACATAACCGACAATTGGATCTCCAGGAACAGGTTTACAGCATTGCGCAATCGTAACTAAAAAATTAGTGTCATTTTCAATGCGGATTCTTCCTGTGAAATTTTGCGACTGCTGTTTTTTTAAAGCTGCCTTTCGTTTTCTTTCTGCGGAATTTTCTTCAGCGATTTTTTTTGAATATAAAGTGTTCGCCGCAATTTCCGCCTCGCGTTTTTCTTGAGCTTCCTTGTCAATAAACGTCGGATCATTTTCAACAAGCCAAGAATGAATTTTTTGCCGCGCCTTTGAAGTCTTTACGGCCTGAAGCTGGCTTTGAGTTGGATGCGCCTGAGGATTTGTAAGGATTTCAATAATCTGTGTATTCTTTAAAGGCTGAGTAAGAGGAATTATTTTTCCATCAGCTTTTGCACCAACAACTTTTTCGCCTATTCCAGAATGAATCGCATAAGCAAAATCAATCGCATTTGCACCAGCCGGAAGCTCCTTCACATCTCCCTTTGGAGTAAAGACATAAATTGAATCGCCAAGAAGATCACTTTTTAGTTCCGCAAAAAATTTTTCATCACTCAAATCTTCATTTCTAAGAGCGCGCAACTGATTTATGATGCTCAGATCTTCTGCCTTTACCATATCGTGGTTAGTTCCCTTTTTGTAAAGCCAATGGGAAGCAACACCATGCTCGGCAATGCTGTGCATCTCTTGTGTGCGGATTTGAATTTCAAGCGGTTTTCCTTCGCAAATCACAGTTGTATGCAAAGACTGATAACCGTTTGCTTTTGGCATTGCAATATAATCCTTGAATCTGCCTTCCATAGGTTTCCAAAGACCATGAACAATTCCAATCAAAGTGTAGCATTCAGATTCCGTGTTGCAAATTATTCTAAGAGCAAGCAAATCGTAAAGCTCACCAGGTTCCTTGTTGCGTTTTCTCATCTTCTGGTAAATCGAATAAAAATGCTTTGCACGGCTTGTTATATTTACAGTTATTCCAGCTTTTTCTGTAGCTGTATAAATTTTTTTTACAGCGTTGTTCAAGTACTCGGCTCTTTCTGCTTTTTTTTGCGCCACAATTGATTTTATCTGCTGAAAAACTTCCGGGTTCGAATACTTCAAACTCAAGTCTTCCATTTCGCTTTTTACATCGGACATACCAAGACGGCTTGCAAGAGGACACCAAATATCAATAACTTCTTTTGCGACTGCACGCTGAGCTTGTGCGGAAACAAATTTCAAATTGCGCATACGGTCAAGGCGGTCTGCAAGTTTTACAAGAATAACGCGGATGTCATCAACCATAGCAAAAAGCATTTTTCGTATGCTGTCAGCCTGATGCAAAGAAGTTGAATTTATTTTTAATCCAGTTATTTTCGCAGTTCCATTGCAAATCACAGAAATGTCTTTTCCATATTTCTCTTCAATTTCAGGAAGGCAATCATGGTCCACATCAAGAATATTATGGAAGAAACCTGCGATAATTGTGTCCGCGCCAAGATTTTTTTCAGCAAGAATTGTCGCCACTCTAAGTGGATGAAGATAATAAGGCTTTCCGCATTTTCGCTTAAGATCGGAAGTTTTGGAGATTAGATAATTCCATGCGCTTTGGATTCTTTTCCATTCTTCTGGAGTATAGTTTTCAGAAAATTTTTTAGAAAACTGGCTGATTAAAATTTCAGGATCAGTTTCTGTAACTTCATTAATTTTTTCTGACATAGGCAATCCTCTTCGATTGACTATATCACATATCAAAACTATGGTCAAAAGCAGAAAAGTTTATCTGCCACTGTCTCTGAATTTTCCTTCAATATAATCAGGGTCTTTTGAGCGAAGCAAACTTCCCTGCTGAATTTTTAGCTTTGTGTAGAAAACGCAAGGATGTCCGTTGCAAACCCAATTGTACAATTCTCCGTTTTCCGGATTCACAAGCACAAAATCTTTTCCCCACAAAATCTTCTGCGCAACAGTATCAGGAGAAACTATTTCAAGTTCTGTAGATTTTGTAATCATGTTAAGACTTTCAAAATTATACATTTTAAAGCCGGCAATTTTTTCAGCAAAAGGAAGATTCAAATCAGGATGTTCTGCAAATCTTTTGTCGGCAGCGGCTTTTGCTTCTGGACAAAGTGAATTGTATTTTTCATTTCGAATTTTTTTATTCAGCGCAGATTTTTCAAGAATAGCATTTTCATCTTGCAAAGAAAGCTCATTTCCAAATTCCGCAGAAAGCTCAAACGGACTGTCGCTTGCACCGCTTACAGCAACATCCGCATCAGATTTATTATAATAAAATCCTGTGGCGAACGGACGATGGCTGACTTTATAAAGCTCTTCAATAAAAGGCTCTGCTTCTGTCTGTGAAATTTTTCCTTCAAGCGCATCAATTGCCTTTCTGTAAGCCCGCGTAATCAAGGCAACGTAATAGACACTTTTCATTCGCCCTTCAATTTTAAGCGAGTCCACACCGGCATTTTTTAAATCCGCAAGATGATCTATCATGCACAAATCTTTTGACGATAACACGGCTGTAAAATTTTCTCCTTCGTAAACTGGAAAAAATTCATCAGGACGCTTATGCTCACGCAAAACAAGGTTTCCACTTTCTGCAATTTGCTTGGCATTTTCTCCAAGACTCGCAAGAACATCATAATCCCAGCGACAAGTATGGCTGCAAAATCCTTCTTGCGCGCTCCGACCATTTAAATACGCGCTCATCAAGCAACGGCCAGCATACGCAATGCACATCGCACCATGAACAAAACATTCAATTTCCATTTCCGGAACTGCATTTTTTATTTCCGCAATTTCTTTTAAAGAAGCCTCGCGTCCCATCACAACCCTAGTGAATCCCAACGACTTATAAACTTTTACAGCTTCGCGGTTCATACAGCTTGCCTGTGTTGAAAGATGTAATGCCGCTTCTGGGAATTCTTTTTTAAGAATCGGAACAATTCCCAAATCCTGAACAATAAAAGCATCAATTGGATAATTTTTAAAATACGGAATATTCTGAATCAGCCTGTCAATTTCATCATTGTGAAACGCAATGTTCAATGCGCAGTGAAGTTTTTTTTGGGGAAACTGTTTTTTCAATTCGCAGACTTTTTTATATTCATCTTCATAAAAATTGTCCGCCTTCACACGCAAAGAAAAATTTTTCAATCCGATGTAAACAGCATCAGCACCGTAAATATATCCGTACTTAAGTTTTTCAACATTTCCAGCAGGAGAAAGAAGTTCCATATTTTATTCCACCGCGATATTATTTTCACGCATAAGACGTTCCCGCTCTTTTATTTCGCTTTCTGAA
The DNA here is from genome assembly GCA_002449305.1 of Treponema sp. UBA6852. Lineage (GTDB taxonomy): Bacteria > Spirochaetota > Spirochaetia > Treponematales > Treponemataceae > Treponema_D. The sequence continues at coordinate 66,438 of DKDI01000032.1, forward strand.
AGTCCGCTTCTTTTGTTTATGTACTGCCCGATTTTTTCAACAGCCGCGTGCGACTCAAGTAAAAATTCGTCCGCCATCTGAAACATGAACATCATTTCCGGCCAGACATCCAAAGTGCATTTTCCGCCTGAATAAATAATTTTCTGCGCCAAAGTTTCTGCACTGTCAACAAGAATTTCTTTTTCGCCGCACTGAATATAAACTTCAGGGAAAGTTGAAAAATCATTTTCAGAAGCAAACAAAGGCGAAACCTGAATATTTTTTAAATTGGAAGAATAAGTGTAAAGATCGGCCGCATGACGCAGATCTTCGTTTCCTAAAACTTCATCACGGATTTTTTTATTCGAAAGATTTTCAGTTGAAAGATCAAGCCAAGGAGAAATCAAAATTACTTTTGAAACCAAGCCGCGTTTTTTTTCTTCAGTCCTAAGCATAAGTCCCAACGCAATGCTCGCGCCACTTCCGTCTGCGGCAAGAATAATTTCTTTAGATTCGCCATCTTCTAAAATTCCGCTGAAAACTTTTTCAACATCTTCAATTGAAGAAGGAAAAGGATAAGAAGGAGCAAGTCTGAATTCTGGCACAACAACTTTTGCAGAAACAGCATTTGCAAAGATTGAGCAAAAACTTCTCCAGCTGTCCCGCGAGCCGCCAACAAACGAACCGCCATGAACATAAATTACAATTCTATTCGATGCAAAAAGCTCAGGCACAAGAATATCGCATTTTACGCCGCCGATTTTTTTTTCAGTGCGCTCAACATGATTCGGAATAAAATCCGCTTTGAATTTTTTTTCCAGCTTGCTTCTAAAAGCCTCAACTTCGTTTTTTGGAGACAAAACCAAAGCCTTAAGTTTTTTTACCGCAGCTTTTCTGTCAACTTTGATTTCCATAATTTGAAGATTATAGCAAATTACATGAAAACTTGCTATAATGCGTCCATGCCTATAAGAATTGATTCCGACCTTCCAGCTAGAAGCACTCTTGAAAATGAAAATATTTTCGTGATGACAGAAGAGCGCGCAGTTTCCCAAGATATACGTCCACTTAAAATTGCGATTGTAAATTTAATGCCCACAAAGGAAGTTACAGAAACTCAGCTTCTTAGGCTTCTTTCAAATACTCCTCTTCAAATTGACATTTCGCTTGTGCAGATGAAAGGACACATTTCAAAAAACACAGACAAAAATCATCTGGAAAAATTCTATATGTCGTCGGAAGAAATTTTCAGCAGGAAATTTGACGGAATGATTATAACAGGCGCGCCAGTTGAGCAGATTCCATTTGAGCAAGTTGACTACTGGGACGAACTTTGCAAAATAATGGACTACGCGAAAAAAAATGTTTTCTGCACACTTTACATTTGCTGGGGCGCAATGGCAGGACTTTATTATCTGCACGGAATAAACAAGCACATTGTTGAAAAAAAGTTTTCAGGAATTTTTTATTCAAAGCTTCTGGATTCAAAAGAACCTTTAATGCGCGGCTTTGATGATTATTTTCCAGTTCCAACTTCGCGCTACACAAAAATTCTCACAGAAGATATTGCGTCAAATGAAAAACTTTCGCTGCTCGCATATTCAGAAGTAACAGGAGTAACACTTGCAAAGTCCAAAGACAACCGAAGCATTTTTATGACAGGACACTTGGAATACGACCCTGAAACTTTGGCAGAAGAATACAAGCGCGATTTAAAAAAAGGAATCAATCCTTCAATGCCGGAAAATTATTTTACAGACAATGATCCTTCCAAGCCGATTATTTCAAAATGGAGAAGCACAGCGCATTTGTTCTATTCTAACTGGCTGAACTACTACGTATACCAAGAAACCCCGTATAGGTTTACTGGAATATAAAGAAAACCTCATCATCAATGCAGCCTAAAATCTTCTATTTATCATTGGTTTCAAGCTTCTTCCATCTTTTGATTTCGTTGCGGTACATGAGCATTCCAGCTGTTCCCGTAATAATTTCTGCGGAAGGAAATGCAATCCAAGTGTACACAAGTCCGAAGAACGAGAGAATCCAGAATATTGGAATCAGGCAAAAAATCTGGCGGATTACAGAAAGCAAAAGGCTTCGCTTCATGTCGCCCACAGCCTGAAAGACAACCGGAGTCATCAGAGAAAAAACGCATGGGAAAAAACTTGCGCCGATAATTCTGAACGCAGGAATTCCGTCTTGCAAAACTTCCGCGCTGTCAGAAAAGACTCGAATGAGAATTTCTGGAATAAGTTCAAAGCACAAAACACCGGCAAGCATAAGAACAAACGCAATGAGAATAGAATCAAAAACAATTTTCCGGCAGCGGTTAAAACTTTTGCGCGCGTAGTTGTAGCTAAGCACAGGAACAATGCAAGTCTGAAATGCAAAAAGCGGAATAAAAAAGAAAGTCTGCAACTTGTAATAAAGCCCAAGAACGGTAACGGCAGAATCAGAAAAGCCTGCTAATATCATGTTCAAAATCATTATGTAGACAACGTACATGAACTGCATGAATATGGAAGGCAGTCCAAATTTGTAAATCGGCAGTGAAAATGTTTTAATATTTTTTAAAGGCGGAATCTTTCTAAAGCCTGAAACTCCGGTGATTACGGCGGCGACAATTTGACCTGCAACGGTCGCAATCGCAGCTCCGGCAATTTCAAGTTCAGGAACAATTCCAAAGCCAAAAATCAAAATCGGGTCAAGGACAGTATTCGTTACAGCTCCTGCAATCTGGGCAATCATTGGAAGCTTCATGTTTCCCTGCGCCTGATGAATCTTTGTAAAAATGCTTTCCAAGAAAATTCCTGCGCTTCCGAGCGTAACAATTTTTCCGTACAAAAGCGCATAGTACATTGCTTCCTTCGACTTTGCAGAAACGGAAACAAAGCTATACATAAACAGCTCCGCAAGAATAGAAAGAAAAATCCAAGAAAAAAGAGCAAGAAAAATTCCAGTTCCACCGGCACAATCCGCATCTTTAGTTTTTCCCTGCGCATACTGGCGAGTCATCAAAATGTTAACTCCGGTTCCAGTTCCCACGGCAATCGCGACAATCAGACATTGCACAGGAAAAATCACAGAAAGTGCCGTAAGTCCGTCCACAGAATATCGCCCGACAAAAAAACTATCTACAATATTATAAAGCGACTGAATAAGCTGGGCAGCCATAACAGGAAGCGCAATTTTGAGCAATATTTTTAGAACACTGTCGCTTCCAAAGAAGTCGGCGGATGTTTTTTGCGAAGGCATTTGCATAGTGCAAGATTATATTCCTGCGAAAAAAAATTTACAATAATTTTTGATTACAAACTGAAATACAATGCCGAGGACAAACATCAAGGAAATCTCTAAGAATCTGCCACAACATCTTTCACTTGACAAAAAAATTCTCTGCCGTTATAAAATTACTAATAAAATTAGTTTGTCAAAAATTCTTTTTACGGAGGGTGTACTAAAAACTTTGTCAAAGATGGCGTCAAAGTTTTTAGTCAAAAGTTTGCGTTGCAAACTTTCTTATCAAGTGTTGTTTCTCACTTCGTTGCGAAACAACTAAAAAAGGCAAATTAAAAATTGATATTTTCAATTTGCCTTTTTTGGGAGGAAATTATGCCGCGTGCTGGTCTTACAAGGGAAAAAGTTATTGAGGCGGCGGCCAAGCTTGCGAACGAGCACGGCCTGAGCTACGTTACAATCACAACGCTTGCCGAGCATTTTGGAATAAAAAAGCCGTCGCTTTACAACCACATTGAAAGCCAGGAGGACATCCAGAAGTCGCTGATGATTTACGGCTGGACGCACGGAATCGAGCCGCTTTCCGAGCAAATAAAAACTGACGACGCGCACGAGGCCTTGCGCCAGTATGCAAGTCTCTTCTATAAATATGCACTTGAAAATCCCGGCGTTTTTGAGGCTATGCTCTGGTACAACAAATACGAAAGCGAAAAGCTAGTTCAGGCGACCGAAAAACTTTACGCATTCTTTTTTGCCCAGACCGACAAGCTTAAAATCAGCCGAGAGGTTGCAAATCATCTTTTGCGCACATACCGCGCATTTCTAGAAGGATTTTCGCTTTTAGTGATTCACAACTCGTTCGGAAACCCGATTTCAATAGAAGAAAGTTTTGACCTTTCGCTCGACGTGATGATAAAGGGCATGGAGCAGTTTGAAGGGAAACTGGAAGAAAATCAAAAAAAATTAAAGACTGACACTGAAATCCGGAGCATGCAAAAATGAGCAAGTACAATGATTTATGGATTTACGTTGATTTGATTTTCAGGCAGACAGGCAAAGAAAAACTGGAACTGTCTTTCAGCCAGATAAAAGACGCGGCGGGAATTGAGCTTGACCATTCGTTTTTAAACTGCAAAAAAGAACTTTTGGAATACGGCTATAAAGTTGAGAAAATCAAACTGAAGGACAAGAAAATTGTATTTTCAAAGGTGAATTAAAATTAGACAAGAAAATTGTAATTTCAAAGCGAGGCGCAGCCATGAGTTTATTTAAAAAATTTCCCTTTAAAGATAAGCCTAGCACAGCGGCTATTACCTGCATTCACATTCTTGATGAAAAAAAAACTATATTATATGTTTCCCACGATGCCGATGATGGCTGCTGGCAGTTTCTTTGCGGCAAAGAACATAATATTGAAGATTCAAGAGTTGTTTCACTACAGCAAATATATGAAATTGACAAATCAATCAAGAAAATCGCAAATTTGGAATATGGAAAATGCGCTTATAGAAAATATAAAAACAGCAAATGGAATGTTCAGTAAATTGCAATTTATTAGATAAGCTAAAATCTATGGAAGATAAAAATATTCATTCAAAAATTATAAAACAAGTCTGCAAGGAAATTTTAATTCCACTCGGCGTTTTTCAAAAGGGCAGCTCACGGCTGTATTTGGACGATAACGGTTATTTTTTTATGGTAGTAGAATTTCAGCCGTCAAGTTGGAATTGCGGAACTTATCTGAACATAGGTTTGACTTTTTTGTGGGATTATAATCAATCCGATGTTTTATATTTTACTTTTTCAAGGCAACCTGCCGCCAGATACGGAAAGTTTGTGGAATATAAAAATGAAAGTCAATTCAGAAAAGAAATAACAGATTTGGCAAACATTGCAAAAGAGGAAATACTATTTTACAGAAAATTAAGAGATATAGAGTTTGCAAAGAATTGGATAATTGCATATACAAAAAAAACAATGAAGGAAAATATGCGAGATTTGGACTTGATGTCGCCAATATTTGTACTTTAAATAATAATATGAAATCAGCGAAATTTTATTATGAAAATTATCATAGAGAACTAAATACAGAAGAACAAATGGACTGCAAAAAATTAAGCAGAGAATATTTGAATTCTAACATTAAGGCAACGAGAAAAATGTGGCATAGTAAACCGTCAATGAAAAAAATGCCAGTCTCGGTGATGTATGACATTTAATTAAAATTCAGTAGCTTGTCGGAATAGATGTGATACTAAGCATTATAAATTTATCTCATTGAACCGAGAAAAACGAAATGGAAACCAAAGAGGAAACCGAATGATTCTGAACACAGGAGCAAGAACAGACACAGTTCAATATTTTTCGGACTGGCTTTTGAAGCGGTTCGAGGAAGGTTTTGTCTACACGCGGAATCCGCTTTTTCCGAGCAAGGTTACGCGGTATGAGCTTTCGCCGGACAAAATTGATGCGGTTCTTTTCTGCTCAAAAAACTACACGCCGATTCTTTCGCGCATTCGGGAAATCACCTCAAAGTACAGGACGTATTTTCATTACACAATCACCGCCTACGGAAAAGACATTGAGCCGGGAGTTCCGCCAATCGAGGAGAGCGTAAAAACTTTGACTGAGCTTTCAAAAATCGTGGGAAGGCAAAAAATCGCCTGGAGATACGATCCGGTTCTTCTTACGCAAAAATACACAATAGAAAGACACGCCCAGACATTCAGGTGGCTCTGCGGAAAGCTTGCGCCCTACATTGACCGCTGTATTTTCAGTTTTGTTGAAATCTACAAGAAACTTCAGGTGAATATGCCGGAACTGATTCCATTTTCCGAATCCGACATGAACATTCTGGCGGAAATTCTTGGAAAAACCGCGAAGGAATTCGGAATCCGGATTCAGACCTGCGGAACAAACGGGGACTTTTCAAGATTCGGAATAGAAAAATCCGGCTGCGCAACGCTTGAGATTTTAGGAAATGCGAACAACTGCGAATTCAGAAATTTAAAGCACAAAGGTCTGCGTTCCGGCTGCCACTGCATAGAAAGCCGCGACATCGGCGCCTACGACACCTGCCTGAACGGATGCAAATACTGCTATGCTAACAAAAATCCGCAGAAAGCATTTGAAAACTATAAATTCCACAATCCGGACTCGCCGATTCTCCTTGGAGAATTAAAACCAACCGACACGATAATTCAGGGAAACCAGCAGAGTTTTCTGAAAAAAGAATTTCTGCATGGCGAACTGTTTTAGGTGGATTAAAAGCGGAAAGCAGAATGTTTGAAGAAATTTTCAGCCACAAAAAACTTAATCTTGAAAAACTCAAAGTCTACGGATTTTCGGATCAAAACGGCGAATACAAATTCAGCTCAGGAATTTTGAACGGCGAATTCCAGCTTGAAATCAAAATAGACAAAAACGGGATTTCGGACACGACGCTTACGGAAAAATCGACAGGCGAGGAATACATTTTATATAAGACAAAGGCGAGCGGAGAATTCGTGGGAAATGTCCGCAGTGAAATTGAAAAAAAACTTAGCGAAATCGCAGAAAAATGCTTTGACACCGCAATTTTTAAAAGCGGGCAGACAATCGACCTGATTAAATACGCGCGTGAAAAATACAGCACAGAGCCGGAATTTCTTTGGGAAAAATTTTCAGATAACGCGGTTTTGCGCAGAAAGGACACTGAAAAATGGTTCGCGGTTCTGCTCACGGTTTCCCGCCGAAAGCTCGGAATGCATTCGGACGAAATCGTCGAAATCGTTGATTTGCGGGCTCAGCCTGAAAATATTGCGGCACTGGTTGACGGCAAAAAATTCTTTCCGGGCTGGCACATGAACAAAATGCACTGGTTCACAATAATTCTTGACGGCTCGGTTTCTTTTGATAAAATCTGCAAAAAAATCGATGAAAGCTGGAATCTTGCAAATTAAAACACTTTCGTTATATAATAACTAACTAAATTAGTTTTAAGGAAGTAAAAATGCCAAGACCGCAGAACAAAGCCGACCTGATTGCGCTTGCAGAAAAAAACTATGATGAGCTTTTAAAATTCATCGATTCGATGAGCCAAGACGAAAAATCCACGCCGTTCGACTTTTCTTCGCTGAACAAAAAGGAGGCGCACTGGAGCCGCGACAGGAACGTGCGCGATGTGATTTGCCACCTTGTTGAATGGCACAAGCTGCTTCTGAAATTTGTAGCAGAAAATATGAAAGGCGGAAGCGGCGAAAAATCCGAAAACAAAAAGCCTGCGATTGTGTACCAGTTTTTGCCCGAACCGTACAACTGGAAAAACTACGGCGACATGAACCGCGCAATCTGGAAGAACTGCCAGAATATTACGACGGAAAAAGCCCTTGCCGACTTTGCCGAATCACACAAAAAACTGATGGAACTTGCGGAATCCTTTTCCGACGAGGAGCTTTTTGCAAAAAAGCATTTCGCCTGGACAGGAACAACGAACCTCGGCGCATATTTTATCAGCACAACCAGCAGCCACTACGACTGGGCAATTAAGAAACTGAAGGCGCACAGAAAGATTGCCACGGGGAAGTGAGATGGATTATCAAGACAAGTCCGATAATGACATAAAAAGTACTTTTGGGAGATTTCCTTTCACAGGCTTTTTGCTTATGTTTTGAGTTGATTAAAAATGATTTTTTCAAGCTAGAAGTTGCCCTTTTTATGCATTCTGTAAGTTGTTCAATTTTAATATATGTCAGTTTGAATATAAAAAAACGACCGCAAGAAAAACTTACGGCCGTTGAATTAAACCTATTGGAGTTTCATGTAGATGATAATAGCTATTGAAAGCACTATCGGAATTCCAAACTGAATGAACCAGCGGAAACTTTTTCCTTTGCCTCGTACTATGATATTTTGTACAATGGCAAGAACCACAGGAATTATTACATTCGATGGAAATTGAAAAATCCCAAGGAATCTTGCCAATCCCACGAGATTGAACTTCATGCAGACTTTTGCCACAATCAGATAATAAATCATCCAGCCGATGGACATTACTATCGAGCGGAATATGAATGCGCCCACATCATCCCTGTAATACCACATTAACTGATAACGTTCTTCATCAATTGCGTCCTGTTCCTGCTGTCCTGATTCGCAATAGCATTTTTTTGAGCAGTATCCGCCATTCCATTTTAGCGGTCTGTATTCTCCACAGTAATTGCAATATCCATAATTGTTTTCTGACATAAAAAACCTCCTGTCATATTATTTACATTTTATGCATGTTATACTTATATTGTTCATATAATCCTAAACCAGTTAAATCAGTAATTGAGACTATAGAGCCGTCATCCGCAGTCGCAATCTCAAAAACACCATAGTATCTATGATGCGAATTTCGCTTTCCAGTTCGCTTTGTAATTTCGCCAGTATAATCGTCGATGCTAAGAAAAACCACTGTTGTTTTTCCTACGGCAAGGCAGCCCGAAAGATTTTCCTTGAGCCAGACGTTAAGTTCGTCAGAGAATGGAAGGCATCTATCAGGATTTGATTCAATTCTCGTTTTACAAGATTGAATTTTGTCCTGAACTTCGTTTTCTGCTATGGCATACATATAAACATGCCTCATTAATGATTCTTCAAGTTTGAAGTTTTTACTTGCCGAAGAGAATTCATTCGTTTCATTATTGTTAGTAACAGTCCATTCGACAAATGATTTTTTGTATTTGTCATTTCGTTTTACCGTATCAATTCCTATAAAAATTCCAAAACCAAGCACTGCTGCAACAAGAACAGCAGACAGAATAGAAACAATTTTATACCAAAGTTTAGGCCAGTGGTTCAGATGCCAGTTCCCGATTTTCCCAATCAGAATCTTGACTTTGCTGTTTGAAGCTCTATTTGCATGGAATTCGTCGAGCAAGGTTGTATATTCGGAGCAATATTCTTCAAACTGTGAACCAAACTGCTCAAGATTTGATGCAATTTCATCGTTTTCATAATTTTTGTTCATTTCTATTTTAAAATTCTTCCGGTCTATACCAAGCACAAAATTCTTGCAGAGAGCCTGTATTTTTTGTGTTGCTGTTTCCACCTTCTTTTTCGGAACAATAAATTCGCTCTTTGCTGAATAAGATAGTTTTGCGGAATATATATCATTTGAAGTCAAAGCAGTGACAATCCTTCCCTTGATTTTTTTCGCCTTGATTTTGCGTGCGGCTGAATACAAAATGCTTTTAGGTGTTTTTACAAACTGTTGCTTTTCATAAGTTTTGCCTTCTTTCTTTATAAGTTCCTCGAATTTTTCAAATTGTTTTCTGTAGGCGTTCTGAATGAAGAAAAGCCTTGAGAAAAGCTCGTCTTTTGTACCCTGCGACAATGTTATCTGGGAATTTTTGATTGTGCTCAAGAATTCAACGCTTTCGTTCATGAGATTAAGTTCGTAAACATCAAGAATGAAATCTTCGATTTTATTTGCAAGGACTTCTTTTTCGTTTTCCGCCTTTTCTAAGCAGGATTCAGCCGCATTCATTTGTCTCTTCCAATTGTCAACCTGCCCTTTATAGCGGTTTAATTCTGCTTTTGCCATAGCCTCACGCTTTTTTGCTTCATTATAACCTAGTCGGTCTACAATAATTTTTTGGCGAGGACCAGCACCTTTTCCGCCAGCAGTTTGCATACCATTAAACATGCCACTTCCATGCCACTCATTATCCTCATAATCCATGCAGGCATCCATATCTCTTTGAGCATCACTGACTGCCTGTTCCGCAGCGTCATACTGGTCTTTAACAGCATCATACTGGGATTTTTTTTCATCATATTCAGCCTGAAATTTTTGAATTTTCGCATCGATTTCGGGCATTACCGCATTGTTCCATTTTATTGCATAGTTTGCCGAAGCCTTTCCCACTGCATCAGCCGTTTCCTGCTCCCAACTAACGCACATTCCTTTCCAGGTTGCCAGAGCCGACTTCGCACCTGCCTCTGCATTTGATGCTGTAACCGACTGTTGCAGAACCGACAATGCACTTTGATTTACACTCATTATTTTGCCTCCATTTTTCAGCATGACTTATATCAGTAGTGAAATTATATGCTGAGAAAAGGAAATTTTTGCATGAAACCCTACAAGAAAGATTATGAAATTTTACATAAAAAATTGTGAAAAATTCACAAGAAGCGTTTCTTATATGCAAATCAAATCGCCAAAGCCCAAAATGATGCTCCTGACTGGCTCAAAAAGAGAATCCACTAAAAACTTCTACGAGTGCGACGGCTACAACAGCACCTACAAAACAGCGTTTATTCAGTGGGTTGAATAGTAGGGAAAAAAATCGACACATTGCGTACTGTATACATTTTTTCAAAATGCACTAAAACTTCATTGTAAATTTGCAGTACGGATAGTTTGAGCAGCCGTAAAATTTTCCGTATTTTCCGTTTCGGAGTTTCAGTTCATTGCCACATTTTGGGCAAATTTGATTTTTCGCTTTCAAGCGATTTTCTGTTACGGTTTTGTGAATGTTTTCAACGTGCTGCTTTTCGTTTTTTCTGTCCTGAATGTTGTGTGATTCAATCACCTGAATAATATCATAAACTTCTTTCGGCGAAAGATTTTCTTCCCTTGATTCATTTTTTATCGCCCGCAAAAGTCTTGTGTCATAAACAACAATGCTGCTTGCGGATATTTCCTTTAGGATTCCGCTTCCTGTAAAAACGACAATCGGCATAAACTTCGCGTTTGGAAAATCGGCAAGCAAATTTTTCAGCGCGTAAACGTGAGCCCAGTTTTGCTTTATGGGATTTCTGAACTGATTTTTTTCTTTGTAGATGACTTGCATCCAGTTTTCGGCGTTTTCATTTCCGAAAATCCAGCCTTTGTAGTTTTTCGTCTCAATCACGAAAATTCCGTAAACCGAAACAATAATATGGTCTATCTGAACTGTTCCGCCGTTTTTAGTCTGAAGAATAACATTGTTCAAGATTTTGTAGTCATTGTGATTCAGCAAATTCAGACGGCTTGCAACGCTGATTTCTCCGATTCTGCCTTTTATTTTTGCACGGTTTTTAGCAAGAAAAATGAAAAATGCAAGCAAGGCAACAAAAAACAAAAATGGCAAAAATTCCATAGTTTGAAAATATCACAGTTCTATGATTTTTGCTATAATTGAAATTGACTTTTATAGTAGGAGAAACCCAAAATGCCAATAGAATACAAACGACTTACAAAAAACGAACTGGAAACTTTTATCGAGATGAGAATCAATCAGCTTCGAGAAGAAGGTGCAACGGAAGAAATTGATTTGCGGCCTGCGCTTAAAGATTATTATCTTCGACACCTTGCGGACGGAACTTTCGTTTCCTATCTTGCGTTTGACGGAGAAAAAATTGTGGGAACAAGCGGAATGTCCTTTGTGGAAAAGCCGCCGTACTTCGCCTGCCCAAGCGGAAAAATCGGATTGCTTTCGAGCATGTTCACAAATCCAGATTACCGAAGAAAAGGAATAGCAAGGGAACTTTTGAGCCGTGTCGTAAAAGAAGCGAAGGACTACGGCTGCAAAACGGTTCAGATAACGGCGTCAGATATGGGCGTAAAGCTTTACACGGATTTCGGCTTTGTACATAATCAGAACTTCATGCAGTACAAATTGTAAAATTGAACTTTTCAGTTTTCCTGCACGCTACCAAAGTATTTTTTCAAGTCGTTTATCAGCTGCCTTGTGCGGATCTCAGCTTCCTCGTTAGTCAGATGAAGGCTCGTATTATAGAACAGACTTTCATCATAAATGTAATCTGTAAAATCAGAAATTATCAGGCAGTCAAGTTTTTCCGCAAGATTCGTCTGAAAGTTTTCGTATTCGCTTCTGTTCAAAACTTCGCAGCTTCTCTGCATAATCGGAAAACCCGCAACTAAAAGCGTCGCATTTTTTTGGGCGCAATATTCAGAAAGCCGGTTCAACCTTTTTGCGCAGACATCATTTATCAGGGGAACAGACGAATGAACAGAGTTGTCAAACAAATTTTTGTCGTATTCGCGCGGATAAATCAAATCGCCGTTTTTATTGAATCCGGTTCTTGTGTAGCAGTCAGACGGAATTCCGTTGCCCTTTTTTGTAATCCATAGCAACATTATTTTTGCAGTATACTTCGGAAAAGACTTCGCCATGTCAAAAAAATCTTTTCTTCGCAGAATTTTGTAAAGGCTGAAATTATTTTCCAGAGTCGTCCAGGCAAGCAGCGGATCGGAAATTTTATCGTCATCTGAATACCACGAATGGCAAACAATCAGAATGTCCCCGGCCTGAATGTTGAGTTTTGCGGCTTCCTCGTGAAAGGCGTTTCCAAGTCCGCCGTGAAGTCCCAAATTCACAACCGGCATACCGAATTCATTTTCCATCAGTTTTGAATTTATTCCGAACGCAAGATTTGAATTTCCGCACAGGATTATTTTTGGAGACGGAGATTTTTTCAGGAAATCAATTTTATCAATCAGACTTGCGTTGTAGGAATATTTGTACTGCGGTGCGGCAAAAACAAGGCAAAGGAATCCAAGCACAAACATTCCAAAAGTAATTGCGGCAAGGCACAGAAGTTTCAGAAGAAATTTTTTCATATTTTACTATGCTCTCCTCTACTTTAAAAATTGAAATACAAAAACGACGTTGACCGGCTCTGCGGAATGTTCAGCAAAACAAAAAGCACAAAGACGGAATAAAGAAACCAGCGGACTGCGGTTTTCTGCGACCTTATTATCTCAAGTCCACTTTTTTTGTACGTGAATAATTCAATTGCCGCAACCGGAAGAATTTTCAAGAAAATGAATATGATTCCTGTCAGCCCTTTCACTTCATCGCTCAATGCAAACAGCTGGCGCACGCTTTCCTTAATTCCGAAACTGGAGGTCAAAGCCGGAAAAGTCCTGAAAATTTCAAACGGAATATGAAATAATTTTTTTATCAACATAAAACTATCGTGAACATTTTCCGCGCGAAAGAATATCCAGGCAAATGAAACAAGCAGGAACGTTCCGAAAATCCGAAGCAACGAAGGATTTTTTTCCAGCCGCTTTCTGAAAATCCGTTCAAGGCAGACGTACAATCCGTGCAGCGCGCCCCAAATTACAAAACTGAACGAAGCTCCGTGCCATATTCCGCTTGCAAGAAACGTGAGCATGAGGTTCAGGCAGACTCTCGGCAACGAGCATCGGCTTCCGCCCAAAGGAATGTAAATGTAATCGCGAAGCCAGGAACTTAAACTGACGTGCCACTTGCGCCAAAACTCCGAGCAGCCTTTTGAAAGATACGGATGGTCAAAATTTTTTCCGATGTCAAAGCCCAAAAATCTGCTGATTCCAATCGCCATGTCGCTGTAGCCCGAAAAATCAAAATAAATCTGAAAGGAATAAAAAAGCGTTGCGAGCAGAACTGCGCATCCGTATATTTGAAGCGGAGACGAATAAACGGAATTCACATAAACTGAAATCGAGTCGGCGACTATGAATTTTTTCAGAAATCCCCAAGCGAATAATTTCATTCCGTCAGTGGCATTGCCGTAGTCAAAAGCGTTTATCCTTGAAAACTGCGGAATCAGATTTTCCGCACGCTGAATCGGACCGCTTGAGACTGTCGGAAAAAATGAGACGAACAGACTCACCGTCAGAAGATTTTTTTCAGGTTCGATATTTCCTCTACGGACATCAAGAAGATAACCGAGACTTTGAAACGTGAAAAAAGAAATTCCAAGCGGCAGAATAAATGTGAAATGCTGCTCCAAAAATAAAGAGAGAACCGAATTTATGTACTTGAAAAAAATCAGCGGAAGAAGTTCCAAGGCGACAGAAGTTAAAAGCAAAGCACGGCTTTTTCTTACAAGAAATGCGAGCAGCCAGGATGAAGCGCATGAGAACAGAAGAAATGGCAGAAATTTTATTCCGGCAAAACTGTAGAATAAAATTCCTGCGATAAACAAAATCAACTGATTCAAGAATTTCCTGAAAAAGAATTTCTGCTCAAGAAAATAAACTGATGAAAAAAGTACAAAGAAAATCAGAAATTCAAAGGAAACAAAAGACATAAAACAGCTCCAAACGAAAAAATATAATACTTGCAGATTGATAGTATAACAAAACAATACGCATTTTGCTAGTGTAAATAAAACAAATAGACTTGCAAAATGCAAGTAATGACAGAACAGGAACTAAAAAAAACGCTTTCGGAAAACATAAAAAAATACCGCAAGAATAAATTCACACAAGAAAAACTTGCTGAAAAATGCGGACTTTCTTCACAGAACATCAATGACATCGAAGGTATGAGACGCTGGCCAAGAAGCGAAAATCTTGTGAAAATTGCAGACGCACTGCAAGTGGAAGTTTACCAGCTTTTTATTCCACAGACAAAGAAAAAAGTAGTCATTGAAAAAACAGACGAAAACATTTCAATTCAAAATCAGATTCAGTCTAAAGTAATAGAAGAAATACGAAAAGTCCTGAACAAGTCTCTTGATAAAATGAAAAAAGAATAAAAAGAAAGCCGTATACAATCTGTCCGTAGTCCACTCTTTTTCCACATATTACAAAATTTCATCTTGACAAATAGTTCTATATAGTACTATACTCTTTCGTATAAAACAGACAGAAGGAAATCAGATTGCTAAATAAGACGAACGGAGGGTTTTACATCAGCAAGATAAAGCAGATTCAGGGACGCATTTTTGAGCGGCTTCTGGATGAACAGGGAATCGCGGAATTCAACGGAGCGCAGGGAAGAATTCTTTTTGTGCTCTGGGAAAACGACGACATTCCAATCAGGGAACTTTCTGAAAAAACCGGTCTTGCGAAGACGACACTCACCGGGATGCTCGACCGACTTGAGTCGCAGGAGCTTGCGGTGCGCACATACAGCGCGGAAGACAGGCGGACTGTCAGAATCAGGCTGACGCAGAAGGCAAGAAAGCTCCGGAAAAAGTACGACAAGGTTTCCGAGCAGATGAACAAAATTTTTTACAGGGGATTTTCTGATGAGGAAATTTTCAGTTTTGAATCGGCTCTTGGGAAAGTGCTTGAGAATCTTAATAATTATTTATAGGAGGATAATAATGAACAAAGAAAAAGCCAAAGAAGAAATCATCGCACTCAGAAAAAACGCGAATGTCGCCTATGTCGGTTCGGTGAACGGAGAGGGATTTCCGCAGATCAAGGGAATGCTCGTACTCGAAAGCGAAAGCATGAAGATTCAGTATTTTTCGACGAATACAAGCTCCCGGCGCGTCGCTCAGTTCAGGGCAAATCCAAAAGCCTGCGTGTACTACGTTGACGACACAAAGGACAAATACAAGGGCGCGCTCTTTACAGGCACAATCGAAGTCTGCACCGACCACGACACAAAGGCAATGCTCTGGCGCGACGGATTTGAAATGTATTACCCGAAAGGCATAGACGATTCCGACTACTGCGTCTACCGCTTCACCGCACAAAGCGTAAACTATTACCATGGACTTGCGAACATGACGCTTTCGATTGAGGAGGTGGAATAATAAGCCATTATCGTAGCTACCACCTGCGATGTAAAAAAATATTTAGCTTATATAAACCTGAAAAACAATCAGCGGAATATTTCTGTTGATTGTTTTTCCTTTTTAAGATAAACTCTGTAAAAAAAATAACATTGGTTATAAAAACATTTGCATTGGAGGAGAAAATTGAAAACAATCGGACTTATCGGCGGAATGAGTTGGGAAAGCACAATTCCATATTACAAAATCATAAATGAAGAAATCAAAACAAAACTTGGTGGACTTCACTCTGCAAAAATAATTCTTTACAGTGTTGACTTCGATGAAATTGAAAAATGCCAGTCATGTGGAAACTGGGAAAAAAGCGGTTTAATTCTTGGAGAAGCTGCAAAAAAACTTGAAATGTCAGGAGCAAATTTTATTTTAATCTGCACCAACACAATGCACAAAGTTTATACACAGATTCAGTCAATGGTAACGATTCCTGTAATCCATATTGCCGATGCAACGGTTTCTGAACTGAAGAAAAGAAAAACTTTCAATGCCGGTCTTCTTGGAACAAAATATACATTAGTTCAAGACTTCTACAAACAGCGTTTAATCGAGCAAGGAATAACTGTTATTGTTCCCGATGAAAAAGACATTGAGCAAATCAACAATGTTATTTTTCATGAACTCTGCATTGGAAAAATAGAAGAATGTTCTAAAAAGAAAATGCTTGAAATAATGATGCGCTTGAAAAACAAAGGAGCGGACGGAATAATTCTTGGCTGCACAGAAATAGGTTTGCTTGTAAAACAAAATGATTTTGAACTACCACTATTCGATACAACAGAAATTCATGCAAAACATGCAGTAGAATTAGCTCTTTAAATCTTTTACAGAAGTCCGCATAAAGCGGACTTCCTTTTTACTCATCAGTTCCCATTTCAAGAATAAGATTTACTATGTTCTCTTCAATCTTCAAACGCTTTGCAATTTCAGCATTTTTCCATCCGTCTTTCTTCAGCTTAATGACATTTGACTTCAACTGAGGTGTAATATTTGAACCAGCTACAGCGGACGGCTTGTTTCCAACTTCCTTAGCTGTAATGTCATGAAGAAGCTTCAGCTTGCTATCGGCGTCAGAATAAAGTTTTTGCAGCCTAACTTCGGTATTAAGAATTCCATCACGTGAATCTTTAATTTTTGCAATGCGTTCTTCCGCATCGTCAATCAAACTTTGCAAAGAAGTTATTTTGTCAACGGCATCATTAATTTTTCCGCTATTCTTCATAATTTTATCAATGTGGCTTTGCATTGACTTGATTTCATCTGGCAGAGAATTAACTTTAGTTGAACATTCTTCAAGACGCTTTTCAAGCTGTGAAATATTTTCAAATGAGCTGTCAACTTCTTCCGCAACACGGTCATAGGTTTCTTTCTTATTTTCTATCCGTTCAAGTTTTGACTGAACATTTGAAATGCTGTCCTGAAATTTTCCAACCTTTGCCTGCATATTCAAAATATCATCGCTCATAGAAGTGAGTTCCTGAATTTTTGAATCCATACCGCTGCTTAAATTCATAAGCGTATTGAATTTATATTCAATACTGTCCAAACGAGATTTATCCGAACTATACGCATTTAAGCGGGAATTAACATCATCGCCAAATTTTTCAAGACGTTGCGCCTGAGCAGACAAGTCATTAAGTTTTTCCTCAAAATTTTTGACTGCTGAAATTTTTTTATTCAAATCATCAATAGAAGTTTCAAGCTGCTTTTTCAAAATGTCAGCCTTGTCAAAAACCGCTGTTTCAGTTTTGAAAGTTCCAATGCTTTTATTTATTTCATCAATTTGGAACTGAAGCTTATTCGCCTCCTCGCCAATTTTATCAAAGGCATTATTATAAACACGCATATATTCATCGGTCTGCTTATCAAATCTGCTTTTGAGTTCCTTGCTTTTTTTATCCGCATAATCCTCTTGGTCAGCCGTTGATTTTTTTACATTGGCAAGCATATTTTCATATTGCTCACGGAAATCAGCAAGAGCAGTTTTTGATTTTTTATCGTAATCATCAAGAACATCGGCAGCCTTGTTTGCCGCAACGGAGAAATCTTTTTGCAAGTCATTTATTTTTTGATCATTTGTATCTGCAAGAAGTTTAAGTTGATCCTCAATCTGTTGAGATGCATCCTCATATTTTCCTTTAAGACTATTTTTCCAAGCTGTAAATTCCTGCACTGCCGCATCAATTGTCGCCGACTGAGACTCCTGTTTTGAAAGAAGAATTTCGCGGAAATTTTCAAACTTAGAATTCAAATCATGCTCAATTTTATCAAGCTGTCCATTCATACGCTCATTGTAACTGTCGGTTTCAGTCTTTAAATATTCGTCCGCATTTTCAATCGTTTTCTGAATTTCATTTCTATATTGCTCGATAAAGTCATGGATTTTTTGATTTACTGTATTGATTTGCTCCTGAA
This sequence comes from Treponema sp. UBA6852, assembly GCA_002449305.1. Classification (GTDB taxonomy): domain Bacteria; phylum Spirochaetota; class Spirochaetia; order Treponematales; family Treponemataceae; genus Treponema_D. The sequence goes on from DKDI01000032.1 coordinate 84,621, forward strand.
CAGTTGTCTGGCCGGAAAGCAACGCTGTCTGGAATTTCTTTTCCTGTTCAAGAGTTTTCTTTGTAAGTTCAGAAATTCGTTTTGCAAGAGCATCGTCATATTGTTTTTCCAAAGCCTCTCGTTTTACTTCGTACTCTGCCGTAAAATCAGAAAACTGCGCATCAAATTTATTTTTCCAGTCAGAAAGTTTTAGAACAACATCGTCTTGGCGTTTCGCAAGATCAGTTGTAAAAGAATCTTCGAATACTTTTACCTTTGCGCTAAGTTTGGCAGCGGAATCTTTTTTAATTTCATCAAGTGAAGTCTGAACAGAATCCAAGTCAACTTTTAGTTTTTCATATTTTGCAACAATTGATTTTTCAAAATCAGCCTGAGTTTTTTCCGCACCTTCAGAAAATTTTTCAAAGTCACCTATAACTTTTTTCTGGCTCTGATCCATAAGTTTTCTTAAAGAAGATTCAAGTTTATCAACGTCAGCTCCGGCAGTATTAAGTTTTTTAAACCTATACTCCATTTCCTTTTTATAAGCATCAAGCTGACTGTCCAAGGCTTCAAGATATTTTGTTTGGCGAGCATCACATTCGGCGGCGATATTTTTTGTGGAGGAAAGCAAACTTCCATTAAGCTCATCAATCTGATTTTGCATTGACAAAGAAAATTCCTTGAGTTTTTCAGAATTACTTTCATTTTCATTTTCAATTCGCTCAGAAATTTCTTTTGCATTATTTTCAATTTGCTCGTAGCGGGAAAGAATAGAAGAAAGTGTTCCATCTATATTTTCCTTTATCGATTTTGTCTGCGCATCAAGAGAACCAAGAGAATTTTTTATATCGGAATGCATTTCATCCACGCGCTTTTGAACATCACCTTTGTATTTGTCAAGATTTGCAGAACTCAAGCTGCTAAACTTTTCATAAGCATCGTTTTCATCTTTCTCCGCTTTTTCAAGTATAGAAGAAAACATTCCATCGTATTTTTTTTCAAGTTCAGAAGACTGACTTTCAACAGAATTCTGCAAAGCTTGCAGTTTTTCAGAATTAACTTTTACATCCTGCTTTAACGCCAATGTAATTTCATTTACATTTTCTGTTGTTTTTGAAATCTGTTCCTGAACTTTTTCAATTGCATTTTTCGCATCTAAAACAAGACTGTCAGTTTTTTCTTCAATCTGTTTTTGCGCATCTTCAACATACGCAAGAGCGTTTCCTGAAACTTCATCTGTTTTTGCAGAAATTATTTTTTGGACATCTTCAAATCGATTTTTTGCATCCACAATTGCATCTTCGGAAAGAGACTGAATTTCATTTGTGCGCACATCAATAAGTTCCTGAAGATTGCGGGTTTTATTTTCAAGTTCTTCTTTTAAAGACTTAGTGTTCTGTTCAATTTTTTGTGTGTACTCAGAAGTTGTAGACTTATACTGCTCCATTGCTCCGTAAGTTTGAGTTTCCACATTGTTTTCAAGTTCTTCAAGTTTCTTTTCAATTTCCTGCGCGCGTTCATGAATTTGACGCTCAAGAGCTTCTGTTCGTTCCGCAAGTTCTTTACGCAAAATATCAGTTCTATCTTCAATATCCTGCGTATAAGTTGAAGTCGTTGTCTTGTATTTTTCAACAGCCTGCGCAGTCTGATTTTTTACATCTTCTGTAAGATTTGAAAGTTTTCTGCGGACGTCATCCTCAAGTCCGTCTGTGCGGTTTTTAATTTCAGTGGAAATTGCAAGAGCCTTGTTATTTATGTCTTCAAGTTTCTTTTTAAATATGCCGTCAATCGAATCAAACTTGTCAGTGAAGCTTGTATTAAGTGCTGCTGTTTTCTGGCGGATTTCGTTTTCAATTTTTGAAATAGAATTTTCAAATGAAGTGTTTGCAGCACCAGTTTTCTGTTTTATTTTTGCATTGAGTTCATCAACATTTTTATCCAAATCAGCATCAAGAGAACGCATTTTTTCTTTGAGTTTTGAATCCAAATTTGAAGACTTCTCGTTGAACAACGCAATAAGTGCCTGTGATTTTTTCTTCATTTCGGATTCTGCATTTTCATTATTTAAATCCAAAGATTCTTTTAGCTTCTTTGTTTTCAAATCATAGCTTTCTTCAAGCTCGCGGGTTTTATCTTCAAAAAATTGAACAACGTTACGGCTTTTATCTGCAAATGTCAAATCCATTGAAGAAGATTTTTCCTCATAAGATTTTGAAAGCGCCTTCATTTTTTCTTCAATATTCGAGAACATATCAGCGTAACTTTGCTCTAAAGAATTTTCAAGCTCAGAAGTTTTTGAGTTGTATTCATTTTCAAGAGAAGTCACATTGCTTTTGAAAAGTTCTTCCAGTCGTGAAGTTTTTTCTTCCAGCTGCGAATCAAGTGAAGAAATTTCAGAATTAAGCCGCTCTGAAAAATCAGAAACATTTGATTCTAGTTCAGAAGAAAGAAGATCAGATTTTTGCTTTACGCTGTCCTCAAAAGCCGAAGTCTTTTCTTCAAAGATTTTCGCCTGTTCTGTGAAAGTTTCAAGCAAGGCAGAAAATTTATTTTCCAATTCATTTTGAAGAGAATCAGCACGCTCCTTGTATCCGGCTTCAATAGAATTTGAAGTTCCATTGAAATAAGATTCAATCTGTGAAAGTTTTTCTGAAAATTTATTTTGAATGCCAGACGATGAGTATTCGAATTTTTCTTCAATTTCAGAAATTTTTCCAGAGCATTCATCTTCAATTCTTGAAGTAGAGTTTTCAACAATATCGGAAAGTTCTTTTATTTTGTCTGCAAATTCACTTTCAAAAGTTCCTGCAGATTCATTTATCTTATCTTCAAGCGCGCCAGTTTTTTCAGCAAGAGAATTATCAAGTCCAGCAATAGCATTCTCTAGGTGGGAATCAAAGTTTTCAGAATTTTCTTTAAGTTCTTGTTCCAATGCCTCAATTTTTTCTGTCCAAGTGCCAGTGAGAACATTTGTGCGCGCATCAATCATTTCTGTAATGCGTTGTGTGCGCTCATTAAATTTTTCTTCAATTGCGGAAGTCTGTTCTTTTAAAGAATCGCTGAATGTTTTTGTTTTATCATCGAGGCTTTTTTGCGTTTCAGAAATTCTTGAATCAATAATCGCAGTGATTTGTTTTGTCTGAGCTTCAACCTCATCAAGACAAGCGGAAGTTCTTTTTTGAGATTCATCTTTGAGTTTTGCAAACGACTCGTCTTCAAGCTGTTTTGCATTTTCAATTGCTTTGGAATACGCCTGGCGAATGTCGTCCTCAATTTTTTCCATGATAGCCTGATTTTGCTTTATGGCTTTTTCCGTTGTCGCATCAATTTCCGAAGCGCGTTGTTCGTACTGATTCAGCAAGTCAGAACCAATCGCCTTGAGCTGCTCAGAATTTTTTACAGAGAACTGCTTTGTAACATCAGAAACTTTTTTCTCCACAGCTTCAAGAATTTGATTTTGTCTGGAAAGCTTGGAATTTACTTTGTCCACAACAAGAGCTTCTTTTTTTACAGAATCAAGATTTTGCTCAACCGCAGCTGTCATTTCCATAAGATTCTGCAAAACTTTATCATAAGCTTCAATTTTATTTTTTATGTTTTCTATATTCTGGACAGGATTTTCAAAATTCTCTGTGGTCTGGCGGCACTCGTCAATTTGCATCTGCATTCTTTTTATTGCAGCCTTAACTTGAATGTCTTTTGTATCCAAATCGTTTGCAAGAAGTTTTATAGATTCCGTCTGCTTTTCAAAATAATCATCAAATTCAGCCTGACGCTGGTTTGCATAGCGTTTGACTTTTTCCATTGAATTTTCATTTTTACCAGTCTGCTGAATAATAACAGAAACAATCGCAGACAAAACTACCGCAATGACAATTCCTAATATAGTAATCACTTTTTATTTCCCGCCCAAATTTATTTAAAAAGAAGTTTTATCTATTTTAACACAATTTTTTCAAGCTGACGATAATTTTTAAATGAAATATCAGCATCTGGAAGTTTTATTCCAAACAGCCGGCGAAAACCTGTAAGAATATACGCGCTCTTCATTTTAGCATTGTTCGCGCCAAGCACATCGTATTTTCTACTATTTCCCACATAAAGAATTTTTTCTGGAGGAACATCAAGTTTTCTGCTCAAAATTCCAAACGGATAAACAGAAGGTTTTAAAGCTCCTGATTCTTCTGAGCCAATGCAAACATCGCAAAGCTGTTTAATTCCCCAAATGTCACCTTTTTGTGACGGTGGAAAATCAGAAAGAATTCCAATTTTCAATCCGGCAGATTTCATGGCTTTTATACATTCGACGGCATGGCTGTACGGTTTTATCTTTTTAAAAAAAATTTTTATTCCTTCATAGCAAACTTCATTTATAATTTTTTTTGATTCGTCAACAGAAAGTTTTGTTTCCTCTGCAAAAAGTCTTGCCTGAAATTCATAAAAATCAGACAGCGGCGCAGTTCTATGAAGAATCTTGCGGATTTTATTGTAATGAAGATAAAACTTAAAATGCTTAATCACATACAGCGGCATAAGAAGATAAAGTCTCCAGGACGGATAAAGAGTTCCGTCAATATCAAATGCGACTGCTTCAATTCCTTCGAACATACATTTCAATTATATAAAAATAATTATCTAATCTCAAGCGTATAATCAAAAGAAGCCGTTCCGTCCAGTCCAGAAGATTCCTCTGAAAATCTCCAAAGTTGAATTTGCTCTTTTATTTCAGTCTGAATCTGCGGAGGCAAAAGCGATGACGGCACTATGGAAATTCCTGTTACTGGAACAGTTCCGTCCGCAAGAACTTTAAAACGAACAATAACTTTTTTTGTTTCATCGACAAGTTTTGCATTTTCTTCTGAAATAAATATCACAGGATTTTTCGGATACAAAAGTTCTCTTGATTTTCCGTCCGACATTTTTATAGAAAGTTTTCCGCCTGCACTTTGAGAAGCAACTGACGTTTTGCTTTTTATATTTCCAGAAACAGAAGAAGAAAAAGTATTTTTGATATTCGCCAAAGAATTTTTTGTTTCTTCTGAAGCCTCTGAGTTTTTATTTCCAGTTGATTCAGAAGAAGATGAAACTCCGGATTTTTTTTCAGCTAAAGTTTTTGCAGCAGTCCCTTCAACTGAACTTTTTGACAATACTTTATTTTGCACTTCGGAAACATTTTTGCTTTGCACAGTCTGTGAATCATCAAAAAAATTTTCATTCCATTCAGCAGTTTTTTTTGTAGAAAAATTATTTTCCGCTATAAGCTGCTCAACACTTTTTTTAATTTTAGGTTCTTCAAAAGTTTTTTGTTTTTCAGAAAAAGCTGATTCTTTTTTTTCGATTTTATTTTTTTGAAAAATTGATTTTTCTTCGGAAATTTTCTTTGTTTCAATGGATTTTAGTTTTTCAATTTCTTTAGAACTTTGATTTTTTGAAGGAACGTTTTTTTTCTGCAAAGTATTTTCCGGCAAAGATCTTTTTTCAACAGGAAAAGACGCAAGGTTTATCGTCAAGGCTTGAAATTTTTCTTGAGGTTTAAATTTTACAGCAAGAGAAAAAATTAAAAAAGCCGCAAAGAAAAATGCAGTAAATGCCAAGGCAATTGCATTTCCACGCCGTTCAAGACTTGTCATTTTTTTCCGCTCGTCCTCAAACTAACAGAAGCAAATCCGCTCATTCTGATTATATCAAAAAGCGCAACAATTTTTCCGTTTTTTACATTTTCATCTGCCGAAATTAAAACAGGAAAATTTTTTCGTTCAATTTCTTTTGTGTCAAATTTTGAAAGCAAAGTTGACAATTCTTTTTCAGAAACATTTTCGTCGTTAAACCAAAGAGTTCCATTTTCTTCTATGGAAATTGTTATGCCGCTTGATTCCGCTCCAGACGAAGTAGAACTTTTTGGCAAATTAACATTTATAGCGGGAAGCAAATTGAATGTTGTGGAAACCAGAAAAAACAAAATGAGCTGAAAAATAACATCCAGCATCGCAGACAAATCAACCACCGGCTTTGTTTTTTTTCTTGTGGAAACTTTCATTTTAAGCCTCGCCTTTTTTTGTAAGACGGAACAAAACAGAAGTAACGGTCTGCTCCATTTGTGCAATACTATGGTTAACTTGAGAATTAAAATAGCTAGTGAAGACAATTGCAGGAATTGCAACAACAAGACCAGCAACCGTTGTAACTAAAGCTTCTGCAATCGCACCAGCAAGTAAAGCGGGATCTCCCATTGTGCCGCCATTTCCAAGAACACCAAAAGCCTTGATGTTTCCAGTAACAGTTCCCAACAATCCAAGTAAAGTAGAAACATTTGAAATTGTACTTAACGCAGAAAGATTGTGTTCAAATTCTGGAACAGCAAGATCCATTTTTGACTGAATGAATTCCTTTAAATCACGCTCCGCAAATTTTCTATGTTCAATAGCATTCTTTACAACTTTTGCGCAAGGAGTGTCTGCAAGGGTACAAACCGATTCCGCAGTTTGAAAATCATTTTTCAAAATACAATTTTCAATATCTCTACTAAGTTTTTCATCACGCCTTTTTATTGAAAAAAAATAATAAAATCGCTCAACAATGATAAACACAGCGGCCAACCCGCAAGCAATAATCGGAACCATAACAATTCCGCCGCTCTTTAAAATCTCAAACATTTTTTATCTCCTATAAAAAATCAAATTTTTTTAAAAATAAAATTTTGCAAACAAAGATGCGCAGCCAGCTCGAACAAGATAATCTGTTTTCATAAAGTCCCTGTCTTTTCTTGCAAACAATTTTATGGCATCAGAAAGTTCAAATGAAAGTTTTATCGATTCTTTTAAATTGTAATAAACTTCACCGCCAAGCAAAGGACATTTGTCAGAATCCGAACCAATATCTTCCTGCACAGAAATTGAAAAACCCCAAGATTTTTCTTTTGAGTCAAATGAAATAGAAGTTGAAACATAATTTTTAAATTCATCAGACGGAACATGAGTCCAATTCGACTTCCACCCTGCGCTCAAAGTGAAAACATTCCACAAATAAGAAAATCCTGAATCAGTAGAAAAAAGAGTTCTGTCTGATGGAGCTATTTCAAAAATTCCAGAATCTGTTTTAGAATCATAAATCGCTTCCCAAGTTCCGTTTTCAAAGGCAGTTTTTCTAAATTCCGCAGAAGAATAAATCGAAGCAAACTTTGAAACAGGAACAGAAACTTTTGCATTCACAAACCAGTCAGAAGTTTCTGTTGGCAAAAAAACAAGCTGCGAAAATTTATATTTATTCTCAAGTTCTGAAAGTGAATTAAAATATGTATCAAGACCTCCACGAACTCCAAAAGAAAAATTATTTTTCAAAGGAGAATCTTTTCCTGCAAAAGAAATTCCCGCATTAAAAAATGGAATTGATTTTTTTGTTCCCATTTCTGTTCCGCCAGCAATTCCTCCAGATGCAAAAATATCAAGAAAATCATTTTTCCAGCCAGCAGATGCAGAAGCTTCCGCTCTAAAAATATTTTCAATTTCAACAGAGTCAAATTTTCCAGCAAGAGTACCATAATCAACTCGCCCATTCAAAGCAAAAAATAATTTTTTTACGCTCCATGAAAAATTTAAATTTTGATTTAAATATACAACATCAATATTTTTTTCTTGGCTTAGAAAATCATTTTCACTGTCAGCAATTCCAGCATATCGGTTATACCAAGATCCTCCACTTTTAGACTCAAATTCAAATCCATGTAAAAAACTTTTTTTTACAGAAAAATTTCCAAATGCTTCTTGGGAATTCAAATCATAAAAAAATAGACTTGCAGACTGAAGACCTGTTTCATTTTTTTTATACTCGCCGCCGATTATAAAGTCTGTATTTTTTACAGTAATAGTTTTTTCCGCAAAAAGCCTTGTATTGCTATCAAAAAATCCATCGCCAGCCTTATGTTTTCCGTATCCGTTTTTGCTTAAATGTGAAAACTCAATTTTAAAAGGATTTTCACCAATAGATTTGTAAACAGAAAAATCTCCGATAAAATCTCCAGGGAATCCGCCACCAACAAGTCCTTGTGCAAAAATTGTCTTTGCTTCCCCAAAAGAAAAATCAGCAACAGGCTCTTCATCAAAACTGACATTTTCTTCTGTAAAAACAGGAAGCACAGAATCGTCTTTTTTATCAACTGGAATAACTTTTGAAAAATCAGGGGCAGCATCTTTTCCGGCTGTAACAACTTCACCAGAAATTGTCGTAGTTATGTCTGGCAAAGTTACATTTTCAGTTTGAGAAAATAAAGGCGCAGAAAATAAAGCAACACAAAAAAAATAAAGCGTATTTTTCAAATCTTTCATTTTAAATTTCATTTGCTCCTAATTATTTTTTATAAACTTCTGGGCAGCGGATTTGTAACTGCTTTTCGGATAAAGTTCTAGTAAAGTTTTTGCGGACTTTTCAGAATCAGCATAAAGCTTTGCAGCATCGAACGACTCAGCCGCTCCATAAATTGCTCTTTGCGCAAGTTCATCATTTCCAGACTTTCTAGCAAACTCGGCGCAGACCAAAAATCTTTGCGCAGCTTCTTTATTTTTATTTTGAAACCTCAAATATCTTGCGCAAATAAATGCAGTTCTTGCAGCGTAAGAATTTTCTGCAGCCTGATTTTTTTCAGATGATTGAATTTTAAAAAGTGAATCCGCAAGTTCAAAAACATCTTTTTTCGGCTGTTCATTTTGCATTAAAAATTCTGCAAGTTCAGTTCCTGCTATTCTGCCTTCAAGTGTTGCATTTTTTAAATTTTCAGCATAACGTTTTTCAAGCAATGCAAGCTCTGAATTTTCTCCAGAAATCAAATTCTTCAAAAAGCTGATTTTTTGTTCTGCCGTTTTTCTTTGCTCTTCGGAATCAGTAATTACAAGAATAACTTTTTGCTGTTCAAGCGCATCTTCATATTTTTCCTGCTCTTCAAAAATTTCTGAAAGATTTTTTCTTGCATTATAAGCAAAAGTGCTCTTAGGAAAATTTTCCACAAGAATTTTATATTGCAAAACTGATTTTTCAATTTGAGTCAATTTTCTATACGAATCCGCAGAATAATAATACGAAGCATCGATAAATTTTCCTTTAGGAAATTTTCTCTGATATTCAGAAAAATGCATTGCTGCTGTTTCATAGTTCTTTGAGTTGTAATACAAATCCGCACGTCTAAAAGAACTTTCATCTGCAAACGGAGAGTTGTAAAATTTATTTTGTATTTCTAAAAAAAATTTATCAGCTTCAGAAATTTTTCCAAGACGTGAATTCAAAACTGCAATTTGATAACGACAGCGAATGGAAAATTCAGAAGCACCTTTTGCATAAGGCTCAAGAAATTTTACAGCATCCTGATATTTTTCTGAATCAGAATAAATTGAAGCGCAAAGCAAAACTGCATTTTCTTTTTCTTCCTGCGATGAAAAAAAATTCAAAGCTTTACTTGCCTGAAAAAGTGCGTTTTCAAAATCAAAATTATTCAGCGCAGAATTCGCAGACACAATGCAAGATGAATAGCACAAAGAACTTTTTGGATATTTTTCAGAAAAATTTTTAAGAGCATTAAATGCTTCAGAAGACTCTCCCATTTTATACAAGGAATATCCGTAATAAAATTCCGCAAATGAAATTTTAGAAGACTTTGAATTTTCTGCAATAAACTTAAAAAATCCAGCTGAAGAATTTTTCCAGGCTTGCATATTAAACGAAGCCAAAGCAGAAATGTAAACTGCATCAGAAACAGAAGAAGAATCCGCAACATTTTTACACTCGCTCATATTTCCAAGTGAAAAAAGTATTTTTGCGTAATCGTATTTTTGTTCATTGTTCAGCTGCGATTTTTCAAAAAAGTTTTTATAAATTTTTTCAGCAGCTTCAAGTCTTCCATTTTCAGCAAGACATCTTGCATATAAAATTTTCTGCTCAAAAAAATATTTGCTGTCTTCCTCAGAATTTTCTTTAGATTTTTCTATAATAGAAATTGCTTGTTTTGATTTCCCTGTTGAATAAAGTCCAAGACAGTAATAATAGAAAGATTTTTGCTTAAGCTGTTTTTTTTCTGTCGAACTTTTTTCATAAGCGTTTTTTGCATGAACAAGAGAATTTTCAAAATTCCCCAAAGCCGCGTACTGCTGTGCATAAGCAAGCTCATATTCCGCATAATACTTTTTATCAAAATTTTCCGCTGAATAATAATCAAGAATTGCAATTTTATTTTCAGAAGCGAGTTCGGCTTTATAAAGTCCAATCAGCGACGAATATTTTTTTTCTGAATCAGATTCTTCAGCATTTGAAAAATATTTTTGCGCAGACTCAAAATCACTTTTTTCAAAACAGTCAATTCCGAGCCGAATCCAAAGTTCTGATAAAAGTGAATTTTCATTTGCTAATGCGGATTTTGCTTTTTCAAGCAGCAACGGAAAATCTTCCGCAGAAACATCACACGCTTTTTGCAATGCCTGGACAGACAAAGGAACTTCCGCATTTAAAGCAATTTTTTCATAACAAGCAAAAGCATCTTTTTTTCGTCCAAGTTTTTCAAAAGCATTTCCTGCGGCAAAAGAAATATTCCAGTAGCAAGAAATATTTTGCGGCGAAAGTTCTTCATATTTTTTTACAAGCTTTGAATATTCATTTTCATTTGTGTAGCAGTTAAAAAGAATTTCCAGTGAACTGCAAAAAATATCATTTTCATATTCGTTGCTAGAAATTATCGATTCAAAAACCGGAATGCATTTTTCATATTGCCGCAAAGAATAGCTGCAAAGTCCTGCATAATAAATCGAATTTTTATAAATAAAATTTATTTCTTTACTTTTTTTATTGAAATCAGAAGAAATTGAAGAAGCATTATAAAAAGAATTCAACGCCGCGCTAAAATCTTCCAACGAAAATTCTGAACGACCTTTCCAGTAATTTGCAAAAATTTTCGTTTCATTTTTTTTTGTTGAAGACAACTCATTCAAAGTTTGAATCGAATCTTCAAAACGTCCAAGATAAAAAAAACTTTCACCTTTATAAAGCAAGGTTTTTTCCAAAAAAGGAGAAGAAGAAAATTCTTTTTGCAGACGCGAAGAATATTCAATGACAGCCGGATAATCCGCACCAGAATAAGCCGAATCTATTTTCTTGAACAAAACAGAATCTTTTGAAAAGGAAAAACAAGCTCCTCCAGCTGCAACAAAAAAACATAGAAATAAATTTTTTAAAACTTTATTTTTTTTCATAAGGGAAAAAAGCCTCTAACGACTTTACTCGCTCAAGATGAATGTATGCGTCTTTATATTTTTCAACAAATTTTTCCAATGAAATTTCTTTTCCTTGCTCAAAAACAAAGCAGCCGAATTTTCCATTGTTATCAAAATAAGGAAAGAAAACCGCGCAATTATTAAACACAAGTTCATCAGGCTTTAAATAAGAGCCTTGTCGAATTGCAGCAAGATAAAACCAAGAAGGTTCTGTTACCGCAAGCACATAAAACACAGATTTTATTTTTTCAACTGAATATCCTGTGTTTTTTATGTAGCCAGAAGAATTTGAAATTTTTCCGTCAATAACTTCTGATGCAAAATAATTTTTGTTCACATCAAGTCCGGCTGATTTAAAGTCAACATTTTTTCTTGAGCGCACGGAATATGCTTTTGCCGCAAGATTTCTGCACCAGTCCAAAGTAAAATACAAATTCCATTCCTGCGACATTACTCCGATTTTTCCAACAGGATCAAATTCAGCAGTCGGTTCTGTCAAATCAGAAATTGAAGTTCCAAGTCCAGTCGTCGGCTCAACAATTCCATCGATAATCCATTTTAAAAATCCTGCGCCCGACAAATAAAGTTTTTTTTCATCAATCGGAATTTCAAATCCACTTTCATCTTTTAGAATGTAATCTTTGCCAGTAATAACAGATTTCAGTTTTCCCTTAGAATCGTAGCAAGCATCTTCGGTAAAAACAATTGAATCCAAATTCGATTTTATAATTCCCGCCATCATAAGTGAATCACGGTAAAGGCCGTTTTCAACAGAAACTTTTTCCCACGGAAGAGTTTTTTGAGTCCAGTTTTTTACATCCTGAAATCCCGCTGTATAAATGCGCTCAAATGGAACTCCAAGCGGAACTGACCTCGCAGCAAAAGAGCCAAATACGCTCATGTCAACCAAAGTTTTTTGAGCCTGCGGACGGAACACAAGAAACACATCTGAATCAGGATTAAAATGCCATTCAACACGCAAAGGTTTTCCGCTCTTTTTTTCCCTAAAGAGAATCCAACTTCCTGCCGCTCCTTTTGGATAAACAGCCGCACGGACAATTCTATGGTTGTCCCCATTTATCAAGTCAACATCGAGCTCTGAACGTGGAGCAACAATCACTGAAAATTCAGTTTCGTTTTCTTCCATTCGGATTTGAAAAGTCTCGCCGATTCTATTTTTTCTCAAGTCTTCTTTGTAATTTCTAACTTCGGAAACTGGCGCGGAAATCCAAGAGTCAACTATAGTCCGCCGAATTTCCGCAGAATCTGGAATTGCAAAACTGTTGTATTCAGCAAACGCAAGTCCAAAAAACAAAAAGGCAAAAGAGAAAGCTAAAAGTTTTCTTTTCAAAATAAGCTCCTGTCAATTTTATAAACAATGCAAAAGCCTTTAGATTACAGGCACATCTTTCATTTCAACAGGCTCTGGATCTATAAAAGCGCCTTCCGCCATTTGAATTTCCGGCTTGACAACTTTTTTATCCGGCTGATGAATCATTCCGTCTGCCTCTTCATCCGGATGCTTGCCAACAGGTGCGTTGCTCAAAAGAAGCTTCAAACGGTTCAGCTGGTTAACTTCGCTTGAGCCTGGATCATAGTCAATCGCAGAAATATTTGATTCAGGATAACGGCGGCGCAATTCTTTTATCATTCCTTTTCCTGTAACGTGGTTCGGAAGACAAGCAAAAGGCTGAACACAAGCAATGCTAGGACATCCAGAATGAATCAGCTCAACCATTTCCGCAGTAAGAAACCAACCTTCTCCAGTTATATTTCCAAGCTGAACAATATCGTCAACGCCTTTCATCATGTCATAAATTAAATTCGGCGGATCAAAACGATGGCTTTTTCTAAGCTGCTTTTTTATGTATCCACGGAAAAGCTCAACAACCCATACCATAAGACGCGCATTTTTTTCAGTTTTCTTATCAAACGCAAGCTGTCTATGCCGGAAAATTCCAGTGCTGAAAGTATAAAACAAGAAGTCCGCCAAATCCGGCATAACGCATTCCGCGCCTTCACTTTCAATTACATTTACAATGTCGTTATTCGCAGTCGGATGAAACTTAACAAGAATTTCACCAACAACACCAACACGCGGCTTTTTTACAGGAAGCAGAGGCAGATTGTCAAAGTCCTTTATGATTCCGCGGATAAGTTTTCTATATTTAAACACGGAAAGCGACTTCAATGCAATTTCGCATCTTGCATTCCACTTTTCATAAAGAGCATTTGCGCTTCCAGAAACAGCTTCGTAAGGGCGGGTTCTATACAAAACGCGCATAAGCAAGTCTCCAAGCATAATGGAGCGGACAAGCCTTATAAGCATTCCCGGAGTATAAGTCCAGCCCGGGTTTTTTTCAAATCCCTGAGTGCTCATAGAAATAACTGGAATCTGGCTGAACCCAGCATCATTTAAGGCACGGCGAATAAATCCAATGTAGTTTGTAGCACGGCAGCCGCCTCCAGTCTGCGTAATAATCAGGCTCGTGTTATTCAAGTCGAATTTTCCGCTTTGAAGAGCAGCAATCATCTGGCCCGCAACAAGAATTGAAGGATAGCAAGCGTCATTGTTTACATATTTTAGTCCAGTTTCAACAGCCATTGGATCTACAGCGTCAAGGACAACAAAATTGTATCCGGAATATTCCATCGCTTTTTGAAGAAGCTTAAAGTGAATCGGGCTCATCTGCGGTCCGATAATCGTATGCTTCTTTTTCATTTCCTTGGTGAAAACCTGACGTTTATATGAAGCTGGTTTTATAGAAAGCTTTGTTCTGTTTCTTTCGCGAGCTTTTACAGCGGCAATCAAAGAGCGGATTCTAATTCTCACCGCGCCAAGATTCGAGCCTTCGTCAATTTTTATGAGCGTATACATTCTGCTTTTTGACTTCATAATTTCGTCAACTTGATCAGAAGTAACGGCATCAAGTCCGCAGCCAAAAGACGTAAGCTGAACAAGTTCCAAGTTTGCCATTCCGCTTACAAAAGCTCCGGCGCGGTAAAGCCTGTTATGGTAAGTCCACTGGTCAATAATTCTTAACGGACGCTCAATAGAACCAAGATGCGCAACCGAATCTTCCGTGAATACAGCCATGCCCAAGCCGTTTATCATTTCTGGAATTCCGTGGTTTATTTCCGGGTCAAGATGATAAGGACGTCCTGCAAGAACAATTCCATTTGCGCCGCGGCGGATTGTTTCTTCAAGAGCTTCCTCACCTTTTTCCTGAACATCTTTTCTGAATTTTTCCTGCTCTGCCCAAGCCGCATCCACAGCTTCATTTATTTTCTGCCGGGTGAGCTTTTTAAACTTAGGAGAAAACTCTTCAAAAAGACGTTCCTTTAAACGCTGCTTATCATAAACCGGCAGGAACGGATTCATAAACAGAACAGAATCATCCTGACGAAGCTGCTCAACATTATTGCGCAAAACTTCAGGATAGCTTGTAACAATCGGGCAGTTGTAATGATTTCCAGCACCCGGATCTTCTTTTGTTTCGTAAGGAACACACGGATAAAAAATAAATTTTATTCCCTGCTGAAGAAGACTTTCCACATGACCGTGGGAAATTTTTCCAGGGTAGCAAACACTTTCTGACGGAATTGTTTCAAGACCTTTTTCGTAAACTGCTCGGCTAGAACGAGGAGAAAGGCGCACACGGAATCCAAGCTTTGTAAAGAAAGTAAACCACAGCGGATAATTTTCATACATATTCAAAACACGAGGAATTCCAACGTCGCCCATAACAGCTTCGTCTGGCTTAAGCGGAATATAATGTCCAAAAAGCCGCTTGTATTTCCATTCAAAAAGGTTCGGAAGATTTTTTTCAGTTTCATCTTCAGAAGGCTTGTTGCTAGCGTCTACAACTGAAGTTTTTTCTTCAAGCTCAGCTCCACGTTCGCATCTGTTTCCTGTAACAAATTTTCTTACAGCGCGTTTTTCTTCGCCTTCAGTTCCAGAAGTAGAAAATGTATTTATTGTAAGAAGACAATTGTTAGAGCATTTTCCGCAGCGTCGAAGCTCAAGGTCCACTTTAAATGACTCAAGCTGATTCAAAGTTGCAATGCCGCTTTTTACAAATTTTGGAGTCTGATCAGGATCGTCTGGCTTTGGACGGCGCAGATCTTCCCACTGGTCCATAGCAATCAGCGCAGAACCGTAAGCTCCCATAAGCCCCGCAACATCAGGACGATAAACGTTTACACCAGCAATTTTTTCAAATGCGCGAAGAACAGCATCATTAAAAAAAGTTCCGCCTTGAACAACAACCTTTTTACCGATGTCGCTTGCCTTGCGAAGTTTTATTACTTTAAAGAGCGCGTTTTTTATTACCGAATAAGAAAGTCCAGCTGAAATATCTGCAACTTCAGCTCCTTCCTTTTGAGCCTGCTTTACACGGCTGTTCATAAAAACTGTGCAGCGAGTTCCAAGGTCAACCGGCTTTTTTGCCATAAGCGCAATCTTTGAAAATTCCTGGACACTCATTCCCATTGTCCGCGCAAAATTGTCAAGAAACGAACCGCAGCCTGCAGAACAAGCTTCATTAAGCTGAATGGAAACAATCGCGCCGTCTTTCATTCTAAGGCACTTCATGTCCTGTCCACCGATGTCCAAAAGGAATTCAACGCCAGGAACAAAGAAATCTGCCGCACGGTAATGAGTTATAGTTTCAACTTCGCCAGCGTCAACTCCAAGGGCAGCCTGAAACAAAGCTTCGCCATAACCAGTAGAAACAGAACGCGCAATGTAGCATTTTTCCGGAAGAATTTTATAAAGGCTTTTTAGAACTTTTACAGCCAAGTCAACAGGATTTCCAGCATTCACATCATAGAAACGCCACAAAATGCGTCCTTTTGTATCAATTAGAACCGCTTTTGTTGTTGTAGAGCCGGCATCAAGTCCAAGGAAAACCGGACCTTCAGTTGATTCCAAGTCTCCAGTGCTGGCTTTTTCCTGAGAATGGCGTTTATTGAATTCGTCCAGTTCTTCTTGAGTTGTAAACAATGGCTCAAGACGTTGAACTTCCTGCATTTCCGCGCCTACAAGATTTTTGAGGCTTTCCCGGAACTGCTTTATAGTAGGAAATGTTCCGTTTTTATTGGAAGGATTTACGCATTTTATTTCCCGTTCAGCAGAATACGCCGCGCCCGAAGCAACAAAAAGCTGGCTGTTTTCTGGAACAATCGTCTGCTCTTCACCAAGCTTCAATGTAATTACAAAACGTTCTCTAAGCTGATCTAAAAAGTGAAGCGGTCCGCCTAAAAAAGCAACATTTCCGCGAATTGGC
This sequence comes from Treponema sp. UBA6852, assembly GCA_002449305.1. Taxonomy (GTDB): domain Bacteria; phylum Spirochaetota; class Spirochaetia; order Treponematales; family Treponemataceae; genus Treponema_D. The sequence continues at coordinate 101,137 of DKDI01000032.1, forward strand.
TTTCCACAGGCAAGTCCTGAAATTGTCTGGCTTACAACCGCCTGAAAAATAGAAGCCGCAATATCTTCACGGCGCGCTCCTTCATTAATCAAAGGCTGAACATCCGTTTTTGCAAAAACACCGCAACGTGCCGCAATAGGATAAATTGTAGTAGCTCCGCGGGCAAGCTCGTTCAGTCCGGAAGCATCAGTTTCCAAAAGAGCTGCCATCTGGTCAATAAAAGCTCCAGTTCCGCCAGCGCAAGTTCCATTCATGCGCTGTTCGACTCCGCCTTTAAAATAAGTTATTTTCGCATCTTCGCCGCCAAGCTCAATCACAACGTCTGTCTGCGGAATAATTTTTCTTACAGCAGTAGTAGCAGCAACAACTTCCTGAATAAACGGAATATTCAGCCACTGCGAAACAGAAAGTCCGCCTGAACCAGTAACCTTAACACTGACAGTCTGATTTTCCTTTGCCGGAAGAACTTCTTCAAGCGAATCAAAGGCCTTATTTACAACAGTAATAATTGTATTTCTAATATCAGCCCGGTGCCGTTCATAAGCTCCGTACAAAAGCTCATCATTTTCTCCAAGCGCAACAACTTTTACCGTAGTTGAACCAACATCGATTCCCATCCTGATTGGACGGACTGCAGGAGTCAATGAAGAAATCTCACCTAAGATATTATTTTCCATACAAAAATCACCTTTTTTATTTAAAAATAAGAATTCATATTATAGTATATAGGAAAATAATTAAAAATTCAACGTAAAAACACAGAGAATAAAAATAGCTAAATTTTTCAGGCGTTGAATTTCTGGGCAGGAGTAACCATCCAAATAGCTTTTAATTCAGTTGAACCTGTGTTTTCCAAAGTGTGAGGAGAACCTGCATTGAACGTAATGCTGTCGCCTTCTTTTAAAGCAATTTCTTTGTTTCCGTAGTGAAGAATTCCTTTTCCTTGAACAACAAGTCCCATTTCTTTTCCAAGATGGCCGTAACTTCCGCGGTGAGTGCGGCTTCCAACTGGAATATTTATTGTGTAGCTTTCAAATGAATTTTCGCCATTGCCAGAAAATGGGTCGGAAAGCTCTTCGTAAACAACATCTTCCTCGTTGATTTTGCGGCGGTCTTCACGGTGAATCACAGAAACTGGACGGCGGCGGCTGTATTCTTCAAAAAGAAATTCAAGGCTTATATCCAGGGCATCGGCAATATCAAGCAAAGTGTCTATTGCAGGAGAAACTTTATTCCGCTCAATCTGGGAAACAAGGCTTTCGCTCACTTTTGCGTGCGCTGCCACAGCTTTTAGCGTCAAGTGCTTTCTTTCACGGACGGCTCTTAATTTTTCACCGAACTGATATTGTCTTTTATTTTCGTCTTCGCTCATTTTTTTTACCCGCAACATATTAACGAAATTTAAATTTTTGCAAAAGTATCATTTTTCTGCTTTTCTTGATTTTTTTCCATTATAAAGCGGATAAAGTGGTCTTCAAGCGTGTTCTTCGGCCCTTCAATATGAAGTCTTTGCCTTGCTCTTGCGTTATCACGGCGAACTGTATACAAAAGATAAAAATCCCTGTAATCAAGATTTATGTCAGTTTTTACACGCTCGCCAAGATAAGAACTTACTTCATCACGCCCAATTGACTTTACTCCCTGATCGCGCAAAATTCCTTTTAAACGCAAAATCTGCTCGTAAGAAACGCCAAACAAAAATTCTTCCATTGCTTGGGCAACGTCAGGCTCGCTAAGTTTTTCCTTTATAAATGCGCCCCACTGATCGTCCATTTGGAACGTAACCATCATAAGCTCGCTTGTTCCCATCATAGAGCCAAAAGCAGGAGCAAGCCGGCGTCTGGCGGACCAAACAGACTGCAAAACAGGCGCAATATCTGAAATTGTCTGGTCGCTTCTGTGTTCCCAAAGAATTATAAGTGAATTTGCAAGTTCCCGGCGCAAATCAATAGAAACAGACTTGTCCTTTATGAGGTTCATGTAGACATCTTCCGCCATAAGAGTAAACATCATGGAAACTGTTTCGTCATAATATTCCTTGACTTCTTTTTCGTCCATTAAAGCATAATTTTTTGCAAGTTTTGACATTGAAAAAAAAGTGTGGATTTTCGCCACAAGAAATCCTTTTCCCAAAATAGCTTTTGACGGCATATGAAGAACGGTATCGCCTTCCTCTTGATATGAAATAATGCTCTCGACCAAAGCCATAGGTGTTCTTGTTGAAGTTGTTGTGTTCGCCCGCTCAAGCAAAGACGGAAATCGTGCAATCGATTGCGCAAGACTTGTAACGTCATCAAGCCTTTCCTGAAGCCGCGCCAGTCTGTCTGGAGCAGTTTTTTCAAGCGAATCCTGAAGTTTTTTTATAAGTTTCTGCTGATAATCTGTAAAAACAATAATTCCAGTCTGAATAATTTCATTCTTTAAATTTTCATCATTGTTAAAAAAATAAGAAATATCAACTTGAGAAAAATCTGAATTTTTAATTTTATTTGTGTCCAAAATATCTTCGCCTTTATTTTTTAAATACGTCTGGTCAAGGTACGCTTACGGTCAAGACCTTGACCCAGTCGTTTTTAGGTTTTTTAATAAACCCTAAATCAGAACTATTTACGGCATTTTTAAAGCACCAAAACCGTTCTTAAAAACTGAAATTTTTAGAGATTATTATTATACCACATATTTTTCAATTTTCAACGTATAAATTTTCAAAACATTTTCTTCCATAATATAAATAAATTTTACTCTTTAACTCAAGGAAGTTCGCTCCGATAATAAAAGCATGAAAAAGCGCATTTTGTTTTTTACCATAATTTCACTAGGAATTGCCTTTGCACAGCAGACTCGGATTGTAGAACTACCGCAAATGCAAATTCTAGCAAGCGACATATCAGTAAAGGAAAGATTTTCAGACTCAGGCGAACGTGAAGGTGTTGACCTTTTTATAAGAAAAAAGCCTGCAATAAATAGTATAATGCTAGTTGAAACCACAAAAGACCCCAACGGCAAAGAGCCAAACTACGCTTACCGGGCCGCAGAATGGAACGAAACAAACGGAAACGAAATCCGCTATTTAGACGGAAAAGAGCTTCATTCTGAATATTCCAAATACAGCCTTATTTCTTCAACTGTAGAAAATCATTCTGAACTTGGACAAGCCTTCCATATTTTTATTCCAAATACACTTTACTTTGGCTATCCTTGGTCGCGCAACGGTTCAGTTCAAATAGGAAAAGGCGTTTTTATAAATATCCGCACATTTGAAAAACCTTATGGCGACTACACAGGAAAATACATGGACAATCCGTTCATGTTCGACATAGGCGAAGCTCCAAAGAAAAAAGCACCACAAAAAACTGAAGCCGCTCTTGAAGAAATTCCAGAACCAGAAGTAAATGAACAGCCGCAAGTAATTCCGCAGAAAGAAGAAAAGCCGATTTTAACAGACGACTACAATCCTTTGGCTGTGGAAAAATTTTCGCAGCTTGCAAATGAAGGCGGCGGACTTTTATATTATTCCAAGCCAGAAAATCTTGTTCAAGACTTGTTGGATTCCGTAGAAAGAATCACGCCAAAAACAAAAGCGGACATCGTTCTTGCAATAGACACAACCGGCAGCATGAAAGACGATATGGAAGTTCTGCGCCAAAAATGGATTCCATCTTTCATTGAGCAGACAAAAGAATTTGAAGACTTGAGGATTGCGCTTTTGCTTTATAGGGATTACAATGATTCCTACAATTACAAAGGTCTCCCTGTAAAATTCTTTGACTTTACAAGAGAGCCTGAAAAAATCAAAAAGCAGCTAGATTCCGTCATAATCCACGGAAACGAAGGCGGAGACATTCCAGAAGCCGTGCATGAAGCTCTTTTTGCTTCAATAAATTTCTATGAATGGAGAAAAGACGCGCAAAGAAAAATCATTCTTCTTGGAGACGCAGAACCGCATCCAAAGCCAAGAGGACCAAGAAAATTAACACAGGAAAAAGTAATGCAGCTTGCAAATGAAAAAGAAATAACGCTTGACTGCATTATCGTTCCTGACGAAAAAGGAAAGCCTGCGGATTAATTGTGCTTTCCGCTCTGAATTTTTTCAAAGTCTTTTTGGGCAAGTTTTCTGTATGCGCCGGGAAACTGTCCAGGCTGGCTTGCATTATAAATTTCAAGAATTTCGTTTATGATTGGCTCTGCCTTGTTGTATTTTTTCTGCTTTACATAAATATGCGCAATTTCGTAGCGACCTTCTATATAAACAGCGGTGTTCATTCCGTAACGCTGCAAAAGGATTTCATAATACTGCAAAGATTTTTTTGTGCTTCCCTTGTCCAATGCAGTCTGCGCAAGCTGAATTATTTCAAGGCTCGAAGCATTGTCTGGAACTTCAACCTTTGTTGATACGCATGAAAAAAAACAAACAGAAGCAAAAGCAACCAAAAAGTTAAAAATAATTTTTTTCATAAATATTGAATCTTTCATTCCTAAAGTATATCATTTCAGCACTTGATGCACAATCTAAGTTTTTATTCTATTAGCCTTAATTTCGAGTTTTAATTTTAATAAGAACAGAAATTTAAGTGTCATTCCCGTGCTACGACACTGCGATGTTTACGCAGTAAACTCGGTCAGGAATCTGTTGGAAATTTTCAATAGATTATCAACCGAGTTTCTTTCAGAAACATCGCAGGGTCAAGCCCGATAATGACATTAAATTATAAAACTCGACATTTGGGCTATTAATTTCTTTACTTATAAAAAAAACTGACTTTATAAAGTTACACCAAAAAGAGGCGTCTTATGGCATACAAAATCTTTATCGACGGAAAAGAAGGAACTACCGGACTAAAAATTTACGAACGTTTTGAAAACCGCAAGGACATTGAAATCCTGCTTATTGACGAAGACAAGCGCAAAGATCCGGCAGAACGCGCCAAATTCATTAACGAATCCGACTTTACATTTTTGTGTCTTCCAGATGCCGCCAGCATAGAAGCCGTAAGCCTTTGCACAAATCCAAAGACAAAACTAATAGACGCTTCCACAGCGCACCGTGTAAATCCTGACTGGGCTTATGGATTCCCTGAACTTTCTCCTCGGCACCGGGAAAAAATCCAAACCTCAAGCAGAGTCGCAGTGCCAGGCTGCTATGCTTCAGGATTCGCCTCAATTTGCTTTCCACTTGTAACCCACGGAATAATTTCTGCGGACTACCCTATTGTTTGCCATGCGGTTTCCGGATATTCAGGAGCCGGAAAAAAAGCAATCGCGCAATACGAAGATCCAGACCGAAACCCAGAACTGAAAAGTCCGCGCCTTTACGCCCTCACTCAGGAACACAAGCACTTGCCAGAAATGCAAAAAGTAAGCGGCTTAAACTACAAGCCAATTTTCAATCCTTATGTCTGCGATTATTTTCAAGGAATGACCGTTACGATTTCACTTTATTCACGGCTTTTGGAAAAGAAAATCAGCGCGAAAGAAATCTGCGAAACATTCAAGGAGCATTACAAAGACTGCCATTTTGTAAAAACTGCGGATTTTCTTGGTGAAGGAATTTTGCAAGACAATTTTATCGCGGCAAACACATTGTCAGGAACAAACAATATGCAGATTTTTGTCTGCGGAAACGATGAACGAATCACAATAACCAGCCGTTTTGACAATCTCGGAAAAGGAGCAAGCGGAGCGGCTGTCCAGTGCATGAACATAATGATGGGAATTGACGAAGCAACCGGTCTTTAAAAAAGGAAATCCCTGCGCTGAAAGAATAAGGAAAAAACAGCACAGGGAATATTTTAGTTCAAATTTTTACGCGCTAAATCCGTTTTGAAAAGAAATATCCCTGTCCCACAAGGCATCTTCTAAACAATCTTCCAAGTTCTGGTTTGAGAAGCAGTCGGTTCTGTCCAATTTTTCTTCAAACAATTCTGAATCAAAAGAAGAATCACAATCCAAAACATTTAGCAAAGCTGACAAAGAAAACAAAAATCCATTTCTGTTCATAAAGAAACACTCCTATGTATTATTTTATAACACACGTTATTCCTTTTTGTCAATAAAATTTCATTCTGTTATATTTTCAGCGTGGTTTGTTATTCTTTTATTATATTCTTCAACATAGTCGTTGTAGTTTTTCAGGGATTTTTTTTCGTAATGGGCAGAAATGTGGTTTGTTGCGATTGCTCCCAAAAAGAAAACTGCGGCAGGAATTCCGAATGCGCCAAGTTCTTTTTTGCTATCCGCGTCAATGCATCCTACGGAAAATCCGCCAGCAGCAGCCGCATTTACAACAGTTGCCCAGTACCAGAATTTTTCTTTTTTTATAACTGACTTGTTTTCTGAAATTCCGCCGATAAGTTTCATGGCTTCCTCTTCTGAAATTTCTGCTCCATCTAAAAAGTTATATTTAGAAAAAAACGGAAAACTTTTTTCACGCACAATTTGCTGTTTGGGCTCTGGCAATTTTTTTCTGGAACTTCCAAAAGGAACTAAAACTTTTTCTTCGTAACTCCGGGAAAAATCAGAATCATCCGCAAAAGAAAAAACGCAGGCAAATAAAGTTAAAATCAAAAACAAAAGCTTTTTCATAAAACACCCTTTTTATAAAAACAAACATTTTATTGTCATTTCCATGTTACGACATGAGAATCTGTTGTAGAACTTTATTATAGATTATCTGGTCGAGCCCGGTAATGACATTAAATTATAAACTTTTTGGCAAAGCGTGGCTATTTCATTTTTGAAAAACAAAGGCAAGAAGTTCGAAAATTCAATTTTCATAGAAGGGCAAAAACTGTATAATAAAAACCGATATGTTTGAAGTTAGAGTTACTGCTGATTTTAGCGCGGCGCATTTTTTAAGAGACTACAACGGAAAATGCGAAAATCTCCACGGACACAATTACAAAGTTTATGCTCACGTCCGCGGAACAGAACTTGACGAAGGCGGAATGCTGTTGGATTTTACCAAATTGAAAAAAACGCTTAGGGAAGTTTGCGGCGAAATTGACCACATAAATTTAAACGACATAGAATTCTTTGACCAAAACCCAAGTGCAGAAAGAATCGCCGTTTACATATACAATCGTATTATAGAAAAAATCCCTTCCCTAAAGAAAACTGACGAAAAAAAAGCATGGCTTTATGCAATTGATGTTTTTGAAACAGAAACAAGCCGCGCGCGATACATTGCTGAATAAATTTTTATCGGAGAACAAAATGCTTACAAGAAAAACAAAAATCGTATGCTCAATCGGACCTGCCTGCGACAACGACGACACAATCCGCGAAATGATAAAAGCAGGAATGAACATAGCAAGGTTTAACTTTTCGCATGGAACTTACGACTGGCACAAGCAAGCAATGGACAGAGTGCGCAGAATTTCCGCAGAAATAGATGTTCCCGTTGCAATTCTTTTGGACACAAAAGGCCCTGAAATTCGAACTGGACTTATAGACGGCACAAACAATATAAAACTTTCCGCAGATGAAACTGTAATTGTTACAACAGATGACTGCACTTGCGTAAATGCTTCGGAAGGAAAACCGTGCAGAATTTCAATTTCCTGGAAAGAAGCTGCAAAAAAACTTTCCCCGGGAATAAAAATTTTAATTGCCGATGGACTGATTGAACTTGTTGTTCAGAAGATTGAAGGCGAAGAAATTATATGCAAGGCTTCTAACGCGGGAACTTTTGGCAGCAAAAAAAATGTAAACCTAATCGGAGTTCATGCAGGGCTTCCAATCATGTCGGAAAAAGACAAGGAAGATTTAAAGTTCGGGGCGGCGCAAGACATTGATTTTGTTGCGGCAAGTTTTGTAAGTTTTCCAGAAGAAGTTGTGCAGATTAAGGAATACTTAAAATCCGTAGGCGCAAAAGCCCGTGTCATTGCAAAAATTGAAAATGAAGAAGGCTTGAACAACATTGAAAAAATTACGCGAGAGGCTGACGGAATAATGGTTGCGCGAGGAGACTTGGGAGTTCAGCTTCCAACAGAAAGAATTCCGCTTGCTCAAAAAGCCATTATAAGATGCTGCCATACCGCCGGCAAACCTGTAATCACGGCAACGCAGATGCTCGACTCAATGATTGTAAATCCGCGGCCTACAAGAGCAGAACTTACGGATGTCGCAAACGCAATTTTTGACGGAACAGATGCGCTCATGCTTTCAGGGGAAACTGCTGGCGGAAAATATCCAGTGGAATCTGTAAAGACAATGGCGCTGATTGCCCGCACAACAGAAGACTCTCTTGAGTACAAAGAGCACATGAGAAAAATAGATTCAGACTATGTTCCTGGAACAGAAGTAGGACACATGGTTGCACACAGCGCATACAAACTTTCAAAGAACATAAAGGCAAAGGCAATAATCATTCCGACACTGCATGGAAACACTGCAAGAATGATTGGAAGCTTCCGGCCGGAGCAAATTGTAATTGCAGTAACTCCAGATAAAAAAGTTCAGCGGCAGCTTATGATTCAGTGGGGCGTAACACCTGTTCTTTGCAGAATCGCAGGAGATTCAGACATGATGATTCAAAACGCTGTAAAGCTTGCAATTGAAAACAATCTTGTAAAACTTTCAGATAGAGTCGTTGTGTGCGCAGGAATTCCGCTTTCAAGTCCTTTAATGGTGAACACAATTCGAGTGCTTGTTGTTGGAAACATAATCGCAAGAGGAACTTCATTCGGATTCTGCAACAGCGAAAAACAAAAAATCTGCGGAAGAATAATCCATGCGGAAGACATTGTTGAAATCCGCGACAGTGTAAAGCTCAACCACAGGACAATTCTTGTTTGCGAAAGAATAACAGAAGATCTTATTCCAGTATTAAGAATTATAGACGGAGTTATTTCTGAATCAGGAAGCGACTTGCAAGAGGAAAATCTGAAACTTGTAAATCCGAATCTTGTCTATATACAGAATGTTCCCGATGCCTGCAAAATTCTTGAAGACAATCTTTCTGTTTCTATAGACGGAGAACAGGGACTTATTTACGAGGGCGCAATCTGCTAAGGCAAATTTTAAACAAGCCTTACAGGTATTCCTTCTTTGGAAAGCTCATTCTTTATAGAAGAAACTGTGTACGCTCCTGAATGAACCATTGAGGCTATAAGGGCAGCATCAGCTTTTCCTTTGGTAAGAACATCTGCAAGATGAGAAGGAGTTCCACCGCCACCGCTTGCAATTACAGGAACAGGCACAGATTCCGCAATCATTTTTGTAAGATTAAGCTCATAGCCTTCTTTTGTTCCGTCAGCATCAATTGAATTTAAAACTATTTCGCCAGCACCAAGTTCAACTGCTTTCTGCGCCCACTCTCTTGCATCAAGGTCTGTTTTTGTTCTTCCGCCGTTAATGTAAACCCTGTAGCCACTTGGCATTTGGGAATCTTTTGCAGCATCCATTCCAAGAACAATGCACTGATTTCCAAAAACGCGTGCTCCCTGCTTTATAAGCTCCGGATTTTTTACAGCCTGAGAATTAAGCGAAACTTTTTCAGCTCCGGCAAGAATTGTAGAGCGTATGTCATCAAGAGTTCCGATTCCGCCGCCAACACAAAATGGAATAAAAACTTGAGAAGCTACCCTTGCAATCAAATCAAGAATAGGACCTCTTCCGCGCGCGCTTGCCATTATGTCGTAAAACACAAGCTCATCCACACCTTGACGGTAATATTCAGCAGCCATTTCCACAGGGTCACCAATATCTATATTGTTCTGAAATTTTATTCCTTTTGTTGTGCGTCCGTCTTTTACATCAAGGCAGATTATAATTCGTTTCTTAAGCATTTTAAAATTCCTCCTTTGCAGAAAGGTCAGAAGCTACAAAGTTTTTCAAGATTCTAAGTCCGGGCTTTCCTGATTTTTCCGGGTGAAACTGAAAAACTGCAATGTTGTCTTTTTCAACTATGGCAGGAACTTTTATTCCGTAGTCCGCATAGCCTTTCACAATAGAAGAATCTTCCGGTTGAATCACATAGGAATGCACAAAATAAAAATCTGAATCCTGCGCAACTCCGTTTAAAAGAGGAGAGCCTCCATTTGCAAACGAAACATTGTTCCATCCTATATGCGGAACTTTTAAGCTTGTGTCAAATCCATTTTTCTTTAAAGAAGAAAAATGTCTTATGCTTCCCTTTAAAAGTCCAAGGCATTCTGTATTTCCTTCCTCGCTGTAATCAAACACAATTTGAGAGCCAAGGCAAATTCCTAAAATCGGTTTATCTGATTCCGCCCAGTCTTTCAAAAAAGAATCAAAGCCAGTCTGCTTAAGCTGCTTCATTGCATAAGCCGCATCTCCTACTCCGGGAAAAATCACGCGGTCAACATTTTCTAAATCGCAAGGATTTCCAGAAAGAATATAAGGAGCTCCAATGGATTCAAGCGCATGCTCCACGCTTTTTATATTTCCAGCATTGTAATCTATAATTCCAGTCATTTTTTTGCTCCAACAAAAGATTGAATGTTTCAAGTAAGTTTATATTAAAAACTGCCGATAAATTCAATATGGACATTACGGCTCTTGTTAATCTTTGCATTTCAGTTTTAAAAGATATACGCGTTATTACAGCTGCAATTCTTACAATTTTTTTTATCTCGCTCGGAAACTATGTCGTAAGATACAGAAAACGTCCACCTAAGCCAAAGAAGAAAAAAGCCGCCACAAAACCTGCCACTACTTCTGCGCCTGCTCCAAAGCCAGAAGAACATCAAAAACAAGAATAGCAAAATTTTTCATATCATGTCTTTCAATTGAAAGAAGCCCCTAAAAATGTTATTATTTTGAATAATAAAAATGGTTGGGGATACATAAATGAAATTTTTTAGCACACGTGATGCCCAAAATATCGCAGGATTCAAACAGGCAGTTTTGGACTGCATTCCTTCTGACGGCGGGCTTTACGTTCCAGACGACACAGATGATTTGCGCCGCTGGATTTATTATACAAACGAAAAAACAACATTCGCTTCTCTTGCAGGCGCGCTTACTTCCGCAATGATAAATGATGAGTTCAGTCCTGTAATCTGCGAAGCCATTGCAACTCACGCATTTCCAAAAAATCCTGTTTTCAGACAGCTGGACAAAAATCTTTTTATTCTTGAGCTTTATCACGGCGCAACAGGAACTTTTAAAGACTTCGGTGTTTCTTATTTAACTTCCGCATTGGAAACGATTCTACAAATGGACGGAAAAAAAGCCATTCTGCTCGATGCAACCACAGGCGAACTCGGAGCGTGCATGGCAAAAGCTATCGACGGAAAAAAACTTCTAAAATCTGTGCTTCTTGCTCCAAAAGGAAAACTTCGCGGAATCGATGAAAAAAACTTTGTTTGGAACGGCGGAAATATTTATCCAATTGAAATAGACGGAACAGAACAAGACTGCCACAAAATCGTAAGGAAAATCTTTTCAGACAAACAACTTGTAAAAAAACTCAGCTTGACAGTAGCAAACACAGCAAACATCGGCCGTCTTTTACCGCAGTCATTTTTCTACACATTCGCATTTTCAAGGCTCAAAGAAATTATAAACGGAGACATTTTTTATGCAGTTCCTGCTGGCAACTACGGAAATCTTGTTTCAGGACTTTACGGCTGGAGAATGGCACTTCCTGTAAATGGATTCATTGTTCCTTCCACACCGGAACTAACTCTTGATGCTGGCGGAAACTGCATGGTTATGAACAGCATGGTTTCTCTTGAAAAGCGCACGCCTGCAGATCCGGCTTCACCTTCAAACATAGAAAGGCTTGAACAGATTTTCAAGGCGAACTCACTTATGCTTAGAAGTTTTGTTTACCCAGCGGCAGTTTCAGAAAAGGAAGTTGAAGCGGCCTGCAAAAAACTCTTTATGCAATACAAAGTCTATGCAGACCACGACACAGCGGCAGCTTATGCGGCAGTTCTAAAAAGAAGCGACATTGCCGCGGAAGAAGACGGAGCAGTTGTTCTTGTTGCAAGAGACTCGCCTGCGCTTAGCAAAGATTTTCTTATGCACAACTTAGGGGAATCTCTTGCAATACCAAACAATATCATCGAGGCATTTAAGCCTGTCAAACTTGACAAAGCTCCAATTGCCCCGGGTGATACAGATTCAGTTATTTCGATTTTGAACTCTTTGAATCTTTCTTAGTTTTTTTTGCAGCTGGCTTTTTGGCATCAGTTTTTTCCGCGGAAGATTTTTTTGCTTTTGCCTTCTCTGTTTTTGGAGCTGGCATCTTTACGGGCTTTACGGCTTCTGTAAACTGCTCGCACTTGTATTCAGCAAGTTCCTTTGAAGCAAACAAAGTTCTGTAAAGCCTGAAAATCTGCTCGCGGAGAATTCTTTTGCTTGTCATGCAGTTAGAAGCAAAAGAATACCAAAGCGTGGCGTCCATCTTTTCCTTGTTGAACCAGCGCACTCCATTGAATTCATTTGCGCCTGTAAGAACAAATGAATTTTCAGAATCTACAAGCGATTTTGCCACAGTGTATGTTGACTTTACAAATCCAGAAGTTCCAAAGTTTAAGCTACTTATCTTCATGCTTTCAAAAATGCGGATAAAATTGTTTCTCATTTCTGAATTAAAGAAACCTGCGCTTTCAATTATCTCTGAAAGCTTGCGGCTATAGCCCCACTTCTTGCAGTTTTCACCACCAGCGGAAGCAACTGCTGCAAAGGCACATAAAATTTCTGCGCTGAATTCATTCGACTTGATTCCAGAAGAAATTTCAAGCTCAAGGTTGTTTGCAGAATCTTCATCTTCCGGCGCAAAATAAGCTTCGTACAAATATTCAACGCACTTTTCAAATGCCTTGAATTTCTGCTCAGGCTCAAGAGGCGATTCGGACTTTTTTGATTTCGATTTCTTCTTGGAATTTTCAGACGCAAGTTTTTCTTCTTCAAGCGCAAACTCGTTTTCTTTTTCGTAGTAAGCAAGCGCAGCTTCTTTTACAGACTTTAGAAGTTTTTTAAGCGACACAGGCTCTTTGTTTTCAAGTTTGAATTCTTTTGAAGAATCACAAGAGAACAAAGCGTGAATGTCCTGAATAAATTCTTTTGTAACAAAATTCCTTAGGGCAGCAAACAAATCCTTGTAGCAGAATTCCTGCCATGCAATTTCAAGGTCAGGAACACCAGAGCCACTCAAAAGCTCATTAAGTTTAAAGTATTTTCCGTCCGCGCCGTCAACAACCTGCTGCACATCAAGATAAACTTGATACTCAAAGCCGTTAAGAGCAACAAACATTCCGTTGTTAATCAAGTCATCGCTTCTGCGCACAAACCAAAGTCCGCTTCTGTGCTCACGGAAAATTACATAGTGGTTATAGCCATAAGTAAATCCCATGCTTTCAGCCAAAGATTTTGAAACCATCACTTTGTCATTTTCATCTGAACCAGTTTTTACAGCGTACTCGCACGATTGCTTTATCCAGCCTTGAGCGCGGTCATACTTATTATTATAGAAAACAATTGTGCGTTCGTTGCCAACAACATTTGAGTAAGCAAAGATATTTTCGTTTACAGTTCCATTGTCCCAAACATCATAGAACAAAAAGTTTTCAACAGGCGCAAAAAGATAACGCTTGTGCATAAGAGGGAAAATATCGTGCCAATGACGGTTCATCAAATCCTGATCAACTTTTTCATCTTTGTAGGCTCTTGTGTATTCCATGCCGTACTTTTCTTCAAAGCCTTCAAGCTGACCGTGTCCGAACATCGGAAGACCAGGCATTGTAATCATCAGTGTGCAGACTCCAAAATACTTGTCGCCTTTTCCAAACTGAGCCACGGCAGTTTCTTCGTCCGGATTATTCATAAAGTTTACGAAACGCTTTAGAATCTGCGGATCAAATTTGATTGTATTTTTTACAGTGTCGCGGTACTTCTGGTTTTCTTCCTTTTTAAGCATATTCATAAATGCGGAATTGTAAACACGGTGCATTCCAAGAGTTCGTGTAAAATATCCTTCCATCATCCAGAATGCTTCAGCAAGCAAAAGCGTGTCCGGCATTTCCTGAGCGCAACGGTCAACAACTTCGCGCCAGAATTCATTTGGAATACGTTTTTCAAATTCCGCAGAAGTCAAAGCATAACGGCTGCGGCTTGCAATGTCTCCTCCATGTCCTGGCTCCGGATACCAAAGGCGGCGTATATGTTTTTTTGCAAGAACCATTGCGGCGTCAAACCTGATAATCGGGAAGTTCCGGGCAACTTTTAAAATCTGCTGCATAACGGCTTCGCGCGCAACTGGATTCAAAAAGTCAATTTGAGCAGTGTCATTCCAAGGCATTCCAGTTCCGTCGTTTCCGTGGTAAATATAAGTAACGTCTCCTGTCGCATTGTCCACACGTTTAAAGCAAACCGCACAGTCGCTTTTTGAATAGTAATGGTCTTCAAGGTAAATTGAAACACGACCATCTCGGCTCAAATTTTCTCCGTTAAAAGTGTAGCCCGGAAACGGACATTCCTTTGTTGTTATAAAATAATCAGGATGTTCTACAACCCAAGTTCCGTCCATTCCAGTGTGATTTGGAACCATGTCGCTTGCAAGGCGAATTCCGCGGATCCAGCATCTGTAGCGAAGATTTTCCAAAGCCTGCCATCCGCCAAGGTTTCCTGCAATTTCATAGTCTAGCAAAGAATATGCTGAAGCGGCCGCCTCTGGATTTCCGTTTATCTGCTTGATTCTTTTTGAAGCATAACTGCGTTCCCAAAGTCCAATCAACCAAAGCCCCGTAAATCCTTCATCACGCAAAGCATCAAGCTCTTCATCTGGAATTTGGTCAAGACGTGAAATATCGCGGTTGTATTTTTTAGAAAGCTGATAAAGCCATACAAGAACAGTCTTTGCCATCAAAACAACTTTCGGCATCCATTCACGGTCAGGACTGAATCTCTCGTATTCTTTCATCAGATTTTCTTCATCGTAAGTGTAGGCTTCCATAGAAACCTCGCCGCCGTTTGTAGGATGCCAGGCAGCTTTTTCTTCCTCGGAAATTGTATCGATTCCCTCAAGAAGACGACGAATCCATTCGCCAAGAACATCGCTCCAGTAAGTGCGGATATAATCCAGCTGGCCTTTTAAAGAAGTCGGAGAAGCAACAACTGGTTCTTTAAGCATATTTATAAGCGAATTGTTTTTAGGACCAAAAACAGGCTGAGTCAAAAAGAACGCCTTAATCTGATTCCAAGTTTTAATGTAGTCAGCGTTGGCGGCAAGATTTGAATCATCAAACAAAATTGCAAACGGATGAAACGCAGGATTTTCATTTGCAAGGTGAAGCATTACAAGTTCTTCCAAAACTTGCTCACGGTTTGAACGCTCCATTTTTGTGCCGGCATCAATGCAGTTCTGATCTAAAAATTCTTCCGCGGAAATTTTCTTTTTAAACACTTCAACAGGAGGAAAATCTTCCATGAACTGCAAAAACAATTTGTCAATCTTGGCTTTTGAAAAATTTCTGTCCAGGTCAGCAAGAAGATTTTTAAAGCAATCAGGTGTTTTGTCTCTTCTATAAATCATGCAGACGTAATGGAAAATTTCATCGATAAGTCCCATTGCGTTCAAAGAACCTGCGGAAACTTTTTTTTCACTTTGACCGCGTTCGTCAAAAAGCTCGTTCAGTTTTGTCTGAAATTTATGCACAGCCTTGAAATTTGCAAAAACAACATTTCCGGCAGAAGAAAAAAGAGATTCGTCAAAATTGCATTCTTCTCTTACTTTCCGGCTTATGTGAAATTCATTGTAAGAAATCTTCATATTTAACTCCAATAAAAAAGTTTTATTTTATTTGTCGTGCAGCTGAATTACAGTTTTTATCTTGTTCATCAAAGATTTGTTTTCAGACATTTCTTCAACTGAAGCAGGAATTCTATAAGTCCAGTTAAAACTATTTACACTGCCCGGAACATTTATGCGCTCGTCATTTTCATTTTCAAGATAAAAGCAATGCTCAAGGAACAGATAATCCTGAAGCGGATTTATAAGAAGTGAACTTGCGCATTTTGCAACAGTCTTCAAAATAAATTCCGCTATGTCAGGAGTAAAGGCTGAATTGGCATCAGGGCAGTTTTCAGTTTTGAGCGCAGACAAAAATGCTCTTACGCTGTCTTTTTCAGAATTCCACCATTGGCGCAAAGTTGAACTGTCATGCACAGAAGTTGTGGCAACACTCAAAGCCGGATACTGGTCAAACGGAATGTAAGGCTGCCCGTCTTTTTCCCATTCGCGGCACCAGCGCACAACTTTAAGCGAAAGAATTTCAAGTTTCTGAAGAACTTCCGGCATAACTTTTAAATTAACGCCCAAGTCTTCTGCGCAAGGAATCATGTCAGAAGCATGAACAATCGCGCCCAAAGTAGAGAGTGCCTGCTGTTTCCAAAGTTCGTTTTCTTTTTCTTCCGTCTGGGCAAAAAGATTTTTCAATTTTTCCTGCTCGTCCCAGCTTAAAGTTTTCCATGCTGAAGATTTTTCAAATGTAAAGACTTTTATGAATCTGTCTTTTTTAATCTGAATCAATGAACGGTCGCGCCATTTTTCAGCAAGCGCATTTTTCACTGCGGAATCTTTACGCTCATCATCACAGAACTTCTTGGAATAAATTTCCTTGTCGCCAGAAATTTCTTTTTTAAAGTTCCAAAGCTCCTCGTTGTTCACACGGTCGCAAACTTGCTCAAGGAACGCAACCGCCTCGTCATGGTTCCAAGTTATGTCTTCAATAAGCCCAGTCGGAATGTGCGGCTCAGAAATCCACTTTATTCTGTCGTCAGAAAATCCCAAGTCATTCAATTCCTTTCTTGAAAAATCAGAATACGGAACTGTGTGTCCAAGGTAAGCGGTTGTTTCAGACTCCTTTGTTGCCCAAATTCTAAAAAAGCCCAGAACGTGGTCAATGCGGAATGCATCATAATATTGAGATGAAACTTTTATTCTGTCTTTCCACCAGGCAAATCCGTCTGCTTCAAGCCGCTCCCAGTCATAAGTCGGAAATCCCCAGCTTTGTCCAAGAGGATTTTCTCCATCTGGCGGAGAACCGGCGCGCAAGTCCTGTCTAAAGAATTCAGGATAAGTCCAGCAGTCAACGCTGTCTTCATTCATCAAAATCGGAATGTCGCCTTTTAAAATTATTCCTTTTGAGCGAAGATATTCCGCGCTTTCTTTAAACTGTTCGCTTGCACGCATCTGGCACCAAACAAAGAAATTGTGGCTAGATTTTTTTGCTTTGTTGTTCCATTTGAGCATGATTTTTTCGCGGCTTACGTTGCGCACTTGCTCGTCCCAGCTTTTCCAGGAAGCCTGCATATTTTCGTCTTTTATGTTCTTGAAAACCGCATAAGGAATAATCCAATTGTTTGCGCAAATAAATTTTTCCATTTGAGCCGGAAGCTTCTGCATAGATTCGTTTTCTGATTTTGCAGAAATTTTTTCTATATAATTGTACAAAAGATGCAAAAGCTGATTTTTTTCATTCACGACAGCGTCATAGTCGAACCGCCGTTTATATGTAAAATTCTTTTCAAAATTCTTGTACGCCGAAGAAAACTGCTTGCTTCCCTTTAAAGCCGCTTCAAATTCCGGCAATGCATTAATTCTTATAAAAAGCGGATGAAGCGCAAACGCAGAAAGCCCAGAATAAGGCGAAGACTGAGTTCCCGTATCATTCACAGGAAGAAGCTGAACAACAGAAAAGCCAGCCTTTTCGCAGAAGTCAGCAAGATTTTTCAATGCAAGAAAATCTCCGCAGGCAGCGCAGTCTTTTGTGTACAATGCCGAAAGCGGAACTACAACACCGGTTCTTTTTTTCATAATTTAAACCTATTTCAATAATTCTAATAAAAATACGTCTGGTCAAGGCACGCTTACGCTCAAGACCTTGACTCAGCCGTTTTTACGGTTTTTATAAACCCTAAATAAATCGTCTTTAAAGACGAAAACATTTGAAACTATCTAAGTATATCATACAATAAAAAATTTACAATTTATTTTGCACAAGAAAAGAATTTTATTATATTCCGCTAAAGACAAAAATCACAAAAAAAAGTAGAATCGGCGCATGGAAAATTCAATTAAATCAAAATTGCTGAACATTATCTTGCGCTCTTTTATGACTGGAATTGCAATCGGAATTGGCGCAACAGCATTTCTTTCGTGCGAAAACAAAATCGCAGGCGCATTTTTATTTGGAACAGGACTTTTTATAATTCTGAACTTCGGCTTTTATCTTTACACCGGCAAAGTCGGCTACATTGTTGAAAAAAAGCCTTCATACATTGCAGAAGTCGCTTTAATATGGCTTGGAAACTTTGCAGGAACATTTGTTTTTGCCTCCCTCATTCTTTGCACAAGGGCAAACTCAATAGCGCAAAAGGCAGCCGCAATGTGCGCGGTAAAATCAGCAGACACGCCGTCAAGTCTTCTTGTTCTGTCATTTTTCTGCGGAATTCTCATGTTCATTGCCGCGGACGGATTCAAGACAATTGAAAATCCTGTTGGAAAAGTTCTGGCAATTTTTCTTCCTGTAATGGCGTTCATTTTAAGCGGATTTGAGCACAGCATTGCCGATATGTTCTATTTTTCAGTTTCCCGCACTTGGTCTTTTCACAACTTTTCCTGCCTGATTATAATGACATTGGGAAATGCAATGGGAGGAATGCTAGTTCCGCTTGCAAAGAAAGGATTTTTACAGAACACAAACTAACTTGAATTCAAATCAGCAAAAGATTTATAATGCTTTCGTTCTATAAAACAGGAGTTCAATATATGAAAAAATATGCTAGCGGAAAAGTCCGCGAAGTTTATGACTTGGAAGATGGAAGAATGGTCATTGTTACAACAGACCGGATTAGCGCGTTTGACGTTATTCTTCCAACTATGATTACAGACAAAGGCAAGGTTCTGAACGCTCTTGCGAATTTCTGGTTTGACTACACAAAAGACATTGTAAAAAACCACATGATTTCTTCAGATTTAAAGGATATGCCGGCTGAATTCCAGAAGCCTGAATTTGAAGGAAGAACAATACTTGTAAAAAAACTCAAGATGATTCCTTACGAAGTTATTGTGCGCGGATATATGTTCGGTTCAATGTACGAAGCATACAAAAAAGGCGAGCCGTTCCTTGGCCACAAGTTTGAAAAGGAATACCAGCAGGCAGAAAAACTTGACGAGCCGATTGTAACTCCTTCCACAAAAGCCGCTGAAGGCCACGACATCAACGTGACTTTGGATTACATGAAAAAAGATTTGGGCGAGGAGCTTGGAACAAAAATTGAAAAAGCCGCGCTTGCAATCTACAAAAAGTGCTACGAACACGCTTACAAGAACGGAATTATTATTGCAGACACAAAGTTTGAATTCGGCTTGGATGAAAACGGCGAGCTTGTGCTTGGCGACGAAGTTCTGACTCCAGATTCAAGCCGCTTCTGGGATTTGAGCAAATACAAAGTTGGCGGAAGCCCTGCTTCTTACGACAAGCAGTTTGTGCGCGACTGGCTGAAAGAAAACAACCTTGCCGGCGACCCGAACATCAAGGAGCTTCCTGCAGATGTTGTTGCTAAGACCGCTGCAATCTACAAGGAATGCGAAGAAAAAATTTGCCATAAATAATTTGCAAGCAGAATAAAAACTGAATAAGTTGCAAGAAAAAGCACGTCAATCCGCTAGATAGCAAAGCTATCTTATGCTGAGCGTAATCAGTATCGGACTGCGCAATTTTCTTAAAAAATTGCTTGCCAGCGCTCAGAATGGCTCGGTTGCCGCTTTCTTTTTCTTTCCACTTATTCAATTTGTTGATTTTGAAAAAAACTCGACATTTGACCCAACTGTCATTATCGAGCTTGACTCGAT
The DNA here is from genome assembly GCA_002449305.1 of Treponema sp. UBA6852. Lineage (GTDB taxonomy): Bacteria > Spirochaetota > Spirochaetia > Treponematales > Treponemataceae > Treponema_D. Next base: position 120,965 of record DKDI01000032.1, read on the forward strand.
AATCTGCTGAGAATATGCATATGATTGCCGTGACAAGCACGGAATAACAAGCTTGTTACCAAAGGAAGAACACTTAAGGCATATGTTTTTTTGTAAAACCCAAAATTGAATCTAAATATACTGAATCAATAAAATCCTAGATTATCAAATCCATCGCCCGCGATTTTTCAGGAAGTTTTTTAACAAAAGAACATCTTTTAAAGCCAGAGAATTGTTTTTCTCTGTTAGATGTGATATAAAAAAACGGTGGAAAGGACAAGTCATGGAAGAAAAAATTGTCTTAAATTGCAAAGAAATTAATTTCGAATTTCTTTTTTTAGGTTCTATAAATCCTAAAATAGATGAAGATTCTGGAACTATACTATCTGTGGAAATAAATAATAAAAATTATTGCTTTTTTAATGTTTCTTTTCCACAAAAAGAAGGAATTTACCTTTGGACCTTGAATAACGAAATTGAATATATTGGAAATTCAATAAATATTTACAAACAGTTTAATATCGGTTTTGGACATATATCTAAAAGAAATTGTGAAAATGATGGACAGTCAACAAATTGCAGAATAAATAACGCAGTATATTTAGAATTCTTAAATAATAATCGATTTCATATTTATTTCTGCGAGATAGAAAAAAGCAAAAAATGGAAAAAACTTTTACTTGATCAACATTCAACAAAATATAATAAGAAACGAGGTTAGCATGAAAAGAATTTTAGTATTTGTTTTATCAATTTTTATTACTTGTAATATTTTTGCAGAAGAATTATGGAATGGATTTACAGATGATATGACAATTGAACAAGTTTATGCCAAAGGAAATAAACTTTTTGGATGTAATGGAGAAAATTTAACAAAGGAATTTACTCCAGAGTATAAATGGTTAGACAATGGACCTTTTCATTATCGAGAAGACTCCGCTCATTTTCCTACGCCTGAATATGTTATTACATATAACTCGAGACAATCTCAATACAGACAACATGGTGATTGGAGAGGAAATATTCAATTTTATTTTTATAACAGAAAACTTTCTGGTGTCAAAGTTTCTTGGGATATTGATTATGAAACGGTATACAATTCAGCTGTAACTAATTATGGAAATAAATTTATAAAAGAAGATTATTCTATTGGAAATTTGTATTCCCCAACAATTGTAAGGGTATGTCATTGGATTCTAGAAAATAAAGAAGTTTTTCTTTCTGGAAGTGATGTTGGCGATATTTTTGTTTTTTCTAATAAAGCAACAGAGCTTTTTAATATTAACAAGAAGAAAGCTCAAGAAGAAGAACTTAGAAAAGAAGCAGAAGATAAACAATATCGAAGCCAACAACTAGTTTTTTAAAAGGTCAAATTTCGAGTTTTAGATGAATTTACAAAAAAGGCATTCTCTGTAAAATCTTGAATTACTACAAACAAAACAACGGAGAGATGCCATAACTGAAAACAGCCTAATCACATTATATCACATTGTTGACGACTTTATCCATAGGTTTCTTGAAACTTCTGCCAGGGAAAAGAACCTCTCGCTTTACTATGGCAGACGCAGTCCGAAACGAAGAATGTAAATTGCGGATGTAGTGTCACTGAACCTTATCCGTATATTCGACAGAACCGAGGATCTCAAGATTTTCCACAAAAACGCTAGGGAGCATTACATCTCATATTTTCCTGCTCTCACGAACTACGAGAATTTTTGAAGGTCACAAACAAAGCAACCGGATTGAAAATGTCTGGTCTGTCATGAAGATGAACTACAACCTGATTTACCATCGCGCAAGAAGCGACAGGAATATCCAGGCACATCTTTTTATAGCATTTCTGACTTTTTGTTTCATCTTATTGAAGACGCACAGAAGTGGTTCTTGCCGTTTAGTTCATCTGTTGCAAAACTCGAATTTTGTGACCTATTAAATTTTAAATCTTTATATCATCGCTTTGTTTTTTTAACAAAAAATTTACAAAACTCTCAAGTTCTTTTTCATCACAATCAGGAATATTTGTTTTTACAATATTCTTTATTTCTTCTGCAGAATAACATCTTTCATTAACCAAATCAAAAACCATAGATTTTTTTTCTTCAAACAAAGCACTTCTAATTTTTTTAATAAGTTCAATGCTATCATATTTAGGATATTTTTCTAATACTACTTTTTCTATTTCTTTAGCACTATGACATTTCCCTGCTAATGAATAAATCATTGAAGCAACATCATTTCTTACTTTTTCTAACTTTTCCCATTCAAACTCTCTTTGAATAGTATTTTCACACTCTTTCAAAATTTCTTTACAAATTTTTATTTGTTCTTGTGTAATACCAGAAACACTTAAAACTGCATTACACATTTTTATACGCTCATATTCATCATCTGAGTAATTAGATGTATAATGCATTGGATAGTTTTTTATTCTTTCTATAAAATAGCAAACAGTTTCTTTTTTGTACTCTATAAATTTTTCTTTATATTCAACAAAGCAATATTTTAAATTAATAACAGTATCAAAATAGAATATATATTCAAGAAATTTTTTTACATTATCTCCTATAAGCAAAGAGTTGTTAAATACATACATTTTTGCATCCACAATATCAATAATCTTCTTTGTTGTTTCTCTCGCAAAACTTTCATTCACCTCCAAAGACAATGCTTTGTTAAAATTTTTTAATGCCTCATTAATTAATCCTGAAAAATATAATGTACAAGCTTTATTATAAAAATAAACAGGATTTTCTCCATTTAATTCTATTGCCCTATTATAATAAAAAACAGCATCATTGCAATTTTTCAAATTATTATAACAAAGTCCCATCAAATTATTAGCACCTGCATCAGAATCAAGTTGAGAATAATTCTTTTTTAATTCATTGATACATTCTTCATATCTCTTATTACCATAAAACCATCTAGCATCTTTCATGCTATTCCTATCTTTACTTATAAAATCTTCAACAAAAACATCCTTTGACTTTATATAAAAGATTTTTTGAGCATCATCTTTTTTATGGCATTGAAAAATACAATAGTTATTATTCTCAACAGAGAATTTATCAATAGAAATTTCTGCATATTCGTTTATTCCAACAGGAACATATCTCAATTCCATCAAATCTGTAAAAACCAAGCATGCCTCATTATAGTAGGTTTCTCCATATCTAAGTCCTGGAAGAAATGTATTTACACCAAGAGTAAGCCTTATAAAATTTGTTTTTTTGCTTAAACTTCTTGAATTTGTATTAGACGTTGCATAAATAAACGATTTTATGGAAGCACCTTCAAAATTTTTACATATCTTAATAAAAAGATTAATGATTTCTGTATTCTTTAATTTCAATAAATTTTTAAACTCTTCATTGTCATTTTTACATTTTTTTACAAAATCAAATAACTCATCATCTGTCATACCATAAAAGTGTTTATCGTTCATTTATATTTTCCTTAATATTTTATTTCAAAAAAATCAGAACAAAGGCATTGTCGCATTGAAATTTTATTATGAGAATTATCCCAACAAATTTTTTATCTTCCCCATCAACATTTCTTTTCTTTTTTCATAAAATACTTCAAAATCTTCAATTTCCATTGATTCCTCGGGTATTATTCCATGTAATTTAAATTCATCTTGTTCATTTGGAAGCAAACTGTTATACCAATCACGCAGCAACATTCCTGTTTTTTTACCATTACTTCCAGCATCTAGCAATTCTATATTTGGAAGCCTATTACATAATTTTCTGTATTCAGCCAACTTTCCCATTTCCATTCCAAAAGGAACAGAATTAAAACTATTCAATGGATGTATATGATCCTGTTCATATGCAGTTTCTGGTCTTATCCAATCTTTACCTAAATAATATAAAACTTCACCTGCTAATTTACTTCCCTTTTCACACATTAATATATCTTCAATACGAGCATCTGTTACTCTTAATTCAGGAACTTGTTCAAGTAAATCAATTGATAATTCCAAATCGAAATTATTTATATAACTTCTCATTTGTTGAAGTTTACCTGTGGTTCCTGATTTAAAATATGAAAACAAAATTGCTCGTACAAGATAGAAACTTATACCTGTAATACAGTTTCTGTAATCTGGGTTATTATAAATAACATATATTATTGGCAAAAGCACATTCCAACTACTTGAAAATCTATTTATATCAATTTTTAAATATTCCAAAACTTCTTCTAAATTTTGAAGTGCTTTCACAAAATCATTCCAATGATTCTTTAATCCATCCGAAGTTTTCTTATTAATATTAGATTTTGCAACATCACCATATAACATGAGTGCTGTACGGATGATAAAATCTTCATGAAAATCCTTATAGGTTCCAGTCAAAATTCGGTGAAAATAATCTTTTGCATTTGGCCAGTACACACCTAAAATAGACATAGTAATTTCTGATTTTTTTAAAGGTCTTCCACCACTATTGAAGCGAACAAACATTTCAAGTGCATCATCTTGGTTCATATTAAAAATTTCTGTAAATCGTATAAGAGGTTCATCATATATTTTACTGCAAAGTGTTTTCAAAATATTCCTAGCATATTCTTTACTTTCCGATGGTACATTTTTTACAGTCTCTTCTATTTTTGTTTCACGAGTATCTTTATTTTCAAAATCATAATTCATTATTTTCTTAATATCAAATTGAGTAGGACTAAGACGTGCAACTTTCTCAGTCCAACGAATATCATATTTTTTAGTATTAAAATCTTCATCAGAAAGCTGAGCAATATTTTCATTCAATTCTATTACAAGCATCGACAAACGTTCATCTGGATTTGAACGTTTAGAATGCCATTGTCTTATTCTTGCTGTATAAAATAAAGAAAGTAAAAGAGACGTTAATCTCTGTTGTCCATCAAGAATCGCAGTATCACTTTTCGAAAAATTTATTGGGCTTGTCCGATAATTAATATTATCAACCTGTTTCTTACTATCAAATGAAACATCTCCAAGAAAATTACAAAATAATGTATCACTTGAAACATTTGATTCATCAATATGCCAAAAAAGAAATGTTGATATTGGATAGCCTAACAAAATAGAATCCCATAACTTTTCGATTCTTGCCATTTCCCAAACATATTGACGCTGAAATGCTGGCATTATATATTTTCCACTTTTTATGTTTTTCAAAGCATCATTAATTGTTATCGAACCTTCTTTATGTTCAGTCATTTGCTCCTATGTTTTTTGTCAATCAGGTTGACACTTTTTTATGGACCCTCCAGTCCTCTAAATTACAAGTTTACGGCGAGAGCCTCATCTGCCAGTTTTGAAATCTGAACTTCTGGA
>DKDI01000037.1 GCA_002449305.1 Treponema sp. UBA6852
GATCTCATGTCCGATTTTGAAATATTTCTGAACAATGAAGAAATAAATGTTCCGCATATTTTGTGTATTCTGCAAATATTGACATGGAAATATTTTTGCAATAAAATAGGGCTATGGACTTGACGAGAATTTATCAGTTTGCTAGCCTCTACTGCTCTACTGCTCTACTGCTCTACTGTGGCAGGCGAAGTCTCTTCTAATGTAAATTCTTATAACACATCTATAAAAATTCTTTTAAATGCGGAATCCGCGCGCTTTGGCGTGCGGATTCCGCATTTTTTGTCCCCGGAGAAAATCCAATGAAAAAATCTTTCCTCATTTTGACGGCGGTTCTTTGCTGTCTTGTGCCGCTCTATGCAAAAAAAGCGGCGATGCCGCAATGGGTTCAGAACTACAGAACTGTATATCCGAATTCTGAATATCTTGCCCAGCGCGGAAGCGGCGATACAGCCGAAAAAGCAAGGACTGATGCAACCGCCGCGCTCTCGCGCTACTTCAAGACAAGCGTGAACGCGAATCTTTCAACGACAATGACTTCCGTTACAGCGGCAAATTCTGCGGAGGAGAAAACTCTTGTTGTGGACGATGTGAACGTGCAGTCCGAGGTGGAGCTTTTCGCGCTTGAATACACAGAGCCGTTCTACTACAAGGCGGAAAAAAAGTGGTACTGCGTGGTCTACATGAGCCGCAATGACGCGTGGCAGCAGTACAAGCCTCAGATTGAAATCAAGAAGAACAGCTTCAACGGTCTCTACAAAAATCTTGAAAATGAGCCGGACTATTTTTCCAAAGCCGGAATGTGCGGAAAAGTGTGGCGGAGCGCGACAGAGCTTCTGGAAAAACTTGAGTACGGCAGAATCATAAATCCGAATGAGGAGGCTGCTTATCAGGACGAGCGCGATAAAATCTCAAAAGTTCCGGTGACTTTTGAGGAAAGCAGGCAGAACTGTTCTATATATATCCAGACGCAAAACGACTATGACCGCCTTGCAGAAAGCTCGGTTTCTTCCGCATTTTCGGACTGCGGGCTTAAAGTCTCCAAAAACATTGAGCAGGCAAGCTACATTGCGGAAGTCATCATAGAACTGAATGTGTCGGGCAGCGATCCTGTATCTATAAAACCCGGACTGGAACTTAAAATCCAGAACAAAGAGGAAAAAACGGTTTATTCGTGCGAGGTTCAGACCGCGGAAAAGTCTGTCGCATATTCGCTTGAAAACGCCCAGAAAAAGGCGTTTTCAAAACTGGCAAAGGAAACTGAGGAGGCTGTAAGAAAAGATTTGAGCAGCTTTCTTGAGTTATAGAATTTTCACTTGGAGGAAAAAATGAAAAAGGTAATTTTTGTATGCGCAGCGGCCGCGCTCGCTCTTGGAATGTCAGGCTGCGGTAGCACCAATGTTGTGCCCGACCCGTCGCTCAAGGTGAGCGTTGACGACGATGTGGACAAGGTTGTTGTCATTGACTGGACGGACAGGACTTTGGGCGAAGTTGCAGCTCCGCAGTGGCTCAAGAACATGAGGCGTGGAAATTCCGACACGTTCAAGCAGGCATGGGGAACAGACGCAAACCGCGTTGTAAAGGTGAGCATGGCAACAGGAAAAACAGAAGCGACCGCCCAGGCATTGAGCCGCGCAGGATTTGCCTACACTCAGGCAGCGGAGCTTAGCCAGAAAGTAATCGGACGCGTTGGTCAGGGCTTGAACGATGTGGGGCAGCTCGAGGCGGTTTATGTGGCTGCCAGCGAAACGAAGGCTGACATGACAGGCTTGCGTGAGGAAACAGGATTCTTCCAGAAAGTGCGCACAACAAAGGCAGGAACAAAGGAGCAGAGCGAGCAGTATATCTACTACACAGTGTTCTCCATGGATAAAGGCACTTGGGACAACCTCTGCAAAAAGTATCTTATGGACGTTATGGGCGGCGCAGACTTGACTACAGAAACACAGAAAAAAGTCGGTGCTCTTTTTAGCGAGATGAAGGAAGATGCGGACAAGAAGGACGCTGCAAAACAGGCAGAAGAAGAGGCTCTTTACAAAGCCCAGATGGCGCGTCTTGAAGCGGAGCGCGCAAAAGCAAATGCCGATGCTGCGGCAAGCAACGCCGAGACAGCAAAGACCGCGTTAAAAGCAAAAGAAATGGACGCGCAGGAAGCGCAGACGAAGGCAGCAACAGAAGAAGCTGCGGACTTGGCAAGCTACCTGATGTAGCAATATAACTATGCCCCTGCGGAAACGGCTGGACAAGCCTCCGCAGGGCTTTCTTTAAGAATAAAGAGCAAGAAAAAGCATTATCTTACGAACTAGGAACAGACAATGAAAAAGACAATCCTGCTGGTGAGCGCAATTCTTCTCGCCGGCTTTATATATGCGCAAAATATTGAAAATGGTGTGGCTGTGCAGGTTCTTACGCCTGAAACCGTGAACCTTCCTGCCGGGGACGCAGCATGGCTTCCGGGGCAGATTCAGGATAAGGTAAAAAGCAATGTTCAGGACTACCTTGAGCTTAAGACCGTGGTTGACTCAAAGGCAGAGGCCGCAGTAAAGAAGCTTCAGGCTGAGGCGGAGGGCAGCGCACGAGACGAGAGCACCGCGATAGAGCTTGGCAAGCTCACAACCGCAAAATATGCCCTGTTCACAAAAATCAGAAAGACTGCAAGCGGCTATGTTGTGAGCGCTGACTTCACAGACCTTACAACAGGCGTTCAGAAAGCGAGCGCGACATCAAAGGAATACACCCAGGCTTCTTCGCTTTACGGCTCGACCGGAGCTGTTGACGAGATTACACTGGCGCTTGCAGGCAAGCTTGGAATAAAAATAAGCGACCTTAACAAGAACCTTCTTTCCACAGGCTCGTCGTCGTTCAGCGTGGACGAGCAGCTGGAGCTTGCAAAGCAGAATGAGGCTCAGTTCCAGAAGATGATGAACGAGTACGATGCTGAGCTTTCCAAGCTTATGACAAGCAACGACATAAACGCCATCCAGAACAAGAACCGTATTGAGGCGGAAAAAGCCCTGCTTAAAGAAAAACAAAATGCGGAAAAAAAACGACAGGAAGAACTGAAGGCACAAAAGGCACGTGCCGACGCGGACTCAAAACTTGAGGCGGAACGAAGCATTGCCCTAAAGACACAGCGCGACAAGCTGGCAAAAGATGCCGCGGCAAAAGCTGCGGAGGTGCGCAAGCTAAAGACAGAAAAGCAGGGAGTGCTCGGCCTTATAAGCATGCTTGAAAGCAAGAAGAAGGCGCTCGTGGAGATACGGCAGGGTGTGGAAGCGCGCAGTGTGGAGCTTCATACGCAGATGAAAGAGGACGAGACAGAGCAGACGCTAAAAATCCTTGAGGCAAACTGGGCGAGCGTCGAGATGAAGGACGGAAAGCCCACCGAGGCCGCAAAGCAGCGCAGGGCAAACAAGGTGCTTTCGAACAACGACGCTCTTCTTGCAAAGTTTCTTGCCGACTGCGAGAGCGTAAAGCAGTCTACAATGGCGCAGCAGAACGCGCTTTTGCAGAGCATCAACGCAGACTACAAGAAGCTTGCCGCAGTAAAGACTGTGAGCAGCATGGGAGGCGAGCTAAAGGTGGGCTACGGAACATATGACGGCGACAAGTGCGGCTGGAACGCCTACCTTTCGCTGTACTCGGACGGAATCCTGCTCTTCCAGGACACATTCATTGTAAAGTACGAGACACTCGCAGGAAAGGCAGCCCCTGACATGGCAACGGCGAGCGACGCGCAGCTTGAAGAGTATATAAACAACACCGACATGTACACGTCTCTTTTGGTGCGCGGAGACCCTATTTTGTACTTTGAGCTTGACTACAACGCCATAGCCGCAGCGAAGGACAAGCCCAGCACCTACACATTCTACTTTACAAAGCTGCGCGCAATAAACACCGTGAGCGGCAAAGTTGTACAGACAAGCACGCTCAACGAGGAGCTTGTGCGCGAGATGAAGCCAGTGCAGGATTTGCGGGAGATTCAAGGCGTTGTGGCGGAAGAGAAGGCAATAGACAAAATAGTCAAGGATTTAAGGAGCCAGGGAAAAGGCATAGAGCAAGCTGAAAAATTGGCTGACGATAAATCTTTTTTTGAAAGGTATTATTTTGCAGAGGACTCTAAAAAACGCAGCGGCATTGATTTTGCCGTTATTCCAGGACAAGATTTTGTAATGTCAAAGACAGAGATAACGCAGGCTGTGTATAAGGCTGTCATGGGGAAAAATCCGAGCAGGTTCACAGGCGACAGCTTGCCGGTGGAAAATGTGAGCTGGTATGACGCGGTGGAGTTCTGCAACAGGCTGAGCAAGAAAGCCGGGCTTAAGCCTGCCTATTCTATCAATGGAAAGGATGTTGAATGGAATGACGATGCCGACGGCTACAGTCTGCCTACAGTGGATGAATGGCAGTATGCGGCAAGGGGCGGAGAGAACTATAAGTACAGTGGCAGCGACAATCTGGATGAAGTTGGATGGTATGACGGCAACAGCGGATACAAGACACATCCAGTTGCGCAGAAAAAGCCTAATGGCTACGGCCTGTACGACATGAGCGGCAACGTTTGGGAGTGGTGCTGGGATTCCTACCGCATCAGCTTTCGCTATTACTGCGGCTGCGGCTGGTACAGCGACGCCAACAACTGCGAGGTGGGCGATCGGGACTACTACGACGCCTACCTCAGGTACAACGACCTGGGCTTCCGCATTGTCCGCTCGATAGGCAAGTAATAGGCGAGCTGCGGCGGTGTAGAGCCAGCGAAATGAGGCGTTAAGCCGAATGGAGCAGGCTCGGAACAGCGGCAGCGAGCAGGATGCGGAGGGAGAAATTTTTTATGTTAATTTATTGAAAAAGGAAAATAATAATCATGAATGGAAGAACAGGAATTCTTTTTGGAGCGGGTGCTGAAGTTTGTTTTGGTATGCCAAGCGGAACTGAGTTTGCAATGATGATATTTTCTCCAGAAGAGAAAATTATCGAACAGGCAAAAAAGAATTTTAAAAATTATTATGACAAAGATGACAATGACGAAAAGAAATTTAAAACTTTTGGGGTAACAGAATACAATCTGGTGCTGAAATCGATAATTGAAAATCATATCGACAAATTTCCTGACTATAATGATGAGAATAAAAAGAATCTTGAGAAGTTCATTGACAGCATAAAAAAATTTAAGGAAGAAAAAGAATTAAATAAAAATGCAAAGCCAAGAGCAAAAAAGTCAATTTATACACAGGAAAACTTTTTGTCGCTTGTGCAGACATTGGCTGCATTTTATTTAATAAGAAAAGCGGATGCGATAAAGCAGAATGCTGTAGCAAACTTAGATTTGGGCGATAAGGTTCAAGACCTGTTTAAGGATTCAGTGAACAGCATTTTTTCAATTGACCATGAAAAGTTCCTTAAACTTAAAGCTGAGACTCTTTCGGTCCTGCTGGCGAAAAAAGATAATGAAGAAGTAGAAAATGTTGGCGAAGAACAAATAAATTTGTTTATAGAACTTCGTGATAAAGTAAAGAAAATATATTCAGAAATTTTTGACTATCAGTTTCTATTGAATGAGTACTATGGTTATCTTTTCAAGGAAAACTCTTGCGACAAAAAAGCAAGTTCCTCTGAGACTAAGAAAAACAAAATTGTTTCATTCCTGTTTATAATACAGCAGTGCATAGAGCAGCTTTTTAATGAGAAGAAACCATTTGAAAACACATATTACTCAGATATAAAGAAAAACGATTTGAATCGGTTTGATATTGCTTCTACAAATTATTCTGAGATTGATGGCTTGAATATAACGTTCTTAAACGGCGCAACAAATAAGTATCTTGATTTGAAAAGTTTTGACATTGTTTGCGGTGAGCAGGCAGAAAAAGTTAAGTCCTGCGTTCCGTTTATCTTTCCGCAGACAGCGCTAAAGCCGTTGGTTTCAATAGATTCCATCTCTCCTTTTGTTGATGTTTATAGCAGATTCAAAGAGTGTGAAAAAATCGCTGTTGTTGGATTCGGGTTTAACTATGATGATGTCTTACTAAAATCAATGTTCCATAAACTGATTTTAGAGGGGAAAAGGGTTGTTTATTTTAGCTATGGGGAAAAAGAAGAGGAAGTCCTTAAGAATTTGGAGAAAAAGTTAAATATCGTAGAAAATAGCTCATCTCTGAAAGTAAAGAAAATTGACAAAAATCGAAATGTTATCAAAGACAATAAAAACTGCCAAAACTGGCTTGAATATCTTGAGCAAAACTAATTAACAAGGAGTGTAAACAACTATGAAACTAAAAAAAATATTTTTGATTTTAGCAGGTCTTGTGGCTTTTTCATCAGCTTTAACCGCGAAAAGCGACTATGAGTATTTGCTTGGCAAATTTGGGCCACTTATGGAAGCACGAAAAGCAGAACGAGAAGCAGCCGAAAGAGAAGAAAAAGAAAGGCAAGAAGCAGAGGAGAAACAAAAGAGACTTGCAGAAGAAGAGCGAATTGTAGCTGAAAAAAGAGCTGAGTTAATAAAAAACGCTGAGCATATAAAATCCATAGATGTTTGCTTTGTAAAAATACCAAATCAGAACTATTCGATGATGATGACAGAGATAACTCAAAAGCAATGGCAGACAGTCATGGGAAATAATCCGAGTGAATTTATGGGCGATGACTTGCCTGTAGAAAGCGTGAGTTGGATTGATGCCGTTGTGTTCTGCAATAAGCTGAGTGAAAAAGAAGGCTTGAAGCCCTGCTATTCGTATGAGGAAACTTCAAGTGTTAGAAAGTGGAAATTCTTAAAAGAAGATTTTCGGGAATGGTCTGATAAAAAATGGAAGAAATTTAATGAAAACTTTGTCTGCAATTTCAACGCCAACGGCTACCGCCTGCCTACAGTGGAAGAATGGCGCTATGCGGCAGAAGGCGGAATAAGCTATAAATACAGTGGCAGCGACAATCTGGATGAAGTGGGCTGGTATGATGGCAATAGCGGAAATAGGACACATCCAGTTGCGCAGAAAAAGCCTAACGGCTACGGACTGTACGACATGAGCGGCAGCGTGTGGGAGTGGTGCTGGGATTCCAACAGCGACGGCCTACGCTATTACTGCGGCGGCAGCTGGATCAGCCGCGCCAGCTACTGCGAGGTGGGCGATCGGATCAACAACTACGCCTATATCACCAACAATTACCTGGGCTTCCGCATTGTCCGCTCTTCCAGCAAAAAATAGGCGAGCTGCAGCGGTGCAGAGCCGGTGTAGCGCAGGCGGCAAGCCGTAGCGTAACAGGCACGGAACAGCTGCAGCGAGCAGGCGGTGTTGTAAAAAAAAGACAGATTCCCGCATTGAATGCGGGAATGACATATAACCAATAGCGGGAATGACAAATTAGCAAGAGTGTGAATGTCATATAAGCAAGCCTTATAAAGTTGTATGTCATTCCCCGGCTTGACCGGGGAATCTATGTGGAGGAGAATTTATGGCCTTACTGACCCAGTTCATGACGTTTTTTGTAAGCCCGTTCAGCGAGCCTTCAAGCCACGCGGAGCTTAACAACTTTCTTAAGTCCTGCCGCATAATAAATGTGGAAAAAAGGCTCATAGATGGCGAGCGCGGCACAGGCTGGATTTTTCTTGTGGAGTATTCGGACAACGCAGGAACAAAGCCTTCATACACGATGAGTTCAAAAGTTGACTGGCGCGATGTCTTAAATCCGAGCCAGTTTGCAGTCTATGACCTGCTCCGCAAAAAGCGCAAGGAAATCGGCGAAAAGACAAAAATTCCCCTCTACGGAATCTTGAGCAACGAGCAGCTTGCGCTTATGGCGCAGAATCCGCCAAAGACAAAAGAGGAGTTCATAAAGATAAAAGGAGTGAGCGAGCAGAAATACAAGCAGTTCGGAGAAGAGTTTCTGGAAACAGTAAAATCGGCTTTGCTTTGCGCAGAGCAGACGGAAACAGCTTCGGCGGCTGACAGCGCAAAAGAAGATTCCGCTGAAAATAAAAATCAGCTGGATATATTCTAGGAGATCGAGTGTCATTATCGGGCTTGACCCTGCGATGTTTCTGAAAGAAACTCGGTTGATAATCTATTGCAAATAAAAAAAGCAGATTGTCGTATCAAGGTACGACAATGACAATGAGCTTTAAATATTTAGGAGCAAGCCTCTGGAAAAGTTTTCGGCTGGGATTCCAACAGCAACAGCAAACGCTATAACTGCGGCGGCAGCTGGAACAACAACGCCAACAACTGCGAGGTGGGCAATCGGAACAACAACAACGCCTATAACACCAACAACAACCTGGGCTTCCGCATTGTCCGCTCTTCCTCTAGCTCCGCAATAAACATGATTTGTCAATTTTGCGGAACCGGCTTGTTCCTGTAAACAGATGTTTACGAAAAACAGAATGTTTACGAACAGTTTTTTGCCGTGCTGTGCTGGTAGCGGTAAGAATAAACGCGAACGCTCAGCAGGGCAGCTTTTATGAAACGTGCAGGAAATTTATTTGAGCAGATTACAGACTTTAACAATCTTAGGGCGGCTTACCTGAAGGCCCTAAAAGGTAAGCGGCTTTCAAATTCCGCCCTGATTTTTGACTTAAAGACTGATGAGAATCTTTACAGGATAAAAAAGGAGCTTGAAAGCGGAGAGTATAAAATTGGAAAATACCGCCAGTTCAAAATCTACGACCCCAAGGAGCGGATTATAACCGCCGCACGCTTTGAGGACAGAATTGTTCATCACGCAATAATGAATGTGCTTGAGCCGGTTTTTGAAAAGCAATTTGTTTTCCATACCTACGCCTGCAGAAAACAAAAAGGCACGCACAAGGCTATTCAATATGCGTTTAAAAAGGCTGGAAGCTGCAAGTATTTTCTGAAGCTCGATGTGCGGAAATATTTTGACTCTGTTCCGCATAAAAAGCTCAAGGAGCTTCTTTTTAGAATTATAAAGGACAGAAAATGTCTGGCATTGCTTTTTGGGGTTATAGATTCCTACAGCGTTTCAGACGGACTCGGGCTTCCGATTGGAAACCTTACAAGCCAGTTTTTCGCGAACTATTATCTTTCGCCGCTCGACCATTTTGTACTGGAAAAGCTAAAGCCTAAAGGATACGCGCGCTACATGGATGACATTGCTGTTTTTTCGGACTCGAAGACCGCACTAAAGAACATTCTTTTCGAAATGCAGAAGTTCATAGAGCCGTTCTCGCTTTTGTTCAAGCAGCCGGTGATTAGCTCGTGCAGGGCCGGCGTTCCGTTCTTGGGATATTCAGTCTCAGGCAGGGGAATTTCGCTTTTGGGCAGGACACGCAGAAGAAAGGCAAGAAAAATCAGGTGGCTGGCCTACGAGTTCAGACAAGGCTTGATTGACGGGGAGAAACTTGCGGACAGGATAAGCTGCATGGGGATTTGCAGTTCTTTAATATAGAAAGAAACGTGCGGATTTGTTGAATTCCGTGTGTTTTTAATAGATACAATTTCATTTTAAAAGGAGTAAAAAAATGAAGAATGTAAAAGAGTATTTGAGCAAGGCTGGCGGCTTTATAAACAGGCTGCCTTTTGCAAATCTTGCAGAAAAGTATCTGGGAAAGGTTTCAGCCTTAAAAAAGGTTATTCCGTATGCAAACTATATTGCCTGCGGTGTTGCGGCTTTAATAGTTGTTGCAGTTGTAAGCAACATTGTTGCGCCGGGAATTAAATTCAACAAGTGGATGAAGGTCATTGAAGGCGCTTACGAGGAGGAGACCAGCAATTTTCAGTCTGTTGACTTTATGGGCGAGTACAGCAAGGCTCTTGATGAAGCTGTTTCCCAGATGAACGAATGTTCAGACGACAGAAAAGGCTTGGAAGAGCTAAGAGAAAATAAAAAAGACTATCTTGAGCAGCTTTCAGATGTCAGGGACAGGCTTGAGAAAATGTCAAATGAGTTCACGGACAAGTTTTCCGCCAAAATGAATGAGGCGGGAAACCCGAGCTTTAAGATGTCAAACAAGATGATAAAAGAGTACCAAGACAAGCTTGCAAAGCTTGTTCCAGCTTCTTCTGACTTGATGGAAAATTATTTCACAATCAACTCAGAAATATATGACGACTTCTGCGACAAGTTTGAAGAAAAGTATGCTGAAAAGCTCAATAAAATAAATGAAGCCATAAAAGAAGCTGACAGACAGGCGTATTTGAGCTATCTAAAAAGAACGCTGCCGGGAAAATGGAGATTTGATGATAACAAAGACGACATAAAAGGCTTTGCGGAACTTGTTTTCAAAGGCGACGGAGCGTCCGGAGAGTTCTCTTATTACTATCATAAAGATGCTGGCACAAGGAAAGAAATAGATCTTAGTGATCGTTTGGTTTTTTCTGTAGTTGATGCTCCTATTGAACGAGGATATATCTTGATAAAAGTACCAGAGGAAGAATTCAAATATTCCGGCACATATACAATGCCTGAAAATACTGCATATCTAAAGATTGGTTCTTCTTCTAGCAAAAATACGCCAGAAAAGAAAGCAGGAGATACATTGCAGTCCCGTGTAAGCTTTGAGGATTCGAACACCCTCTATTTTGACGGAAAAATGTTCAAGCGCGCTAGAAAGTAGAAGCTGATTTGTGCAAAAAGAAATTCCCGTGCTGCTTGCACGGGAATGGAAAAACGTTCTGCTATTTATGTTCCGGCTTCAGAGTGCCGAGTTAATTTTCCGTAATAAATCCGATGTAGTTTTCTTTGGTAATTACTGAAAATGGAATCTCAGGATAATTGTTGGAGAATGTAAGCGGACACTTTGCGCCGGATTTTTTTGAACTGTATTTGAATTCAAAGGCGGAAAAAACTCCGTCCTTTTCTTCTATAAAATCAATTTCCTGTTTTTGGGTTGTGCGCCAGAAATAGTACTTTTCCTTTCTGTTGTGAAATGCATTATTCTTGATGCGTTCGCTTATTAGAAAATTTTCCCAAAGTCCGCCGATGTCTGTGCGCAGGCTGCACGGAGAAAAATTATTAATGACAGCGTTCCTTACTCCGTTGTCGTAAAAATAAATCTTTATGCTTTTCTTCAGTTCATTTCGCACATTCCGGCTGTAAGAATGAAGATGAAAGATGACAAATGCTTTTTCCAGCAGATCAATATATCTTTGTACAGTCAGGCTATCAATTCCAAGTAAGCTGCTTAGCTCGTTGAAAGAAACCTCGCTTCCTACCTGCAAGGCTAGTGCCTGAACAAGTTTTTCTATAATAGCGGGTTTTCGTATATCCTGAAATTCAAATACGTCTTTATAAAGATAGCTTGAGACAATGTTTGAGAGAATCTCCTTTTCATCACCGGGATTGTTAACAACATCTGGATAAAATCCGTAGACTAAGCGGGTTTCCAGTTGCCTGATTTCATCAAGCATGGATGAATTATGGACAAGCTCGTTCGTGGAAAACGGAAAAAGATTGTACTCAAATTTTCGCCCAGTCAGAGGCTCATTCAATGTATTGGAAAGATCTAGGGACGAAGAGCCTGTTACCGCGAACTGCACATCTTGGAAATTTTCGTAGAGGATTTTCAAAATAAGCCCGATATTTTTTACACGTTGCGCCTCGTCAATTACAATGAATTTTGACTTTCCGATAAGCGGCCTAAAGTACGCAGATGATTCTTTAGTAAGCATAGAGCGTACATCGCTTTCATCGCAGTTCCAATATTGCGCCGTGTCTAAAAAGCCTGCTTCTGAAATCATTGACTTAAAAAGAGTTGTCTTTCCTACTTGGCGAGGTCCAATTAATATTATAATTTTCCCTTTTCCGATTCTTGATTTAAGAATGCTCTTTAAATCGCGTTGAATTTCACTCATGATGCTAATATAGATGAAAAAGCCCGGCTAATCAATAAATATTATAATATTTTTCGATTATATTCTTAAATTATTATAATATTTTTCGATTAGGCTGACATTGCTCGTTTGACCGGGTAATATTATGACATTTTATTATACTTGGATTTTCCCTCAAGGACATCTTCAATCATTTTGACATCAAACGGTTTTCCGCCTTCAGAAGAAAATATTTTTCTTACAACAAACGTATTTCCTTTCGGAAAACGCTCATATATTTCAAGGCTGTCGGCAAAGCCTGACTCGTATACTGCCTTTATCTTTTCTGGAATCTGTCTTATCACAATGTCATGGTGGACCTAGTCAACTGCCCTTGCAAGAAGCGGATTCGTCTCCCTCATTTTTTCATAGCGTTCCTGGCATGACTTCCAGCTGGTCTCCCTGTCGCATATCTGAATCGCAATTCCTGTCCTGTATCCGGCCTGCTTCATCTTTTTCAAAGTCGAGACAGGTGTCGCGGAAGTGCGGAATGTTCCCTCGACAACAATGTTGTATTTTTCAGATACAGCCTTGTCTATAAGCACTTCTGTCATTCGTCCTGAAAATTTCGATGTGTATTTTTTTTGGGGGGGGGATTCCTCTTTGTAAAGATTCTGGATTTCCTCAAAATGAGGATGATAAGGACGGAAATCATCGCCTGATATGGAAATTATATTCTTGTTCAGCCTTGCAGAAAGCATATTTGTAAGCGTTGTTTTTCCAGCTCCCGGCTGACCGCCTAGAACAAAGCCTTCTGGAGACACCTCTGCCTCAAGAAATGGATTCATCAATTTTATCTGATTCCAGACAATCTTGAACTTGTCATTAAACTATTCATTTGTGCAATTCAGTTCATTGATAAGATACATGGCTACATGCTCCCAGCTGCTTGATTCTTGTGGTCGTGGCCTTATAATCAATATCATTGAAATCTGTATTTATCAGAGTGTGCTTCAGCCGGCACAACGCTCTTTCTGAGTCTGTCCGCTCATCGCTATTATTCCTGTTGTGCAGCATGGCAAGGCTGTAAGAAACAAGCTCCAAGAGAACATCCTTTTCCATTATTGTAGCCATAGGCACGCCTCCAAACACAAATTCTATTCTCCACAGTATTATTTTGTCAAGTTCTGTTTTTAGGGCTCCAAGCGCAGACATGAAGCTGTGGCTTTTGTTTTGCGCAGATTATCTTGATATTCCCGATTTTAATGTGTCAATTTTCTTGTAATTGAACAATAAATAAATAAACTGTATATTATAAAAACAATTTTTTTAAGGAACGGAATCATGGCGGAAAAATTTGACTACAAGAAGGCTGGCGTTGATGTTAACGAAGGCTACAAGGCTGTTGACAAATACAAGAAACAGTCTGAGCGCGCAAGAATCCCAGGGCAGCTTACAGAGCTTGGCGCATTCAATGGAATGTTTGCAGTTCCAAAGAATATGAAGAATCCTGTGATGGTTTCTGGAACAGATGGAGTTGGAACAAAGCTGGACATTGCTTTTCAGATGGGAATCTATGATACAGTTGGAATTGACTGTGTTGCAATGAGCGTTAATGACATTCTTTGCAGCGGCGTAAAGACTTCATTTTTCCTTGACTATATTGCCTGCGGAAAGCTTGATTCAAAGGTTGCCGGCGAGCTTGTAAAAGGCGTAACTGACGGCTGCGTAGATGCGGGCTGTGCTCTTCTTGGCGGCGAAACTGCTGAAATGCCAGGTTTTTACGATGACGGAAAATACGATTTGGCTGGCTTTGGAGTTGGCGTTGCAGATAAATCTGACATTATTAATGGAAGCAAAATAAAAGAAGGCGATGTTTTAATCGGTCTTTCTTCCACAGGTCCGCATTCAAACGGATACTCTTTAATAAGAAAGCTTGTTACAGACTTTGAAGAGAAAATTACAATCGGCGGAAAAGAAAGAAAAATCGGAGAAGTGCTTCTTACTCCTACACGCATTTATGTGCGCCCTGTTATGGACGTTTTGAGCAAGTTCAGGTCAAGTGTTCACGGAATGGTTCATGTTACAGGCGGCGGATTCTATGAAAATGTTCCGCGTATGTTCCCTCATGCAAAAGAAGGCAAAAAGCAGCTTGTTGCAATGATAAAAAAGGATTCTTGGGAAGTTCCTGAAATTTTTGATGAGCTTATAAAGCGCGGCGCAGATCCGGAAAATGTTTTCTCAACTTTCAATATGGGAATAGGATTTGTTCTTGCGGTAAGCAAAAAAGATTCTGCGGAAATCCTAAAAAGATTCAATGCAAATGCAAAGAAATTCGCTGTAAAAGGCGCTCCTGTTATGAAAGCCTATGAAATCGGCTACGTTGGCCACACTGACAAAGTTATCAAGGGCGAGTTCAAGGGCAGCAAGGAAATGACACAGTTCTATGTTTAAGACTGCTGTTTTGGTTTCCGGCGGAGGAACAAATCTTCAAGCTCTTATAGACTATCAGAACTCTCATGCGGACTGTCCTTACAAGATTGACGTTGTTATTTCAAGCACAAAAAATGCCTATGCGCTTGAGCGTGCAAAAACTGCCGGAATTGACTGCGTTGTAAAAAGTCCTTTTTCTGTTATGGGAAAAGAGGCGGCGCAAAAAGCTTTGCGTGAAGAAAAAAATGCTGCGGTTTCTGATGCGATTCTTGAAGAGTGCAAGTTCCGTGGAATTGACGGAATTGTTCTTGCTGGCTACTTGAGCGTTTTGCAGGGAAAAATAATTCAGGAATATAAGAATAAGATTATAAACCTTCATCCAGCTCTTTTGCCTAAATTTGGTGGAGTAGGAATGTGGGGGCATAATGTCCATGAGGCTGTTCTTGCTGCAAATGAAAAGGAAAGCGGATGCACGGTTCATCTTGTGGACGGCGGATGCGATACAGGAAAGATTCTTGTGCAGAAAAAAGTTCCTGTAATGCCCGGCGACACTCCGGAATCCTTGTATGCAAGAATCGCTCCAAATGAACACGAAGCCATTGTTGAAGGCCTTCTTATGCTTTGTTCCGCAAGTCTCT
This sequence comes from Treponema sp. UBA6852, assembly GCA_002449305.1. Taxonomy (GTDB): domain Bacteria; phylum Spirochaetota; class Spirochaetia; order Treponematales; family Treponemataceae; genus Treponema_D. The sequence continues at coordinate 14,837 of DKDI01000037.1, forward strand.
AGGACTTTACAAGGTCTTTTATTACTTCACCTGCGATTATCAAGCCAGCTACGGGTGGTACAAATGATGTGCTTCCGGGAGCTGGTCTTCCTGCATTTCCTTTTGTTTCTGCGGAACTGTCATAGATTATTTTTACAGGCTCTTCCTTTGAGTAAACAACTTTAAGTTTTTTTATTCCGCGTTCTTTTAAGGCTTTTCGCATTGCGCGGGCAAGAGGACAGACGCTGGTTTTGTAAATATCTGAAACTTCAAGCTGTGTCGGGTCGATTTTGTTTCCGGCTCCCATGCAGCTGATTATTTTTGTTCCGCATTTTTGCGCTTCTTCTGCAAGCGCGATTTTTCCTGCGACTGTGTCAATTGCATCTATTATATAGTCGTAGTCTGAAAAGTCGAAAGTTCCTTTTGTTTCCTGCGTGAAAAAAACTTTGCGTGTTTTTACTTGTGCCTGCGGATTAATTTCAAGAATGCGCTCTTTTGCAACGTCAACTTTGTAAAGTCCTATTGTTTTGTGAGTTGCTATAATCTGGCGGTTTATGTTTGTGAGGCTTACAGTGTCGCTGTCGATTAAATCAAAACTTCTGATTCCGCTTCTTGCCAAGGCTTCAACTGCGTATCCTCCAACGCCGCCGATTCCGAACACTGCTACTTTTGAGCGCTTCAGTTTTTCAATTCCGGCCTTGCCAAAAATAAGTTCTGAGCGTGAAAACTGGTTCATGCTATTCTCTTAGAATGTAGCTGCCTTTTGGCATGATTATGATTTCTACACGACGGTTTAATGCTCTTCCCTGCGGAGTGCTGTTGTCTGCCACTGGCTTTGTTCCGCCGAATCCTCTGTACGTGAATAAATTTTTGTCTATTCCGTTTGAAACAAGCTCCTTGATTATTTCCTGCGCGCGCTGAATGCTCAAGGTCATTTGTCCGTTCGGCTTGTTTACGTCTGCTGTGTGCCCTTCAATCAGGATTGTGTATTCGCCTGAAGACGTGGCTTTTTTGAGTGATTCTGCAATTTGTGCGATGCGTGGTTTTTCCTGCGGAAGAAGTTCGTAGGAGTCAGCAATAAAGCGTAAGTTCTGCATTGTAATTTGAATTCCTGTGAGAACTTCGTTCAGGTCAACATCTGGAATTTTGCGCTCAAAGAAATATTTTTTTATCTGGTGATATGCAATGTAATAATTCTTGTCTTTTTGCGGCACAGAAACTTTATGCTCAAGCTGCTCCTTGTCCAAAAGAATTACAACTTTTCCCTTTTTTAGAAGCTCCACATTTTTTTCAACGGAAGCAATTCTTAAATAGTCTTCTTTTGAAATTACAGGATCGCATCTGTTTATTCCATAGACTTTTTTTACGGTAATCCAAAGCGGATCTTTTCCGGCTCTTCCGTCATAATCTTCTATAAAATCGGAGCTTGAGTATTTTACGATTCCTGATTTTTTTGCTATTTCAGGCTGAACCATGTTGCGTTCGTATAACAGCTCCATGTCTTCTGTCCAGACTTTTGGGAACAGACACGGATAAACTTCGCTTTCTATGAATTCTCCGTGGACTGGAAGAGAGCCGCGCGCGTCAAGGACAATTCCTGTGTATTCCCTGGATGCAACTTGATCAATCGGCTGCATTTTTTTGTATGGCGTGTGGTGCTTTACAAGGCTTGAAGAAATGTCGTTCAAGTTGATTGTGTGCTTTGTTAAAAGAAGTCCGTCTTTTGTAAATACTGCTGGAGTTTTTTTGCTGTTGTCTACAATTCTTGTAAGGCTTTCAAGTGTAACCGTTCCGTCTAGAACAAGGTCACCGAGTGTTTTTGCATCGTCCACGTAAAGGGAAAGCAGCGGATTTTTTACAAGAATCGGAAGCTTCATTTCAATTTCTTTTACAGAAGTTGATTTTCCGCTTGGAAGAGGAATTCCGGCTTTTTCAATGTTAAAAGCAACGTCCGAGGCAAATGTGTTTTTTGTCCAGTTTACAAAGCTAGAAGATGTCATTACGGCATCTTTTTCTGAAACGTGTCCTTGCGCTTGGGCTGCCATGATTGATTCGCGCTCAATTTCTATGTCTGAATATGGAACGTAGACAGACGGAACTGGTTCTGTTGTTTCCGTGGAAAAGTCTAATTGCTCTATGTAGCTTTGGCCGAAGATACAGGCGCATGAGATTATTGCTGCTGTGGATAAAATAAAATTCTTTGTATTCATAAAAAGTCCGCTGTTAAATTTTCGGCATTTTAATAGAAAAATCAAGTTGATAAATAGTCCAAACTTCAATTTTTATGGTTGCATATTTTTTTAGTTATGCTATACTTGCGCATTATAAAAAGCTAGGGGTTGTGCTGTATAGGCGGGGGGGGGGACTGATTACTGCATGGGGTTCACACTATGAAAAAAAGATTTTCAATTTCGGCGGTTCTTATGCTGTCGAATATTATTGGGCTTACAGTTTATGCCGCGGCTCTTTCGATTATTGTCTATTCCAGAATCAAAACCGATTTTTCTGAATATTTTAGGCAGACATTAAAAGACGACGTTTCCATTGTTTATGAAGAAATTGATATTTATAAGAAAAGCTGCACAGATTCAACCTTGTATACTCTAAAGACAATCGAAGACATTTACTTGAACTTTGGCTTTTCAAGACCTGAATTATTCCGCAATACTTGTAAAAATTCCATTGCCGCTTCTTTGTTTGATGCCTGTAGTTTTGTTGGAAACGACGGAACTTCAATAAATATAGGAAATATGCATGAAATCGATGGTCAGACTGTAAAAAATGTCTTTCAGGGAAAACGGTTTTCCGGCTTTATTCAAGCTGACGGTATTGTTTCTTATATTTGCGGGCGTCCTTTGGAAGCTAACGGAAAAGTTGTAGGAGCATTCTTTACAAAAAAGGAAATTCTGAACAATGCGTTTGTTGACCGCATTTCAAAATCCACAACCTGCGACTTTACAATTTTTGAAGGATCAAAAAGAGCCTTTACTTCAATTGCCGGAATGCTCGGGACTGAAATTGCCGATAAAACTCCAATTGAAAGAGCTTCTGGTGGCGAAGAAACTTTGTACAACGCAAAAATAAACGGAGAAAACTATTTTACATATTATTTTCCGTTAAAGCAGGACGACGGAACTTTCCTTACAACGCTTTTTCTCGGAAAGAAAGTTTCGCTTGTGCATGAAATTATATTTTCTATTTTTTCGCGGATTCTTATTGCTACTGTTTTGTGCGCAGTTGTAATTATTTTAATTCTTGTGGCTATTCTGATTTCAAAAATTATAAATCCGCTTAAGGCTGTGGGAGATGCAATCAACAACCTTTCTTCTGGAGATGCAGACCTTACGGCGCGGCTTCCTATAAAATGGAACAATGAGTTTGATGATATTTCAGTTGACGTAAATAAATTTATTGAAATGATTCAGAAAATTATCATTGAGCTGAACGAGGCGCAGAATTCCCTTGATTCAATCGGCCAGAACCTTGGAACAAACGCATCTGAATCTGCCAGCGCAACTGCTCAGATTATGGCGAACATTACCGGCGTAAAAAAGCAGTCGGAAAATCTTTCGCTTTCTGTTTCAAATACAACTGGAATTCTTGGAAAATCTGCCGGCAGCGTAAGAGATTTGTCTGGACTTGTTGAAGCTCAGGCTCAAGGAATTTCAGAGTCTTCCGCTGCAATTGAAGAAATGCTTGGAAATATTTCTTCTGTTACCGCAAATGTTCATAAAATGTCTGACAGCTTTAAAGAGCTTGGCGGAACTGTTGACGAAGGAAAAACAAAGCTTGCGAATGTAGATGGTAAAGTCAACGAAATTGCAGCCCAGTCAAAAATGCTTATTCAGGCTAACCAGATTATTTCGCAGATTGCCTCTGAAACAAACTTGCTTGCAATGAATGCCGCAATTGAAGCCGCCCACGCAGGAAAAGCAGGCGAAGGATTCTCTGTTGTTGCAAATGAAATTAGGAAACTTGCGGAAACTTCAAGCCAACAGTCAAAAAATATCAATACAGAACTTAAACAGATTTCTTCTTCTATTAAAGATGTTGTTTCCCTTTCAAAGGATTCGCAGACTGCATTTGGCGAAATTGTTACGCATTTGAATTCAACTGATACGATTATCCGTGAAATTGACAACGCCATGAATGAGCAGGAAAACGCTTCAAGGCAGATTTTTAGTGCGCTAAGCGACATGAGAAGCCAGTCTTCAGAAGTAAATGAGAAATTCAAGGATGTAAACAGCGGAATTGTTGAAGTTTCTAAGGAAATGGATTCTGTTCAGCACGTTTCTTCTACAATTCTTGGAAGCATGGATGAAATGGCGGCCGGAGCAAGGCAAATAAGTTCGGCAGCCCAGAATGTTTCGGATTTGGCGCAGTCCACAAAGGAAAATATTTCTGTAATGGATAGCCGTCTTGGTCAGTTCAGGGTTTAGCCTAAAACTTTAAATCTAAATTTCCGCTTGGAATATTTGAATACGCTTCATTTATTCCGGGCGGATTTTTTTTTGCTTTGTGCGTAACTGTTGTCCATTTGATGAATAAATTCTTTCTATTCTAATTGTAATGTTTTTGAAATTTCTCTATATTATTAACGGTATCTTTTTGCTAAAATGCGGAAAGATTCGGTTAAAAAAAATTCTTTTCCTATAAAATCTTTATTCTTGGGAGGAACTATGACAGTTCTTGAAATGTTCAGTCAAAGTGGAATTCTTACTTTGCTGGGAATGGGTGTGGTTTTCTTTTTTCTGATTATTATGATTTTGGCGATGATTGCGCTTCATGCTGTGGTTCATGCCTTAAAATGGGACGCCGAGCCTGTCGCCGAGCAGCCTGTTGCTTCTCCTTCCGTTCCTGCCGAAGACAATGGCGCTGTTGTTGCCGCTATTGCCGCTGTATTAAAAGATAAAAAAGCGTTGTAATTAATAGATTTTTATTAAGAGGTTGATTTATGTCTAAGAAAATTGGAATTTCTGAACTTGTTTTGCGTGATGCCCATCAGTCTTTGCATGCCACTCGCATGACAACTGCTGATATGCTTCCTGCTTGCGGAATGATTGATAAAATTGGCTACTGGGCTGTAGAAGGCTGGGGCGGAGCAACTTATGACTCTTGTATCCGCTTTTTGAATGAAGATCCTTGGGATCGTCTTCGCAAGCTCCATGCGGCTCTTCCAAACAATAAGATTATGATGCTTTTGCGCGGACAGAATCTTTTGGGATACCGTCATTACGCTGATGATGTTGTTGACAAATTTGTTGAAACTGCCGCAAAGAACGGAATTGATGTTTTCCGCATTTTTGATGCCTGCAACGACCCTCGCAATCTTGAGCGTGCCACAAAAGCTGCAAAAAAGACAGGAAAGCATGTTCAGATGGCAATTTCCTATGCAGTTACTCCTTTCCATACAAATCAGGTTTATGCTGACCTTGCAAAAACTTATGCTGAATTCGGCGCGGACTCAATCTGTATAAAAGATATGTCTGGACTTTTAAAGCCTTATGAAGCCTATGACTTGGTTCTTGCAATTAAAAAAGCCTGTGATCTTCCTATTGAGATTCACTCTCATGCGACAACGGGTCTTTCTGTTGCTACAGAACTTAAGGCTGTTGAAGCTGGCGCGGATATTCTGGACACAGCTATTTCTTCAATGTCTATGGGAACAAGCCATTCTCCAACTGAAACTGTTGTTGAAATGCTCAAGGGAACCGAATATGATACAGGGCTTGATACAAAAGCGCTTCTTGAAATTGCAGCTTATTTCCGCGAAGTCCGAAAGCATTATTCTTCACTTGAATCTTCTTTCCTTGGAGCTGACACACGCATTCTTCTTTCTCAGGTTCCAGGCGGAATGCTTTCAAATCTCGAAAGCCAGCTTAAGCAGCAGGGCGCATCTAACAAAATGGATGATGTTCTAAAAGAGCTTCCGATTGTCCAGAAAGATGTTGGATATGTTCCTCTTGTAACTCCGACTTCACAGATTGTTGGAACTCAGGCTGTTTTCAATGTTCTTTTTGGTCGCTATGAAAGAATGACAGGTGAATTCCGTGATCTTTTGGTTGGAAAATACGGAAAGCTTCCTGCAGAGCCAAATGCGGATCTCGTAAAAAAAGCTCTTGCACAGAACAATATGGAAGAAGTTATTACTTGCCGTCCTGCTGACAAAATTGAACCTGAATGGGACAAAATGGTTAAGGAAGCAAAGGAAAACGGTGGCGATGGAAGCGACGAGGATACACTCACTTATGCAATGTTCCCGAAAGTTGCTCCAAAATTCTTTAAGGAAAGAGCAAACGGTCCTGTTGATGCTGCTACTGCATTTGCAAAGAAAGAAGCTCCTGCTGCTGAACCTGCTTCAAAGGGCGGATCTTACACAATCACAGTTAACGGTTCTGCATATAATGTAACTTCAGACGGAAACGGTTCTGTTACAGTAAATGGAACTCCTTATTCTGTTTCTGTTGGGGCTGGAACTGCGGCTCCTGCTTCTGCTTCTGCTCCGGTTGCTACAGGCGGAGTTGATGTAAAGGCTCCGGTTGCTGGAACATTGCTTAAGCAGTGCTTTGCAAACGGAACAAAAGTTTCTAAAGGCCAGACTATAATAATAATTGAATCAATGAAGATGGAGCTTGAAGTTAAAGCTACAGATGACGGAACAATCACTTATTCTGTTGCTCCTGGTTCACAGATTCAGAGCGGACAGGTTCTTGCCACCATTGGCGGTGTTGTTGTTCAGCCTGCTCCAGTTGCAAAACCTGTTGCTTCTCCTGCAACTGCGGCTCCAGCTGCTCCAGTTTCATCTGGCAATGGAACAAAAGTAAATGCTCCGGTTGCCGGCGTGTTCCTTAGAACAGCAGTTGCTGAAGGCGCTTCTGTAAAGAAAGGCGACAATGTTGTTATTATTGAGTCAATGAAAATGGAACTTGAAATAAAAGCTCCTGTTGATGGAAAAGTTCACTTCCTTGCAAGTGCTGGAACTCAGCTTACAAATGGTCAGCCAGTAGCTGAAATTTGCTAAGATTATCTGCCGCCTCTTTTTAGGAGCGGTGGAAGTTTTTTTAAGGAAATAGTATGCCTGATACAAAGAAAATTAAAAATACAAAAATTGCATTTATTATGCTTTCGATTATGGCAGTTGCTGGAGTTCTTTCATTTACAACAAGAACTTTTGCGCAAGACAAACCTGCTCCAGCTTCTGGAATGGAACGTGTAATAAAAGGAACTGAAAACTGGAATGGAAAATATGATATTTCTATTTCAAAGTTCTTAAAGAATATTGGAAAGTCAACTGGAATCTATAAGATGATTCATCAGCCTACAGCGGAAGAGCTTGCGTTGGAAAAAGCGCAGGCAGAAGCTCAGCTTGCGGCGGAAGAAAACAATCCGTTTGATGAAGCTCCTAAAGCTCCGGGCTGGCAGTCTTTGATTATGCTTGCAATTGGCTTCCTTATTATTTATCTTGCAGTTGGAAAAGGATTTGAGCCGCTTCTTCTTATTCCTATTGGATTTGGAACTGTTCTTGTGAATATTCCGGGCGCGGCAATGGGAGACGCTCCTCATGGAATGCTTCATATAATTTACAGCGCGGGCGTTGGAAACGAATTCTTCCCGATGCTTATTTTCATGGGAATTGGCGCAATGACTGACTTTGGTCCTCTTATTGCAAATCCAAAAACTGCATTGCTTGGCGGTGCTGCCCAGTTTGGCGTTTTCTTTACGCTTTTCGGTGTTGCATTTATGAACGCTTTTCTTGGAACTGACTATACAATGCTTCAGGCTAGCGCGATTTCAATTATCGGCGGTGCGGACGGTCCTACTTCAATTTATGTTTCTGGAAAGCTTGCTCCTGAAATGATGGCGGTTATTGCGGTTGCCGCATATTCTTACATGGCTCTTGTTCCGATGATTCAGCCTCCGATTATGAAACTTCTTACGACAAAAAAAGAACGCCTGATAAAAATGGATCAGCTTAGGCCTGTTTCAAAGACAGAAAAAGTTTTGTTTCCGATTTTGCTTCTTGTGATTTCAATTCTTCTTTTGCCGCCAGCTTGTCCTTTGATTGGAATGCTTGCGTTCGGAAACTTCGTAAAGGAAAGCCATGCTGCGGAACGTCTTTCTAAAACTATGGAAAACGAGCTTATGAACATTGTTTCAATTCTTCTTTCTCTTGGTGTTGGAAGCCAGATGACTCCTGAAAAAATCATTAAGAAAGAATCACTTGGAATTATTGTTCTTGGTCTTTTTGCATTTGCAGTTGCCACAATTGGCGGTCTTGTAATGGCAAAAATCATGAATCTTTTCCTTAAGAAGAAAATTAATCCGCTTATTGGTTCTGCGGGAGTTTCTGCGGTTCCTATGGCTGCCCGTGTTGCGAATAAAGTTGGACTTGAGTACGATCCTTCAAACTTCCTTTTGATGAATGCGATGGGACCGAATGTTGCCGGTGTAATTGGAACTGCAATTGCTGCTGGTGTTTTCATTGCAACTTACGGTGCTTAGTTTTTTATGGCAGAACTGCATTTTATAAAGTGCGGTTCTGTTGTTTTTTTGTGCCTGAATTAAGGTTTTATGCAGAAAAAATTTTTATACACTATTTTAATTGTCTTTTCAGTTTTTCTGTGGATTTTATATCCTGCATTCAGGCACGAGCTTAAAATTTCCAATAAATGCGCCCTTGAATTTGAAAACGATTCAGGCGCAGTTATTTTGTCTTTTTTTGACAATTCCACTGTTGAAGCATTTGTGCATGAAGAAAGAAAATTTGAAATTTCTTTTGCGATTTGCTTTGCGTTTCTGGCACTTCTTGTTCTTGTAATTGAAAAGAATATTGATTTTTCTTTATGTGCGCTGAACGTTCCTGTCAAGAATAAATACATTGATTTTGTAATAAAGCAAACTTCCGTCTTATAAAGTTCCTCATAATTTTTTCACTTTTAATTTTTATGCTTTCTCATTGTTTTTTATGGAGGAATTTTTATGTTGCCTTTTTACTCTGCTGGAAAAATCAGAAATGCTGAAAAGAATTCAATTCTTTGCTCTTTAGTTGATGCGGTCGATTCAAACTGCGTTATGGACAGGCAGCTTGTAATCAGTGATTTGCAAAAGCATGACGAGGCTGCCGGCGAAGAGTCAAAGTTTGGAAATGTGTCTGTTCATGTTGCAATGTCAGTGGGCGTAAAGTCTTTTTGTATTGCGGCAGGAATTTTAAAAGACCGTGCTGAGCTTATAATTTTATGGAATGAAATGTCTGAGCATAATCTTGACTTGATGTCAAAAGTTGCCCAGCTTCTTGAATATGCAGACAAAAAAGGAATGGATGCACTTAAAGCCTTGGATTTTTTAAAGAATAGCATTTGTGCCTGTTCAAAATAAAACCTTAAACCGCTGAATCTTTGCTTTTAAAAATCCGGCGGCTTAATTTAGGGTTTATCAAAACCCTAAAAACGGCTGAGTCAAGGTCTTGAGCATAAGCGTACCTTGACCAGACGTATCTACTGCAAAATTACTTTTTGCCTTAAAACACTTATTTCTTTATCGTTAAAAGAATTTTCAGCCGCTATTTCTTTGATTTCAGCGTTTGAATATTTATATTCAGGATAAAGAATGACAATGCTTTCATCTCCGTCTTTTAAAAAAATTGTTTCCCCGAATTCTGTGTAACGCGTAGCTCCTATTGAAACCATTATCTGTTTTGGCAGGCCTGCTGATGTAAGATAGCTTCCGACATCTTCTGCTGTGCCTTCATCTTTTTGTGTGTTGAATTTTTCTATGAGCCAGTTTGTGAGCTTTTCAAAAATATAGTTGTATCCTTTTACAGGGCTGTCTTCTCCGTATTCAAAGATTTTTCCATCTCTAAAAAGAAAGCAAGCGATTCTGTATTTTGCAATATTCCCGTTTTCAGAAAACTCGTCAATGCTGATTAAATTTTTTGAAAGTCCTTTGCTGCATTTGCCCCAGTTTTTTTTCATGCTGATTTTTTTTGCTCCAGGTTTGCGGATAGAGCAGTCGTTTGAGGCTCCAAATTTCACGGGAACAAGTGATTTTAATTTTCCGCAGTTCCATTCAGCGTTTAAAATCAGAGCGCATTCTGGTTCAATCTGAAGTTTTTCTTCTCCGCACGGGAAAATTATTTTGCCCGAATCAAATGGAAATATTCCAAGAAATTCCGGCACTGGATTTTTTGCATTCGGTATATATGTTGGAAAAATTGCTTTTGGCGCATTTTTTTCTTTTGTCTTTACATTCTTAAACTCAACGGTTTCTCCTGCCTGCTCCAGATGTCCTGTAAAATTTCCTGCGACTCCAAAGCATGGGAGTTTTTCTAAATTAAATTCCATAGTTCCATTCTATATGAAACTCTTGGAAATTTCAATTTTGTAAAACAAGTTTGAAAATGCGGTGTAAATTAAAAACTGAATTTTTTATTTATCGGCAGAAATTCGCTTGACCTTAGTTTATGAAATTTGTTAAAATGTCTTACTAATTGTTGAAATGCTTTCAAGGAACCCGTTACTCCTTGGGGCAAAAAAAATTTAGAGGTTTATAAAATGTACGCAATTGTTGAATTCAAAGGCAATCAGTACAAGGCAGAAAAAGACGCTGTTCTTGAAGTGTCAAAGCTTGATGCAAAAGATGGCGATGTAATCACAATCGATACAGTTCTTCTTGTAAGTGATGGCGATAAAGTTTCTGTCGGTTCTCCTTATGTAAAGGGCGCTAAAGTTACTGTAAAAGTTGGAGAAACTTTCAAAGATAAGAAAGTTCTCGTATTCAAATACAAGTCAAAAAAAGACTATCATCGTCTTATTGGACACCGCGAGCAGTATACAAAGGTTACTGTTCAGGATGTTGTCTTGGCATAAGTGACGGAAGTTCTTTTGGTTTGCGGCAAAGACGGAGCATTAAAGAGTGTAAAAGCTTTTGGGCATGCTTCGTTTGCTGAAAAGGGCAAGGATATTGTTTGTGCTGCTGAATCTATAGTTTTGGGCACATCAGTTGAAATGCTTCAAAATACAAAAGAGCTTGTTTTTAATGCTGACACTTCTACCCGTGGCTTTTTGGAGTTTCGGGTTGAAAAATCCGCAGCCTCTGCTGTGGAACGCTTGAAATGCATTGGGGATTTTATAAGATTTGCTTTTATAAAACTTTCTGCTGAATATCCTGATAATGTGCGGTTTCAAGAAATAATTGAATAATAGTCCGGTTTATGCCGGCGGAGGATTAAAATGGGACGTACTAAAGGCGGTAGCGGTGCTAAAAATGGCCGCGATTCAAACCCTAAACATTTGGGCGTTAAAAGATTTGGTGGAGAAAAAGTTACTGCCGGTTCTATTCTTGTAAGACAGCGTGGAACTCGTATCCATCCTGGCAACAATGTAAAGCGTGGAACAGACGACACTTTGTATTCTGTTGTTGACGGTGTAGTAAAATACACAGAACGCATGAATCGCAAACTTGTTTCAGTAGAACCTGTTTCTGCCAACTAATAAAGAAAGTTTTTGTCTTTAGGATTTGAAATTTTCTAAAATAATTTAAATGCCCGGCTTGGAATAATTATCCTTGCTGGGCTTTTTTTATGGGAGCAACGATGATTCAATTTGCTGATGAGGCTGTTATTACTGTCCGTTCTGGAAAAGGTGGCAACGGTTGTGTTTCATTTAGGCGTGAAAAATATATTCCAAACGGCGGTCCGAACGGCGGTGATGGCGGTCGCGGCGGAGATGTGGTTTTTTGTTTAAAGAAGAATCTTAGAACTCTTGCCCATTTAAGGTATCACCCGATTTTGAAGGCTAAAAACGGCGGCGATGGGCAAGGCTGGAATCGCTATGGAAAAGATGGCGAGGATGTTGTAATTCCAGTTCCTCCGGGAACTACAATCCGCGACAATGAAACTGGCGAACTTATTTATGATTTTACTGTTGAAAGCGAAGAAGAGCAGTTTGTTTTTTTGAAAGGCGGAAATGGCGGTTGGGGAAATGTGCATTTTAAATCAAGCACGAACCAAGCTCCGCGTATTGCAAACAAAGGCGCGCCAGGACAGGAAAGAGTTCTGCGTGTTGAGCTTTCTGTTATTGCGGATATTGGTCTTGTTGGATTTCCGAATGCAGGAAAATCCAGTTTGCTGGATCTTTTTACAAACGCGCGCCCGAAAATTGCTCCGTATCCTTTTACAACAAAAATTCCGAATCTTGGCGTGCTTCATGCTGGCGATGACAAAGATTTTATTATTGCAGATATTCCCGGAATAATAGAAGGCGCATCTGAAGGTGCTGGTCTTGGTATAAGGTTTTTAAAGCATATTTCAAGAACTGCCGGGCTTTTGTTTATGATTGACTGCAGTGATGAAAATTTTCTTGAAGCCTATGATTTGCTTTTAAAGGAACTTGACGGATTTGGCAGGGAACTTACAAAGAAGCCAAGAATTGTTCTTTGCAATAAAATTGACATTGAAGGCGCGCTTGAAAATGCAATGAAAGTAAAGGAAAAAATCCAAAGCAAAGAGCCTGATGTAAAAGTCCTCGCAGTTTCTGTTGCGGCAAGAACAAACATGAATGAAGCAAGAATTGAAATAATTTCGCTTATTGAAAAAATGGAATCGCTCAATAAACCTGTTTCCGAAGAAAATTCCGTGCCTGAAAAAAGTTCATTTTTATCCAGCCGCTCCGTGGACGATTCAATGGAAGTTCAGTTTCCGGGAAGTGAAAACTGAAAATGAAAATTGCAGTTTTGGGTGGAAGTTTCAATCCGATTCATATCGGGCATCTTGCTTTGGCGGACGAAATTTGTCTTTCGCTTGGATATGACAAAGTTTTTTTTGTGCCGGTTTTTTCTCCGCCGCATAAAAACATGAACGGAGCTTTGCCGCCTGAAAAACGAGCGAAGATGGTTGAGCTTGCTTGCAAAGATGATTCGCGGTTTGAAATGGAGCCTTGCGAAATTCTACGTGGCGGAGTTTCGTTCACTTATGACACAATCTGCTTTATTGAAGAAAAATACAAGCCTGAAAAAATAGGACTTGTAATTGGCAGAGACTTGTTTTCAACTTTTCATCTTTGGAACAATGCTGCTTTGCTTGTAAAAAAGTGCGAGCTGATTTTGGCGGAACGACCATTTCAGATTGAAGATAAAAATTTTAAAAACAAAGCGACCGGGAAATATTTTGAAGTGGAAAATTCCGCAGAAAAAGAATTTCGGATTGAAGACGAGCCGCTTTTTAAAAATGCAGTTTTTCTGAAAAATGAGCCGCTCGCCGTAAGTTCAACTAGCATAAGGTTTAGGGCGGCAAATAAAATGGCCTTTCAATATCTTGTGCCTTCAAAAGTTTTCAAGTATATTATTGACGGTAATTTGTATGGAAGCAAAAACTGAACAGCTTATAGAAACAATCAGGAAATATGCAAAGTCGGAACTGAAAGAAAAACGCTTTGAGCATTCTGTCCGTGTCGCGGAAACAGCGGCTTTTATGTGCGGCTTGTTTGGCTGCGACAAAAACATTGGTTATCTTGCAGGACTTTCCCATGATATTTGCAAAAATATGGAAGATTCTGAAATTCTTTCTCTTGCGTCCGAAGATGGGAATTCTATTTCTGAAATTGAAAAAAACAAACCTTCGCTTTTGCATGGAAGAGCAGCCGCAGTTTTGCTTCAAAAGAAATTTTCCGTGAAAAATCCTGGTGTTATTCAGGCTGTTGCGAACCATACACTTGGCGGTGCAGGTTTGTGTCCTCTTGCAAAAATTATTTATGTTGCTGACAAAGTTGAGCCTGGACGCCCGCAGTCAACAGAAGAATATAGAAAAAAACTTTTTTCTATGCCTCTTAATGAGATGACGCTTTTTGTTGTTCAAGAAAATATGGAGTATTTAAAAAACAGACAGAAAAAAATTGCAGATTCAAGCTATGAATTTGAAGCGGATTTAAAGAAGCAGATTGCCTCGGAAAACTCTCTTCGTGCCAGCTAAGTTTTAAGGATTGTAAAAATGAATATTTCAAAAGACCAAAGAAATGGAATTTTTCTTCTTGCTATTCTTGTGATTATTATTGGCGTTGTTGGCTTTGTTGCTTTTTCGCTTCGTGTGGATCCTATTGAAGAAAATCTTAAATTGAATCCTGTTATAAACAGCCTTTGGATTTTAAAGGATGATGAAGGAAACGCTCTTTCAACAGACGTTCTTGTTTTTTACCCTCAGACAGGACAAGCTGCCGCTTTTGACATTTTAGGAAACACAGGCGCAATTTATAAAAGCCTTGGGCGTGTTGACAGAATTGATTCAGTTTACAAAGAAAAAGGCCTTGCTTCTTATAAAGAAGAAATTGAAAAACTTATCGGAAAGAAAATTCCTTTTACAATTGAAATAAAACTTTCAGACTTGGAGGTGCTTACAGACTATCTTGGCGGACTGAATGTTTTTATTTCCTTTCCTGTTGATGAAACAGATGAAAATGGAATGCGCTGTCTTTTTCCTAGCGGTGCTGTTGTTTTGGACGGAGATAAAATCCATGACTATGTTATGTATAAAAGTCCGTCTGAAAATGCAAGCGACCTTGAGGACAGGCGTCAAGCTGTTTTTGTTTCATTGATTTATGCTTTAAAAGAAAACCGCAATATTATTTTTGCAAAGAATAATTTTTCAGTTTATGAAGAAAAAATCAAGACAAACATAGACAAGAAAAATTTCTATAACTTGATGAAAAAAATTTCATTGATTGACACTGAGCGCTTTTCAATTCAGACTATAACAGGAAGTTTAAGAACTGTTGACGGACAGACTCTTTTGTTTCCGTATTATGACGGTCAGCTCATAAAGGATGTTATAAATCAGGCTATAAGTTCTCTTGTTTCAGGCGATTCTGGAAATCAGAACCGTGTTTATGTCCTTGTAATTCAAAATGGAACAACGGAGCAGGGGCTTGCGCGCAACACTTCTTTCCTTTTGCAAAGCGCGGGTTATGAAGTTCTCGAAACAAAAAATGCCGACCGCAATGACTATGAAAAAACTGAAATTATAAATCATATTGGAAACTCTGAAGCTGCAAAAACTTTGGGAAATTTTATTCATTGCTCAAATATAATTGATGAGGAACTTATGCCGGAAAATGCTGATTCCACAAGTGCTGCTCAGGCTGACTTTACAATTATTTTGGGCAAAGATTTCAATGGGCGTTTTGTAAAAGGAAGTTCTTCTTCTAAATCGTCCGAGTGAGGAAAAATGGAAAAAACTGTAAAAGAAATGGCGCTGGAAATTGCCAAGCTGATGGAAGATGGAAAAGGCGCGGATGTTTGTGTTATCGATGTTTCTGAGCTTAACAGCTGGACTGATTATTTTGTAATTGCAACTGTTTCAAGCGGTCCGCATTGGCAAGGTCTTTACAAGGAAATAAAGGATTACATAAAAGACACCGATCTTGAAATCCATAAAATTCATAACAAGACTTCTCAGGGCAATGACTGGAATTTAATTGATTTAGGTCCGATTGTTGTGCATCTTATGAGCCAAGATGCAAGAGACTTTTACGAGCTTGAAAAACTTTGGCATGCAGGCAAAAAAATAATGTAGAAATTTACCGAAGGTTTTCTGCGGCAATTTTTGCTTTGCCAGCTGGAAGCCTTAATCTGTAAGTTGTTCCGGGCGGCGTAGTTTCCTTTAGAAGCTCGATGTTAAGCATTTTTACAGTTTCTAAAGGAATTCCGGCTGCCTTGGCTACAGTTGAAAGTTTTATACTTCCTTTTATTGTAAGGTAGCTGAATTTTTCCGGAGCAACACCTTCAATCCTTTTGTCTGCGACTCCGATTTCAATAGCTCCATAAAAATCTGCATTTTCAACAATGTCCGCAATTGCTATAAGTTTTGGAATATATTCAGAAGCCTGCTTGCTTAGAAGTCCCTTTTCTGATAAAGCCCAATAATCTTTTCCAGGGTTCACTTTTACAATTCGGCCAACTGCTCCTGCTCCCATATTGTATGCAGCGATTGCCAAATGCCAGTCGTTAAACACTTTGAAATTTTCCGCTAGCTTTGAAAGCGCGGCATCAGTTTCTTTCCATGGATCACGCCGCTCGTCAAAATATTCATTCTTTTTTAAATAAGGATGCATGCTGTTTGCCATGAACTGCCAAAGCCCGGTTGCGCCAGAGCCAGACACCGCTGTTGGTTTGTAGTTTGACTCAACAATTGGAAGATATTGCAGATAAAGCGGCATTTTCTTTTCTTTGAGTTTCGCTCTTATATATGGTCTGTATGGAATTGAATCGTAAAGGATTTCAGCAAGCCACTGCCTGTTTGAATCTGTAAGGTAGCGTTCCCTGTATTTTAAAGTCTGCTCTTTAAAAACTCCAGAAATGCCAATGTCCTTGCGTTTTGGCTCTGGAATTATATAGTTCTTTTGAACTGAAACTTTCTTTTCTTTTCCTGAGCCTGAAACGACTTTCGTCTTTGCAGGACTTTCATTTTTTAATTTTGACAAGCCGATTTCAAAATCAGCAACTGGCTCTTCCGCAAAAATAAACGAGGCTAGCAATATTGAAAATATAGAAGATGCAAATTTTTTCTTCATTACAATTTTTCACCAAAGTAAATTCCAGCCCATTCCCAGCGTCCGTGGATTTCCGGGTCAGCTGGAAAATTCACTTTTCTAAAATAAAGATACCAGACATTCACGTAATTGCTCCAGCCTGTTGTGCGCAAATATGCTTCGGTTGGAGAAGACGACGGATCAAGTTCTGCGCTGTAACGGATTCTGTTGCCTCGCATAAATGAGCGCATCGAAAAACTTTCTTGGGCGTTCACATCAGTTTCAACTTGTCGCCAGGACATTGCAAAAAAGTTGACTTTTGACTTATAGCGGTCCAATGCTTTGTAATTGTATGAAGAAATTCCAGACTTTACAGCGGCAACAAGAGCGTCAAGTGTTTCAAATGTCCAGTCTTTTGATGAATTGCTAAAATCTATAAGCTGCTTTGCATTTAAATATGCGTTCGGGTAGCCTGAAATTTGCAGCGTGGATGCGTCGTCTTGGTCAAGAAACTGCGTATATGAGCGGATTGCCTGATTCCATTCGCCTTCCTTTTCGTATTCAAGTGCGAGCCTGTAGAAAAGTTCCGTTGTGCTTACGTTGTTTGGAAATCGGCTTATAAGCTGGTTGAAATATGAAATTCTGTTTGCCGGACTTGAGCTGATTTGAATTAAATGCTGAAGGCATATAAAGTGAATCGATTTTCCCTGTACAATAAGGTCGTTGTAATTGTTTATAATCCGCTCAAAATAATATTCCGCTATCGGCTCAGCTTCATTTTCAAGATAAGCATAAGCTGTCATCAAAAGCCAGTATGCGTTGTAGGAATCGTCTTCATGCAGCTCAACCCAGTTTGTAAGAAAATGCACAAGCGACGGATAATCTTTTACGGAAAGCATATTGTTTGCTATTCTATTTACAACTGCGTATCTTGTTTCGCCCTTTGTTTCTTTTTTTTCAAGTAGCGAAATCAAAAGATTTTGTGTATTCTTGTATTGCTTTGAAAATGCTTCCGGCAGAATTTCTCCTTTTCTGTCTCTTGCGCATGACATGATAATTATGGAAAAAAAAGCCACTGCTGCAGATCTAAAAACTTTCCGAATCATTCTTTTATTCTACCATATAATAGAAAGTATTTTCAATTAAAAATTTGGCGCTCAAAGTTGTTCCTGTATGTTTTTAAAAGCCGTTGTCAAGAATTGAAATTTATCTTATTATTTACTTCGATTATGGAAAATCTTAAGCAGACAAAAAAAGTTTCTCTTGCAGGACTAAGAAAACGCAGCCTTTACATTGCATTGGGATTTATGCTTGTTTTTGACAGCATCTTTTTTGCCTTGCTGAACATAGAATTTTTACATTTGAATTTAAAAGAACTTTGGCCGGTTATTGTAATAAATGCCGGACTTGCTTTTATTGTTTCGGATTTATTCATTTATAAAAAAATAAGGACGGTTTTTCTTTTTCCGTCAGTCGCTCTTTTTGTTTTGGGAATTATTTTCCTGCTTTTTTCGCTTCATGTGTTCCATATTTCGTTTGCAAAATTTATTTCGGTTTTCTGGCCAATAGTCCTTTTTGTTCTGGGAATTCTTCTTATTCTTGTTTATGGAGTTCAAAGAATAAACAGCGAGGAATTTCCGTATATGAAGGATGATTCTTCAGATGACAACTTTTAGAAAGATTGTTTTAACGAAATCTGCGGCCGGATTTTTTAGAAAAGCCAAAATTTCAGAAATAATTTTTTTGCGGAAAATGCGCGGAACTTTTTATCTTGTTTTGTTTGCTACATTGCCATTTGTTTTCTCTTGTGCAAGTTCACCTTCTCCTGCGCCAAAGCCTGAAGAAAATTTGTCCGCAGTTGCGGTTCAGGTTGCTCCTTCAAAAGACAGATCGTTTTTTGCTTCCATAAATAAAGAGACGATGCGCTTGGTGGAAATCGGTTCTCCACAAAGTTTAAGGCAGGCAGCTTCTTCAATTCATAAAAGTTCGCCCGATGACTATTCAGATGCAGAAAAAAGCATCCTTTATATTTCCGCGGAAATTATGAAACTTGCATGGCCGTCTGAATCTATAACTTGGAGTGTTCCGCCTATTGCCAAAACAAATCAGTATATTGGTGCTGTTGAAAGTGCAAAAAAGGGAATTTATGATTTAAGCATGAACCGCTCTGATTTTCTTTCCATTATGCTTCCGTCGCTGGTTCTTTTGACTTCATCGGGAACAATAGAAGACTATTATGAGTTGTCCGAAAACTCTTTGAATTTTGCTCTTGAGCTTTGTCCTGATTCAGTTCTTGCAAATTATCTTATGGGAATTCTTTGTCTAAAGCAGAATAAAAATGAAAAGGCTTTGGAATATTTTAAGCTTAGCAATGGAAAATATTCTGGCGGAACAAAAGAAATTCTTGAGTCGGTGGCAAAGGCTTGTTTTTTAACAGGACAATATGAGCTTGCGCTTTCATTTGGCGAAGAACTTTTGTCGCGATTTCCGCAGGACACAGAGCTTTTAAAGACTTGCGCGTTGTCTGCTTTTCACCTTGAAGACTTTGATAAGACGGAAGGATTTGTTGTGCGCGTTCTTTTGCTTGAGCCGGATAACACAAGCTATGTTTTGCTACGTGCAAAAATCCTCATGGAAAAACAGGACTACATCAGAGCTTCTTCTTTACTCGATGCTGTTGAAAAGAAAAATGCTGTTTCCAAGGAATATTATCTTTTGCGCACACAGCTTTTGCGTGACTGGAGCAAGAATAATACCGCCGCTATAGAAACTGCCGGAACTGCTCTTAGCTTGTATCCTGATGATGTTGAAACTCTGCTTGTTGCTGCACAAACTGCTTCTGTTGCAGGTCTTTCTGTAAATGGAATGACAGCTCTTGAACTTGCTGAAAAAGTTCTTGAAAAAGATTTAAAAAATGTCCAGGCGATGCAAATTCTTTTGGATGAATACATAAAAAAATCCGATTATGCAAAAGCGTATTCTTTAAGTTCACGTCTTATGCAGATTCCTTCAGCGCAAAAAACTTCGCTTTTCAGCCACATTGATATTTGCCTTGCGTTAAAAAAGAACACAGAGGCAATGAATCTTGCGCTAAAAGCTTATGAGGAAAATCCTGCTGATGAAAATTCGTGCATGGCTTACGTAAAAGTTCTTTCTGCTTCAGGGCAAAAAAATTCAGCGATGCAGCTTATTTCAAGCCTTTTGCCTTCTGCTAGTCAAAAAATGAAAAGCTTTCTGTATTTTGAACGAAGCCAGATTCAGGGAACAGAAGATTCTGCTCTTGCTGATTTAAGGGCAAGTTTGACTGCAAACCCGCGCAACAAGGATTCTCTTTACAGGCTTTATGAAATTTACTATGCAAAAAAAGACTGGAGACGGGCGCAGTACTATTTAAAGCAGGTTGTGGCTCTTGATCCGTCGAATTCTTTATATCTAAGTAAAAATTCCGAGCTTGAAAAACTGCTTGGAAGATAATTTTCTCTCGTTGAAAAATCACCTCAATTGCTTATTGCAAGAAAATTTAGAACTTATGAAAATGATTGGTCTAAATAATTCTCTGAATTAATTCTCTTGTAAATTTATGCGAATAATGTTATTCTTCTATACCATTTTAAATTAATTACGAAGGAAGGAATTTAATATGTTGTTTAATTCACTTTTGTTACAGGCAGCTGATCCTGCGGCTATGGGCGGCGGATTTGGAATGTTTTTGCCTCTCATTCTTATCATAGGAATTATGTACTTTTTTATGATTCGTCCGCAGAACAAAAAGCAGAAAGAACTTCAAAAAATGCTTGATGCGCTTCAGAAGGGCGACAAAGTAATTACAATCGGAGGAATCCACGGAACTGTCAGCTCTGTAAAAAAAGATTCAAATGTTGTTACAGTAAGAGTTGATGAAAATACAAAAATAGAATTCAACCGTTCTGCAATTGCAACAGTTGTTTCTGATAAACCTGCTGTAAAAACTGAAGATAAAAAATCAGGAAAAAAGCAAAAAGAAGAGCCAAAAGCTAGCGCAGAAAACAAAGAGCCAGCTGCTTCTGAGGAAAAGAAAGATGAGTAAGAAAAGCCGGCTTTTTATGATTATTGCAGTGCTGGCTGTTTGCTTTGCCTTTTTGTGGCCGTCAATCAGCTGGTACGTACGCACTCCAAAAGAAGACAAGGTTCTTGCCTTGAGTTCTTTGGAAAATATAAAAAATTATTCAAGTTTCAAGGCTAATTCTGAAGTTAGAAAATTAGTTGATGCTGTAAAAGCAAATTCAGAAACCCCAGTTCCAGAAGATTGCCAGTGGCTTGTAAAACAGGCAAAGAAGAATTTCAAGACTGCTGGAGAAAAAGTTCCTGCCACAATTCTTTTAAAAGACGCTTTGAATTCTTTTGATTCAAAATCAGAACTTGCTTCTTTTATCGAAGGAATTTATAGAAAAAAGATTCTTAAGACAAAAGATTATTATAAGAATTCTGTAAAGCTTGGTCTTGACCTTTCAGGCGGAATGAACGTAATTGTAAAGGCTGACCTTGACTCTGTTATTGCAAAGCAGGGCGATGCTGTTTTGGACACTGCAACATTGAAGGCTGATATAATGGCTCAAGCTGTCGAAACTTTGACAAACCGCATTGACCGCTTTGGCTTGAGCTCTCCAACAATCAGACAGCAAGGCGAGGACAGAATTTATATTGAACTTCCTGGTTCTGCAGAAGCTGATCAGATTAATTCGATAATTCAGGGACGCGGAATTTTGAATTTCCGTCTTGTTGACAATGAGGCTACTTCAAATTTCAATGCTTACTATTACAACAATCCTGACACAACTTTTGACATAAGAGGAAATCTTGTTGATTCTTCCATTATTCCAGAAGACTGCGAAGTTTTGGGTTACTACACAACAGACGCTTACGGACTTGATCAGCGTGAAGGTTATCTTGTTGTAAAAAAAGAAGTTGCTCTTGATGGAAAGCACATAAAATCAGCTGATGTCGGTGCAGAGGAACTTACAGGACGTCCTGCTGTTACATTTTCTCTTGATGCTGAAGGCGCTGAAATTTTTGGAAAATTCACTGGCGAGCACGTTGGTGAAAACCTCTGCATTGTCAGCGACAATAAAATCAAGTCAAATGCTACTATAAATACTGCTATTACAGGTGGCAACGTTCAGATTACAGGATTCGGGCAGCGTGAAGCCCAGAACTTGCGTAAAGTTTTGCAGACAGCTTGGCTTGATGTTCCTCTTAGCGTAGAAAGCCAGCAGGTAATTGGAGCTTCTTTGGGAGAACAGGCAATCCGTCAGGGACTTTTGGCAGTTGCTGTCGGTCTTATTTCAATTATGGTTTTCATGCTTATATGGTACAAGGGATCTGGAATAAATGCTTGTGTTTCTCAGGTTTTGAACCTTTATATCATGTTCAGTATTTTGAGCGCATTTAATCTTACAATTACTTTGCCGACTGTTGCCGGTATGATTCTTACAATCGGAATGGCGACTGATGCGAACGTTATTATCTTTGAGCGCATAAAGGAAGAACGTCGCCTTGGAAAAGACAGGGCTTCTAGTGTAAGCGCAGGATTTGACAATGCATTCTGGGCAATCATGGACTCAAACATCACCACATTTATTGCTGCAATCTTTATGACTCAGCTTGGAAGCGGTGCCGTTCAGGGATTTGCAGTGAGCCTTGCGATTGGTGTAGTTTCAACTGTATTTACAGCTTTGGTTGTTTCTCGCCTTATATTTGATTTCCAGACAGAAGTCTTAAAAGTAAAGAATATCAGCATTGGCTGGGGGATTAAATAATGAAAACAGTAAAAAAATTCAGTAAAGCATTTCCTGCCTGCGCTGTTTTAAGTTCAGTTTTGATTCTTTTTGGAATCGCAGGATTTTTTATCCGTGGAATAAATTTCGGCATTGACTTTGTGCCTGGTCTTTTGGAAGAAGTCCGCATTGGTCCGGCCGCTATTGAAATTTCCTACAATGGTTCTGCAAATATAAGCCTTGGAACTTCAAGCACAGCACTGGAACTTGTTATAACAGGAACTGGCGCGGAAAACGAAACTAAAGTTTTTTCTTATGCACAGAATCCTTCGATAAAAGATATTGCAGATTCTCTTTCTAAAGTTGATGGACTTTCGGTTTCTGTAAAAGGCGCTGAAAATGTAAGTTCTTATGGAATTTATTTGGATAGCTCTTCAACTTCTCGTCTTTCAGCGGATATTCCTGTTTTGCTTTATGTTTCAGATGCATCAAAAAATGTTTCTATTGATGATGTTCGTTCTGCTCTTGCTTCTGAAGGTGTTGAAGTAAAGGAACTTGGAGACGATGCAAATAGAAGTTTCCAGATTCGCGCGGCAATTTCAAAGGATGGTGCTTCTTCTGATTCTCTTCAGGCAGGAATTATCGGTTCACTCAAGGAAAAATTCGGCGAAAATAACGTTGCGATTATTAAAACTGACTTTGTAGGCTCTGGATTTTCTAGCAGCAATGCAATCAAGTCTGTTATTCTTGCAGTTGTTACTTTGCTTGCAATTTGGATTTACTGTGCTATAAGATTCCACTGGGACTTTGCAGTTGGTGCAATAATCGGACTTGTTCATGACTGTCTTATAATGTTCTCGTTCATTTCATGGACACAGGTTGAATTTTCTGCGACAAGCTTTGCTGCTGTTCTTACGATTTTTGGTTACTCAATCAATGCCACAATCGTTATTTTGGACCGTGTGCGTGAAAATATCAGTTTGATTCAGACAAAGAAATTTAATGACATATTGAATGCTTCAATCTCTGAAACTTTGTCGCGCTCAATTATTACAACTGTAACAACGATGTTTGCTTCTGTTGCGCTTCTTATTTTTACTTCTGGAAGCATAAAGGACTTTGCAATAGTTCTTACAGTCGGTCTTCTTTCTGGATGTTATTCTTCTATGCTCATTGTTCCAGGCTTTGTATCTTTGATGCGCCGCAATTGGGAGCCGGGAGAATTTTCAAACCACGTAAGGCCGCATAACAGCAAAAATGTTCTTTCGTTTAACTCAACACAGAATGTTTAAAACTTGCTTTAGCCGGAATTTTTCTTCCGCTTGCTAAAGAATAATTTTAAGGCCGTAACTTTTTTAGTTGCGGCTTTTTTCTTTTGTAAGTCAGTTTTAAAAAAATAACAAAATTTTTAAACTGACACTGGAGTTGCCGTTGAAAGTTGTTCGTGCCAAAGTTCTTGGATTTTGCATGGGGGTTAGGCGTGCTGTTGAAACTGCATCTGCCGCTCTTGAAGATTCAGAAAAAAATGGACAGAAGAAAGTTTTTACTCTTGGACCTTTGATTCACAATCCTCTTGTTATGGATTCTCTTGAAAAAAAAGGCGCTCAGATTCTTGAGGCTTCTTCACTTGAAAAAGCCAAAGACGGTTCAGTTGTTGTAATCCGCGCGCATGGAACTACACCGCAAGTTGTTTCTGCTCTTGAAAATCAAGGATCGGAAATTCTTGATGCGACATGCCCAAGAGTTCATCTTAGTCAGAAGAGAGCGGCTGAATGGGCAAAGAAAGGGTTTCTTGTTGTTATTGCGGGCGACAAAAATCATGGCGAAGTTGTAAGCATTTCAGGATATGCGGAAAATCATGTTCTTGTTGTGGAAAGTTCTGAGGAAGCTCTAAAAATTGAAGTTCCTGAAAAAACAGTTTTGATTGCGCAGACAACATTCAGTCCTGTTGAGTTTGAAAAAATCGCTTCGGTGTTGAAACTGAAAAATCCTTTGGTTCAGATTTTTAATTCTATATGTTCGGCGACGATGGAGCGTCAAAATGCATTGAAAGAGCTTGAAGGCAAAGTGGATGCGATTCTTGTCATTGGCGGAAAGAATTCTGCAAATACACGCAGGCTTTTTGAAACTGCGTCCTTAATCTGCGGGAAAACTGCGCTTATAGAAGATGCTTCTGAAATTCCTGATGAAATTTATTCTTTAAAAGTTGTAGGACTTACTGCCGGGGCAAGTACTCCTGATTTTGTAATAGATGAAGTTGAGCGAGCCTTACTTTGTGGCAAATGAGAATTTTATTCCATTTAAAATAGTTTTATTTTTTGTTATAATTTGAATCTGGAGGTCTACTTTATGAAAAAAATAATTTTGACTGCGGCTTTTTTAGCAGGCATGGCTGAACTATTTGCTTATAATCCGCCTTATGGTGGCGAGGATCTTTATAGGCTTGCAAATCCTGAGCTTATGTCTGGTGCTGCGTCTGCCGCTGGCGGTCCGAATTTTACAGTTGTTCCTGCATCTATAACTTATAATCCTGCTCTTACTGCTGGTGAGCAGCGTGCTGATATTGATTTTAGCGGAACTGTTTTTTATAACTTTGACAAAATAAAAATTGAAGGCGGAAGCAGCGATAAAACTGCTGGCGGTGGATTTCAGGCTGGAATGATTGTTCCTACAAAATGGTCTGTTTTTTCGCTTACTGCAAATGCTCTTTTTGCTGATTTCTATGGAATGGATTTGAGAAAGACTTTGGTTTTTCACGCCGGCTTAGCAAAAGAAGTCAATGAAAAACTTTCCGTAGGTGCGAATGTCTATACCGGTCTTTATATGGGAAGCGGCTCTGATTTTTCTGCTGGAATAGATTTGGGCGCGCTTTATAAAATGAATAGCTTTGGCATTTTCACGAACCCAAGATTTGGACTTTCACTTTTAAATATTGGAAAAACTGCTGACTATGAAACGCTTGGAATTGATGAAAAAAAAGAATCTTCATCTTATCCGTCTATGCTTACTCCAAGAGTTTCCTTTGCTTCGACTGTCTTTGAAGTAAAGAAATGGGCTGGCTCGTTTAGCACTGATTTTGCCTTTCCGTTTTTTCAGAATTGTATAATGGATTTAGGACTTGGATTTGAATATAACAAATTTATCCGCTTGTCTCTTGGTTGGCAGGCGAATATCCGCGAAATTACAGAAGGAAAAGCTGACGGTGTGAACAGCATTTCTGTTGGAGTTTCATTAAAACTTGGAATTACTTCTAAGAAATTTTCAGAAACTAATGCTGACTGGGAAAAAAGCGAAATAACTCCTTCTGTTGCAACGCAGACACTTTATTCAGGAATTCAGGCTGTAAGTTTTGGCGCAAGGCTGGACTTGGGATTAAAAGACACTGATGCTCCTGAAATCATTCTTTGGAACGAGGAATAAAAAATGAAAAAAACAACTAGAAAAATTTTTACAGCATTTGCCCTTTGCTCTGCGCTTAGTTTTTCTTCTGAGCTTTTTGCTGAGCCTGGCATTGTTTACATTTCACCTAACAACGATGGAATTCAAGACACTCTTGAAGTTCCTTTGAAAATCCGCGAAAAACGCTATGTAAAAGAATGGAGCTTTGTAATTACTGATGAGGCTGGAAATGTTGTGCGCACAATTGGAAACAAAATTTCGCTTCCGTCAAAATTCACTTTTAAAACTTTTTTCAAGACATTGATAACTCCAAAGCGCGGCGTTGATATTCCTTCCACAATTGTCTGGAACGGATTTTTGGATGACGGTTCGTTGGCGCAGGACGGAACTTATTATTATCAGTTTACGGCTTCTGATGACAACGGAAATACTGCCACAACTTCAAAACTGCCGGTTGTTGTTGACAATACTCCGCCGGAAATCAATCTTGCAAAACTTGAAGGCGCTGATAAAATTTTTGGAGAAGGAAACAAGGCTGTATTGAAAATCAAGCAGTCTGGTTCAGCTGAAAAACTGTGGACTGCAAAAATAACAGATGCACAGGGAAATCTTGTTCGCTCATATAAATGGGAAGATTCTTCTCCATTGGAAATTGAATGGAATGGAACAGACGAAAGCAAGTCCATTATGCCAGATGGCGTTTACAACTACGAAATTACTTCAACTGACTTGGCAGGAAACACTTCTGAACAAGCAAGAATTTCAAATATAATTTTTTCTGCTGAAAAGCCGGAAACCGCAATTTCAATAAATGGCTCAAGATATTTTGCTCCGTCTCCAAAAGGAAGTGTGGCGGTTGCAAGAAAGACAATTAATTTTGCTGTTGCAATTCCGTCTCCTTCTGCAAGTGTGAACTCGCTTACTGACTGGCAGATTTCCATTGTAGGAAAAGACGATGATAAACTTTATTATTCAAAATCTGGAAAAACAAATCCGCCTTCTTCATTCTTGTTTGATGGAAAAAATAATTCGGGTGCAAATTTAGATGATGGAGAATACCGTGCAAAAATAACCGCAAAGTACTTGAATGGCTATGAGCCTGCGGCTGTTTATTCTCCTGTTTTTGTTCTTGACAATGAAGCTCCTAAGGCAGCTGTTTCTCTTCCTGCGAATACAGTATTTAATGGAAAAAATAAATTCCAGATTTCGCAGCAGCAAGTTGCGGAGCCGGCCTATACTGGAGAAAAAACATGGACAGGAAAAATTATTGATGAAAATAATGTTGCTGTAAAGAAGTTTGACTTTGACACAGTTCTTCCTGCTTCTGTTGAATGGGACGGACTTGATGATAAAGGTCAGTTTGTAAAAGACGGAAAATATAAATATGTTCTTGAAGTTTCAGAGCTTGCTGGAAACAGCAATTTGATGGAATCAAAAGAATTTGTGCTTGATACAAGCAAAACTGAACTTGCGCTTTCTGTAAGTCCGGCTGCTTTTTCTCCGAACGGAGATGGAATTCAGGACAAGGTTGTTTTAACTCCAGTTGCAAAAGCTTCCAGCGGAATCGATTCTTATGAGCTTAAGATTTTCAATGGAACAGCTGTAAAGACTTTTAAAGGCTCTGGAAAAATTCCTTCTTCATTTATTTGGGACGGACTTGCTGATGATGGAACAAGGTGCGCAGATGGAACTTATTCTGCTGTTATAAAAACAGTTGCGAATAGCGGAACAGAAGCGGAAGCTGCAAGTCAGGAATTTGTCCTTGACACAGTTGCGCCATCAATAAAAATTTCTGCGCCTTATACAGTTTTTTCTCCGGATGGAATTTCAAGTCGTCAGACTATTCCTGTAAAAGTTGAGGACTGCTCTGTTGAAACAAAATGGAACGCTGAAATTCGTAATGCGAAAAATCAGGTTGTAAAAACTTTTGCCTGGAATAATTCAAAGGCCTTGGATTTTGCATGGGACGGAACGGACGACAGCGGAAACAAAGCGGCAAATGGAGTGTATTCACTTGCAGTTTCTTCAAAGGATGCAGCAGGAAATTCTGGAAGCACAACGATTGCAGGAATTTCTTTGGATGCTCGCCCTGTAACTGGATTTGTTACGGCTGAATACAAAGGCATTTCTCCTAATGCTGACGGAATTCTTGATGCGCAAAAATTCGATATAAAAGTTTCTCTTGCTGAAGGAATTTCTTCATGGAAATTTGACATTGTTGATTCAGCTAATTCTGTTGTAAAAACTTTCTCTAGAAATGACAGTGAAAATCTTCCATCTGCAATTACTTGGGCTGGCGATACAGCGGATGAAAAAATTGCAGAAGGTACATTTACTGGAAAACTTCATGTTGAGTATGCAAAAGGAAATGTTGTAGATGCATCTTCTTCAAGTTTTATTTGTACTGCAATTCCACCTGCGCTTTCTGTTAGAACTGCTCCAAAATATTTCAGCCCGGATAACGATGGCAATGATGACGACTTGTTCATTGAGCTTGGATGCCAGACAATTGCTGGACTTAAGAATTGGAGCTTTACAATTAAAGACAGAAACGGAAAAGCATTCTGGAAAACAAGCGGAAAATCTTCAATTACAAAAAGAATCATTTGGGATGGACGCGGAAACAATGGAGAAATTGTTCAGTCTGCGGAAGATTATCCGTTTGAATTTACAGCTTACGATGAGCTTGGAATGTCAAGTACAGCTCAAGGCGTAATAAATGTTGATGTTCTTGTTGTCCGCGATGGCGACAAACTCAAAATGCAAATTCCTTCGATTATATTTAGAAGCAATGAAGCTGATTTTGGTGTAAGAACCGTTGATGCGAATGGAAAAATTATTAAGCCTGGAATTACTCAGGCGCAAGCTGACAACAATGCGCGTGTTCTAAAGCGTGTTTCTGAAATTCTTAAAAAATTCAAAGATTACAAAGTTACTATTGTTGGACACGCAAATAGAATTTCTGACAACTCTGCGGAAGAGACAGAGGAAGGGGTTTGGGGCAAGGCTTTGATTTCTCTTTCTGAGCAGCGTGCTGAATATGTAAAGAGCAAACTTGTGAAATTCGGAATTAATTCTTCTCGGCTTTCTGTTGAAGGAAAGGGCGGAACAGAACCAGTTGCAGACCGCAAGGATACAAGTGTGAACTGGAAAAACCGCCGTGTAGAATTTATTCTTGAAAAGTAAATTTGATTTGTGTGTCGAGGTATGTACTCGACTGTGATGCTTTATGAAGCGAAGCGGAATATTTTCACAGACAACCACCCGCTATGCGGGTGCGAGGCAGAAGCTTATAGCAAAAAAGCTTTCCCCGAAGGTGTACAATAAGATTGTTCAAGTCTATTGCAAAACACCAAGGAGGAAAGAAGAATGGCAAATATAAGAGACTCGCTGAGCCATACAAAATGGCTTTGCAAATACCACATAGTATTTACACCAAAGTACAGAAGAAAAGCAATATATGGACAGTACAAGGAAAGCATAGGGGAAAATACTGCGGCAGCTGTGCAACTACAAAGGCGTGGAAATCATAGAAGGGCATCTGATGAGCGACCATATCCATATGCTGGTGAGCATACATACCACCCAAGTACAGCGTGTCGCAATTCATGGGATACCTGAAAGGCAAGAGCAACCTGATGATATTCGACAGGCACGCAAACCTGAAATATAAGTTCGGGAACCGCCATTTCTGGGCAGAAGGATATTACGTAAGCACAGTTGGCTTGAATGAAGCTACAATTGCAAAGTATATCCGCGAACAAGAATCTCATGATATTGCGATGGACAAAGTTAGTGAAAAAGAATACGAAGACCCTTTTAAGGGTAGTAAGTAGTACCAAAGGCTCTTTAAGAGCCTGTGAGTGACAAGCTGCAATAGGCTTGAACGTATGTGAAAGCTTGGGACTTAAGTCTCAGCTTGAGACCCTAGCCTTATAGGCTAAGTGCAAACCACCCGTTTGACGGGTGGTTTGTGATTTTTTTATATGCCGAGTTTTTTACATAAGTTCTTTTTCTAGCTGATCAACAAGTTCTTTGAATGTGTCAAGAGCTGCTTGTACAGGTTCTGTGCTTTCCATGTTTACGCCTGCGACTTTTAAACTTTCAATTGGGTATCTTGAGCCGCCGGATTTTAAGAATTTAAAGTAGTCATCATGTTCTTGTTTTCCTCCGTTGACGACTCTCTTTGCAAGTGCAAGGGCTGCGGAAATACCTGTTGAATATTTATACACATAGAATGCATTGTAAAAATGCGGGATGCGAAGTCCTTCCATGTCGCTGGATTTTTCAAATTTCATTGCAGGTCCGAAGTACTGCTCTAAAAGTTTTCTGTAAATGCTACGGATTGCTTCTGTGCTTAAAGGCTCGTTGTTTTCTACAGCTTCATGGCATTTAAGCTCGAACTCTGCAAACATTGTCTGGCGGTGCAAAGTTGCAAGAATGTCGTTGGCGCGCATAGATAAGAGATATTTTTTCATTTCATGATTTTTTGCGTTTTTAAGAAGATACTCAAACACAAGTTCTTCATTAAATGTGGATGCGACTTCAGCTTCAAAAATTGTGTATTCATAAGACATGAATGGATTGTTGCGGACGCTGTACCATGAATGCATTGAATGTCCGCCCTCATGCGCCATTGTGTAAACATCACGCAATGAAGTGTCTTTGTAATTTAAAAGAATATACGGATAGCCTTCATAGCAACCGCTTGAAAATGCTCCAGAATTTTTCCCTTTGTTTTCGAATCTGTCAACCCAGCCTCCTTTTAGTCCGCCGCAAAGTGTGTCTGTGTATTCGTTTCCTAAAACTGCAAGTGCGTTTCTTACAATCTCAACAGACTCGTCATAAGAAATTTTTGACTTTACAGATTTTACTAGCGGAACATAAACATCATAGTGCCTAAGTTCTTCAACTCCAAGAACTTTTCTGCGAATTTTATAATACCTGTGCAGGGTGTCAAGATTTTTGTGGACTGTTTCTATAAGATTTTTATAAACACTCACAGGAACTTTATCACCGTAAAGAGCTGCTTCCAAAGATGAATTGTAGCCGCGTGCCCGTGCATGAAAAATATCATTTTTTACAGAACCTGAATACAAGGCTGCAAGGGTGTTTGCGTGGCTTTCAAATACTCCGTAGAATTTTTCATAAGCTTCCTTGCGGATTTTTCTGTCCTGATTTTCTTCAAAGTCGCTCCAAGTGCTATGCGTGAGCGGAAGCTGTTTTCCTTCAACTTCTACAGTTCCGAAATTCATGTCAACATCATTTAAAAGTGAAAAAACATTTGAGGCTGTCTGACCTGATTCAGACTGAAGAGCCATTATGCGTTCTTCTTTTTCGCTTAAAATATGCGGCTTGGCATGAAGCGCTTTTTGAATGTATATTTTGTAGTCTTTAAATTCTGGCTGCTCTATCCAAGAATTTATTTTGTCATCTGGAATTGCAAGAAGTTCCGGTGTAAAAAAACTTGTTTCAGAGCAAGCTGCTGTGTATGCCATCATTACACGGCTGTATTTTTCCTGTGCGGCTCTGTCTCCTTGGTCAGCCTCATTGTTAAGGCTTGCGTAGTGATAGACTTTTTCAATTTGACGGTCAAGCGCTTCATCTGCTTTTAAAGCTTCAAGAAAAATGCTGCTGCTTTCCGACAGTCTTCCTTTGAATGATGCGAAATTTTTTACAAGTGAAGGAATCTTTTTAAGGTCCGCTTCCCATTCTTCATCTGTTTTATAAAGCTGTGTAAGATCCCATTTGTATTCTGCAGGGATGTCTTTTCTTAATGGAATTGTTTCGTCTTTCATGTTTTCATATTATATCAAAAAATATAAAAATTCAATTTTGCTTCATTTGTAGAACTTTATGATAAAATCTTGTAAAATATCCGCCATGAAAAACAGATTCTTTCTTTTTGCATTTTCATTGTTTATGCTGATTTTTTCTTCATGCTCTGGAATTATTGGATATGGAGTTCTATTATGGAATGTCGGCGAAAAAGAAATTCCAGATGGAACAGTTGTTCCTGTTTATTTAAAGTCAAACATTTCTAAAGTTTATGTAATTGGAGTTCCTGAAACAAAAGAAAAAATAGAAGTTCCTCTATGGAAACTTTCCGTTCCTGAATCAAAATCTAAAGCATTGAAGCGCGCACAAAAATATTCTGAGTACAAAGGAAAATACGCTTTTTGTGTTTTAGACGGACTTCCAATCCGCGCGGAGCAAGTGAACACTTCAAAGCAAGTTTACCGTCTGCGCAAAAATGAAGTTATCCGCACGCTTTATAAAGGCAAGGGCGTTTCTCCTACAAACGGCGGTGTTCCTCTTCCTGGTGAATGGCTTCATGTTATTACTGACAACGGAACTGAAGGCTGGTGCTTTAGCTACAATCTTAGGCTTTTTGAAATGAACTTGGATGGAACTTACGGAATTGGATCGGAAGTTGTTGAGTCTCAAAAAACTGACGAGACTCTTGAAAAAATTCTTTCAACTGCCTGGTATCCTGAATATTACAGAGCCATGATTTCTAAAAAGCAGATTGACTTGAATTACATTGTTCCGGGGTACGGTTTTGATTCAGGCTATAGTTCTGGCACTACAAAAATCAGTCTTCCAAATTTAAATGTAAGTTTTCCGTATTCTGAATTTGAAAAATCCGACAATGGAGATTACAAGGCAAAAAATGCTCCTGTTGAAATTGTTCCGCGGAATTCAAAATTCATAATTGTAAAATACACAGATGAAGGCGGGAAACCAAAGAGTTACAATTTTGTTTCGCTTGATGGAAATGTAAAAATTGATGAAATAGTTTCTGCAGAAAAAAACAAGCGGCAAGGTCTTTATAAATCTATCCAATCTCTTGGACCTGATTTCAAAAGCGGAAACTATGGAACGCTTTCTTTTAATGATGGAAATATTTTCAGATGGAGTGGATTTTCTAAACTTGTTCCGTCTGTAATTCCTTCAGGCTCAAAAGGTTTTGGAATTGTTGAAATGAAATATTTCCTTGACGGAACTCTTAAATCTTCGTGGGACGGAGTTGCAACATTCCATTTTGAAAATGCCAGCCGTGAAGTCAATTTCCTTTATAAAAAAGAAGTAAACGGACTTAGGCTTGCTTATGCGAATATAGTTGAAAAATACGACGATAGTTTTGGAAGAAAATATTATTCAGTTTCTCTTCCTGCGAATTCTATGGTTTTGTTTTTTCAAAAGTAAAATAACTGAGCCAGTTTCAAAATTCTAAAAACTCTAATTCTTTCGACTGGCTTATAAAAATAGGTTTTTTATGGCGTTTATTCAGTTTTCAAAAGTTTCTCTTGCATTTGGCGACAGAGATATTTTAAAGAACGTTTCTGTAAATTTGCAAGCAGGAACAAAGGCTGCTCTTACCGGCGCAAACGGAGCGGGAAAGTCAACTTTAATAAAAATAATGGCTGGCATTTCAGAACCTGATTCTGGAGAACGTATTGCTCAAAAAAATGCGCGCATTGCATATCTTCCGCAGAGCGGGCTTGTTCATTCAGGCTGCACTTTAAAGGAAGAGGCGGACAAGGCGTTTGACTGGGGATACGAAATTCAAAATAAGGCAGATTCTCTTGGTGAGCTTTTAAAGTCAAATCCTGAAAACTCAAACAAGATTGCAGTTGAGCATTCAGAACTTTTGGCTGAACTAGAAAACAGCGGCTGGTATAGGCGTGAAGTTCTTGCTGAGCAGGTTTTGCTTGGCCTTGGTTTTGAGCGTTCTGATTTTACAAAAAGGACTGAAGAATTTTCTGGCGGATGGCAGATGCGTATTGCGCTTGCAAAAGCCCTTATGTGTGGTCCGGACATTCTTCTCCTTGACGAGCCTACAAACTACCTTGATATTGAGGCGCGCAATTGGCTTGAAAAATTTCTTGCAGATTTTAAAGGCGGATTTTTGCTTGTAAGCCATGACCGTTATTTTTTGGATCACACAATAAATGAAGTCTATGAACTTTTTAATGGAACTTTAAAACGTTATCCTGGAAATTTTTCGCATTACGAGGAAGTGCGCAAAGTTGAACTTGACTCTCTGATTGCTTCCTATGAACAGCAGCAGCAGGAAATTCAGCATCTTGAAGAATTTATAAAGCGTTTTGGATACAAGGCGACAAAAGCTGCTCAAGCACAAGAGCGTCAAAAAATGCTTGATAAAATTCTTGAAAACAAAATTGAAATTCCAGAGAACCTTAAAAAAATTCATTTTAGTTTTCCAGAAGCACCTCATGCCGGCCGTCTTGTTCTTACGTTGGAAAATATTTGCAAAAATTACGGCGGACCTGATGTAATAAAAAATTTGAATCTTGTTGTAGAAAACGGAGAGCGTCTTGTTGTAGCAGGAAGAAATGGAGCCGGAAAATCAACTTTGCTTAGAATCATTGCAGGAATTGATCAGGATTTTTCAGGATCAGTAAAACTTGGTGCAGGAGTTTCAGTTGGATATTTTAGTCAGGACAGCGCGGAAAAAATAAATGGCAGTGAAACAATTCTTGAGCGTTTGGAAAACAATGCGCCTCTTGAACTTGTCCCTAAACTCCGCGATATGCTTGGCGCGTTTTTGTTCCGTGGCGACGATGTTTTTAAAAGCATCAATGTGCTTTCCGGTGGAGAAAAATCCCGTATCGCATTGCTTGAACTTTTGCTTCGTCCTGTGAATCTTCTTGTTCTTGACGAGCCTACAAACCATCTTGATATGCATTCAAAAGATGTTCTGCTTGAGGCTTTGAAAAGTTTTGGCGGAACAATTGTTTTTGTAAGCCATGACCGCGGATTTATTGAAGATCTTTCTACAAAAGTTTTGGAGCTTCATCCTGGTGTTTTCAGGGAATTTGTCGGCGACTACAAATATTATATGCAGCGCATTGAAGAAGAACAGTCTGCGGATAGCGAAAAAGTTTTGGATTCAGAAACTAAAAAAGCAGAGCAAAAAACTGAATCAAAACTTTCTTGGGAAGAGCAAAAAAAACGTGATTCTGAGAAAAGAAAAATTCAAAAAGAAGCAGACAAACTTGAAGCCATGATTCTTGAGGCGGAAGAGAAAAAATCGGAACTTGAAAACCAGCTTTCTTTGCCGGAAGTTTATTCAAATGGCGAAACTGCAAAATCTGTTCAATCTCAAATTTCAAAAATTGCTTCGGAACTTGAAGAGCTCAATGCTCAGTGGCTTTGTGCTGCTGAAAAACTAGAGGCGTTTTCATGATGAGAATTTGTGCAATTTGTTGCGCATTTTTTTTTAATATAAATTGAAAAATTACTTTTATTGGATTATTATATTTTCAGTTTAATTCAAGATAGTCTAAATAAAAACTGCCAAAAATAGTGTCAGTTTTTATTTTTACAAGTTTGCGTTGCAAGCTTTTTTATCAACTGCTGTTTCTTACTTTGTTGCGGGACAGCTTAAAAAGTCAAATCGGAAGTTGATATTTTCTCATTGACTTTTTATGGGAGGAACAAATGAAAGTTTTAGTTATTGGTGGCGCTGGATATATTGGAAGCCACGTTGTAAAAGAACTTATGGCAAAAGGCCACGAAGTTACAGTTTTTGACAATCTTTCAAGCGGACTTATCCAGAATCTTTTTAAGAAAAATGAATTCATTGCAGGCGATATTCTTCACCCAGAAGATTTGGACAAAGCGTTTGCCCGTGGATTTGATGCTTTTATTCATCTTGCTGCGTTCAAGGCTGCCGGCGAATCTATGATTTTCCCGGAAAAATATTCAATAAACAACATAAACGGAACTTTAAATATTTTGAATGCTGCCGTTGCCCACAATTGTCTCAACATGGTTTTCTCTTCAAGCGCAGCGACTTTTGGCGAGCCTCAGTATCTTCCGATTGATGAAAATCATCCTAAGAATCCTGAAAATTACTATGGATTTACAAAGCTTAAAATTGAAGAATTCATGGGGTGGTATGACAAGCTTAAGAATCTAAAATTTGCGGCTCTTAGATATTTCAATGCTGCAGGCTACGATCCTGAAGGCGTTATTTACGGACTTGAAAGAAATCCGGCGAACCTTCTTCCTGTAATGATGGAAGTTGCCTGCGGAAAGCGCGATAAACTCAAGGTTTTTGGAAACGACTACGACACTCGCGATGGAACTTGTATCCGCGATTATATTCATGTAACGGATTTGGCTTCTGCTCACGTTCTTGCTTTGGAATATATTGCCAAGAATAAAAAAAGTCTTACTCTTAACCTTGGAACAGGAAACGGAATTACTGTTACAGAAATGCTTGAAGCTACACGCCGCATAACGAAAAAAGAAATTCCTGCAGAATATGTTGGCAGACGCGCAGGAGATCCGGCTCAGCTTACAGCTTCTTCTAAACTGGCAAAAGAGGTTCTTGGCTGGGAACCAAAATACAGCGATGTTGATACTTTGATAAAATCAACCTATGACGCTTACCTAAAGTACTACAGCGAAAATTAGTTTTGCACAAAGCCGTCTGTTGAAACAGGCGGCTTTTTTGTTTTATAATTTTTCAAAACTTTTCTAGGATATAAATATGAATTCTGATTTTGAAAAAATAAAAAATTATATAGAAAACAATACTTGCAGCATGGTGGAGCTTGAAAAGCTTTTGACTTCTATTCCTGCTCTTGCTCCTGAAAATGGCGGCGAGGGTGAAGAAAAAAAATGCGCGGCACTTGAAAACTGGCTTTTGTCAAATGGAATAAAAAAACTTAAGCATTATGATGCTCCTGACTCAAGAGTTCCTGCCGGATTCCGCCCAAATTTAGTCGCTGAAATTCCCGGTGAAAAAAATGATTTTTGTATTTGGGTTTGCGCTCATCTTGATGTTGTTCCTATAGGCGAGCCTTCTTTATGGAATACAAATCCGTGGCAAGCTATTGAAAAGGATGGAAAAATATTTGGCAGAGGAGTTGAAGACAATCAGCAGGGACTTTGCAGTGGAGTTCTTGCGGCACTGAGTTTTGTAAAACAGAATGTTGTTCCCGCTCATACAATTAAGCTTCTGTTTATGGCTGATGAAGAAGTTGGCTCAAAGTACGGAATGAATTTTCTTATACAAAACCACAAGAACATTTTTGGAGCGGATGATAGAATTCTTATTCCAGACGGCGGAGACCATTTAGGACAGACAATTGAAGTCGCGGAAAAAAATATTCTTTGGCTTAAGTTTCATACAATTGGAAAACAAGCGCATGGTTCTCGCCCTGATCAAGGATGCAATGCAAAACTCGCTTCAAGTTATCTTGCTTTAAAAATTCATAATCTTGAAAAAGTTTTCAATGCGCATGATAAAATGTTTGAGCCTTCGCGTTCAACTTTTGAGCCGACAATGCAATATCAAAATGTTTCAGGTGTGAATATAATTCCGGGCGATGATATTTTCTGCGCGGACTGCCGCATTCTTCCGCAGTATTCTCTTGACCAAGTGCGAGCGGAAGTGAATAAAGTGATTCGGGAAACTGAAGAAATTTACGGCGTAAAAATTCAAGTTGAAGAACTTCAGGCAGAACAGTCAAAAGCGACGTCTGTGGAATCTCCTGTTGCAAAAGAACTTTTTGAAGCCATAAAAAATGTCCACGGAATTGAACCTCGCTTTGTTGGCATTGGCGGAGGAACTGTTGCCGCAGGACTTCGAAATGCCGAAATTGATGCTGTTGTCTGGTCAACTATGGATGAACTTGCGCATCAGCCAAACGAGTATGCAATCGTAAAAAACATTGCAAAGGATGCTCTTACAATTGCATATATGGCATGCAGGTAATTTTAAATTTCTTTTATCAAGTGAATTGTTGTCGCAGTGTGCCCAGAATTTCCGAGCCGTGAAGAAAGTTCTGTAAAGCCATTTTTCTTGTACATTGAAACTGCGCTTGAAAACTGCGGGAACGATTCGATATAAAGTTTTTTGTAGCCTGCCAATTTTGCGCGCTCTTCAATAAGACTGAAAAGTTTCGTTCCAATTTTCATTCCGCGTGAGTCCGGGCAAAGATAGAATTTTACAATTTCAGCGCAATCCGCCGGAAGCCCTTCAGTTGGAAAGTATCCGCAGCCTCCAAGAATTTTTCCGTTGTGTTCCGCAATAAAATATTCTGATTTTTTATTTTTGCTGAATGTTTCAAAAAGAAAATCTGTAGCCTTGTCTGAATAAACTGAATTTTCTTTTGGCGCTCCAAACTCTTCAAATATTGCACGGATTATAGAAGCCAGCTGCTCGTTGTCTTTTTTCTGAATCGGCCGGATTATTATTGCTTCTGAAATTTTTCCTTGCATTGAAGCATTTTGCCTTCTTTTTTTATTCTGCGGAAACCAGCCTTTTTGAACTCGCTTTGTCTGCTCTTTAAGTTCCTTTATGCTCCAAAGACACGCGCTTCCCATGAGCGCACATAAAACTGAAACAATTCCGCTTGTAAAAACAGAAACTGCGCAAAATAAAATTCCTGCCGCAAGAAAAACCGGCCAAATTTTTTCAGAAAAATAATATTCGCCTTTTATAACAATCGGATGAAAAATTCCAATTACAAAAAATGACGCAAATGCAATGACTATTCCGTAAAAATTCAACATGCACTTATTTTATAAAATAGATGCGCAAATGTAAAACATTAAAATTTTACAAAATATCTTGACAAATCCCGGGGGGGGTAAAATAGGGGTTGCTCTTTATTGAGAGCCATTTCTGTTAATTCTTGGAGGAATTGTTATGAAGAAGTTTTTGAAAATTTCACTTTGCGTATTTGCTGTGGTGTCCATGTTTTGTGGATGCAAGGCTGACGGTTCGCTTGATGATGAAAAGTTATCTGGCTTGGTAAATTCTGGAAACGAAAATAATAATGAGAAAACTGGAATAAATTGCCTTTCAGCCTACAACTCACCAAGCGGAAATGGAATTCAACTTATGTTTTCCAATCTGCCTGATGGATGTAATGGCGCAGATATTGTGTACAAATCTGAAGATGATGGATATTGGCAGACAACAGCTTATATTGATTTGAGTGGAAATAACAGAACCGTTTATTTTCCTTTTGTTGACAATGGAAAAAAATACAGCTTTTATGCGAATCTTAATCATAATGAAACCGGAAAAGAATCTGTGCGCCTAGGCTACTCGTCTATTGTTGAAGTTGTGGCTAAAGGTGAAAATTTACTAGGTGAAATAAAGATACTAAGCAATCCTCATATTGAAAGGAAATATGAAAACGGAATTCTTAGCTTTGAAGGAATTTCAGTTAAAAATGCAAATTGCTTAGGTGATGTTGTTTGTGAACTTTTTGATGAAAGATGGGGCTGGCTGGGAGCTTATAAAGGCGAACTTTCAGGTGATACTGTTTCTTTTGATTTCTCTGATGAAGATTTGTTATTTTATGATGAAAGAAACTTTCATTATAATAGAAATGGAAGATATAATTTCAATGTCTATTTTTTGACAAAACAGGAAGGGCAAACTGTACGCCTGTTTTTCTACCACACAGTTTATGATTCTGAACCAGGATATGGAAAAAAGGGGGCAAACGACTATTTCACTTATAAATAGCCTCTGTAAAAGAAGCACAAAGGATTTTTGTCAGCACCCCTTGCAAAGAATTTTGGGCAGGGGGCCTTGCAAGAATGTGTCGGCCTGTCTGACGTGCGCACGTAAGAACATGATGTAGAACGCTATTTTGCAGTGCGGACAACGCGGAAGCCAACGGTGCCGTATCGCCTATGTTTTTCTACTGCGTAGTCGATGTACGAAACAGTGCAACATTCCGGGACATCGGCCCAAGAACCGCCATGTGCACCGTCGGAGTTATAGCCCCAGCACCATTCACTTACGTTTCCGCTCATGTCGTAAAGTCCGTAGCCGTTTGGCTTTTTGGTCTTTACATCCCTTGTTTCCCCACAATCCGAACCCAAGAGAGCATCAAAAAGGTAGCCATACCATGCCACTTTGTCTGCTTTTTCGCTTCCGGCATAAGTGTAGCTTTCGCCGCCGCGCGCCGCCCATTCCCATTCTTCCTCTGTCGGAAGACGGTAGCCGTCTGCCGAAAAGTCGCACTGTGCTCCGGAGGTCCATTCGTAAAATTCTCTATCATAAACGTTCGGAGTATCTCCCCAAGGAGTTCTTTTCTACTTTGCCGGGTCTGTTTCTCCGCCAATTGCATAGCAGGGGGTAAGCCCCTCCTTTATAGAAAGCGTGTTGCAGTATACAAGCGCATCAAGCCAGCTGACGTCGGTTGCAGAATTGTTTTTTGCATTGTCACCCGTAAGCTCCTTTCCGCTCTTGTTGCGAGCAGGGACACGGCTTGGGTCGCTTCCTATGACAGCCTTGTACTCTCCGCGTGTTACCTCATGGTCGCTCATGTAGAACGGGGCGATTTCAAGTTTACGTCCGCTTACAAATACTTCTGATTCCGGCTTCCATGTTTCTGTTCCGTCAATTGAAACGGCAGGAATTTTTACAAATCCTTCCGGAATCTTCTGGCTGTACATTACAGACGGGGACGCAAAGGCAAAAACTGCGAGCACAGGCAAAATCTTAGCAATCTTTTTCATAAACTTACCCTTAAAAAGAAATTCCGCTGAAAAAAAATCAGCATTGTCTATTTTACCCCCCCCCATTCGGGATTTATCAAGTGAGCCCGCGGGATTCTTGAATAAGAGAACATCTTTGGTGGTTGTTGCAGAAGATATAAAAAAAACAAAAAAAATGAGAAAAAATCATATCAAGGTGTTGACACGCTCATGGGAAATGCGGTATATTGATGTCCACCTGCGGCAGTCAGCCGCAAGCTTTTTGAAAGGCATAAATCAGGGATGGACAGCAAAAGCAAGAAACGCTT
>DKDI01000019.1:0-1712 GCA_002449305.1 Treponema sp. UBA6852
ACTGGCTTTTTTACTTTATTTTTTCAAGAGCGCTGCAAAAGGATTGTAAGTTTCTCCGTCATCATCGTCTTTGTGTGATGAAAGATATTCTGCCGCGTTGTCCTGTTCTTCATTTGAAACAACTGGAGCAAGTGAAATTCTTTTTTCTTCAGGATCAACTTTTTCAACAATAACTGGAAATTTTTCACCTGGCTTGTAGATTTTTTTCAGATTTGTACTGCGCTCAACATTCAGTTTGGATATATGAACAAGTCCGTCTATTCCTGATGCGAGGTTTACAAAAATTCCGAAATCAGCTACACGGGAAATAGTTCCTTCAATTTTTGTTCCCACCGGAAATTCATTTTTTACGTTGTCCCAAGGATCTGTCTCAAGCTCTTTTGTTGAAAGAGAAACTTTTTCATGCTGCCAGTCTGCTTTTATAATTTTTGCTGTTATTTCCTGTCCAACTTTTAAAACTTCCGAAACATTGCTGATTCTTGCGTGAGAAATTTCAGAAATTGGAAGAAGCGCTTGGAATCCGTTTAAGTCGATAAATGCGCCGTAGGACTCGATTGATTTTACTTTTCCAGTAACAGTCATTCCTTCTGTATACTTTTTTGAAAGCTGGTCAAGTTCTGCATTTGCCTGTTCTTCAAGAATTGCCCGGTTTGAAAGAACTATGTTTTTTCCATCATTTTTGAATTCTTGGATTTTGAAAGTAAGGTGTTCACCTACATATTCAGCTGGCTCCTTTTTCTGTCTATACCCCATTTGAGAATAGGGACAGAATGCGCGGCTTGTGCCAACCATTACTTCAAATCCGCCTTTAATTTCTTTTGTAACGTGGCCTTCTACTGGAATTCCGTTTTTGAATGCATTTTCGAGGACTGATTTTCCTGCATTTTGACCGGAAAGTTTTGTTGTAAAATGAAGTTCTTCGTTTTTTCCACCTAGAAAGTAAACTTTTATTTTATCGCCTTCTTTTATGGAAAAATTTCCGTTTTCATCGCAAAATTCAGATTTGCTAACGAATCCTTCGCTTTTTAGTCCAAGATCAATAAAAACTGTGTCATTTGAAATTGCGGCAACAGTTGTTTCTATCATCTGTCCCTGTTCATATAAGTTTTTCATTTGTTTTCCTTGTAAAATTGATTTCTAAATTATAAAATGAATTTGAAAAAATTTCAATTTGCAAATTTTGTAGGTGAAAAATGAGACGAAAAGAAAGGGAAATTACTGACTTTGAAGAAATGATAAAAATTCTTGATGAATCAAATTTTTTGACGCTTGCTATGATAAATGGAAATGAGCCGTATTCTGTACCCGTAAATTTTGGGTACAAACTGGATGGCAACAGAAAAAGGATTCAGATTTTTATTCACGGAGCTACGGAAGGTACAAAGCTTAGCTGCATAAAAAATTGTCCGCGCATATCTTTTTCCGCTGTAAGCTATTCTGAAATAGGTACAGATAAAACGCCTTGCGGCTGGACAGATTTTTACAGAAGTGTTTGCGGAAAAGGAAATGCGTCTATTTTAGAGGATGCAGATGAAAAAAAAGAAGGGTTAATCTGTATCCTAAAAAAATATGGGTACAAAGGTCCGGCTGTTTTTCCTGCTATTATGATGAAAAAAACGAGCATGATAAGAATTGATGTGGAAGAGCTGACTGGAAAATTCCATGAAAAGTAAGTAATCCAAACTTCGAGTTTTTATAATTTAATGTCATTA
>DKDI01000019.1:1821-8084 GCA_002449305.1 Treponema sp. UBA6852
CACGGGAATGACACTTAAATTAATGTTCTTATTAAAATTTGACATTTGGACTAACCAATAGAATTTTATATTTTTTTATGCTATATTTTTTCAAGTTGAAGACGAATTGTTTTCTAAGGAGCGACTTATAAAAAACACGATAAAAATGGAACTTGTGCCGCGCCGGCAGTAAAGGCGCAGTTTGAGTTTCAAAGGCTTTTACTGCTTGTTCAATCAGAAATCCAAATCTTTTTGAAAAGCGTCATAAAAATGGACTACGTAAAAGCAAAAAACATTCTTCCGTCCGAGCTTCTTGAAAAAATTCAGGAATACGCGGCGGGAACTTACTTGTATATTCCGCAGAAGTGCGAAAACCGGAAAAACTGGGGAGAATCAAAAGATTCTAAAAACTGGTACAAAAGGCGAAACCAGCGGATATACAAAAACTACAAAGAGGGATTTTCGGTCAGCGAGATTTCACAAGAATTCTTTCTGAGCGAAAAGTCAATCTACAGAATCATCTTGTGCGAAAAAAAAGCGGATGAATTAGACTTTTTCAATTAAACATTGCTAAAGTTGTCGTATTAAGGCTGGCTCCATAAATGGGGTCAGTTTTTTTGTTTTAACTTATTTTGCATTTCTTAAATCGTCAACAATAAGCTGAATGTGCGAAATCTGAATATCTGTTAAATTTTCAACGTCCAAAGTCCGTTTTTTTTCAAGTCCTAAAAGGTAATCGGTTGAAACTTCAAAAAAATTCGCAATTTTCACAAGCATTTCTATAGACGGAAGAATATTGTCATTTTCCCAGTTCGAAACGCTTTGCTTTGTAACACCGAGTTTATTTGCCAGCTGAATCTGGCTGATTCCACGGATATTACGAAGCTCACGGATTTGTTCATTCAGCATAAGAAACCTGTCTATTTATTTTTGACCATTGTATAATTTTTGATTGACTTTAAAGAAATACTTTTGTATTGTAATGTTTGACTAAAAGAAAAAGAGGTTTTTATGAAAAGAATGTTTTTTTTGGCTTCTGTGGCATTAGTTTCTATTGTTGTTTTTTCTTGCGCTTCTACAGATGATATTCAGATTTCTTATGACAAAAGTGTTTTGCA
Source organism: Treponema sp. UBA6852 (assembly GCA_002449305.1). Lineage (GTDB taxonomy): Bacteria > Spirochaetota > Spirochaetia > Treponematales > Treponemataceae > Treponema_D. The sequence continues at coordinate 2,919 of DKDI01000019.1, forward strand.
GAATGTTTCAAGAGTTACAGATGATGGTACTGTAAAGGCAGATATGGCAATTTCTCCGGATGGAAAACAACTGCTTTATGTTGAAGTTGATAAAAGTGTTACTAGCTATATAACAAATATAAAAGAATCCAGTTCCGTTTTTTATTATGATTCTCAGATGTACTTGCTTAGAGATATTAATCGTCCTTCAAAAACTCCGCTTGGTCTTACATTTTCTTATTGGCCTGCATGGAATAAAAATGGAAAGGAATTTATTTTTTCCTCGCTCGAAAATAATCAGTTTAAGTTAGTCCGCGCGAACATCGAAGGCGGAAGAAAAACTTATATTACAAGAACTCCGATTGGAACTGAAGATATAAGAGCTGATATAAAAAACAATATTATTGTTTGCCAAACAAAAATAAATGGAAAATATCAAATAGCTACGTTAAACTATGACGGGACTGAAATAACTTTAATCTGTGAAGGTCATAGTCCTAAGTGGCATCCTACTGAAAACAAATTTGTTTTTATCCGTGACGGTGGAATTTTTGAAATGAATCTTGATATAAATCAGGCTACAGAAATTTACAAAGATGCGGAATTTCCTTGTTATTTGCCTTCTTATTCAGAAAATGGAAAATATATTTTGTTTGAGCAGCTGACTCCGGTAAATGCAAAAGGAAGGATGGCTTCAGGTTTTGCAAGGAGAATAATTGCAAACACCAGGACAAATTTACATCTATATCTTATATCGTCTGATGGAATGAACAAAACTCAGCTTACAAATGGTGCTGTTGATGTTTATACTCCTGTCTGGGGTGCGGACAATACGATTTTCTTTATTTCGGCAGCCAACAACAAAACCGATATTTGGAAAGCAAAAGTTCAATATTGATAATGATTTTATATTTTTTGTGATGATGAAATCCCTGCATTTTTGCAGGGTATTTTTTTGCCCGAACGGATTTTCTCATTCTTTTTTCTGAAATGTGTTTGAGGTAGGAAACAGGCGCGGTTCGGCGTATTATTAAACCATACGAAAAAGTCATTTTCTTGGCTGACAAAAGGAGTTTTTTGGCAAGGACAGTCTATCTCAAAGGTCATTCCTGTGATTCGACACAGGAACCTATGCACAAAAAATCATCCGGTCAAACTGGATAATGACAAAAGAATAGGAGACAAGATAAAAAATGGACAGCAAAATCGACATGGAAAAAATCACTTTCAGAAACGAGACCCCTGCGGACTACAGGGCGGTTGAGAACCTTACTCGCGAGGCATTCTGGAACGTCTACAAGCCCGGCTGCGACGAGCATTTTGTTCTGCACAGCTTCCGCACGAGGAGCGACTTTGTGCCGGAACTCGACATAATAATGGAAGAAAACGGCGTTTTGATTGGACACGTGATGTTCGCAAGGGCAGAAATCAAGCTGAACAACGGCAAAACTCTTCCGATTATGACGTTCGGGCCGATCAGCATTGCGCCAAACTTCAAGCGCAAAGGCTACGGAACAGTTCTTCTTGGGCACGCAATGAAAAAGGCAAAGGAAATGGGCTGCGGCGCGCTTGCAATCACCGGCAACATCGGCTTTTACGGAAAAAGCGGCTTTGTCGTGGCAAAAACGAAAAATGTTTTCTACCATGCCGACCCGGATGCGGACTACTTTTTAATAAACGAGTTTATTCCGGGCTTTCTGGACCAAGCAAAGGAAGCCGGAGGAGGAACTTTCAAGGAGCCGGACGGATATTTTATCGACTCAAAGGAAGCAGAGGAGTTCGACAGGCAGTTTCCGCCGAAAGAAAAACTGAAGCTTCCGGGACAGATTTTCGGGTAAGGATTTGAACGTTTGCTTATAAGCCTTCCAAAAAATATATTTTTCCAGAATGTTGTTAGCTTTGATTAACTTTTGTATAATTAGTTGCAAAGAATCATTTTGGAGAAATTGCTATGTCTGAAAAAATCAAGGTAAAGTTGAATGGTACTGCGGAAACTATGCTTCAGAGTTTTTATGCGCGTGCAAAATATTCCAAGAACAAGGAACATAAGTTTTATGATGCGAAGGCGGTTGAGCTTGTAGAAAAGATTGACTACGATTTTTCGCTTGCGGAAAGTGACTCAACGATGAGCGATGGCGTTATTGCTCGTACTCTTGTGTTTGATGAGCTTGTTAAAAGGTTCATTTATGAAAACCCCGGCTGCACGGTTGTAAATATTGCTTGTGGGCTGGATACGCGGTTTTACAGGATGAACAATGGCAATTTGAAGTGGTTCAACCTGGATTTGCCTGAAATAATTGAAATCAGAAATGAGATTTTTAATGAGGCTGGAAGAGTTGTAAATGTTGGCTGTTCAGTTCTTGATTCGGAATGGGTGAAAAATATTAATGTAAGCGGAAAAGTTCTTTTTGTGGTTGAAGGATTAAGCATGTATCTTACGAGGAAAGAAAATGCAAAAATGCTTGAAATTATCCGAAAGAATTTTAGTGGCGCAACAGACATGCTTGAATGTCTTGCAAAAAGATGGGTAAATCGCGAGAAAATTGAAAAATCGATTCAGAATACGGGCGCGAAATTCATTTTTGGTGCGGATAGTTTTGAAGATATTGCGGATATTGCCTGTGGTTTTAGAAAAATAAAAGATGATAACATTACAAGGGGAATGATTGCGCTTCATCCGATTTTAAAGCTGTTTGAGAAGCTTCCGGTTGTTGACAAGATGACAGAAAAAATACTGATTTTTGAAAATGATACACATTGCAATGTATAAGTCCTATACACTACCGTGTGAGGCTTTGGTACATTGCCTTGTATCGCAACGGTACATTAGGCTGTACCAGGATGGTACATTTCCGTGTACCAAAGCGGTACAAGAGAATGTATCGCCTTGGTACAGCAGTTTGTGTTTTTTTATTCAGCGGTGCAAGTCAGTGTCTTTCTGAATCTGCCTGTTTTCATGGTTTTTAGAGGGCGGCTCTTTTCGTTGAACTTTGTTCTTATTTCCACAGTGAATTCTCCGGCAGGAACGCTTGGGTCAAGAAGCACGATGACGCGGGCGGGCTTGTTTTCGATTACAACAGGGCAGCGGTAGGCTTTTCCGTCTGATGAGCTTACTGCGAATACTCCCTGCTCAATGTCTTCCTTGCCGAACTTGAGGCGGCTTCCGAGGAGCTCCATGACGCTTCCGGCCTTGATTTCACTTGTGCTTGCGTTTACCTTATCTGAAACTTTTGTGATGTATGGATCGGTGTTGGAGCTTTCAACTTTTGAGGTCTTGGCTTTCTTTACAGCTTCCTTTAGGAGAGTGCCGGGCGTTACGTTGAGCTTGATCGTGTGGCGGCTTTTGTCAAAATTGTCGTCCTCCCCGGTGAAAACTCCTGTTATGCTGTATGATGTGTTGACAACCGGAGTGTTCAGGCTGCCTCCTTCTTCTACGATTGCGGCGCATTCCTCTCCGTAAAGCTGCATGATTGCCACAAGGTCGGTTCTTGTTACGGTGGTTCCTCTTTTTGTCATGCGGTCAACGATTTCGTCTAGCGTGTAGACTTGTGAATCTGTAACCTGCGCCATGTAGTCGTCTGGCTCGGCTGTGAGCAGGTTCTCTCTGAGTGCGTACTTTATCATAAAGTGTCTCCTTGGGGATTTTCCCCGGTCTTGTGCCGCCCCCGTTCCTTTTTGAGGCGGCTTGGGCTGATGTCATTCCCCGGCGTAATTTCTATGTCATTCTTGTGCTCTAACACGGAAATTTTAGTCGAACAATGACAAACTGGGATGGATTGCGAACGGACTGTGCCGAATCGCAATGTCGGATATTTATGAAAGGCGCGGTGTGATGGGGAATTGGATTACCGGGGCTATGCCTGGCAATGGCAGGTCGTTTTATGTCATTCCTGTGCCACGACACAGGAATCTCTTTTACTCGCCGGTATAATTGTAAACCATGGTTGCGTTCAGAAGTGGCTCATTGTCGTCTTTGTTGATTCTAATTTTTTCCCAGTCCTCTTTTGAGCCCTTGTAGTTCACAGTTTTTAGATTGCTGCAATTAAAGAACGCAGCAAGATTGATAGAAGTAACGCTTTTAGGAATTGTTACGCTTGTTAAGCCGCTGCAATTTCTGAACGCGTTATTACCGATAGAAGTAACATTGTCTGGAATGTTCACGCTTGTTAAACTAGTACAATAATTGAATGCCCCTTTACCAATCGAAATGACGCTGCTTGGGATTGTCATGCTTGTTAAGCTGGTGCAATAATAGAATGCTTCCTCACCGATAGTAGTGACGCCGTTTGGAATGTTCACGCTTGATAGGCTTTCGCAATAATAGAACGTACTCGTACCAATCGAAGTAATCCTGCCTAGAATTGTTACACTCGTTAGTCCTTCGCATTGAGAGAACACGCTATTACCGATAGAAGTAACGCTGTCCGGGATTATTATACTTGTTAATCTAGTGCAACAATTGAACGCGCTATTACCGATAAAAGTAACACTATTCGGAATACTCACACTTGTTAAGTTGCTACAACCAGAGAACGCATATTCACCGATAGAAGTAACGCTGCTTGGAATATTCATGCTTATTAAATAGTCGCAGTCTTTAAACGCTCTGTCGCCGATAGAATCAATGCCAGTTGCGCCGCCAAGATCAAGGCTGATTTTTGCCCTGCTGTTGTTTATTGCTTCCGTTATCGCGGTAAGGTTGTCCGCGGTGATTGTACCAGCAATGGTAACTGTATGTTCTTCGCTGCTTTTAAAACTTTTGATAGCAGAGATTGCGTCTGCGGCTGTTATTCCCCACTTTGCATAAAGTGTGATGTTTTCAGTTAAGGTGATTTTTGCCTTGTCGGAGTATGAAACGCTTCCGTCTGCGGATGTCGCCCAGCCTGCAAAAATGTAGCCTTCTTTTGTGAAGGTGTTTGCCGGAAGGAAGATTTCCGCTCCGCCAACTTCGGTAACACTTGCGATTGAGCCAGCTCCACCGTTCGCGTCAAAAGTTACGGTGTAGATTGCTTTTGAGGTTGTCGTATTTGTTACCTGTCCGCTGTCATCATCCGAGCCGCCACTTGAGCCGTTGGAACAGGAAGTGAATGTGAATGCAAGGCTAAGAGTTAGAATGCAGGCTAAAATCCAATGGGGGGGGTAGTGAAGTGAGTGTTAAATTTCATTTTGTCTCCCATAAAAAGTCAA
>DKDI01000039.1 GCA_002449305.1 Treponema sp. UBA6852
AAACTCGAATTTTGACCTAATACTTCCTAAGAGGCTGAGAGAGTATCCCTAAGAGCCTAAGTGAGTATTCCTACGGGTCTTAGGAAGTATTACTTCAGGTCTTAGGGATATTCACTTAGGGAGTTAGGAAGTATTCCTTTTGGGCAAACATTCTATTCACGCCACTTTTCATCTTCTTCCTCTTCTTTTACGGAATCTGGAAGAACTGTTTTTCTTGCGGCGGCCGCATTTTCAGAAAAATCTTTTGACTTTTTAGGTGAACCGCCGAATTTTTCATCAAGTGAATATTTTTTTACAATTTTTGTCGTAATCTTTGAATACAAAAAAAAGCTTAATACAAGTCCGATTGTAAAACTTCCAAACAGCGCGTTTCCGTATGCTTCAAAACTAGTCGCATGAAAAACAAATTTCAAAAAGACAAAGCAAATTCCAAAAAGCGAGCCTATTATCAGCGCGGTAAAAAGAATATTCACAACACTTGAAATCAATATATATAGAAGATAAAAAACTTTTTTGTTCATGTTTTATTCCTTTTTGTTGTTTTCACGGTCAGATTTTACCTGAAACACAAACGTTATTACAAAAATAATTCCAAAGACAACCACAGCAGCGTCTGCAACATTGAATGTAGGCCAGCGTTCCATTCCAAAAAGCCCAAAGAAATAGCAATCAACAAAATCAACAACTCCTTCCGGCCGGAAAAAACGGTCAATCAAATTTCCAATTCCTCCGCCAAGAATTCCGCAGACAGCCCAACGCTGAAGCTTTGTAAATTCATTGTTTCTAAAATAAATCACATAAACTGCAATAATAACAAGAAGCGGAAGCAATGCAAAAAGGATTCCCCTAAGACCATCGGAAAGCCCCGAACCCATGCTGAACGCAATAGCATTGTTGCGGACATGAATTAAGCGCAGATATTTTCCAAAAATTTCAATTACGGCATCATCTGCAAAAACTGTAAGACGCGGAATAAATTTCACAACAAGGCACTTTGTAATCTGGTCAAGAAGAATCACCGCAAAAGAAAGTGTAAGCGGCAAAAGTTTATTTTTTGTGTTCTGATTCATAAAACGATTATAGTATAAAAACGCTAGACTTTACAACAATTCAAAATGCACTTGAAGCGGATTCGCATTTTCTCTATTATTTTGGCATGAAATGGCTGATTGCTTCTGACATACATGGCTCATCTTTTTACTGCAAAAAACTTCTTGAAAAATTCACCGAAGAAAAGGCGGACAGGCTTTTGCTTTTAGGCGATATTCTTTATCACGGTCCAAGAAATGAATTGCCAAAAGACTACAATCCAAAAATTGTAACTGCGCTTTTAAATGAAGTTTCAGAAAAAATAACTTGCGTAAGAGGAAACTGCGACTCGGAAGTAGACCAAATGGTTTTAAGTTTTCCAATCATGGCAGAATATACAATACTTGATGTTGGAAACAAGCTTATTTTTGCAACCCACGGACACATTTTTAATGAGGATAACCCTTTAAAAATGCCAAGCGGAAACGTTTTGCTCTGCGGCCATTTCCATGTGCCAAAAATTGTTAAGCACGAAAAATATCTGTACCTAAACACAGGGTCAATTTCGCTGCCAAAAGAAAATTCCTGGCACAGTTATATAGTTTTTGATGGGGACAGATTCTGCTGGAAAGACTTAGAAAGCAATGAAGAAAAGCTTAGTATCCGCTTATCATCTGAGTATTGATAAAATCTGTTAGAACTGTACCCAAATGATTTGACATATATCCGCTTCTGTCCGGCTGTACCCCAAGAACTGCACCCAAAACTGGCTCTGTATTTTCAACAGGGCCAAATCCTTTTGTAGTGTAGTCGTCTATGTAAGCCAAATCAAAACTGCCGAATATTTTCATAAAACTTTTTTGACTTATATATTGCATTGAGCCAGACAAATCTTCATCTGTAACCAAGAAAATTGTATCTTTTTCTGTAGGTTTGCATAAAGAAAGTAAAATCCAAAACTTTTCGCTTATAACATCAGAACTTTTTTGCGTCTGTTCATATTTGTCAGAATCAAAAATCTTTTGCCGTATTGCCAAAAATCGCTTTATCCACTTTAAATCTGCACCCTTTTTTGAGGCCAGATTAATTTCACTGTAAAAATCCAAGGAATAAACAGAAAACCCATTGTATGCAAGCTTGCAGAAAAATGACTTGTAAATTTCAGAATTGGCAGTTTCTGGCGGAGCAAAAAGAATTATTTTTCTTCCTGCAGGACTTTCTGTTTCCGGCTCAAAGTTATAAAGCTTTGCAGAAGGAACTGTAAAGGGCTCTTTTAGCTTAGAAAATCCTTTTTGAAAGTTGCCTGAATACAAAACTGTTTTTTGCTTTACCGGCAGCTGATTTTTCTTTGGACTCATCGGGCAAAAATAAATAACTGCAAAAATCATCAGCGCGGCAAAAAGAGCATTCAGCGAGCAAATCAAAATAAGTTTTAATTCATACTGATCCAAAATAACATCAGAGAACATTCTTAAAACGGAGCGAAAATTCCAAACAGCAGACAAAAATGCAAGCGCAAAAACAAAAAAATTTTCAACAGAAAGCGTAAAAACAAAAATGTTTACAATCGCAATAAAAAGCCCCACAAAAGGCGCAATCGACAGAGAATCTTTTTTTGAATGATTTACAAAAACAAATCTGGCGTTTCCTATAAAAAGCAGTGCAAGAACAAGCAAGTCTGCCAAAGTCTGGTTTGTCATTTTAACTTTTCCTGTGTTTCCTTGATTATTTTCTGAAACTGCTCCAGCGATTTTTCTATGCTGAACTGGCGCGCATGGCTGATAATTTTTTCCTTTTTGAAAGTGCCTTTTGAATCAAGCTGCTCAAATTCAAGAATTGAAGATGCAACGCTGTCTGTTTCCTGCTTGTCAAAGAAAATGCCGGTCTTTCCATCAACAACAGTTTCCAAAGCGCCGCCTTTTCCAAATGCAATTACCGGCCGGCCGCAAGTCTGAGCTTCCAAAGGTGTAAGCCCCAAATCTTCTTCCGCGCAAAAAATAAGAGCTCGGCAACGCTGAAGATATGAGCGGACTTCTGAATCCTCTGCTCTTCCTGCAAAAAGAATATTCTTGTCGTTTCCTGCAAGTTTTTTTAAGTTTTCCATTTCAGAGCCAGCGCCAACAACAACAAGTTTACGTCCAAGTTTTTTACAGGCGCTTACAGCCAAATCAATGCGCTTGTAAGGCACAAGACGCGAAAAGGCAACATAAAAATCTTCCGGCTCAACATCAGCAGGAAAAAATCGTTCAGTATTTATAGGGCAATAAACGACTTTAGCATCCAAATTCCAGAATTTTTTTATACGCCGGGCAATGTAATTTGAATTTGCAACAACAGCGTCAATTCTCTGGCTGGAAATAAAATCCCATTGCCGCAAAGCAGGAATCCAGCGGTTCATAAAAAAGCGAGTCAGTTTTCCGCTTCTCTTTCTGTAGTCAAAAAACAAATCCCAGGCATAACGCATTGGAGAATGAATATATGCAATATGTGGAACAGAAGGCGGCGTAATTACACCTTTTGCACAGCAAGACGAAGAGCAAAGCACCAAGTCATATCCTGAAAAATCAAACGCTTCAAATGCATTCGGCATGAACTTTAAAAGCTTTGTATAAATCCGTGAAGCAAAAGGAAGCTTTTGTATATATGAAGTGTATATTTTATTATTGGCAAAATGACTGCCCATCTTCTTTTTATTGTACACAAGAGTGTAAATATCAGCATCTGGATAAAGACGAAGCATATATTCAACCCAAGTTTCAGCTCCACCATAATTTACAAGCCAGTCATGTACAATTGCAACTTTCATTTTTTGTTTTCCTATGAGCGAATTTTAATGTAAATCTGAATTGTTTTCAATGAATTTTAATCTGAAAGCGACTGAACCCAAGCCTGCATAAGAATTCCAAAAGCAACGCCAACATTTAAAGACGCTTTTAATCCTGTCATCGGAATCGAAACCCTTCCGTAATCAGCTCTTTTTAACGCTTCAGGGCTTACGCCAAGTTCCTCTGAGCCAATAATTACAATTCCTTCTTTTGGAAAAGAAAATTCAGTTATTGGAGTTCCGCCTGTTTCCAAAACAAAAACCGGCTTGTCTTGCGGAAGTTCTTCTAGTGAACATCTTTTGTAGCCTAAAGTTTCTATGCAGCCCATTCCGCTTCTTAATGCACGAGGCTGATTTGGATCTGTGCAGTTCGGGGAAATAAAAACATTTTCACAGCCCATCGCTTCTGCAGTTCTAAAAATAGAGCCTATGTTAAACGGGGAGCGAATATCTTCTGCATAAACACTCACGCCTTTAAAAAATTTTCTGCTTTGGACACAAAGATTCGCATTTGAATGCGGCGCAATAACTAAATCCCATTCAGCAGGAAAAGTTCCTATGATAGCAAGCAAAGAATTCCGGGCAAAATTACAAACCCTTCGCTCATCAAAGTCTTTTGCTTCAATAAGTTTTTTTAGCTCTTCTGCGGCATTTTCTGGAAGCTTAGGATCATCCAGAACAATCTGCGCAACAGCTTTTGTATATTCTGCGCGTGTCATCCCCGGAAAATTATATTCAGTTCCGTGTTCCGCAATGCCGGCAATATCTCGTTCAAGCTCGCCAAAAGTAAGAGCAAGTTTTCGTCTTTTTTGTCCCGGTTCAAGCTGAAAAAGTTTTCCAGGGTTTATCATCAGTAAGCCTTTTTTATGATTTCAAACAAATCATCCGTTGTCATGCTGCGCTGAAGGCTGTTCATAAGCTCAAGCTCGCCTGCATCTTCCGCCGCAACAGAAAGCTGCTCTATAGAAAGCGAAAGGTCTTTTAAACGTGCCGGAATATTTATCTTCGCAATTTTTTGCCTTACATAGTCCGCAAGAGAAGCAACAGCCGAAGAAACTGAATCTTCCGGACGGGAAGCATTTAAAAGACGCGAAAGAACCGCAAGTTTTTCAGCCTTGAAAGAAGCCGCATCTTCAATAATATACGGAAGCAAAATTGCAGAAATCAGCGAGCGGGAAATTTTATATCTTGAATTTATTGCAAGCGAAAGAAGATTTGCAGCACCAAAAGAACTTGAAGCGGCTCCCAAAGAAGCCATGCAGCCGCCCTGAGCCAAAAGAACTTCCTGCGGAGTTGTAACAGAAAGATTCGGCGCGCCATCTTCGGCATAGCTCAAAAGCTGAACAGCTTTTTCAATAATCATATCGCTGAAAAATGTAGATTTCTGGCTCAAATATCCTTCAACCGCAAAAGACAAGGCTTCAATTGACATACAGGAAATTTGCTTTTCTGTCAAAGCCATCTGAAGATTCGGATCCCAAATAACAAGCTTGCAAAGTCCGTTTTGCGTTTTTATAAGCTTTACTTTTGTTGAACGCGCATCAGTTATAAAAGCTCTGTCTGTAAAAATAAAATTATCTCTGTTCGTTGAAGGCAGACAGATAAGCGGAAGATTTTTTTTAGGCGGAACTAAATTTTCATCAATGTAATCATAGATGCTCTTGGAATCTTCGTAATAAAGAGCACAGACAATGCGGGCAAGCGAAAGTGTTTTTCCGCCGCCAACAGCAATAACTCCATGAACTTTTGCATCCTGAGCAAGCTTTAAAACAACTTTTGCAGTTTCTGAGTCAGCTCCAAGCGGAATTTCGTCAAAAACAAAATAATCAACATTTCTTTCTTTAAGAGATGCCGTAACTTTTGAAGCTGTTCCAGACTCCTTTAGAACAGGATCCATTAAAACTAAAAAATTAGAGCCATACTCCAACGCATACTGACCAAGCCGAGTCGCAGTATAAGAACCAAGAACAATATTAGGTGAAATTTTGAATATAAAATCTGCCATATCAGAAAAAAACTCCTGCAAAAAAAAAGAGCGGAACTATTCCGCCCTAATTTATCCCCTGCAAAAAAATACGGAAATTACAAACCGTAAGCGCTAAGAATTTGATCCGCAGTAGCTGCAATCGTAGCTTCATTGAGGTAATTTGGATCTTGAATCTTGAGCTTTATCTGCTCCACTAGCTCTGAACGAACATCTGGAGTTTCCTCTGCCACTTTATTCATAAACATAGCTTCTGCCATAGCTTTGGCTTCATCGGAAACACTGATTTCATCAGACGCATACTGAGAACCTGCAACATTATTTGAACGCTTTGTGTTCTGCAATGTGTTTAGAGCATTAACCTCTGAAATCTTGTTTATCATCATATCTTGCCTCTCTTATTTTATCGGAAGATTCTTCTGAAATCTTGACATTTTTATTTCCTGAAATAAAAACAGCAAATTCCCCAAGAATCTTCTGACGGGAACTGTAATCTTCAAAAACTTCCTGCGCCGTGCCTTCTGTTATTTCCTCATGAAGCTTTGTAAGCTCCCTGCCCACAACAACATGACGGCTGCTTTCAATATCGGCAATATCCGCCAAAAGTTTTACAATTCTAAACGGACTTTCATACAAAATAACTGCATCGCCAGTTTCCAAAAGCTCTTTTACACGGCTTCTTCTTCTGCCAGGCTTTGGTGAAAGAAAGCCCTCAAAAATCAAAGTTTTTCCACCAGCACCTGCAACACTTGCCAACGCCGCAAAAGCACTTGCCCCTGGAATCGGAATAACGGAATGGCCCGCTTTGCGTGCAAGACCAGCAAGAACTGCACCCGGATCACTTATTCCAGGAGTTCCCGCATCGCTTGCATAAGCAACTTTCTGGCCTTCGTCAAGCAGCTTTATAATTTTTTCAGACGCAAACTGCTCGTTCTGCGCCCTGCAGCTAACCAAAGGCTTTCGAATTTCAAAATGATTCAATAATTGAAGCGTGTGGCGAGTATCTTCTGCCGCAACAACATCAACGCTTTTTAAAATCTCAACAGCCCTAAAAGTCATATCGCCCAAATTTCCAATAGGCGTAGCTACAATATATAATTCCGACACCGTATTTATAGTATACAATTACTAATATTTTTTTGCAATGTTTAAAAAGCAGCTTTGGAATTTTTATTAAAGCATCACGGCTTAACTTCGCAGAAAAAAAACCGATAATCAAACGAGGACTAGTTTTAAAATCTGCTTCTGCTAGAAACTAGCTCTTAAACTTATCAAAGCAAAATTAGAAGGTAAAAATACAATGACAAAAAAAGAAAGAATTGCCGCAACTCTTACAGGAATTGCCTTGTATTGCGTGGCGGCTTTATTTTCTATAGGTCTTTTTCTTGGCGCGCTGGACTTTGGACTTTCTTCAGGAAAAAATATTCTTTTTAAAATGGGAGAAATGCTCGTTTCTGTTTATGGAATTTGCTCCATTTTAATTCCTGCGTTTTTCTTTGTGGCAGGCTCTTTTTGTTTAAGCGCAAAATGGTCAGTTCAAAGAGCTTTTATCCTTTTAATAAGTATTGTTCCTTTTTTTACACTTGTAATCGCCGAGCGGACTTCCAAGGCTATTGCAGCTCAGGACACAAGCCCGATTGCCTTTGCTAAAATTTTCACATTGGTAGCCATTGCGTTTCTCCTTGTTGCGCTTGAGTATCTGCTTGCCGTAACTGCCGCAACTTACCTTGAAAAAGCAGTAGAACAAAAAATTTCCATCGACATAAAAAAAATCAAGATTAATCCCAAAAAAATAAAAACAATTATCAAGAGCAAACTGAATTTTCCAAAGCAAAAAATTTCTGTGCAAAAAGAAAAAATGCAGGAAGAGAAAGAAGAGGAAAAAATTCCTGAAGAAGAGCTTGATTTTGAAATTCCGCAAAAAAAAGTTCGCGGCGTCTGGTCAATTGATTCAGAAGGAAATGTAAAAGGCAAAGTTTCCGCGCCAGAAGAAAAACACGATGAAACTGTTCAGGAAGAAATTCAAATTCCTGAAAACGAAGATTCCGCCGAAAAAAATGAAGAAGACATAATCGATTTGTTTGAAAAAAATTCAATGGATTTGACAGAAGAAATTTCAAAAGCTGAGCAGGAAGAATTGGAAACTTCTGAGCAAATTGATTACGACATTGATTTTGAAGAGCCAGAAGATTTTTTAGAAGAACAAGACAACGAATATTTTGACATTCAAGATGAAAACGAGCCAGAGGAATCAGAATTTTCTGAAACAGAAACTCAAGCTGATGAAACAGAACTTTCGGAAGACGACTTTGAAATAAAAGACGAAACCGAAGAATATCCAGGCGAAAATGAAAACCATGAAACTGAAAACGATTTTGAAATAGAAGATTTTGATTCTGAAGAAAATTTTAAAGAGCCAGAAGAAACTCAAGAAATCTCTTTTGAAAATGCAGATTGCCAAGAAAATATTCCAGCTGAAAATTTCAATGCTGAAATAAATGAAGAGAATACTTTAGAAGAAAAATCCGAACCTTCAAATCTTGAAAGTGTTTTTTCAAAAATGGAAGAAGACGCTCGCATTCAAGTTGAAAAGGAAAATATTCCATCTCAAGAAAAAAATTCCGCGCCAATCGCATTTACAACAACAGAAGACGGCAACACAAAGCCAATTCCGCTTCCACCGAAAAAGAAAAACAACGGTCCTTATAAAATTTCCACAGACTTGCTCACAGCTTATGACGAAAACAAATACTGGATTATCGACGAAGAAACCGAGCAGGCTGCAAAAAGCCTAAAAGACACTTTAAGTGAATTTAAAATCGATGCAGAAGTTACAGGAATAAGAAAAGGTCCGGTTGTAACAATGTTTGAGCTTCTTCCTGCTCCTGGAGTAAAACTAAGCAGAATTGTAGCACTTTCAGACAACATTGCATTGCGTCTTGCGGCAAGTTCAGTCCGCATTGTCGCTCCAATTCCTGGAAAACGCGCTGTAGGAATTGAAGTTCCAAACAGAAACCGTGCGATTGTTTCGTTCAGGGAATGCATTGAGCAGCAAAGAAATGAATGGAAAAAAATGGCAGTTCCTGTTGTTCTTGGAAAAGATATTCAAGGCGAAACTCAAATAATGGATCTTGTAAAAACTCCGCATCTTTTGATTGCTGGTTCAACAGGAGCCGGAAAATCAGTCTGCGTAAACAGCATGATTCTAAGCATTTTGTACAAACGGAATCCGCATGAAGTAAAGATGATTCTTATTGACCCGAAAATAGTCGAGCTTAAACTTTACAATGGGATTCCGCATCTTTTAACTCCGGTCATAACGGAACCAAAAAAAGCAATGCAAGCACTTCAATATTGCCTTTGCGAAATGGAACGCCGTTACGCAGTTTTAGACAGCATGGGATGCCGCGACATAGCAAACTACAATCGGAAAATTGTTGAGCAGCACATAGCAACTGAAAAACTTCCGTATTTAATTGTAATAATCGATGAGTTTGCGGACTTGATGGCAACAACAGGAAAAGCTCTTGAAGGCGTTGTAGCTCGACTTGCAGCAATGAGCCGCGCAGTTGGAATTCACCTCGTTCTTGCAACACAGCGTCCTTCCGTAGATGTAATTACAGGTCTCATAAAGGCAAATATTCCAAGCCGAATTGCATTCATGGTTGCCGCAAAAATGGACAGCCGAATAATTATCGACCAAGTTGGAGCAGAAAAACTTCTTGGAAAAGGCGATATGCTTTATGCCAGCGCAACAGATCCTTTCCCAGTAAGAATCCAAGGAGCATTTGTAAGCGATCAGGAAGTTGAAAATGTTGTTGAAGCCGTAAAAGCCTGGGGCGAGCCGGAATACATTGACGATGAAATTTTCGTTGATGATGAAGATGACGAAAACGCAGACCAGCTTTCTCTTTTTGGAGAAGGCGCAGAAGATCCTCTTTATGAAAAAGCTCTGGACATTGTAGTTCAAGCTGGAAAAGCAAGCGCAAGCTATATTCAGCGCAGACTGAGCATTGGATATAACCGGGCAGCCCGGCTTGTAGAAGAAATGGAAGAGCGCGGAATTGTAGGACCTGCAAACGGCTCCAAACCACGCGAAATTATTCATATGCCATAAAAAGGCTAAATAAAATGAAAAAGATTATAACATTTATCGCATTGACAATTTTTGCAGTTCGCGCATTTTCTCAAAATAAAATCAAATTCAATGAAACTTGGAGCTACGTTCTTACAGGATATGAAAACGAATTTTCCGCGGACTTGCCGATAACTGACATTTGCTACTTTAGCGCAGAAATAAATGAGTACGGAGAAATTCCTTCAATCCCAAACCGGGAAACAATTCCGCCTGAATTCAACGGAAGAGTTCATCTTGTTGCAATTTGTGAAAGCCGTTCACTAAGCCACTTTGTAATCGACCCGAAATACAAAGTTTCGAAAAAAATAATTAAAACTCTGGCAGAAGCAACAAAAAATTTCGATGGCCTTCAAATTGACTTCGAGCTTGTTCCAAAACGCGATGCTGAAAATTTTAAGGCTTTTCTTAAAAAACTGAAAAAAGCAATCGGCAAAGACAAAATGCTTTCTGTATGTGTTCCTGCAAGAACAAAGTCAATTCAAGATGATGTCTATGATTACACAGAACTTGCATCTTGCGCAGACAGAATTTTTATAATGGCTTACGATCAGCACTGGGCAAAAAGTACGCCAGGACCTGTTTCCGGAATGGACTGGTGCAAAAAAATTGCGGATCACGCTTTAAATTCAATTCCTTCTGAAAAAATAATAATGGGCTTGCCTTTTTATGGAAGAAGCTGGGCTGAACCAAATTTTTCCAAAGCATGGTATAACAGCGGAATCAATAGAATCCTCAATGAAAATTCTGCATTGGAAAAAATTCAAAGAACTGAGGATATTCCGCACTTTGAATTTAAAACAGAAATCACTGTAAAAGGCTGGTTCGATGACAAGGAATCCTTAACAGCAAGATGCCTTATGCTTTCTGAAAAAAACATTGCAAATGCCGGATTCTGGAGAATTGGTCAAGAAGACAAAGAATTCTGGCAAATTCTTTCTGTTTCAGATTAATTTTTATCAATACCCATCACTCATGCTTCTGTTTATATCGCGCTGATAAAGTTCCTGATAAACAAGGCTGCGTTTCTTTAAATCTTCTTTTGTTTCCTGCGGGAAAGGAATATAACGCCAGAAAATTCCGCGGACTTCTTTTTCAAGTTTCTGTGTTCCCATAGATTCTTTTGTCATCCAAAGAATATAGTCCTCTATAAAGAACTGCTTTATGTCGCCCTTCATTTTGTGCTCTTCAAGATACTGATAATAATGTCCAGTAAGTCCGTCGCTCATCCAGTCAAAAGAAGCTTTTTCTTTAGCAACTTGCCATCTTAAATCAGCAACCGCAGTAAGGCACGCAATCTTTAAATCGCGCGGATACATTGGAATCGCAATACGCCCGCGGCTAGAAAGTCTATTGTAACGGTCAAACGGTTCCCAGCAAAATCCAACATCACCATAAGTTGGAACAAGCAAAACATAAGGAACAATTCTATGCGGAACATTCTTATGTATGCGACAAAAGCACTGCGGGTCAATCGATTCTATCCAAGACAGCTCGCGGATTACATTCTCGCGGAATCCAGTTCCTTTTTCTGTACAGTGAAAAAATTCCCTTGTAAAAATCGGATACTGATTTCCTTGGCGGCCACAAGTCATTTTTGCCATCTGGCGGATTGTGCTCATTTCACCAAGAATTTCTTCTTTTCCAACATTGACTTCTTCCACAAAATCAGTTGACTTGTCATTGAGGCTCTGCTCCGTCTGTTTTGCTTCCTTAAAATCCTCAAGATGCTTTGAAAGCTCTTTGTCTATTTTTTGAAGCTGCCGGAAATCATTTATAACATCAGAAAAAAGTTTTCTCTGTAAATCTGTATAAGGATTTTTATGAGGCTC
Source organism: Treponema sp. UBA6852 (assembly GCA_002449305.1). GTDB lineage: Bacteria > Spirochaetota > Spirochaetia > Treponematales > Treponemataceae > Treponema_D. The sequence goes on from DKDI01000039.1 coordinate 11,805, forward strand.
AAGTCCAGGCAGTGAATCATGCTGAAAAATATCGCGGATTTTGCCTTCAACTGAATTTTCCAAATTAGCCCTTTCAGCTTCTTTTGCATTCAAAAGACTTTCTGAAGTCTGGATTTTTCCATTGTTCTTGCTTTTTAAAGCCATGATATGCTGTTGTTCTGCAACAGGTCCTTTTGCAACACCTCTTGTTGGAACTTCGTCAGTCGTACTAGGCTTCATGTGTCCAAGCGCAACAGAACGAATCCATTCATCCATATAAAGAATCGGCTCATAAGTATTGTTCTTGTCTATCGCACGGGCAAACATATTTTTTTGCTCTGGAGTTGCCAAGGACGGAAGCAAAATGCCAAATCTCATAGCCATTCTCTTGCAGTCTTCAATAGAAGAACTTGCCATTTTTGGAGCAAGATTTCTTAAAAATTCCCAATAAGCCGTGATTATCTGCTGGCGGTAAACTGTTCGGTCTTTTTTATCCTGGCAATTAAGATACTTTACCAAAAGTGAATGAAGCCTCTGGGAACTTGCGCCTTCTCCTGTAAGGCATTTTTTATAATACGCAGGATCATCATAGCATTTGCTCGGAGTATCTTCAAAATATTTTTCAATTGGAGCAAATGATTTTATATTTAAATCAACTTCAGGAACACAACCGTTCATTTTGGGCTTGCCTGATGCTTTTTCAGCTACAAAATTTTCAAAGTCTTTATTCTGCGGTCCGCTAAAAGAAGAAATTCCGTCTTTTTTAGGCACATTTAATTCCACTTCTGGAATTTCATCTTGAGTGTCAGCAAGCAAGGCAGCAATACTTGGATCAATATCATCATCAAAAGCCATGTTGTTCTCCAACTTTATTTAAATGCATTTTATAAAAACAAATCTTCATCTTATTATAACATGACTATCTTAGTATTGCAAAGCAATAAATGTTATAAACAAAATCTATAGCCAAATATAAAAATATAATAATTGACAGTTCAAGCAAGAAAAGATATTTTTAGTTTATCTTAAATATTTTTGGAGGAAGAAAAATGAAAAAAATATTAACATTGACTGCAGCAGTTTTTGCAGCAGCGCTTTTGTCTGCACAGGCAAAATTAAAAGTTGGGGCAACTCCTGTTCCTCACGCAGAAATGCTCAATCTTGTAAAAGATGATTTAAAAGCTCAGGGCGTTGACATTCAGGTTATTGAAATGACAGATTATGTTATTCTTAACGATGCACTTGAAAGCGGCGAGCTTGACGCAAACTTTGACCAACACATTCCTTACATGGAATCCACAAACAAGGAAAAAGGCTATCATCTTGTAAACGCAGGTGGAATCCACATCGAGCCAATCGCACTTTATTCAAAAAAAGTTTCAAAACTTTCAGACTTGAAGAAAAAGGCGACAATTGCAATTCCAAACGATCCTACAAACGGAGGACGCGCGCTTTTGCTTCTTCAGGCAGCAGGACTTATTGAGCTTAAAAAAGACGCAGGAATAACAGCGACAACTCTCGACATAGCAAAAAATCCGCTTAAACTTAAATTCAAAGAGCTTGACGCAGCTTCAATTCCACGCACTTTAAATGATGTTGATGCGGCTGTTATCAACGGAAACTACGCAATTCCAGCAGGACTTTCTGCAACAAAAGACGGACTTTTTGTAGAAGGAAAAGATTCGCCTTATGTTAATATTATCGTTGTAAAAGACGGAAATCAGAATGATCCTCGCGTAAAAGCACTTGTAAAGGCATTGCAGAGCGATAAAATCAAGAATTACATTTCTGAAAAATTCAAAGACGGCGAAGTTGTAGCCGCATTCTAAATCTACATTGAACAAAAAGGGCTTGCATTAACTGTAAGTCCTTTTTTATTTTAAATTGAAATCTGCTTTAATATTTTTGTAAGTTCTGTTTTTTCTATTAAATCAATTGGGCGGCCCTCAATGTATTTTTTGCTTTCCTCTGAAAAAATTCCTGCGGAAACACAAAATCCGCGTTCAGCATTTACATCGCTCATGTGCTCATGGAATTCCCTTATGTAAATTTCTCCGACAGAACCTGTTGTCCTAAAAAACCTGAACAAAACAACATCTTGCCAAGTTGCTGCAAAAATTTCAGTTAAAATATCAGTATAAAGCGAGTCGTTTTCTATGTTTTGAATTTTTACGTTTGAATTTTTATACTTAGTCAAAATAAATTTCCGGCAAAGCGTTACAAAATCATTGCTATTCGCGGAAATATAAATTTGCAAATTGCTGTTCTGGCTTAGCTCCTGATAACGGTTTATAAGTGAATTTACATCCTTGTAATTCTGAACAGAATTTCGAATTGACTTTAAAAGCGCAAGGCCTTTTGCAATCTGCTTCTTTTCAAAATAGCAGCGTGCAAGATTGTATTCAATTTCAACTCTTATGTCAGAAGGCTCGTTTTCGTGCTTAAGTCCGATTTCATAATCCTGAACCGCAGAATTCAAATCATTTATTTTTGTATGAAAAATTCCAGCTCTAAGACAAGACCTTGCGCCATAAACAGGATCAGCTCTAAGATGCATAAAAATTTTTATAGCACGATCTCCGCGTCCTTCTTGAAACATTGCATCCGACATATTAAAAAGCGCTTCTTTGTTTGAAGGATCTTCATCCAAGGCTTTTTTAAAGAAAGAAAGACATTCGCGGTATTTCTTGGCAAAATAAAGGCTTTGTGCAAGTAAAAAATAAACACCGCTAGATTCAGGCTTCGCAAGGATAGCTTTTTTAAACAAAGGCACAGCTTTTTCATACAGCTTTTGGCTGAACATTGCCTTGCCAAGGTAAAAATTATTTTCAAAGCTGACAGAATTTATTTTGTATGCGCTCACTAAAGCCTGGACTGCTTCTGGATTTTTTCCAAGCTGAAGCGCGCTAATTCCAAGCCGCAAAAAACACTCGCCTAGATTAACAACTCCAGATTTTGAATCAAGTTTTGAAATGTCGTTATAAATCAAATATGCCTTGTCCCAAATTTGGCTCGAAAAATAAACATCGCCAAGCGGAATAAGTCCTGCCGGGTCATGCGGATTTTTCGCAAGTTTTTTATTCGCCTCTTTTATAATCTGAGCTTTATTCCTATTGCTAGTTTTTTTCTCTTTGGTGCTGCCGCCATTTTTTCCCATGAACAAAGTAAGAACTGCAACAAGAGCAATCATTATAACACCAGCAATAAGATATGACATATTCTAAAACCTTCCTTATCAAAGCAAAATTATTTGAGGGAATTTCAAAAGTTCTTATGAACCCAAAAATTCCCCCGTTTATTATTTATCGGAATTTTTTAACCTTACCAAAATTTAATTTTTTCGGCATTCCTGAACAAAATCTGCAATTCTATCCAAGGCAACTTTTATTTTATCAATAGCAGTTGCATAACAGCATCTTATGTGTCCTTCTCCGCCCGCTCCAAAAACGCTTCCTGGAACAACAGCAACATTATGCTTTTGAAAAAGCTTTGTAGCAAAGTCTTCGCTTGAAAGCCCTGTTGAAGAAATGTCCGGGAACATATAAAAAGCTCCAGAAGGCTCTGGAACAGGGAGTCCCATATCACAAAATGCCTTGTACATCAAATTTCTTCGCTGCTGATAGCTTACACGCATTTTTTCAACTTCAGACCAGCCGTTGCGCAAACCTTCCGTAGCCGCATACTGACTGAAAATTGGCGCGCAAATTGTATTGTATCCATGAAGCTTTACAATCTGAGCAAGAAGTTCAGCAGGAGCCGCAATATATCCAATTCGCCAGCCTGTCATTGCAAAAGATTTTGAAAATCCGTTAAGAATAATCGTGTAATCTTTCATTCCGGGGAAAGAGCCAATTGAGACATGTTCCGCTTCATCATAAGCAAGCTCGCAGTAAATTTCATCGCTTATAACCCAAAGCTGATGTTTTTTTACAATTTCCGCAATTTTTTCAAGTTCCTCTTTTGGAATCATTGTTCCAGTCGGATTGTTTGGAGAACAAATCATAACAGCTTTTGTTTTTGGAGTAAGTGCATTTTCAATTTGCTGCGCAGTCGGATAAAATCCATTTACGCTTGTATCAACAGGAACAACATTGACTTCGCAAAGACGCGCCAAAGGAACATAATTTACATAGCAAGGCTGGCATACAATAATTTCATCTCCGGGATTAAGAATTGCACGCAAAGAAGCATCAACGCCTTCACTTGCTCCAACCGTTATAAGAATTTCTTTCTGCGGATTATAATGCATATTGTATTTTTGCATATATTTTGAAATTTCTTCACGCAGCTCAAGCAAGCCCCAGTTTGAAGTATAGCTTGTATGTCCTTTTTCAAGATGATAAAAAGCTTCCTCACGAATGCACCAAGGAGTTGGAAAATCAGGCTCTCCAACAGAAAGCGAAATTACATCGTCATGCCCAATCAGCATTTCAAAAAATTTTCGGATTCCGCTTGGTGGAGTCTGCACCATTGACGAACTGAATTTATCTTCTCTTGTATTCATTTAAGCCATTGCTCCTTCCCGGCTGTCGGAATTTTCTTCTATATAAACAATATCATTTTCTTTGTAAGTCTTTAAAATAAAATGGGTTTTTGTTGAGCGCACACCTTGAAGCGTAGAAAGTTTTCTTGCAACAAAAAGCGCCACTTCCTGCAAAGTTTCGCCTTCAATTATTACCTTTAAATCGTAGCCGCCGCTCATAAGATAAAGAGATTTTACCTGCGGAAACCTGTAAATTCTGTCAGCAATTCCATCAAATCCATGCTCGCGTTCTGGTGTAACTTGAATTTCAATTTCTGCGCAGACTTTTTCTTTTGCCTTGGAATCTTTTTCAGGATTTATAATTGCGGCATATTTCATAATAACGCCGTCATTTTCAAGTTGCTGGATAATTGACTTGACTTCTTCAACTGATTTTTTTGTCATCGCGGAAATATCTTCTACAGAAATACGCGCATTATCACGCAGCAAATTTAAAATTTCTTCTGTGCTGTCCATTTTTAACCTTCTATAAAATTAAAATTCTAAATTAGTCCTTTCGTGCTTGGAATTTCTCCGTTGCGTCTTGAATCAATTTCCACCGCCTGACGAATTGCCCGGGCTGCTGCTTTAAAAAGTCCTTCGATTTTATGATGATCGCTTCTTCCGCGGATTGTATCAAGATGCAAATTGCACTTTGCGCCGTTTACAAATCCCTGCCAAAAATCCTCAAAGCAATCAGTTTGAAACGAAGAAGATTTTTCGTCCTGTCCAATTGAAACAAGCGGAATATTGGAAAGAGCCGCATTTACAACGCAAAACGGACGTCCGCCAAAATCAACAGCAGCCTGCAAAAGACTTTCATCCATAGGATAAATTGAAAATCCGCTTCTATAAATTCCTGCGCAGTTTCCCAAAGCAGAAGCAAAGCATTGTCCAAGAACAATTCCTGTGTCTTCTATAAGATGATGCTGGTCAACTTCCAAATCGCCTTTTAATTCTCCGCTCAAATCAAAAAGTCCATGCTTGCAAAAAGAATTCAGCATGTGACCAAAAAAGCCTATTGGATTTTTTACAGAGCATTTTCCAGTTCCGTCAAGATTTAAAGAAAGTTCTATTTGTGTTTCGCCAGTTATGCGTTTTATGCTTGCAGTTCTTTCCATTTGAAAAATTCCTTACGACATGACTTTTCTAAGTTCATATTCCAAAATGTCTGTGGCTCCAAATTCTTTGAGCTTTGGAAGAAGAACTGGAACTTCACTTTTTTTAACAGCGGTTTTTACAGCATATCCTGAATCGCCAAAAAGCGGACTTACAGTCGGGCTTCTCATAGACGGAATTGCCTTTACAAGCGTGTCAAATTTTTCCTTGGAAACATTCATCTCAAGCATAACACGGTCGCGCGCATCAAGAACCGCAGAAAAAAGCATTTTGAGTTCAAGAATTTTTTGTTTTTTTTCTGAATCAGCCATCGCCTCTTTTGACGCATACATTCTTGTAGAACTTTCCATGAGAGTGTCCACAATTTTTAAACGGTTCGCCTTCAAAGAAGAGCCTGTGCTTGTATTGTCAATAAGAATCTGCGCAATTGAATCTTCTGTGTTTTGAACAAATCCTTCGCTTGTTCCCCAAGTACGGAAAATTGTTCCGTTGATTTTTTTTGCTTCAACCCATTTTTTGCTTAGATTCTGGTATTCAGTTGCAATTGTAACATTTTTCTTTGCAAGCTCTTCATAGTCAAAATCTTCTGGAATTGCAGCAACAACACGAACAGGATCAAATCCCAAATCCATTATTTCAACAAGTGAATCTTCGACGCCATTTTCAAAAACCCAGTCTTTCCCGGAAAAAGCAATGTCAGCTTTATTTGCCGCAAGAAGAACACTCGCAATCTGCGGCTTTACAACTTGAAATGCAAGGTCTTTTTGATTTGTTATAGGAAAATATGTTCTGTCTGGAAGCTTTAAAGAAATTCCAACATCGCTTAAAAGCTCATATACAGATTCGTAAATTCTTCCTTTTGCCAATAAAATTTTTAATTTTTCCATAATATACAATTATAAATTGAAGTTGCCTCTAAATTCAAGTTGCAGAACAAACATAAAAACTAGCGGCGCTCAACAGTTCCGTCAGATTTTGCAATAAAAACTTCTGGCTTTATCTTTGTAAAAAATCCGCATTCAACAACGCCGATTATTCTGTCGATTTTTTCTTCCATTTCCTGTGGATTAACAGGAGATTTCCATTTGCAGTCCAAGATAAGATTTCCGTTGTCTGTGATTACAGGACCGGCTTTTTTTACGCCTTCACGCAGAACACATTCCGCACCAAGTTTTTCCAAGGCTTTAATTACAGGAACTCGGGCTTCAGCTATAATTTCAACAGGAAGCGCAAAACCAGTTCCAAGGCTTTTTACATCTTTTGAGGAATCCGCAACAATAGCAAACCTTGCTGAATTATATGCAATGATTTTTTCACGGAGCAATGCCGCGCCGCCGCCTTTTATAAGATTGTTGTCAGGATCAATTTCGTCTGCACCGTCAATTGCAAGGTCAAGACTTCCATTTATTGCTTTGTCGTTCAATGTGTAAACTGGAATTCCAAGTTCTTCACAAGCCAATGTAGTCTGAAAACTTGTTGCAACGGCCTTTATGTCTTTTAAAGTTCCGTCTTCAATTCTCTGTGCAAGTCTTTTTACAGCCGGCATTGCAGTAGAGCCGGTTCCAAGTCCGATTTTCATTCCGCTGAAAATTTTCCCTTCTTTGATTAAAGAATCAACTGCGGTTGTTGCAGCTAAAATTTTTTGTTCGTCTTTAGAAATACACATCAGTATTCAACTCCTGTATACAATTCAAATTGCCTATATCCCTGATAAAGAAGCATGCTGAATCCATTGCAGATTTTGCAACCAGCCTCTCTTGCGCGCACCATTATCGGAGTGGCTTTCGGCATATAAATTATGTCAAACAAAGCTTCCTTTCCATTGAAGTCATAAAAATAAAGCGGATCATTTTCAGGATTAGAAAGTTCTTCGCAATGCATTCCTTTTGAGGTGGTCTGAATAATCACGTCTGAATATTTTCTAATCGTAGAAACTGATTCAAAATTCAGTGGAGCATATTTAAAATCGTATTTTTCAGCAAGTTCTTTTGCCTTTGACAAAGTACGATTAAAAATACAGGCTTTTCCGCCGGAATTATAAACAGCATACGCAACTGCTTTTGCAGCTCCGCCCGCTCCAATTATAGAAATTTTTTTATGCTTTAAATTTTTTAAATTCAGAAATTCAAGCAGCGCTTTTAAAAAACCTTCCGCATCTGTGTTGTACGCAAGCCATTTCCCATCTTTTTTTATCAGCGTATTGCTTGAACCAATTTCAAGCGCGGCATTGTCCACAAAATCAGCCCTTGCAAGAGCTGCTTCTTTATGCGGAACAGTTACAGAAAGTCCCTGCACTCCAACTTGCTCAGAAAAATCAATCGCCTGCTCAAATTTTTCAGCAGGAAAAGGAATATAAACAGCATTCATTCCGTGGCGGCAATAACCTGTATTATGAAGCTCAGGACTTGAAGTGCCAGAAAGAGGCCAGCCGGTAATTCCAAAGATTTTAGTTGCTTCATTTATAGATTTTGTTCTGTAAAGTCCGCCGAGTTTTACAGCATCCAAGTGAGCAATATTTGACGTATTTTGAATGGATTCCGGCGCGGAAGTGTATGTCAAAAAGTTTTTCAGTTTTGCACCAAGAACTCTAGTCGGAATTCCCATCGTGCCCATCGCAAGCAAAATATGATTGTTACCAGAAATTTTAGAAGCCTGCTCAAAAAGATTTGTAACATCATCAAGAGTGTGAGGCATAAATGCAATCTTTGGAATTTCAAGTCCGGAAGGATTCAGTTCTTTTAGCCGCTCCAAAATATTTCTTACGGGATTTTTCATATCATGGAAACTTCGGATTACTTTTGTCTCAAAGGCAAGAGTCGCATCTTCAAGGCTTGAAATATGAAAATCTTCCTCAAAATCAACATAGGCAAAATTTTTAGTTTTATCCTCATCGGCAAAAGAAAGCGCACGGGCAAAAAGAATTGTGCGGGCAGATTCTCCTTCTACAAATTTTCCGCCATCAATTTCACGCCTGATTGTCAAAATGCACGGCAAGCCAGCCATTGACGGAAACCGCCTTGCATAAAGCCGCTCATCTTGATTTAAAAAATCAACACGCAGCTCCGCCATGTCAACATAACTTCTATATTTGTTAAGAAGCTCCAAGTCTTCTGCAAGAGTTTTTTCAGTCAGCGTAAGACAAACTTTTGGCGATTCCATTTCAAGACTCCTTTGCAATTAAATTTAAAAATGAAGCTGAACTTCTGATTTTTTTTACTTTTGAAATCAAAGCAATTGAAACTTCGTATTCTTCAACTGAATTTGTTTCAGGATTTTTGCAAACTAAAAAAAGAATTTGATTTTTTACAACAGCTCTTGGAACGCCTATTAAAATTTCTTTTGTTGTAGACATTTCAAGTTCAACCAAATCTTCATTCTGAAGTGCGCTTTCCAAAACTCTGAGCTTTCCTGTAAAATTCATTCCGCTCGCCTCGGTAAGTTCAAACTTAACACTTTCAGGCCTAAGCTGATCCGAAGACAAAACCACGCGCCGTTTTATTCGATCCACAAGCCCTTCTTTTTGCTCTGCGGAAGCTGAAATATTTTCAAGTTGATTTTTAAAATCCTCAAGAATTTTAGAAACTTCTTTTTTTGAGCCAAGAGCCATAGAATTTTCTGTGGACAAAATTTCTGAAGAACAAGATAAAATTTTAGAATCAAAATCAATTTCCGGAAAACCCAAAGCAGGCGCAGTTTTTTTTGCGGATTTTACATTTCCAACAAAATCAAGCCCAAGACGCGCAACACAATTTTTTGCCTGCTCATCGGATGAAAAATTCATCAAAAAAATTCCAGGCGACAAAATTTCAATAATATACGATGAAAGTTTTTTTTCAATTACAATAGAATTTTCAGGGCGAATTTTTAAAACATAACCTTTATAAAGCGCAGCCGAATCATAAGAATCTGCCCATTCATCAAGCGAAACCAAAAGATTCTGCGGAATTTCGTAATGCGAATATTTTTTTAAAATTGCGGAAATCTGCTCTCTCGTCATTTCAAAATCAAAAGCTTTTAAAACAGACTGTCGCGTAATTTCAAAAACAGCAGCTGTGTCGCATTTTTTTGGACAAAGAAATTTTATAAGCGGAACAAGCTCCGAAAGCAAAAATCCCGGCAAAACTGTAACTGAAAAACCTGCATCAATGCTCAAAGAACCTTGCGATTTTTTTTCTTCAAAAATCTGATTCACACAAATAAATTCATTTTCACCTTCAGAAACTGAATCGACAATTCCAAGTTCAATCGCGCAGTCAAGCATCGCATCTAAAAAATTTGAATCAACACAAGAATTTTCTGCAGAAGCTCCAAACGCAACAATTCTTGAAAAACGGCTAAAAGAATTTTCGGAGTAACGAGAATTTTTATCTTTTAGCAAAAAAGCAATCTGAAGAATTTTCTGTCTTGTGTAAACTTCTTGCTTCAAAAATGAAAGCGTCTTGAAAAAAATTTCCGCGCTAGACAAAATCATGCTTCTTGAAAACGAACCTGTACAAGCGGCGCAAATATATGCAGATTGATTTCCAAAAGTCAAATTTGAAAAAAGCTCAAGTTTCTGCCAGTCAACAAAAAATCCTTTTCCTTCAGAATCTTCCTGAACAAGATGAAGATTTTTGAGGGCTTTAAAAAGTGTTTCAAAAAATTCCTTGTTGAAATTCTCCTGAAAAATTTCCGCCAAATCAGAAGCCGCTTTCTTTTTCAGCTCTCCGTTGTTTTTGCAAATATCAGGATGGCTTGAAATATAACAGATAAAAACTGCAAGAAGTTCAGAAGAAATTTTTAGCCGACGTTCAGGAAATTTTTTTGCGTTTTCTGGACTTATCAAATTTTGCAAATTCAACAAGCCGCTCAAATCATCTTCAAGATACGGATTTATTTTTATTAAGTTTTTTTCAGAATTTTTCCCACGGACAGAAAAAATCAAAAGACGTTCTTCAAGGCTTGCAACTGCGCTGTAAAATTCTCCTTGCTGAATTGAAGACGAAAAAAATTTTTCAAGTTTTTCAACATCAGGCTCGTTCAAAAATTTTATCGCCGTAAGAATTTTTATATCAGTGCTGTCAAGAAATTTTACAATTGATTCCCGGGTTTCTTTTTTGCGCAGAAAAGCTCCGATTTCTTCCGCCAGCTTTTGTTTGTTATAAGGAGTTTTTACTTCGCCAAGATAAATTCTGACTAACTCGAAAAAAAATTTGTCCGGCAAAGTACAAAAACTTTCTCGCCATTGAATTATCTTTTGAACTTTTGCATCTAAATTCATTGGCCACATCCTTCAATTTGAATCGGAACTTCAAGCTCGTCAAAACTATTTTCATTTTCGTAGCGGACAATTCTATACGAATATCCTTGCTCGGCTAAAAATTTTTGACGGTTGCTTCCAAAATCTTCTTCAACTGTTCCACGCGTAATCAAAGTAAAAAATCTTGAGGTTCTTTCTTTTGGGCGAAGAATCCTTCCAAGCCGCTGAGCCTCTTCCTGTCTTGAACCGAAAGTTCCGCTCACTTGAATAGCCATGCTTGCATCCGGCAAATCAATTGCAAAATTCGCAACCTTGCTGACAACAAGCACACGGATTTTTCCGTTTCGAAAATCATCATAAATTATATCACGTTCGGAATTTTTTGTTTTTCCAGTAATAATTGGAACATTTAAAAGATTGGCAATAATTTCAAGATGAGTTAAAAATTGCCCGATTATAAGGATTTTGTCATCCTTAAATTTTTCAACAAGTTCCTGAACAATTTTATTCTTCAAAGGATTTTCACTTGCAATTCTGTGCTTTTCTCTGTTTCCCGCAACTGCATATTCAATTTCTTTATTTTCCGGAAGCCCAAGACGAACTTCAATGCATTCTGCCTTTGCAATCCACTTTGCCTTTTCAAGCTCCTTCCAAGGAACATCATATCTTTTAGGACCAACCAAAGAAAAAACGTGGCCTTCACAACCATCTTCACGCACAAGAGTCGCAGTCAGCCCGACACGCCGCACAGCCTGAAGTTCTGCCGCAACTCTAAAAACAGGAGCCGGAATCATGTGAACTTCATCGTAAATAACAAGCCCCCAGTTGTTCTGCCTGAAAAGTGAAAAATGCGGATACGGACCATTTTTGTCAGGACGCCAAGTAAGAATCTGATAAGTGGCAACCGTTACAGGTTTTATAGTTTTATTTTCGCCAGTGTATTCAGCAATCTGGCCCGCATCCAAATCAGTTTTATCAATAAGCTCATCTATCCACTGATGAACAGCTGTAATATTTGTAGTTATAATAAGCGTATTGGTCTTTAAAAGGCTCATTATTTCCATGCCGACAATTGTTTTTCCTGCACCGCAAGGAAGCACAATAGTGCCGAATCCTGTTCCCGGTCCTTTATTCCCAACAAGCGCATTTGCCGCAGCTTTTTGATATTCACGGATTGAAAAAGGCCGTCCGCTCAAAGTTGTTTTCCGCAGATTTATTTCAAGAGGCGAACCATCTTGCAGCGGAACATCATCTTTTACAGGCCAGCCAATCTTTAAAAGATTCTGCTTAACAATTCCGCGGTCTGTAAGCAAAAGTTTAAAGCAAAAATTCTTCTCTTTTTCTGAAAGTCCTGCAGAAAATTCTTTTGCGCATTCACACGGAACAAGAAATTTTCTGGCAAAGGCATTAGCTTCAATCTGCTTAAAAACATGCGGAGAATTTGAAACAAGATAAAGATATTCTTCCTTTATTCCGTCAGAATTTTCAACGGAAGGACCTTGAACCAGCCTGAGTTTTCCAAAACGCCCGGAAGTTTCTTCAATCCAAACAACAACGCTCTGCGGAATTTCATAACGGGAAAATTTTTTTAAAGTTTCAACTGCCTGCTCGCCTGTAAACCCTGCGCTTTCAGCATTCCACAATGAAAGAGATGAAATTTGATATGTATGCAAATGTTCAGGAGAGCGCACAAGTTCCGCAAAAGGAATCAAGGCCGCCCTGCATTCTTCGGCAAGAGGCGCATGGACATCAAGCAAAAGAGTTCTGTCAGACTGAACAATTAAAGGATTTTCGCTTTCAGGCATATCAGCGTATTATATAATGAATCAGCAAGGCTTACAATATTTTACGACAGAGCGTATAAAAAAACCGGTCTGCCAACGACAAACCGGTTTTTTGAGGAGAGTCTATCTATGAAAAACAACAAGAGTTTTCCGACATTTTTTATTTTAAGCCCGGAATTTAAATTTGTCAAATTTTTGTTGACAAAATAAATTTATTATAATAATATCATTATTGTAATAAATACAAATTTATAAATAATCAAGTGTAAGGAACTTAGGAGGTTATTATGAAAAAATGGGTTTGCAAAGTATGCGGATATGTTCACACAGGAGACAATGCGCCAGAAGAGTGTCCAGTTTGCCATGCAAAAAATGCTTTCAATGAAATGGTTGAAACAAAAGGATTTGCATGCGAACATCAGGTTGGTTCTGCAAAAGGCTTGGATGAAGAAGTTGTAAAAGGACTTCGTGAAAATTTCGCCGGTGAATGCTCGGAAGTTGGAATGTACCTTGCGATGTCCCGTCAGGCAGATCGCGAAGGCTACCCGGAAATTGCAGAGGCATACAAACGCTATGCTTTTGAAGAAGCCGAACACGCAGCAAAATTCGCAGAACTCCTTGGGGAAGTTCTTACTGATTCAACAAAGAAAAATGTTCAGATGAGAGCAGACGCGGAAGCAGGAGCTTGCGAAGGAAAACTTCAGCTTGCAAAACGCGCAAAAGAACTTGGCTACGATGCAATTCACGATACTGTGCATGAAATGGCAAAAGATGAAGCGCGCCACGGAGCAGGATTCAAAGGAATAATGCAGCGTTATTTCAGCAAGTAAATTAAAAAAACACTGTGCTTTGAAAACATTTTCATTGCATGGTGTTTTTAAATTCCAAAAAGTTTCAAGAGAAAAAATGAACCACGAACAAATCGCAGCAAAACTAGAAGAAAAAAATATCCGCCCTTCAATTCAAAGAATGGCAATTTATAAATTTCTTGCGGAACATCCAGTTCACCCGACCGTTGACACAATTTACACTGCACTTTCTCCGCAAATGCCAACTTTATCGCGCACAACTGTCTACAATACGCTTAAGCAGTTTTCTGAATGCGGACTTGTGCAGACAATTACAATTGAAGATGGCGAGCTTAGATACGATGCGGACACTTCAAATCATCTGCATTTTAAATGTGTAAAATGCGGAAAAATTTTTGATATTTTTAAACCAGTCGAGCTTCCATCGCAATTTTTACAAGACGGATTTAAAGCAGAAAAAATTCAAACCAATATCTGGGGAATTTGCAAAGACTGCTCTTAATTCTACTGAAAAAGAATCAGTCCTTCCGGATTCATTGCTCTGTAACGAATCCGGCATTCAACAACAGCAATCAAAACTACAACAAGTGAAAACCAAAAGAACATGCTGTCCATTTTAAATCCCGCAAAATAATTGTAGATTCCGTGCAGCAAAACCGCCAGAACAAACGGATAAATTTTAAAGCTTCTATTCTTTAGATTGAAAACAAAAAGCCCCGAAAGTCCTGCGCAACAAGAATGAATAACAACCGCAGTCAAAAGTCTAAGTTCAAGATTTTTAATTCCAGATGCAATATAAATCAAAGTTTCAAAGCAGCCAAGCGAAAGTCCGCTCAAAACGGCGCAGGCAAAAAAAACTTTCATCGACATTTTTTTTGACGGAAAAAGAAAAAACACCGCCATTTTTATAGTTTCTTCAACAACGCCGTTTACAAGAATGCTTTTTATCAAAACGGAAAAAAGAGAATGCACGTTAACCAGCCTGAAAACTTCCAAAAAAAACTGAATTGCCACAATCGGAACAACAGCAAAAAGTCCGCAGAAAACAGCAATAAATCCAAAGCTAAGCTTGAATTCTTTTATAAGAACAACCATGCAAGCCAATGCCGCCAAAACAGGAATTGTGCAAATTAAAAACGGTGGAATCAAACCTATAAAATTCATTTTATTTTTTCTCCGCCCTAAACTGCTCTATTACAAACTGAACCGTTCCGCGCATTTCATCAAGATTTTCCTGATTAAGAATTCCAAGCCGGAAAATTGAAGTTTCCAAAAGACAGTAAAGCAAGCTGTTTATTTCCTTTATGGGAAGATTTTTTATTTCACCTTTTTTTTGTCCGCGGATTAAAACCATATTCATCAAATGCTGAATTCTGATAACGCGCCTTGTTACACGGTCGTTTATATCCACGCCGCTTTTTTCAAGCTGCATAAGATACATTTTTAAAACACGGAAAAACGCCCGGTTGCTTTCCGCAATGTCGATTATGCACAAAAAAATCTGCTTAAGGCATTCTATGGAATCAATCTGGCTGTTTTTTATAATTCCAATAAGTTCCTGCTCAACATCGTTTGTAAGCTGCTTTATGCTCCATAAAAAAATTTCACGCTTATTTTTAAAATATATATAAAGAGTTGTACGAGTAATTCCGCATTTGTCTGCGATTTTCTGGTAAGTAACATCTTCGTATCCATCTTCTATAAAAAGCTGAAATGACTTTTCAAGAATTTCCCTTTTGCGCTTTTCGTGCTCAACAACAATCGCCATATTTTACCTGTAAATATAAAAAGAAGTGTCCAAATTTCCAGCTTTTAAAGGCTTTACCGCGGAAGCTTTTTTTCCAAGACAGTTTTCAAAAGATTTTTGACTTGTAATAATTCCCATCTGCCAGTTTTCAAAATTTGAAATCAAGCTGCCCATTTTTCTATAAAGGTTTTCGGCCTGAATCTCATCGCCCAAACGCTCGCCATAAGGAGGATTGCAAAGTATAAGTCCATTTTCAAATTCTGAATGCAAAGCTTCAAAATCACTTACAAAAAATTCAGGACGTTCAATGCGCATATCGCTTCCAATCAGCTGCAAGGCTCTTCCTGCCATTGTGCAAGCGTGTTCCGCATTCATTTTTGCACGGTCAATTGCAAACGGATCTATGTCGCTTCCGGCAATATGGCATTCAACATCTGTGCGGATTTTTGCAGCTTCCTCTTTTTTTATTTCAAGAGCGCGGGAAGCATCACATATAGAAAGATTTTCATAGGCAAAATTTCTTCCAAGACCTGGAGCAACGTTGTGAGCATAAAGAACCGCTTCAATTGCAATTGTTCCGCTGCCGCAAAAAGGATCATGCAAAGGAGTTTTTCTGCGCCACATCATTTCCTGCAAGAGAACCGCTGCTGTTGTTTCACGCAATGGAGCTGCGCCTCCTTCAGTTCTGTATCCGCGCTTATGCAAAGACTGCCCGCTCGTATCAAGCAAAATCACAGCTTCGTCCCGTTCCATATAAACACGCACATCCGCCTGATTTCCAGATTCCGGCAAAGAATTCATGCGCCAGACATCTCCAAGCTTTGTATAAATCGCCTTTTGAATCATTCCCTGAATTGTATGCTCGCTGTTAATCCGGCTTTTATAAACACGGACTTTATCCACAACAACACGCACATCCTTTCTAAAAAAATCCTGCCAGTCAATTCTATAGCAGCCTTCAAAAAGAGAATCGAAGTTGTCAGCTTTATAACGAGCCATCTGAAGATAAACTCTGTCGCTCGTCCTAAGACAAAAATTTGAGCGGTACAAAGCATCGTTGTCGCCTAAAAACGAAACACGACCCGGAGCGTTTCCTGCAAGAGTATAGCCCAAATGTTTTATTTCATTTCCAAGAATTTTTTCTGCGCCAACTGCGCAAAGAGCAACAAAAGTATTCATAAATGACATTTTAACATTTTATGTTCACTTACACAAGAAAACATACAGATTGAATTTTTATCCACGGATGATTCTGGCACGGACACAGAAAACTACAGGGAATTTTAGAGTGTTTATTTTAGTCCAGCCATATCAAAATGCCTTCACTTTTTCTGCGAATTCCTTTCTGCCGCTTGTTTCGGTCTTTTCGTATATGTGGGTCAGGTGCTTTTTTACGGTCGCAAGGGAAATAAAGAGAGTTTCTGCAAGCTGAATATTTGAAAGTCCGCCTAGAACAAGATAGCCGATTTCACTTTCTCGCCGGGAAAGTCCGTTTCTAGCCGCAAATTCAAGGTACTTTTCTTTGGAAGGAATTTTTTTCTGCCCCTGCCCACAAGATTCCACTTTGCTTTCTTTATTGTCTTTCAGCCTGAAAATCAAAAAAAGCATCGCAAGAACTGCAAAAAACGAAATCAAGCTTCCAAAAGAGGATAAAAGCCTAAGCTTTTCGTCTGCAATTCCCGCCGCCTGGACAAAAATCGTAAGTGTAACCGAAAACGCATACAAAGCCAGACACAGAAGAAACACCCCTTTTTTCATCGCCCCGCCCCTATTCCTCGTCAAGGTTCATCGCGTCAATAAGAGCAGTCCGAACATTCGCATCCAAAGGAATAAGAATGAACTCAAGAGCCGCCGTGTAGAATGCCGAAATACAGACCACCGCAAGATTCTTTCCCAGCATGGAAAAATCTGAAACAAACGAAAGGCACACAATAAGCGCGATAAACACGCTGAAAAATCCGCCGATAAGAACAAACCGCTGCATCATTGAGACAGCCTTTTCACTGCGTTTGAGAAGAGCCACGCTAAAGTCCTTTTTTCCGGCTGAAAAAGCGCGCATAAAGTCGCCCCACATTCCGCTGCACACCATAGGCGGAACAGAAAAAAGCAGAAGAAACACAAGCGACGGCAAGTCCACGAACATAGGAACAAGCGACAAGTCCCCCTTTATCAGAAAAATCGACAAAACAAGAGAGCAAACCATGACAAGAAGCTCCACGCATACCACAAAACCGACATTCATTTTCTTTTTCATAAAAACCTCCGCTAGATTTTTGCAGACGGAAACACTGCCGCCTGTGTTAATAAAAAATCTACCACCGAAAATCCAGTTTGCATATTATACTTTTGCACTTTTCAGGTGGAATTTTTGGATTTCTACAGACACAAAAACTTTAACGACCTTCCCAACACGATTTCATCTCATTCAAAAACTTTTACACGTTTCCCAACGCAATTTTTAGTCATTCGAAAACTTTAACGACTTGCCCAGCGCAATTTCAGCTCGTTCGGAAACTTTAACGACCTTCCCGACACAATTTCTACTCATTCGAAAAACTTTATGCCTTGCCCAATGCAATTTCTGCCCGTTCGAAAATTTTTATTCGCTGCCCAAGCTGTTTTCGGCTTATAAAATTTTGGGAAAATGGCTGCCTGCTTGTTGCCGGTCCAGGCATTTTCCTTGTATCTTTTATGTACAGAGTTTAATTCCAATTCAATAAGGAAACGGAGGAAACTATCGGGATTGTACATTTTGGCTTCTTTTCAAAATGACCAATCGAATTCTTAGCCATTTTTTTCATATTCTAAAGGAGTCAAAATGAAAAAAATCAATTCTAATATGCGTGTAGCCGAATTGGACACGCTTTCTGACGTTCTTGTGCGTCTGTACAAGGACTCTTGTGCCGCGGAAAATGCCGTTTCTAAGGACGCAAACCTTTCGCTTATTATGGCGGAAGCTGAAAAGCTTTCTGCGGACATCACAACGGCGATTAAAAGCGAGCGCGTCTCAAGCATGCTTGACGAGGCGGACATTGCGCGCGACGAGATTATCCGGAACTTGGGCGACGCTCTTACAGGCTACGCTGCGATTCCTGTCGCGGCTAAAAAGTCGGCGGCGCAGAATCTTCTTGCGGTCTTCGGCAAATACGGAAGGCAGATTACGCAGAAAAACTTTGCCGAGGAGTCTTCTTTGATTGAAAGCATGCTTGAGGACTTCGGAGCGGAATCTCTCAAGGCTGACGTTGCGGCTTTGGACGGAGTTGGCGAGCTTGTTTCGGAACTGCGGGCAGCTCAGAACAGCTTCAACAAGGCGAACGACGACTACACCCATGCAAGCGTGAACAGGGGCGAAAGCGCGACTTCGGTAAAGAAGAGCCTGATTTCCGCCTTGAACGACAAGCTCGTGCCGTATCTTAGCGCGGTTGCCCCTCTTTCAGACTACAAGGACTTTGCCTCAAAGTGCGAGGCTGAAATTGCAAAGGCGAACGCGACTGTAAGCGGAAGAAACAAGACCGCAAAAGGCGAATAGCTTTTAAAAATGTAAAAAACTGACAGCAAAGCGGAGCGCAAAAGCTCCGCTTTGTTATTACACTTTTGTCATTCTCGTGCAAGTACGCCGTAAGGCGGACGCAGACACGGGAATCTTCGCATGAGATTATCGGGTCAAGCCCGATAATGACACAACACATTACACTCCTATGTCATTTCTGCAGTCCGTCCGCTGTCATTCCCGTGCACCGACACGGGAATCTCTTCCCCTACTCATACTTCCATTCGCTTGCCTTTAGCTGGGTGGAAATCATTTTGCTGTAGACTCCGCCTTTTTCGAGGAGCTCCGAAGGGCTTCCCTGCTCAGCCACAACGCCGTTTTTAAGCACTACAATCTTGTCCGCGCTGGCAACGGTTCTCATTCTGTGGGCGATGATCAAGACGGTCTTGTTCTTTATCAGCCGGGAAAGAGATTCCTGCACCAGAGTCTCGTTGTCAACGTCAAGGCTCGCGGTCGCCTCGTCAAGCAAAATTATCGGGGCGTTTTTCAGGAACGCGCGCGCGATCGAAAGACGCTGCCTCTCGCCGCCGGAAAGCTCCGAGCCGTTCTCGCCGATTACCGTGTTCCATTTTTCGGGGAGCTTTTCCACAAAGTCGTCGCAGCGCGCAAGATGGGCGGCCGCAATCACCTCGTCATCGCTAGCGTCCTTCCGCCCGATTCTGATGTTCTCCATTACCGTGTTGTTGAAGAGCGTTACGTCCTGAAAGACAATCGAGTACATTCCAAGAAGCGTTTCCGGGTCGGTTTTTGAGATGTCCATTCCGCCAACGCTGATTTTTCCACGGTTCAAGTCCCAGAAGCGCGCGGCAAGCCGGCTAACAGTTGTCTTTCCGCTTCCGCTCGGTCCGATAAGCGCCGTCACTTCGCCCTGCTTTGCCGTGAACGAAACGTCTTTAAGGATTTCTTTTCCGCCGTTGTACGAAAATCCCGCGTTCTCAAAAACGATGTCATAGCCCTTGTTTGAAAGCTTTGTTTTTCCGCTCTGCTCGCTGTGGCTTAGAATCTCGTCCATCCGCTCGCACCGAACGTCGCAGCTGATAATCGCCGCAAGATTCTGAAGCGAAACCTGAAGCGGGTCGTACATCCTGGAAACCACAAGCAGATACATGAAAAACGTTAGAATGTCGATTTCGCCCGAGGCAAGAAGAAACGCGCCCGTTACGGCAACAGTTCCGATTCCGAGCTTCAAGACCATCTGCGCCGAAACAACGAACGCCGCATTGGAAAATTCCGCCACAACCGAATGCTTTTCAATGTCGCGCACTTTTTTGTCAAAGCCTTCAAGATAGTTTTCCGCCGCGTTGTAGGACTTTAGGTCGCGCAAGGTTTCAAGACCTTCCTGAATTCCGTCTGCGCACGCAAGCTTGTATTTCATTCCTTTCTGGTTGATTTTTGCCATCACTTTTTTTGACGAGACAACAATCACAAACGCAACCGGCATTACCCAGACTGCGGCGAGCGTCATCTTCCAGTTGAAAAAGAAAAGGCTTAGCACGACAAGCGTCGTGGAAATAAGCGAGCCAATAAGCTCAGGAATCCAGTGCGAGGAAGCCGTCTCCAAAACCGCGCAGTCGCCCATAATCGTACTAGTCAAGTCCGCCAAATCCTTTTTTCCGAAGAACGAGAGAGGCAACTTGCGGAGCTTTTCCGCCAGAGTGCGCCGCCTGATTCCGCTTTCCACGTAAGTTGTGAGAAATGTCGAGCGGTACTGAAAAACCGTCGTCAGGACAATCAGAGCGCAGACAAAAGCAATTCCGCACGCAAAAAACGGCAGGGCAGAGGCCGAAAGCGAGCCTGAAAGCAAGTTCCGCACGAGCGCGTACAAAAGCCCCACCGGCAGCATAAGAACAAGATTCGCAAGCGTAACCGCCAGAAACGCCCGAACCATTCCCCGCACGCCATAATCCGAAAGCGCGTATTTATGTTTAAGTTTTTCGTTTAAAGCCATTTGTCGCCTCCTGCACACACTTTCCATTCCGCAGCCTTGTTGTATTCCGCCCACATTTTCGCGTAGATTCCGCTGCCAGAGACAAGCTCATCGTGCTTTCCCTCTTCCGCGATTTTTCCGCCGCTCAAGACAAAAATCCTGTCCGCATTTGTTACGGTCGAAAGCCGGTGCGCAATCATAATCACAGTCTTGTCCTTGGAAAGGTTTGCGAACGCCGCCTGAACTTTTTCCTCGTTGTCCGGGTCTGCGAACGCAGTCGCCTCGTCTAGAATCAGAATCTTTGAGTTTTTAAGGAACGCGCGCGCAATCGAAATCCGCTGTGCCTCGCCACCCGAAAGATAAACGCCCTTCGAGCCAATCACCGTGTCAATTCCGTCCGCAAGTTTTTCGATGATGTCCGCGCACTGCGCCTTTTCAAGAGCCGCCAGAACTTCCTCGCGCGAAGCCGCTGGATTTCCGAGCCGAACGTTTTCCAGAACCGACATTTTCAAGAGCTTTGAATCCTGAAAAACGTAGGAAACCTCGTTCATCAGCTCCTTGGAAGAAATGTCGCGCACGTCAACACCGCCGATTTTCACCGAACCTTCCGTTGCATCCCAGAATCGCGCCACAAGCGAAGCCAAAGTCGTTTTTCCGCCACCGCTGGGACCCACAAACGCAACGTGCTCGCCCGAAGTGATTTTAAGCGAAACGCCGTCCAACGCCTTTTTCTCCGAGCCGCCGTAAGAAAAGCTCACACCGTCAAATTCAACTGAAGAATCCAAAGGCAATTTTGGAGAAGACGTTTGAGCAAGCGGCTTGAACGCAAAAATCTCGTCCATGCGTTTCAGAGCGTCCGTCACAGCCATCGAAGCCTCGCCCGAATAAGCGATTTTCATCAGCGTCGTCGTCAGAATCGGAGTAAGAATTATATAGAAGAGAAGATTCAAAATCAGCGTGTCGGAAACGCCCTTTCCGCCTAAAATGTAAGATGCCGCAATCAAAAAAGCGAAAACAGAATTCGTTGCAAGCGTGAACAGAACCATCGGGCGCATCATGCTTTTTGTGTAGGCGACAGTCCATTTTTCATAGCCGTCAATCGCCGCCTTGAAGCGGTTGAACGAAAACACCGACTGCCCGAAAGTCTTTACAATAGGAATTCCGCGCACATATTCAACCGCCTCGTTCGACATCGTCTCAAGCGAATCCTGATATTTCGCCATGTCCTGCTGAAGCTTCTTCCCCATCATTCCGCCCATCGCCAAAAACGCAAGAACCGCCGGCACAAGGCACAAAAGCCCGATTTTCCAGTCGAAAAAAAGCATCATCGCCACAAGGCAGACCGGCGTAACGTAAGACACAACCTTGTCAGGAAGCGAATGCGCGATAAAAGTTTCGGTCGCCTCCGAAGAATCGTTCACAACGCGCCTTATTTTTCCGCTGCCTTCCTTTTCAATCAGCCCGAGCGGAAGCGTCATAATGTGCCTCATCAGAGAACTTCTAAGATTTGACTGAATCCTGAATGCCGCCTTGTGCGAGCACATCAAGCCGCCCACATAAACCAGAAGAGCCGCCACCGCAGAAACAACCGCCGCCCAGCCATAAAACTTGAGCGAAGGTGCCGCCGAAGCAAAATCCGGGCGAACCGCCAGAACCTCGCGAATCAGATTCCAAACAAAATAGAACGGCAGCATTCCCAAAACCGCGCTCACACCCGAAAGAACCCAGGAAGCATACACGAAAAACCTGTGATTTCCCGCAAACTTCATCAGCTCGCCAACCGAACTTTTCTTTTTTTCCATATAAAACCTCTTAAAATTGTTTTTTGTTTAATTGCCTTTAGTTACCAAAATTCAAATTTGATAACCGCATAAAAAAAGAGGCCCGAAAGCCTCTTTCTAAAATCCCATAAGTTTCTGCCAGCCGGGCATGAAAAATTCCTCCACCACCGAAAGGCAGTGCTCGGTTTCCGACTGCGTGTAGCCGTGGATGACAGGCTCAAGCATTGCAGTGTACGCCGCGCTCAGAATCGTGTGCATTTCCTTTTCGCTCACCTCCACCACATTGTTTCCGCGAGACTTTAAAAAATCCAGGACTTTCAGCATTTCCTTTTGGTCCTCGTTCACCATGTCGTGCAGAAAATTTTCGTAGCGCGTGCCTTTTGACTTTGTAAGAATCAGAGAGAAATCCTCGCGGCGCGGATAAATAATCTCGCGGATCATGTCGATGTCGTTGTTTTGCATCAGTTCTGCAACGGAAACGTTTTCTTCAATCTGCGCATATTTTGTTGCAATGTGATTTTTGCGCCATTGTCTGAATTCTTTAAGAGAAGGCTCGACCAGCTGAGAGAACAAATCTTCCTTGTCCGCGCAATGCCGGTAAAGTGCAGCCGAAGTAACGCCCGCCCGACTTGCAATATCGCGGATTGAAGCGTTTTCAAAGCCGTTTTTAAAAAATTCAGAGCGCGCGGCTTTTAAAATATTCTCGTGTGTTTCAGATTTGTCTTTTGCCATAGTTTTTATTCGGTTTGGTTATCAGTGATAACACAAAGACAATATCACGTCAAAAAGTTAGCGTCAACCAACATTGACATCTTTTTTATTGATTTTTATTTTACCGCTTGCCGCTTGACTTTTCTGCCTTTTAGCATGAAATTTAAAAAATCATTTGACTATGGAAGAAATAAATATGAACGAAACTTTAAAAATTCTTGAAACGCGCAGAAGCTGCCGCAAATTCAAGCCGGATATGATTCCGGAGGAAGATTTGAACGCCGTAATCCGGGCTGGAACTTTTGCGCCGACCGGCAGAAATCTTCAGTCGCCGATAATCATTGCGGTTACGAACAAGGAACTTCGCGACAAAATCAGCGAGGAAAACCGAAAAATCGGCGGATGGAACAAAGGCTTTGACCCGTTTTACGGCGCGCCTGTGATTCTGATTGTTCTTGCCGATAAAAGCGTTTCGCCGAACTACATTTACGACGGCTCGCTTGTTATGGGAAACCTGATGAACGCCGCGAAAAGCCTGGGGCTCGGCTCAATCTGGATTCACCGCGCAAAACAGGAATTTGAAAGCGATTTCGGCAAAAAAATTCTTTCAGACCTTGGAATAAAAGGCGATTTTGAAGGAATCGGGCACATTGCGCTTGGCTACGCGGCAGAAGGCGGAGAAGCAGAAGCCGCTCCCCGCAAAGAAAATTACGTTTACTGGGTAAAGTAGAAACTTGCTGCGGGAAAACGGAAAAATGGCGGAAAATCAAAATCCTTCACACGAAGCGTCGCGGCGTTTTGCATATCTTACAAACCAGATTGACGAGCTTTACCATAAGGTGAACGCAAAATCCTCTCTTTCAGACTGCGTTTCCTGGATTTTTTACTGTCTTTATGACATGGGCGGGCCGTGCAACCAGAGCGAATTTTCGCGTCTTTACGGAATAAGCCGGAAAACAATAAATTCCGCGCTTTCAAAGCTTGAGCAGCTCGGACTTGTAAAGAGGACTGCCGGAGACGGCCGCAACGTGATTGTATCTCTAACAGAAGAAGGGCTTGCGCTTGCCGAAAAGTCAGTTGAGCCGATAATTTCCGCCGAAGATTCAGTTTTTGACAGCTGGTCACCGGAAGAAAAGGAACAGCTTCTCTTTCTGACAGAAAAATACAGAAACGACCTTGAAAGTCAGTTCAAGAAAAGGGAGCTGATTTGAGGGGTGTGTAATAAACGGATTCTGCCGTATTGCCTCAATGATTTTTCTCTGATTTTTTATAAGTTTTACATTATTGTTTACACTGTTGTTTGCATTTCTGTTATTGCCGGAATTCCGATTGACATTTTTTCTATAAAAATGTACGTTTTTTAATTGTCCGATTTCGGACGAAATGTCATTTTCGGGTCAAGCCCGAAAATGACACAGCACCCCAATGTCATTGCCCGGCTTGACCGGGCAATCTGCTTAATTTTGGAAGAGTTTTTTTAACTGTATTTTGCAGAAATGCGCAAGGGATACGGAGGGCGCAAAGCGGACGGCGCCGAAGGCGGCGGCTGGAGGCGAAGGCCGGAACCCGGAGCAGCCCGGTACGGCGAGCTTTGCGAGCCGTATGCGCCCAGTTTTTTGTTTTGCTTTGTTTTTTTGAGGAATTTTTATGGATATTAAACTTTCGGATCACTTTACGTTCGGCAGGCTGATTCGTTTTACGCTGCCGTCGATTGGAATGATGGTTTTTACGTCGATTTATGGCGTTGTTGACGGGCTTTTTGTTTCTAACTTTGTGGGAAAGACAGCTTTTGCCGGGCTGAATCTTATTATGCCGGTGGTTATGATGCTTTCGTCGGTCGGTTTTATGCTTGGAACGGGCGGAACGGCTTTGGTGGCGCGTTTTTTGGGAGAGAATGACAGGAAGCGCGCGAACGAGACTTTTTCGCTTCTGGTCTATTTTCTGATTGGGCTTGGTGTTGTGATTTCCGCTGTTGCAATGATTTTTATGCGCAGGATTGCGGTTGCACTTGGTGCGGACGGCGAGCTTCTTGAAAATGCGGTTATATATGGAAGAATTTTGTGTGGAACTCTCACTCTTTTTATGCTTCAGACTTCGTTCCAGACTTTTCTGATTGCGGCTGAACGTCCGACGATGGGCTTTGCGCTTACGGTTGGCGCCGGAGTTACGAACATGGTTTTGGACGCGCTGTTTGTTGCGGTTTTTAAATGGGGGCTTGTGGGCGCGGCATTGGCAACCTGTATGAGCCAGGTTGTTGGAGGTTTTGTTCCGCTTATTTATTTTTTAAGTCCGAACAAGTCTCTTTTGCATCTTGGAAAGGCAAAATGGAACGGTGTGATTCTGTTCAAGACTTTTACAAACGGCTCTTCGGAACTGCTTTCAAATATCGCAATGTCGGTTGTAAGTATTCTGTATAATTTTCAGCTAATCCGGCTTGCAGGCGAGAACGGAATTGCGGCCTACGGGTGCCTTATGTACGTGGGATTTATTTTTGCGGCGGTTTTTCTTGGCTGGGGAATCGGAACTTCTCCGATTGTAAGCTACAACTACGGAGCGGAAAACCGGGCGGAACTTCACAATCTTTTTGTAAAGAATCTTATCGCGATGGGTGTTTTTGGTCTGGTTCTTTTTGCTGCCGCGGAAATGCTTTCGTTTCCGTTCGCAAAGCTTTTTACCGGCTACGATGCGGAACTTTTTGCGCTTACAAGACGCGCGTTCCATTTGTATTCGTTCTCGTTTTTGCTGACCGGATTCAATATGTTCGGCTCGTCGTTTTTTACCGCTCTGAACAACGGTTTTGTTTCCGCGCTGATTTCCTTTATGCGGACGATGGTTTTTCAGGTTGCGTGTGTCCTGGTTCTGCCGGTTCTGTGGGGAATCAACGGAATCTGGCTTAGCGGAATTATATATGAAGTGCTTTCCGCAGTGGTTGTTGCCGTGTGCCTTGCAAAATTCAAGAATCGTTACGGATATTAGAGAAATTACGGCGGTCCGGCAAAAACTTCTCAAGTATTTGCCGTCGCTATGTCCGCCCTTCGCTAACCGCTCATTCTGCGTCAGGTTTTGTACAAAACCCGCCGCAGAACTCCGGGGCTCCCAGCGCTACCGCATCCGCTGTGATTGCCATTAGAATCATTTTGGGGAAAACTATGTGTTTTATGAATTTTTTCGGACTGACGGTAATCGCCGCAATCATGGTTCCGAACTTTATTTTTGCCGCGACGCACAGGGACGGATTTGAAAATCTCTACAAGAACAAAGCGGTTGAGTTTTTGGAGCAGGCCGGAAGGTTCGGCTGTTTTGCGTTCATGATTTTTAACATTCCTGTTTTGTGCCGCGGATTCTGGTTTGACGGAGCAAAAACCACGTATTTTGCCACAAGTTCCGCTCTTACGGTGGCTTATCTTTTTGGCTGGATTGTTTTCTGGAAGGAAAATTCTTTGCGCAAGTCTGTTGTGCTTTCAGTTGTGCCGTCGCTGCTTTTTCTGGAAAGCGGATTTTTTGCGCTGAACATTCCGCTGACAATCTGCGCAGTGATTTTTGCGCCATGCCACGTTCTGATCAGCTGCAAGAATGCGAAGATGAGCTGATTGCAGGCTACGGCGGAATCGGAAAATATTACTGCAAACTGCAAGACAGCCGGAACAACCTCATATAATTGCAAGGTCATTCCGGCAGCCTCAATGAATATCACGCAGATTCTAGTTTCCGATTTCCTCAAGCACGATGTTGTCTACCGTAACTGTGTGCTTTCCGGTGATTCTTTTGCCGTTCACGGCTCCCATCGAAATGCTCAGGATTACAGAGTTGTCGGTCGGCTCGCCCATCGTGAATTCGCATGAGTATCTTTTGAATTCCTTTGAGACATCGATTTTCTGCGTTCCCGAATACGGAATCCAGTTGTTGTCCGAGGAGCCGTTGCGCTGAAGGGCGTACATTATCGTGCGGTCAATAGTTGACTTTGCATCAAACTCAATTCTGTACTTTTTGCCTTTTTCAAGAGTGATTCCGTTCTGCTTGAGCTGAATCATCCAGTCAAGATTTCCTGTGTCGGAAATATTCATGCAGAACGCGTTGTCCTCGGAAAGTGAATCAACTGCATAATCCGCGGATGCCGACTCGTTCAGGTAGATTTCGTAGCCTGTAAGCCCGGAGGAAAAATTTCCGTTCACGAGCATTGCGTTTTCCTGAATGCGCACGTTGTCAAGAAAAACCGTTCCGTCTGTGTCAAAGCTGAAGGAAAGAACGGATGATTTTTCCTTTTCCGCCGTGAACACGAACTTGAAATTCTTCTCATCGGAAGAAAGGGAAGCCTCAAAAGTCTTTCCTGAAATTTCAGCCTTTATTTTTCCGAAAGAAGCTGATGAGGCGTCAAAGCTCAGAAGATATTCTGTTCCCGGAACAAGCGGAATTCCTTCCTGAATAAGCCGGATTTCAGCGTCCTTGGGATTTTCTGCGCGGAACTTGCGGATGTTGTCCGTGTTTGTAACGTGGAATTTCGCGCCGTTTTTACCGAAGACATTCCATTCCGCAAGACGTTTTTCTCCCTCCTGGAATTCTCCGTTGTGAACAAGATTTCCGTCGGGAAGAACTGATTTTTTTTCGGCCGAATTTTGGGGCGCGCTGACCATCTCAAGCCGCACGCCAGAAATTCTTACCGCCGCGGTGGAATTCTGGTTTCCGAGGTTGAACTCAAGCCGTCCCATAGGATCGGCCGCGTCGTTCATTTTGAATGTGAACTCAAAATGCTTTTTCTGCGGCCCGATGTTTATCTTCGTGTCCTTGAAGTAGCGAATCCATCCTGCTTCTGGAGCTGTAACCGCGGTTATCATCGTGCGCTCCTTTTCCGCTGAAGCGTCGAACGAAAGCCTGTATTCTGCACCCTTGAGCATTGGAAGACTTGCCTGCACAAGCTGAACAGAATAGTCAACGCTTCCGGCCGCCTCGGAAGTTATGACGATGTTTCCGCTGTCGTAAGCAAAGCTGCCTTTTCCGCCCTGGGCAAGAAGGAATGTCCAGTAATCTCTGTCTGACAGAATGTAGTTTCCGTCCGGACCTGCCTCGCGGAATTTTGCCATTCCTGATTCGGGCTTCTTCACGTTCTCGTCGTAGCTTTTTTTCTGGTAAACTTTCACGTAGTCCACGAGAAGCTGCGCGTTTTTTCCGAATTTTGTGGAGCGGTCAGGATTTCCCGGCCAGTTTCCGCCCACCGCAAGGTTCAGGATTATGTAGAAAGGCTGATCGAACGGAGCCGGATAAGTCACCTCGCCGAACCCCTTGCGCTTTGTGTACCAGCTGTTCTCCTTGTGGTACATTTTTCCGTCGGCATAGAAGCGGATTTTGCCGGGTTCCCACTCGCAGGCCACGATGTGCCAGTCATCGGAGAAGCTTTTTCCATGCGCGGATGCCTTTCCTTGAGATTCCTTGTGGGGCTCGCCGTAATGGAGCGTTCCGTAGATTTCCTCTGTCCTGTCGCCGAGAACTTCCGCAATGTCGATTTCGCCGCACTTGGGCCACTGTCCGTAGAGATTCTCTTCCGTGGGCATCATCCAGAATGCCGGGAGAAAGCCTTTTCCGGAAGGAAATTTTATGCGCGCCTCAATGCGTCCGTACTTGAAGTCGTGCTTGCCTCTTGTGTTGATTCTGCCGGATGTGTACGCCGTTTTTCCGCCGCGTCCTTTTTTCTGCACGGCCTGAATTACGAGGTTTCCGTCCTTTACGTAGATGTTCTCCTTTGAGTCCACGTATTCCTGAAGCTCGTTGTTCACCCAGCCCGGCTCGTGGTACTCGTAGTTCCAGTCATTCATATTGAGTGAATTTCCGTCAAAATCGTCCTGCCAGACAAGATCCGCATCGCTGTAGCTGGTCTGCGCAAAGAATGGAGCTGCGGCGAAAATAATTCCCGCGGCAAATGCAACCGTCTTTTTCATGTTTCCTCCGTTATATATAAACTGCTATTCCGTCATCATTTTTATGAGACTGGCGCGGATTCCGTCATAGTGGCTTTCCGTAAGTCCGAAGTCCATCTCCTTGTACGTCCAGACCGCGTGTCCCACACCGAATTCCCTGAAAACTTTTTGAACATCGGCAAACCAGGCTTCAGTTCCGTTGACAGGCGCGCGGTCAATCACGCCGTACTCGCCGCAGTAGACGGGAACTCCGGCGTTTTCAGCAGCCGCGCAAGCCTCCCCAATCATCTGCCGCATAAGCTCGATTCCCGGAAGATTTCCGTCAGTGTCGGCGACATCCTTTCCCTTGTATCCGAGCGGAACAGACTCCTCGCGGAAATAAGACAGCGTGGCAGGATATTTTATCTCGCGGTCAGGACTCATTCCAGGAACCCAGGGCGCTTTCTGATGTGTGAAAATCAGCGGCTCATAAAAATGGAAGGTGAAAATCACATTGCGGAATTCCGGCTTCTTTAAAAGGCGGAGAGTGCGCGCGCTGTTCCACTGGATTCCGCCGTAAATCACCGGAGTTTCTGGCGCATTCTTTCTGATTGTCCTGAGCGTGCGGTCAATTAGGGCATTCCAAGAATCCGCCGCATCCTGCTCCACGACCTCATTCAGAAGCTCAAACGCGACGTTCCTTTTTCCGCAGAATCTTGACGAGACTTCATTCCAAAGCGACACGAAAAGCTCCTGAAGATGCGGACTTGAAAAAAGCGTGTTTCCCTTTTCTGTTCCAGCGTCGTTGAAGTCGTAGCCGCACGCCTTGTGAAGGTCAAGAATCACATCAAGCCCGGAAGTTTCCGCCCATCCGACAAATTTCTCCAGCCTCAAAAATCCTTCCTCAATAAAAGTTCCATCCGGATTCTGGACAACCTCGCTGTCGAACGGAAGCCTTATGTGGTCAAATCCCCAGCCTGCGGCACGGCGCACATCGTCTTCGTTTATAAAACTGTCGTAGCGTTCCTTTGTGTGGCAGCACTGCGAAAGCCATCCGCCAAAATTGATTCCCTTTAAAAGATTCATAGTTTCTCCGTTTTTCCTAAAAGCCGGATTTTGAATTTGCAGAACCGAAATTGCGCCGAAAACAATGCATTCCGCGCAAACCGGCCTGACAACGGAATAATATCATTGAATTTCAGTCGAATATATCATAATATTTGTATATATATCATAATATTCTTATTTTTTTGCGGACGATGGAAGGAAAACACAAAAAATGAAAAAGAACATGAACGATGAGCTTGCGCGGATAAAGTCCGAGCCGACACTTTCCGAGGAGCTTTTCAGAAGACGCGAGTATTCAATCTATCACCTGGAATACGACAAGGAACTTGCGTTCTATGATGCGGTAAAAAAAGGCGACTTTAATCTTGTTAAACAGCTCATGCTTCCCCTGCGCAACGAAAAGCTCGGAAAACTCTCGGAAAATCCGCTGCGGAACCTGAAATATCATCTTGTGATAACGGTCGCGATGATAACCCGGTTTTGCATTGAGGGAGGCCTTCCGCCTGAACCGGCATACACCCTGAGCGACATCTACATCCGCCAGATAGACTCCGCGGAGAACGAAGACACAATCACCATGCTGCACCGCGAGGCAGTTTTCGATTTCACCAGCCGCATGAAGGAGCTCAAGGAAGTTCACGGACTTTCGCACAGAACAACAGCCGCAATTGACTACATCTACGACCACCTGAATGAAAAAATCCAGCTTTCCCGGATGGCAGAGACGCTCGGTGTGAACAAGTCATATCTCTGCGCTCTTTTCAGAAGGGAGACCGGAATCACAGTCGGGCAGTATGTATTGAAGAAAAAAATCGAGGCGGCGGAAAAAATGCTTCTCTACAGCAAAAATTCATCCGCACAGATAAGCGCGCTCTTCTCGTTCAGTTCGGCAAGCCACTTCATAGAAATATTCAAAAAGGAAACAGGATTTACTCCGTCCCAGTACCGCAAAATCCGGCGCAGCGAAGCGTTCACCTCAATGGCTGAAAAATAGGAATCCGTCCGGAGGAAGGTCTTGCAACCGCGAAAAATCTTGTGGAGAAAATTGCCGTAAGTTTTGAATTTTTTGAAAAAACCATGTAGAAATTTGGTAAAACGCAATTGACGCTTTTTTACTTTTTATACGAGGAGAATCTAAGTGGAAGAAAACAAAAAGCATCTTCCGGTAATAGGAGTAGGTCCTGTTATCGTTGCGCCTCAAATTGTTCTTTCTGCGGCAGGAATTTTTGCCGGCACAAAAGAATTCCTTTCCTTTGCAAGAATTCCTGCATTAAGAATTCCGTTCACGATTTTTGGTGTTGTTCTTATTATTTTGGGAATGTATCTCTGGCTGTATGCGAATTTCAAGACGAAAATCGAAAGCCACATAAAGGAAAACACTCTTGCAACTGACGGCGTATATTCCATTGTAAGAAATCCAATTTACAGCGCATTCTTTTTGATCTGTACGGGCGTTCTTCTTTTTCCTGCGAATCTTATTCTGCTTATCCTGCCAGTTCTGTTCTATTTTTACATGACGGTTATGATTAAAAACACAGAAGAAAAGTGGCTGAAAGCTCTCTACGGACACGAATACGACGAATACTGCAGAAGCGTCAACCGCTGCATTCCAAGCCTTCCTAAAAAGAAATGAAAATTCTGATTCTGAACGCCTCGCTAAAGTGTTAGTCTTTTTAATCTGTGCGGCAGTTTTACCATGTAGATTTTTTTACTTTTTTTGCCGTTTAAGTTGTCATTTCAAATAAACTTACTATAATTATAGATATACAACAAATCTATCTTTTATGGAGGCATGATAAAAAAGTAAA